>NZ_CANQTS010000023.1 GCF_947626835.1 uncultured Acinetobacter sp. | reverse complement strand
GACCTTCGGGTTATGAGCCCGACGAGCTACCAGACTGCTCCATCCCGCATCAACGTGCAAAAATTATATCTGTATTACGATTAATTTTCAATCTAAAAATTTAATCGCACTAATTAAGTTCTGGCTTAATTAAAAGTGGTAGCGGGAGCTGGATTTGAACCAACGACCTTCGGGTTATGAGCCCGACGAGCTACCAGACTGCTCCATCCCGCAACAACATATACAAATTTTATCTCACTTAAATCTTAAGTGCTTATTTAGTTTGCATCTAAATAAGATTGGTAGCGGGAGCTGGATTTGAACCAACGACCTTCGGGTTATGAGCCCGACGAGCTACCAGACTGCTCCATCCCGCATCAACAGATTTGCCGCTTAACACCAACCTAAATTTCTGGATTATAAGTTGGTGCGGAAGGGGGGACTTGAACCCCCACGCCCGAAAGCACTACCACCTCAAGGTAGCGTGTCTACCAATTCCACCACCACCGCAGCAGGTCGCATTCTAAGGGCTTCTTTGTTAAAAGGGAAGCCCTATTTTGCTTTATTCTGCGCTTTTAGGCTCAACTGGCGAAGTTTCAGGCGATGTTGCCGGTACACTTTGCGTTGTTGACACCGATTTTAGGCTATAGGCTTCATTCGATTGATTTTTCGCAAAAATGGCCAGCGTCAAACTGGTGATAAAAAACAATGCAGTTAAAATCCCAGTTAAACGACTTAAAAAATTACCTGAACCTGAAGCACCAAATACTGTCGCTGCACCGCCACCACCAAACGAGGCACCCGCATCTGCACCCTTACCATGCTGAACTAAAATTAATACGATCATTAACAAGGCTAAGATAATATGTACGACCAGCACAAAAGTTTGCATGCTGTACTCCTAATTATTTTGTATTGGCAAATGCTAAGGCGATTTGATGGAACGACTCGGCATTTAATGACGCACCACCGACCAAAGCACCATTAATATCTGGGCAAGCGGCTAACTCTACTGCATTTTCAGCTTTTACACTACCACCGTACAAAATAGCCATATTGGCGCCATGTGGGGTCAATTGTTTTAAGCCTTCACGAATTTTTGCATGCATGGCTTGCGCATCTTCAGGCGATGCTGTTTTACCTGTACCAATCGCCCAAATCGGCTCATAAGCAACCACAATATTACGCCATGCGTCGCCTTTGACTACAGCAGCAATATCACAAATTTGTTGCAAAACTACAACTTCAGCTTGCCCTGCTTCACGTTCTGCTAAGCTTTCACCCACACAGTAAATCACCGTTAAACCTGCATTGAGGGCATTTTGCACTTTAGCATTTAACTGATCACGCTGATCGGCAAAAATTTCACGGCGCTCTGAGTGACCCACCAACACGTAGCCCACACCATGATCTGCGAGTAACTCAGCACTCACTTCACCAGTATAAGCGCCTGTCGCTGCAATACGTGATACATCTTGCGCCACAGTGTAAACAGGACGTGCGGCATCAGCCAATTGGGCTTGTACAGCACCCAAAGCCAACATGGTTGGTGCAATGCCTAAATGACATTTTTCTTGTGCAATTGGACTATTTTGCAATAATTGTTTAAATTCATTCAGTAATTGCTGTGCTTGTGCCTGCACTGGATTCATTTTCCAGTTGCCTACAACCCAAGGGGTAATGGTCGATGCCGACATAGATGACCTATAAAAAACAATTCATAAAAACGCACATATTCTACACGCAATTGCAAAATTTAGAGCATACTTATTTTATACGATCTGTTTCGTTGCGATGTGAATCGTCTATAAAAGCCATACAACAGCTAAAAAGCAGACATTTAATTTTAACTAGTTCAATTTTTGTCCCATATTTAGGGCAAAGACAACATTTTCAGATATAGTATTTTCATGCAACAAAAGTATAATTTCGTTATACGTATTATAAACATTTTAAATTGAGGATCATTGGGGCATGTCATTTACACACGGGGCACCTAAATTTACAGGCTTTATTCGAAGACTTGTCGATGACGGCATTATTGCACCTGAAGCAATGCAACAGGCGATCTTAAGTGCGAAAAAAAGTGAACAAGATATTGTTCCATTTTTAATCCATCATTTAAATGTTCCAGCATATACAATCGCTGAGAAAATCTCCCAAGAATTTGGTGAACCTCTATTTGATTTAAGTACGTATAACTTCTCTTATCTGGTTCGTGATCTGATTGAAGATAAATTTATTTTAAAATATCGGGTTTTGCCTATTTTTCAACGTGGTCACCTGCTGTATTTGGCCACCAGTAACCCGACCAATATTGATGCTCTAGACGCCATTCGCTTTAACAGTAAAAAGAATATTGAGTTGGTGATTGTTGAACATGATAAAATTGAAAAAGCCATCGACACCCATTTTGCTGAAGAAACCAATTTTGATTTTGACGATGACCTCGATTTAGATTTACAAGCAGACCCAGATCAAAGTTCTGAACAAGAACAAGTCAGTGCAGAAGATGAAGCACCGATCGTCAAATATATTAATAAATTACTGATTGATGCGATTCGCTTAGGGGCATCAGATTTACACTTTGAACCTTATGAAAAAACCTATCGCGTGCGCTACCGTATTGATGGTGTGTTACGTCAAGTTGCAACCCCGCCTCTACAATTGGCGACACGTTTGTCGGCACGTTTAAAAGTCATGTCACAAATGGATATTTCTGAAAAACGTGTACCACAAGATGGTCGTATTAAACTTAAAATTTCTAAAACCAAAGCCATTGATTTTCGTGTCAACTGCTTACCTACGCTGTTTGGTGAGAAACTGGTTTTACGTATTTTAGATCCATCAAGTGCTATGCTCGGTATTGATGCGCTAGGCTATGAACCTGATCAAAAAGCCTTATTTATGGATGCATTAGCCAAACCGCAAGGCATGTTGTTAATTACAGGTCCGACAGGTTCAGGTAAAACCGTATCTTTATATACTGGCCTCAACATCTTAAACCGTGAAGATACCAATATTTCAACCGCCGAAGATCCTGTTGAGATTAACTTAGAAGGTATTAATCAGGTCAACGTCAATCCTAAAGTTGGCTTAACCTTCGCAGCAGCACTGCGCTCCTTCTTACGTCAAGATCCAGATATTGTCATGGTTGGTGAGATTCGAGACTTAGAAACAGCAGAGATTGCCATTAAAGCAGCACAAACGGGTCATATGGTAATGTCGACTTTGCATACCAACAGTGCACCTGAAACACTGACCCGTTTACGCAATATGGGTGTTCCCTCTTTTAATATTGCAACATCAGTCAACCTAGTGATTGCACAGCGTTTGGCGCGTCGTTTATGTAAGCAATGTAAAGCACCGATTGAAATTCCAAAAAACAGCTTACTGGAACTGGGCTTTACCGAAGAAGATTTACAACAAGAGTTTCAAATCTATCAACCGATTGGTTGTAGTGATTGCCGTGAAGGTTATAAAGGTCGCGTGGGGATTTATGAAGTGATGAAAGTCACGCCTGAAATTTCCAAGCTGATTATGGAAGATGCCAATGCGTTAGAAATCTCCAAGCTTTCACAACAATTGGGGTTTAGTAACCTGCGTCGTTCAGGTTTACTAAAAGTGATGCAAGGGGTGACCTCTTTACAAGAAGTTAACCGCGTAACGAGTGAATAGACAAAGTATTTAAAATAAGGATAACTTGCATGGCTGTCAAAAAAGCACAGATGATGCCGATTTTCATCTACGATGGTGTTGATCGTAAAGGGGTTAAGATTAAAGGGGAAATTCCTGCGCGTAATATGGCTTTGGCTAAAGTCACACTACGTAAGCAAGGGGTAACCATTAAAACCATTCGCGAAAAGAAAAAGAATATTCTTGAAGCGTTCACCAAAAAGCGTGTTTCTACCTTAGATATCACTATTTTTACCCGACAATTGGCCACCATGATGAAAGCGGGTGTGCCATTGGTACAAAGCTTTGAAATTGTGGCTGAAGGTCTAGACAACCCTGCTATGCGTGAAGTGGTGTTAGGTATTAAAGGTGAAGTGGAAGGTGGTAACACCTTTGCCGGTGCCTTACGTAAATATCCACAACATTTTGATAAATTATTTTGCTCCTTGGTCGAATCGGGTGAACAATCGGGTGCTTTAGAGACCATGCTCGATCGCGTGGCCATTTATAAAGAAAAGAGTGAACTTTTAAAACAAAAAATTAAAAAAGCCATGAAATACCCAGCCACGGTGATTGTGGTTGCAGTGGTGGTGACCATTATTTTGATGGTCAAAGTGGTGCCGGTATTCCAAGATTTATTTAGCTCATTTGGTGCTGACTTACCCGCCTTTACCCAAATGGTGGTCAATATGTCCAATTGGATGCAAAGTTATTGGTTTATTTTAATAATTGCGATTGCAGCAGCAATTGCCTTATTTTTAGAAGCCAAAAAACGTAGCCAAAAATTCCGTAACTTGCTGGATAAAACTGCGCTTAAACTACCGATTTTTGGAGATTTGGTCTATAAAGCTATTATTGCGCGTTATAGCCGTACCCTTGCAACTACGTTTGCAGCTGGTGTACCACTGATTGATGCACTAGAATCTACTGCCGGTGCGACCAATAATATTGTCTATGAAGAAGCTGTGATGAAAATTCGTGATGATGTAGCAACCGGCCAACAGCTACAATTTTCTATGCGTGCCACTAATCTTTTTCCATCTATGGCCATTCAGATGGTATCGATCGGTGAAGAATCGGGTTCTTTAGATGCTATGCTTGATAAAGTTGCTACACATTATGAAAATGAAGTAGACAATGCTGTTGACGGTTTAACTGCCATGATGGAACCTCTGATTATGGCCGTTTTAGGTGTGTTGGTCGGTGGCTTAGTGGTCGCGATGTACTTACCGATCTTCCAAATGGGTTCTGTGGTGTAATGCAAGACATTCTATATTTTTTGAGCAACAACCCAACTGCGCTGTATATCGCAGTTGGGCTTTTTAGTCTCTGCATCGGTAGTTTTTTAAATGTGGTGATTTACCGCACCCCAAAAATGATGCAACAAGAATGGCATAACGAATGTCAAATGCTGTTGCATCCTGAACAACCCATCATTGACGAAAGTAAGCTGACCTTAAGCCAACCTGCGTCAACTTGTCCAAAATGTCATAGCACTATTCGTTGGTATCAAAATATTCCTGTTGTAAGTTGGCTTGTGTTACGTGGCAAATGCGGCACATGCCAAAATCCTATTAGCATGCGCTACCCTTTGATTGAACTGCTGACTGCAGTGTGTGCTTTGGTGGTGGTCGCTGTGCTTGGGCCCACGCTACAGATGCTATTTGGTTTAGTGCTCACTTATATTTTAATTGCACTGACCTTTATTGATTTTGATACGCAATTATTGCCTGATCGCTATACCTTACCTTTGGCGGCCTTGGGCTTAATCGTCAATAGTTATGCACTGTACACCACACCAACCATGGCGATTTGGGGTTATGTGATTGGTTTTTTATGCTTATGGATTGTGTATTACCTGTTTAAATTGGTGACAGGTAAAGAAGGCATGGGCTATGGCGATTTTAAATTACTCGCCGCTTTAGGTGCATGGATGGGGCCTTTAATGCTGCCATTAATTGTACTACTGTCGTCGGTTGTCGGTGCAATTATTGGGATTATTTTACTTAAAGTACGTAAGGAAAATCAGGCATTTGCCTTTGGTCCTTATATTGCAATTGCAGGTTGGATTGCCTTTTTATGGGGCGATAAAATCATGAAGATTTACTTAGGATAAGGAATTCACCATGCGCTTGATTGTTGGACTTACAGGAGGCATTGGCAGTGGTAAGTCGGCTGCCAGTGCATGGTTTGAGCAACAAGGTATTTGCGTAGTAGATGCTGATGTTGTGGCACGTGAAGTGGTGCAGGTTGGTTCGCCGGTATTACAACAATTGGTGGCAAGCTTTGGGGATTGGGTGTTACTTGAAAATGGTGAACTCAATCGTCGTGCTTTACGTGAACATGTTTTTTTAGATGATCAAGCACGTCATATCTTAAATGAAATTACCCACCCTGCCATTCGTGCTGCTATTGTTGAGCAACTGGAACAAGCCAGCAGTCCTTATGTGATGTTAGTCTCGCCACTTCTTTTTGAAAGTCAGCAAGATGAATTAACCTCGCGTAGCTTACTCATTGATGCCAGTATTGAGTTACAAATTCAACGTGCCTCAATGCGTGATGGACAAAGCCTCGAGCAGATTCAAAATATTATTGCGGCCCAAATGTCACGTGAGCACAAGCAACAACGTGCTGATGATATTGTGCTTAATGATGGTGAGCTTGAACATTTATATGCTCAACTTCGACCTTTGCATTTAAACTACTTAGCCTTAAGTGAACAATAAAAAAAGCAGTCTTAAGACTGCTTTTTTTGTGCCAATTTGGCGGCCAATGGGTCTTTACGCCTAATCCAACGCCATGGTTGGATCGCACCAATCGCCATGCCAACTAAACCACAAATAATTGCCATGCTTAAAGGTTCACCCAGTAAAGGCACTGCTAAAATCGCTGCCATAAATGGCGCTAAAGTGACAATACTTCCCGCTTTAAATGCACCTAAACGCTTAATCGCTTCCACATAAGTCAGCGTGGCAATAATCACCACAAATACCCCATGGAAGATACTTTGCAGCAGCAAATGCATTGGTTCGGGTTCGCTTAAATTTTTAGGTAAAAACAAAACATAAATCGGTAGGTAAACGATAGCCGACCAAATCGCAACACTGGCCATAGAATGCCATGCCGAGAGTTTCCATTGTCGAATCAAGACGCTAAAAGTTCCCCATAACAAGGCACTGATAAAAAATAGAAAATCGCCAAAACCAAAGGCAATCCCTGTTTCTTGGTACATTAAGTAACTCATGCTACCAATCGCAAGCAGCATAATCAGCACACTTGCCCAAGTACTCTTATCAAATGGCGCTTTATACAACAGCCATGCCATTAACGCAGTACACAACGGAATAAAGCCATTTAAGAAAATAGCGGCATGTGCTGCCGGCACGTAATGAAAGGCGCTATAACACACCAAGCAGTAACCTAAACCGCCAATCATGGCAAGGCTAAACGCTTTAGGGCTCCATAAAAAAGCAGTGTCTTTTTTATAGATTAAGATGGGCATTAAAATGAAAAAGGCTAAAGCAAAACGCAGTGCAGTAATATCAAAAGCACTGATGTGCCAATTGGCACTGAGGCGGGCTGTGAGGGTAAAGCCGCCCCAGATACACATGGTAATCAGAACAAATAAATAACCTTGGTATCTGGGAGACATACTTATTGTCCGTTACGTTGACGGCATGCCTCATACAGTGCCATACCCGTGGCCACGCTCACGTTTAAACTTTGCAAGTTGCCATTCATGGGAATATACACCGTTTGGTCACATTGGCTTTGTGTGATTGGACGTAGACCTGTATCTTCTGCACCCATTACTACACAAATACCTGTGCCAGTGAAATCAAATTCGTGAATCGGCATGGCTTTTTCATCAAGCATAGTGCCAACTACACGTACATTAAACTCATCTTTAATGGTGGCTAAACTACGCGCTAAATTAGTGACTTGAATGAATTTTACTTTTTCAGCACCACCTGCAGCAATTTTACGCGCTGTTGGGGTCAAACTTGCTGAACGATCACGCGGTACAATCACCGCTTCAGCACCCATTGCCGCAGCAGTACGAATACACGCGCCTAAGTTATGTGGGTCAGTCACTTGATCCAATGCCAATAACAATGCCTTTGGATTGTTTTTTAGCAATGCATCTAAATCTTGTTCATTTAAAGTCGGATGCGGACGCACTGCTGCCACTACACCTTGATGGAAAGGTTGACCCGCCATTTTTTCTAATTTATCGCGACTGGCTTGCTGCACACTAATTCCAAACGGTTCAGCCAGTGCCAAAATGTTTTTTAAGCGCTGATCATCACGACCTTTTAAGGTAAATAGATTCAATACCCGTTCAGGCTCAAGCTCTAACAATGACTCCACTGAGTGAACGCCATAAAAATATTCTAATTTAGCCATGAACGACCTCAAAATTTAACGGTGATAATGCAAAAAACAAAAAATCCTGCAAAGTACACCTCACAGGATTTTAATGAATACAGTTTAACTGATTCACTGTAAAATTGCTTGATTAGCCTTCAAAGTGGCACACGTAATCAAGCACTTCGTCAGTTTCAATTTTAAAATAGCTATTGCCCGGTACATAAAAAGATTGACCCGCGCGGAACAATTCACTTTCAGTGCTCTCGGCAATTTGTACACGGCATTCACCTGAAACAATTTCCATACGCTCTGGCGCATGTGTTTCAAAAGTTAGAGCTTGTGATGTAGGTAAAATCACACCTAGCGTTTTTTTTGTTCCATCGGCAAATTGTACGGTATGGCTAATGCATAAGCCGCCAAAGTAAACATTTGATTTTTTTACAACTGATACATGGTCAAACTGAGCTGACATGCTTTTTCTCCAAAGATAGTATGTTCTAATATTACAGTGAGCTTAGTGTAATTCTGCGCTTACAACTAATCAATTCATCTGTTGCCCCAATGCAAAGTTTCACTGCCAAAAGGCTTGGCTGGCATTTACATAGATTCAGCCAAGTCATGCTAGCAATCAAATACACTTAAACAACTTAAATTGTATTTTCGCATTTAATTTAATATAGAATTATGAAGTTTTACGTCATCTTAGAAAAAAACTTGAGTGATGACCTAACAAAGTTGAAGATTTCTATCTCATTTTTGCAGCCTGGATGGGTGTATGCTGACACATTTAACTCTGATCAATTTTGCTTTAGCTGAACGCCTTGCCCTTGATGTCAACAGTGGTTTTAATGTCTTAACTGGTGAAACAGGTGCAGGTAAATCCTTGCTGCTTGATGCATTGTCGGCCTGCTTAGGTGAGCGTACCGATACCAATTATGTACGTTTTGGCTGTGATAAAGCCGATGTCACTGCGGTTTTTAGTTATCAAGAAGATAGCCCTGAAGCACGTTGGCTCACCCAACACGAACTTGCCGATGATTCAGGTGAGATTCATTTACGTCGAGTGATTTTTGCTACAGGTCGCTCCAAAGCATGGATCAATGGTCGTCCAAGTAGCTTAACTGAGCTAAAAGAACTCGGGCGCTTATTGGTGCAACTATATAGCCAACATAGCCAACAACAATTACTCGAACAACCTTATCCAAAACATTGGCTTGACCGCTATAGCGAGTTGCAAACGCCGGCTCAGCAAGTACGTGAAGCCTACCAAACATGGCAAAAAACCATTCGTCAGCATCAAGCCGCACTTGATGCCCAAGCCACACGGTTGCAGCGTATTGCCACCTTAGAGTTGCAACTTGAAGAACTTGAAGAACTAACACAACTTGATTATGCCGAGATTGAACAAGAATTTGATCGTCTAAGTCATCATGAAAGTATTATGCAAGATTGTGGTTATGCCTTAACTGCTTTAGATGATGCCGAACAAAATTTAAATCAAGAATTGGGCAGTATTATTCGTCGTTTAGAAGATCATGCTGGACGTAGTGAACAATTGGGTCAGATTTATAACTCACTACTGAATGCTCAAAGCGAAATGGAAGATGCCACATCGAGCTTGCGTCAATTTTTAGATCGGCAGAGTTTTGACCCCGAACGCATGCAAGAATTAAATACTTTGTTGGAAAGTTTTCACCGTTTAGCGCGTAAATATCGCACTTTACCTGAAGATTTAAAGCAAGATTACCAAACGTGGCAAGATGAGTTAGCGCAATTACAACAACTTGAAGACCCTGAAACTTTAGCCGAACAAGTGTTAGCAGCCGAACACAGCTTTATGCAACAGGCGCAAGTGCTTGACCAATTGCGCCGTGAAGCTGCTGTACCTTTAGCGCAAAAGCTCACCGAAAATGTCAAACCTTTGGCACTGCCAGAAGCACGTTTTGAGTTTAAATTTGAAGCCTTAGAACAAGCAAATGCTGAAGGTTTAAGCCTGATCCAGCTTTTATTTACCGCCAATAAAGGTATGCCGGCGCAACCACTTGCTAAAATTGCCTCTGGTGGTGAATTGTCACGTATTGCCTTGGTCATGCAAGTGATGAATGCAGAAAAAACCGATGCTGAAATTTTAGTGTTTGATGAAATTGATGTCGGAATTAGCGGTGGCACAGCCGAAATTGTGGGAAGATTATTGGCGGATTTAGCCAAGCATGTACAAATTTTATGTATTACCCATCAAGCACAAGTGGCTGCACAATCAGATCAACATTTGTTGGTGCAAAAACAGCAAACTGATCCAGCAAGTAGTACCATTTTTGAGCTTGATGAACAGGCACGAATTTTAGAGTTGGCACGTATGACTGGCGGCATTGAAATTAATGACACCACCTTGCAACATGCCAAGCAATTGCGGCAGTTAAAATTCCAAGCACTTTAATGGAAAAATACAAAAAGTCATTGGTTTATTGCACTAAGTCGAGTAACTTCAATATAAAGCAGTACGCAAAAAAGGAGCATTGCCGCATTGCCAAATAAACAATATTTGACCCACCGTTGCCTGATTGCCCCACCGGATTTGGCGGATGACTTTTTTGCACATACAGTCATTTATCTGGCACGGCATGATGCAGAGGGTGCACAAGGCATTATTATTAATCGCCCAGCAGGTATTCAGGTTAAAGAGTTACTGCATGACCTTGATATTACTGCCGACCATGTTCACCCACATGAGGTGTTACAAGGCGGCCCATTGCGCCCTGAAGCAGGCTTTGTATTACATACTGGTCAGCCCACTTGGCATTCTTCGGTAGCAGTGGGTGAAAACGTATGTATTACCACCTCTAAAGATATTTTAGATGCCATTGCACACAACCAAGGCGTGGGAAGTTATCAAATTGCCTTAGGTTATGCCAGTTGGGATAAAAACCAGCTAGAGCAAGAACTGAGCCGTGGCGAATGGTTGGTGTGTGATTCCGACATGGATTTAATTTTTAACCTACCTTATGCCGAGCGTTGGGACGCTGCCTATAAAAAAATGGGCCTTGACCGCACTTGGTTATCTTCTGAGATTGGACATGCCTGATTTAAACCAGCCCCATATGATTATGGCTTTTGACTTTGGTACACAAAAAATGGGCATGGCCGTGGGTCAATCCTTGATTGAAAGTAGCAATCCCCTTGCCTTATTTCCAATGCGCGATGGGATTCCCAATTGGGACAATCTACTTAAAATCGTCAAACAGTATCAACCTAACTTATTTTTGGTGGGTTTACCCTTAAATATGGATGATACCGAGTCTGAACTTTCAGCACGAGCACGTAAATTTGCCCGTCGGTTGCGTCATCAAACCAATATTGAAACCTTAATGGTCGATGAGCGCTTAACCACACGTGAAGCACGCGATGAATTAGAGCATTATCAGGCCACAGGTCGTGGTAAACATATCTCTGCCGACAGCATGGCAGCGGCCTTGTTTATTGAAAGTTGGTATCGCGATCCACAAGGCGTAAATCCTTAAATATCAAATCAGCACCTTTGGGTGCTTTTTTATTGCTGCTTTAATCAGCAACCGTTTGTTGTGTGTATTTTTGCGCAGCTTTTGCCAATTTTTAATTTTAAATCTCTTATGTTAAGAATTTGATTTTGATTCATGTTTAACATATTCGCTTAAAGGCTAATGCTGTCTCATTTGAGCTTAACTTCAATTGTAGCGGATTGCTAAAGCACTGCCTGCTATGGCTATTTTTCATGTAAAGTAATCGGCTGTTGATAGGTTGCTCATGTTTATAGACGCAGGTGATTATGGCGCTTTCTAGTTTTGGTAAGATTTTAACTGTCTTAGATCTATTTTCGATCCAACGTCCTGTCATTAATGTGGATGTGATCAGTACCGAACTAGGCTTATCCAAACCGACCAGTTATCGTTACTTAAAAGAATTGGTTTCGGCAGAACTATTACTCCGTTTAAGTGGCACCTCAGGCGATTATACCTTAGGTTCAAAAATTGCCGTACTGGATTATATTTCACGTACCACCGACCCTTTGGTACAGGTGAGTATTCCTTTTATGAAAGAGATGGTAGAGCGCACTGAATTTTCTTGTTTACTTACCCATTTAAACCACGACTCATGTATCGACATTCATGACGAAGTTTTTAAAAACATGCATTTATATTCGTATGGTCGAGGTTGCCCACGTCCGGTATTTGTAGGTTCATCGCCTAAAGTGATGATTTCACATTTACCTAAACAACAAATTTTAGATTATTACCAACGCTTTGCCACTCAATTGGCTGAGGTTCATTTTGCGCAAAGCGAAGAAGAATTTCTAAGCTTAATGAAAAAGATCAAAAAACAAGGTTATTATTTTTCCAATGGTGAGCTTGATCCCCATATTGCAGGACTGTCTGTACCAGTTAAATTCTCAAGTAAAGAACCACCTTTGGCCTTAACTTTATTAGGTTCTAAAAATCGCTTTGAATTTGTTAATTTGCAAAAGGTCATTGAAATATTACAAGAAAATGCGGCACTGATTGAACAAAAATTCTTAGCACTCGACTCACAAAAAGGCTAAATCTCAAGAATATGCCCATGCAACATGGGCATTGTTTTTGACAATTTTTCAACAAGTTTGTCTTAAAAATCTCGCTACACTTAACAGGACTTTACAACAATAAAAGTTTGTCGTTATGAATTTATGGCAACTGTTTCAGAAACTGCGTCCTTTTGTGCAGCCGTATAAATTATTGGTCATGGCAACACTTGCCTTAACCTTTATTGGCGCATTTACCGCGCAGGTCAACGCATTGACCTTGCAATACGCTGTCGATCAAATTGATGCTTTATTGAAACAAGGCTTAGGTTTAGAAGCCGGTTGGCATATTTTAATCACTATTTCCGTGATTTTACTCAGTAAAGAAATCATTAGCGCTTTGGTGCAATTTGGGCAAAAATTTTATGGTGAAAAACTTAAAATCTTAGTCTCACAAGATTTAGCACAAGGCATTATTGAAAAGTTTTTGACCTATCGTTTGGCCTTTTTTAATCAAGACAATAACCAAGCAGGCAAATTGCAAACCCGTATTGATCGGGGGATTGGCTCTTTAACCCGTTTAGTACAAATCTTTTTTATTGATATTTTACCGCTATTTACCAGTGCAATTGTAGCATTGGGTTTAATGTATTATGCGAATGTCTATGTTGGCTTAGTGGCAACCGCGATTGTGCCCATTTATTTTTGGCTGACTTATAAACAGGCACAAAAACTAGGCGGTTGGCGGCGTAACCTACGCGATGGACGTGAGAAAAAAAGCCAAGGCATTTTAAGTATTATTAACTCCATTACTGTCATTAAATCATTTAACCGCGAAAGTATTGAAGCGACTAAGCAACTGAGTTTACAGCGTGAATTGACTGAAAATCAGATGCATACCCGACAAACCAGTTTTATTTTTGATGGTTTAAAAACCTTTATTGAACAAATTGGCATTGTACTGATTATCATCCTAACCGCCTATTTTGTGCTGGATGGACAAATGAGCATTGGGATGATTATGTACCATGTGTTGTTATTTAATAATGTCTCCGCGCCGATTCGCTCTTTGCATCGTATTTATGATGAAGTCAATGATGCGATGATTTATTCCGAAAGCTTCTTTAAAATTTTAGAAGCCGATGATGAAATTGAAGCCAGTGGTGCGCTCAAGCCTGTGATTCGTGGCGAGTTCCAACTCAAGAATGTCAATTTCTTTTATCCCAATGGTCATCATGCTTTAAAAGATATTTCAATGACGATTCAACCGAATAAAATTACCGCTTTAGTGGGCTTATCCGGTGCAGGAAAATCAACATTAATTAGCTTGTTAGATAAATTTTATCTGCCGCAAAATGGCGCCATTCAACTCGATAGCGTGGATATTAATGACATAGATACCCAATATTTACGTGATCAAATTGGCTTGGTGCTGCAAAAAAATCATATTTTCCAAGGCTCTATTTTTGACAATATTCGTTACGGTAAAACCAATGCACTAGATGAAGAAGTGTATTTGGCTGCGCAAAAAGCTTCGATTCATGAACAAATTTTACAACTGCCCGATGGTTATCATAGCGATGCCTTAATGCTCTCTGGTGGGCAGCAACAACGCATTGCCATTGCACGTATGTTTTTAAAAAATCCACCGATTATTTTCTTGGATGAGCCTACAGCAAGTTTAGATGCCATTGCCACCGAGCAAATTAAGCAAAGTTTAGATGAAATTAAACAAGGGCGTACCGTGATTATTATTTCACATAGTTTGTCGCAAATCATTGATGCCGATTATACCTATGTCATGAAGGACGGCCTGATTGCCGAACACGGCGAACATGACGCGCTATACCATCAAGATGGGGTGTATAAAGAAATTTTTGATGCCATGGCTAAAAGTTTAAATATTGAAAAAATCGCCAAAACCTTTGAAGATGATGGTGATGAAGAAACCCATAGCTAACTAAATACTTTGATTAAATTTAATTTTAATCGACAAAAAAAAGCCCCTCAAGGAGGAGCTTTGATTTTAAGGCTGTTTTAAGTACGGCCATGCGGCTTTTAGGTAAATAAACATCGACCACAGGGTTAAAATCACTGCGGTGTACAATAATAAATAGGCTAAGGTTTCAAGCGGTGGCCAATTGAGTAAAAATACCGAAATTGCAATCATCTGAAATGCAGTTTTGTATTTACCCACCTTAGATACTGCCACATTGGTACGTGCACCGAGTTCCGCCATCCACTCACGCAAAGCCGATACGGTAATTTCGCGTGAAATAATCACAATCGCAGCAAAAGCCATAGAAATGGTCGGTTGCCATTGCACCAAAACAATCAATGCCGCAGCGACCATGAGTTTGTCCGCTACAGGATCTAAAAAACGTCCAAAGGCCGAGGTTTGATTTAAAGTACGCGCCAAATAGCCATCAAACCAATCGGTGACCGCAGCAATCACAAAAATCGCAGTGAGTATAATATGGCGCGTCATGCTACCGTCATGACCGTCTGCACCCGCAGCAGTTGGCCAATACACCACCAACAAAAATACAGGGATCAGCGCAATACGCGCTAAGGTCAAGATATTAGGAATATTCAGGATACGACCTGTTGTCATAGACACCGCCAACGTTTCCCCAGTTTGAACATCAAACCAGCCAATAATTTTGGTTTTTTCGTGTGAATAGCGCCACTTTATACGAAATGCGCTACAGTGTCACTAGCGGAAATGCGCGGCTACCTACTGAGTCAAGCTTATTCATGTAAGACTTTATAAATGGTACGTGCCAAGACTGCGCCTAAACCTGGCACTAAACTTAAGTCTTTTTCCGAGGCTTTAAGCACGCCTTGAATGCCACCAAAATGGGTCAGTAAATCACGACGCCGCTTTGGTCCTAAACCCGGAATGGCTTCTAAGACCGAAGAGCTGCGGCGTTTATCGCGTTTGGCACGATGTTTGGTAATGGCAAAACGATGTGCTTCATCACGTACCTGCTGAATTAAATGCAAGGCTTTATGATCTTCAGGCAATTGTGCTTTACGCCCATCGGTAAAATGTAAGGTTTCCAAGCCTGGTTTACGCCCCTCACCTTTAGACACGCCCACCAAAAAGGCCTGGTCACTTAAACCTAAATCCTGCATCACTTGCATGGCCATATTCAATTGCCCTTTACCGCCATCAATCAGAAGTACATCGGGTAACATATGTTTGCTGTAACGTCGGGTTAAGGCTTGGCGCATGGCGGCATAATCATCGCCTTCGGTAATATCTTCAATACTAAATTGACGATAATCACGTTTGCGCATCCCCCCACGATCAAACACCACACAAGAGGCAATGGTCGCCTCGCCCATGGTATGCGAGATATCAAAACACTCAATCCGATCTACAGCACGTTGTAACACTTGCTCAAGCTGATGAAAACGCTCATGAAGCTGTAAATGATTGGCAAGCTGTACCTTAATACCATGTTGCACGTTCATTTGTGCCAATTCTTGCCATTCGGCACGGGTTTCACGCACTTTATGTTTAATCTGAATCTTCTTATCAAAATGCTGACTCAAGGCTTGCTCTAACTCTTTTACATCAGGCAACTCAACATTCACTATTAACTCTGAGGGTACTTCATCAGCCACTTGAAAGTAAAAATTGGCCATAAAGTCATTCAGCATTTGTCCTAAATCATCGCCTTGCATATCCGGGAAATAGCTTTTTCCTCCCAGCATTTTACCGTTACGTACATGCATAATCTGCACACAGGTCACCCCAGCTTGATAGGCAATCGCTAAAATATCGGCTTCGCCTTTAATTTTATAAATGGCTTGATTGGCTTGCACATCACGCAATAAGGCTAAACGATCGCGATAAAACACTGCTTTTTCAAACTCTAAGGCTTCGGCGGCGGCTTCCATATTTTGAATCAGTTCTTGATTGAGTTCTTTGGTGTCACCTTGTAAAAAGCGTAACGAGTTGGCTACGTCTTGTTGATACTCTTCAGGCGAAATTAACCCTACGCACGGCGCACTACAGCGTTTAATTTGATACTGCAAACACGGGCGTTTACGTTGGGCAAAATAGCTGTTTTCACATTGGCGTACATTAAACAGTTTTTGTAGGACCAACAAAGTATCTTTGGCATTGACTGCACTTGGATAAGGTCCAAAGAATTTTCCAGCTTGGTGCTTGCCCTTACCACGGCCACTGGCAATTCTTGGATACGGTTTATCGGCTGAAATATAAATATACACATAAGATTTATCATCACGCAGCATAATGTTATACGGCGGACGATGCAGCTTAATTAGATTTTGCTCAAGCAATAAAGCTTCGGTTTCAGAGCGCACCACCAAGGTTTCAATATCGTAAATTCGGCTCACCAACGCTTGCGTTTTAGGATGCTCAATGGTTTTTACAAAATAACTTGAAACACGATTCTTAAGATTTTTGGCTTTACCTACATATAGCAATTCACCATCTTTACCCAACATACGATACACCCCCGGCAAGGTGGTCATATGGGCTAAGATTTTTTCGATATGAGGACGGGCATGTGCGTTCACAATTAACCTATGGCTTGGCAATCTGTATTCTGCATAATGTAATGATCAATTGCTGATTTTCAAGCAGATTAATGTAGCTTGGCAGCCCAAGTGATGTTGATCATGCTGCATTTTTGCTATGCTTAAGTTCTGCTTTAGGGAACTCATGTTATGACGCAATCTTCGCATGCCATGCATATTATTCAGCCTGCTACATCTAGCCATAGCATTTCAGAAAAAGACCGCTTAATTGGTAAACCGCGTTTTCATTTTGAACCAATCCAAGTCATGCAAAAGCTGCGTGAACGCATTATTGGGCAAGATGCAGCACTCAATGAAATTGAAAAAATGTTGCATGTGGTTAAAGCCGATTTCTCTAATCCTGAACGTCCTTTATCAGTCACCCTCATGCTTGGGCCTACAGGGGTGGGGAAAACCGAAACGGTGCGCTTAATTAGCGAGGCGATTTATGGACGTGCCGATGCATTTTGTCGGATTGATATGAACACCCTAGCACAAGAACATTATGCCGCAGCCTTAACCGGTGCGCCGCCGGGTTATGTGGGCTCTAAAGAAGGACATAGTTTATTTGATGAAACTGCTATTGCAGGCAGCCATACCCGCCCGGGGATTATGTTATTTGATGAGCTTGAAAAAGCCTCTAATGAAGTCTTACGCGGCCTAATGAATGTGTTAGATACTGGCAAACTCACCCTCACTGCTGGCACTAAAACTATTGATTTTCGTAATTGCATGATTTTTATGACCAGTAATGTCGGTGCGCAAGCCGCACAGCAATATTTAGATAAACTCAATTTTTTACCTAAAAAAATGCAAGACGTGTGCTTAAAACGTGTCCCTACGCAAACAATTATTGAAAAAGTCATGCGCCGTAAATTCGACCCTGAATTTTTAAACCGGATTGATCGCACTTTGCATTATCAACCTGTACAAGATGATGCACTGCCACGTCTGGTCGAGATTGAACTGACCAAACTCAATCAACGCTTACAGCATCAAAAACGCCAAGTACATTTAACTGATGCCGCCAAAGCTTACTTTTATCAAGATCATGATATTCGTTATGGGGCACGCCATTTAGGCCGTAAAATCCGTACCGAACTTGAACCTGTATTGGCACTTTATTTTTTACAACATCCAGATGTATTTGACTTACATCTTGATTATCAAAATGGTCATTTTCAAGCAACTTAAATAAAAAGACCACCTATGTAAGGTGGTCTTTTTACAATTCAATTAGCGATTTGCTTCTTGTAAGTAATCTTCTAGATCATCAATACGATCTTCAGTTTTCTCGGTTAAACAGCTGTTGATGAGTAATGGATAAATAGAGCCATCTTTATAATTTTGGGCAGCGTATTGGCAATCTTTGTCTTTATAGTTGACCCAAGATTTTTGAATCGCGGTAAATTGTTTACGCTCAGCGCTGCTCAATTTGGCGGTATAGGCTTGATACAGCTTATTGAGCTTTTGATCTGCTTTTTTATATTCTTGTGCGGTACACATATTTAAATCAGTTTGATTTAAATCTCCATCACAATCTGCAAAGCTCATTGAACTGATTAATAGTACTGGCACAATCACTAAAGTTTTACTTATTATGTTTTTCATAAAGTCATCTTCTTTATTCAGCATTAGAGTCAAACATATTAACTGAGTATTCAAAGCTCAATAAAGATGCAACTGATAAAAGAGCAATTACTTTGAGTGTAGATGCTTAATTTTTATAACAAAGCCAAACAAAAAATAAAAACACTTGAAAAAAGTACCATTATTGCTTACACCTAGATAGCTTTATATTCAAAAATTGCAATTGCCAAGTGCTCTTTTTGTGACAGCTAATAATATTGATGTGCAATCGATAAAATTTACCTTAAGCACACTGACCACAAAATAGATGACCCTAGCGTCACGACTAGATACAACTTGTGATGTTTTTTTGACATAAAGTTATCGTAAGATGAGGCAGGTTTCAGGTGCACAGGACTATATGCACCTACTTCATAACATTAACTTAAAAAGTCCTCCAAAATAAAGGAGATCAGGCATGATCCACGCTGGCAATGCCATTACCGTCCAAATGCTAACGGACGGAATTGCAGAATTCCGCTTTGACTTACAAGGTGAGTCGGTCAACAAATTTAACCGTGTAACTATTGATGACTTTCAAGCTGCGATTGACGCTGTAAAAGCCGATCAAAGTGTACAAGGTCTGATTGTAACTTCAGCGAAACCGACCTTTATTGTCGGTGCTGATATTACTGAATTTGGTACCACCTTTGCCGCAGGCGAAGATGCAATTGTGGATTGGGTGTTAGCACTGCATAAAACATTCAATGCATTTGAAGATTTAGACATGCCTAAAGTGGCTGCCATTAATGGTGTGGCCTTAGGTGGTGGTTTTGAAATGTGCTTGGTCTGTGACTATCGTGTCATGTCAGATAAAGCACAAGTGGGCTTACCTGAAGTGAAGCTTGGTTTAATTCCAGGTTTTGGCGGTACAGTGCGTTTAAGCCGTGTGATTGGTGTAGATAACGCCATTGACTGGATTGCCACTTCAGCACCACGCAAAGGCGCAGCAGCACTCAAAGAAGGTGCTGTTGATGCGGTTGTAGCACATGATCAGCTACAAGATGCAGCGCTTGATTTAGTTAAGCAAGCCATCAATGGTCGTTTAGATTGGAAAGCCAAACGCCAAGAAAAATTAGAGCCTGTAAAATTAAATGCAATTGAACAAATCATGGCATTTAATGCAGCCAAAGCTGTGGTGTTTGCAAAAGCCAAACCAAGCCAATACCCTGCTCCAAAATTATTGCTTGATGCTTTAGAAAAAGGCTCAAGCTTAAAGCGTGATGAGGCTTTAACTGAAGAAGCCAAAGCCTTTGCTAAAGCTGCCATCACTGCACAATCAGAAGCGCTGATTGGATTGTTCTTAAATGACCAAGTAGTGAAAAAGACGTCTAAAAAGTATGAAAAAGGCGCTCACCCTGTTAAGCAAGCTGCAGTGATTGGCGCAGGCATCATGGGTGGTGGGATTGCCTTCCAAGCTGCCAGTAAAGGCACGCCAATTATCATGAAAGATATTGGTAATCCACAACTTGCCTTAGGTATGGAAGAAGCAACCAAATTGCTGACCAAGCAAGTTGAACGCAAAAAAATGAAGCCGTTACAAATGGGTGAAACTTTAGCGCGTATCCGTCCAACTTTGGGTTATGACGAATTTAAAGACGTGGATATTGTGATTGAAGCGGTCACAGAAAATCCAAAAATTAAAGATATTGTGTTACGTGAAACAGAAAGCAAAGTTGGGTCAAATACCATCATTGCTTCAAACACTTCAACCATCTCTATTACTCGCTTAGCCGAAGGTCTTGAACGTCCTGAAAACTTTGTCGGTATGCACTTCTTTAACCCAGTGCCACTCATGCCGTTGGTTGAAGTCATTCGTGGTGAAAAAACTTCACCTGAAGCGATTGCGACCACTGTTGTTTTGGCACAAAAAATGGGTAAAACCCCAATTGTAGTGAATGACTGCCCGGGCTTTTTAGTCAATCGTGTGTTATTCCCGTATTTTGGTGCATTTGACCAATTGGTACGTGATGGCGCAGATTTCCAGCAAATCGACAAAGTGATGCACAACTTTGGTTGGCCAATGGGTCCTGCTTACCTGATGGACGTTGTCGGTATTGATACCGGCGTACATGGTGCAGAAGTGATGGCCGAAGGTTTCCCTGATCGTATGAAACCTGATTTTACTGGTTCGATTGAGTTGTTGTATAAAGCCAATCGTTTAGGTCAAAAGAATGATGTTGGTTTTTATAAGTATGAACTTGATAAAAAAGGTAAAAAAGCCAAAACCGTTGACCCAACTGCATACGATATCATTGCACCAAGTGTGGCTGCTGAAAAACGTGAATTTGATGAACATGAAATCATTGATCGTATGATGGTCACCTTCTGTAACGAAACTGTGCGCTGCCTAGAAGACAATATTGTGGCAACCCCTGCCGAAGCAGACATGGCGATGATTATGGGTGTGGGCTTCCCTGCATTCCGTGGTGGTCCATGCCGTTACATCGACCAGCTCGGTGTTGCAGAATACGTGGCGCTATGTGATAAATATGCACACTTAGGTAAGGGCTATGAAGCCCCACAAATGCTGCGTGATATGGCAGCCAATAACAAGAAATTTTACGGTTAAGGAGCGACACCAATGGCTACTTTAAATCCTCGTGACGTTGTCATCGTTGATGGCGTTCGTACTGCCATGGGCAAAAGCAAAAACGGCATGTTCCGCAATGTACGCGCAGAGCGTTTATCGGCAGAACTCATTCGTGCCCTCGTTGCTCGTAACCAATTTGACGTCAACGAAGTTGAAGACGTGATTTGGGGCTGTGTAGGCCAAACCCTCGAGCAAGGCTTTAACATTGCCCGTAATGCAGCTTTGCTGGCTGAACTACCAAAAACTGTTGCAGGTCAAACCATCAACCGTTTGTGTGGTTCATCTATGCAAGCGATTCATACCGCAGCGGCGCAAATTGCCACCAATCAAGGTGAAATCTTCATCATTGGCGGTGTTGAGCATATGGGTCATGTACCCATGACGCATGGCATTGATATTAGCCCTGAATCATCAAAATACTTCGCTAAAGCTTCTAATATGATGGGCTTAACTGCCGAACTTTTAGGTCGTCAGTTTAATATTAGCCGTGAAGAACAAGATCAGTTTGGTGTCAATTCTCATCAACGTGCATGGGCTGCCACCCAAGCTGGTCGTTTTGATCGTGAGATTGTGGGTATTGAAGGTCATAATGCCGATGGCTTTAAAATCTTGTGTGATCAAGATGAAGTGATTCGTCCTGATGCCAATATTGAAACCTTCCGTTCGTTACGCCCTGTATTTGATCCGAAAAACGGTACAGTGACTGCAGCAACATCATCTGCTTTGTCCGATGGTGCATCTGCCATGTTATTGATGTCGGCTGAACGCGCTCAAGCTTTAGGCTTAAAACCACGCGCTGTGATTCGCTCGATGGCAGTTGCAGGTTGTGATGCAGCAACCATGGGCTATGGTCCTGTCCCTGCAACGCAAAAAGCCCTTAAACGTGCCGGTTTATCCATCAACGATATTCAAACTGTTGAGCTAAACGAAGCCTTTGCAGCACAAGGTTTATCGGTGCTTAAAGGTTTAGATTTGTATGAAAAGCAAGATATTGTCAATTTAAATGGCGGTGCAATCGCGCTCGGTCACCCATTGGGTTGCTCAGGTGCACGCATCACCACGACTTTACTCAATGTCATGGAACAACAAGATACACAGATTGGTTTAGCCACCATGTGTATTGGTGTAGGTCAAGGTATTGCGACCATTATTGAACGTGTTTAAGTTTTAAAGATCAAAACTCCCTCGCTTTAGGCGGGGGATTTTTTTATATCTAGTTTGTTATAACATTGTTAAATTAGATTAATTTTCACACAAAAATTGCATTTAATCTGAAGCAGTCATCACGTGGTTAAATTTTGGCGTTAATATCACCTTTTGATTTTTTTATCTTTTTAGAGTGACGGTTATGGACGCAATCAAAGCAGTTTTAGCATTTTCTTTAGTCGCAGGCTCAACAGCAGCAATGGCACAAAATACCGCTGTTGCCCCTGTAACCTTAAAGCAAACTGTAACCCAACAATTGCAACACGTTAAAACTGATGCAGCTCAAGCAGGTACTGCGGTGAAAGACGCTGCTGTAAGCACCAAAGATGCTGTTGTGTTGGGCACAATTGCAACTAAAGATGTTGTAGTTGCTAAAACATTAGCAGCAAAAGATGCAGCAATGGTAAAAACTGCTGAAGTTAAAGATGCGACTATAGAAAAAGCGCTTTTCGCTCAGCAAGTTGCTACTGAAAAAACAGTTGCAGCTAAAGAAGCAGTTGTCGCTAAAGTTGATGCAACTACTCAAGCAAAAACTCAAGCAATTGCAACACAAGCGGCTGCTGAAACTGTTGCTCTTGAAGAAAAAGTAACGCTTGAAAAAGCAGAAATTGCAACAGAAGCTGCTGAAAAAACCGCTGACGTAAAAGCTGATGCTGCTGAAGAGAAAAAATCTATTTTTTCTTGGTTTAAAAAGAAATTTGCTTAATTTTAAGCGTTAAAAAGGATGGCTTAAGCCATCCTTTTTTTTATTTATAGATTAATGTTCATGTTTAGCTAAAGCGCCAATTTGTGGCTGATCGGGTAAGATTTTGCGTCCAAAACTTAGATGATTAAATAAAATATTGAGTAAAATTGCCATCACACAGGTAGCACTAATGCCTGAGTGGAACAAGGTTTTAAACCATACTGGAAATTGTGCATAAAATGAATGATCAATAATAGGAATCATACCTGCAGCCAAAGAGGTTGCGACAATAATCAGGTTTTTTTGCTGGCTATAATCGAGCTTGGCTAAAGTACGAATACCACTTGCTGCGACCACCCCAAATAAAACCAAACCAGCACCGCCTAAGACAGGGGTTGGAATTGCGGCAATTAAACGCCCCATAATTGGGAGTAAACCTAAAAATACCAAAATTAAACCGCCCGCTGCCACCACAAAACGACTTTTTACCCCTGTAATGGCGACTAAACCTACATTTTGTGCGAAGGCACTTTGCATAAAAGTACCAAAAAATGGCGCAATCGCAGACGATAACATATCGGCACGTAAACCATCGGCAATACGTTTATCATCAACCTCTGTGCCCACAATCTCACCTACAGCAATAATATCTGCAGTGGTTTCAGTTAAGGTTACAATCATGACAATAGTCATAGCTAAAATCGCTGATAAATGAAAGGTTGGCATACCAAAACCTAAAAACTCAGGCACAGCAAACCAAGCCCCATCACCCACTTTAGAAAAATCACCAAAGCCTAAGACATAAGCCAACATACTGCCAATCACAATGGCCAGTAAAATCCCTGTACGACGAACAGACTCCGAACCAAAACGACTAAGTAACAATAAAATACCCAAAGTCATGGCCGCCAAACCAATATTTTGCAATGAGCCCCAATCAGGTGCATTGCTATTACCGCCCATCGTCCAACGTACTGCTACAGGCAGCAGCGATAAACCAATAATGGTGATGACACAGCCTGTGACTACAGGTGGAAAAAAGCGAATAATTTTGGCAAAAAATGGTGCAATCAATAAACCAATAATGGAAGATGCAAGCACTGCGCCTAAAATGGCATTAAAGCCGCCGCCTGTGGTGGCAATCCCAATCATGGTGGCAACACCAGCAAAAGAAACTCCCTGCACTAACGGTAACTGCGCGCCAAAGTACTTGATACCAAGTGTTTGTAACAAAGTGGCTAAACCACCTACAAACAATGAGGCAGTAATTAATAACCCAATTTGTGCACCCGTTAAACCTGCTGCAATCCCGACAATTAAAGGTGGCGCGACAATACCACCATACATGGTCAAAACGTGCTGTAGGCCATACGTCAAACTGGTGCCCACGCCCAAAAACTCATGTTCGGGGGAAATATTTTTAGAATTATTCATATTTTGCCCTGATCCTTATCTCATTATGTTGCATGTTGCTTTGCGCAACTGACTTAATAAGCAAAAGAGCAAGATATATGCCATTTTATACGCTAGAACACATCTAACCGATCAAAGTGAAGTTGAACACATCGGTTTAAGCCTTCATCAACGCTGTGGCAGCACGGCGATGTTGGTATTTGAGTTTTTCAAGATCAAGACCTTGAATCTGACCCTCTCGTACACGCCACTGCCCTGCGACCATCACAGCATCCGCACGATCTGCACCACAGAGTAACAAAGCAGCAATTGGGTCATGGCTGCCAGAAAACTTCAGCTCATCCAAACGGTAACAGGCCAAATCGGCTTGATAACCCACTTGAATTTGACCTAAATCTTGCGAGCGACCTAAAATTTCTGCCGAACCTGTGGTTGCAAAACCCAGCGCCAGTTGTGGGGTAATTTTTTCTGCACCATATTTTAGCCGTTGTAAATACAACGCTTGGCGTGCTTCTAAGATTAAGTTGGAAGCATCACCTGAGGCTGAACCATCTACACCTAAGCCAATTTTGGCACCAGCGTCTATTAAATCTAAGCTTGGGCAGATGCCAGAAGCCAGACGCATATTAGAGTGTGGGCAATGACAAATCCCCACTTCAGCTTGTCCCAAACGGGAAATTTCTTGTGCATTAAAATGAATCCCATGCGCTAACCAAGTGCGTTTTTGCAGCCAACCCACATCTTCTAAGTAATCTACAGTACGCATGCCAAAGCGCTGTAAACAAAATTGCTCTTCGTCTAAGGTCTCGGCTAAATGGGTATGTAGTCGTACATCTAAGCTTTGTGCCATACTTGCACTTTCACGCATAATGTCACGCGTCACCGAAAAAGGCGAACACGGTGCAAGTGCAATATTCACCATCGCCCCCGCTCCGCGTTGATGATAACGCTCAACCAAACGTTGGCTGTCGTCTAAAATCACCTGCATTTGTTGCACTGTATGCTGTGGCGGTAAACCACCTTCATTTTGCCCCAAACTCATTGACCCACGAGTCAGCATCACGCGTAAACCTAAAGCCTGTGCTGCGTCCACTTGAATATCAATCGCATCATGCAATTGCGCCGGAAATAAATAATGATGGTCAGCGGCAAAGGTACAGCCCGAGAGTAATAATTCTGCTAAAGCCACTTGAGTCGCTACATGCAATTGTTCAGGGGTTAAACGTGCCCATACTGGATATAAGTTTTGTAACCACGGAAAAAGTGGTGCATTGACCACAGGCGCCCACGCACGGGTGAGGGTTTGATAAAAATGGTGATGGCTGTTGATCAGCCCCGGGGTAATCACCCAATCTTTGGCATCAATCACCGCATCACAAGCTTGACTTGGCACTTGCCCGCGTCCAAGTACTTCTACAATCTGTGTACCTTCAATCACAATGCCTTGACTGGCGTCTAGGTCATTTGCGCTAAATACAGCTAAGGGCTGTTTAATCCAAAGTCGTTGCATATTGGCTGACTAAATTTAAAATTAGCCTATATGCAAAAGCCAGACCACTAAACAATATATTGGCTAAATTGGGCTTTAAGCCAAGTTAAATATGCCTCTTTTTGCATAAATTCAGGCGCTTGGCGCAAATTCAGTCGTACTTTTTGTTGCTGATAATGCAACACCATTTGTAGGGTATCGTGTTGATCATCAACCACATCAAAATATTTGGCCAAGAAAAAACGTTGTTTGCCCCATTCATTTAAACGCTCAAGTTTAGGATGTTGGGAGCTTTGCATAAACTCCATATAATGCTGTTCAAAATCAGGGAAATCTACTGCTATATACATAGGATTTGCCTTATGGTGATGAGGTTTTATTTGAGTCTAAACACAAGATTTGACACTTTGCTGACAATAGAAAATCGTTACAATTTTGCCTCTAGCGCAGCTTTATGACCCTGTTTGATTTTCTCAATTTTTCCATTTAATTCAATCACCTCTTGATACAAACGATTAAAATCCTTTAAAGGTTGGTCTTGATAAAAGAAAAATTGTCCATCTTTAGCCTGCCATTGATGCGCTTTTAAAATATCAAACAGCGCTTCAGCTTTGACTAAAATTTGTTGTTCTAATTCAAACACTGCATACATATCTTGATCTTGTTGAGATTTTAAACTCTCAACTAAGGTCTGTTTTAAACGAGTTTGAATATTTAAATGTTCAGCTTCAGCCAATCCTTGGGCATAGCGTTGTTCATTTTGGCTTTGATACTGCACTGCTAAACTACGTGCATTGACTAACATACTTTGAGTTTGTGAATAGTTTTGCTTTTTATCTTGATCTAAGCGTTTAACCTGTAAAAATTGATCCCAAGCAATGCTTTTTAATTCACGTAAATACACATTACGTGCCTCGGCATTGTCTTTTAAATAACTTAAGAGAAAATCAGCCATTACCCGATAATCGCCTTGTAAACGTGAATCTTGAGTGGTCAATTGAATCGCGTTTTGCCAATCTTGAGCTTCTTCATATAACTGTTCGGTTTTTTCATATAAAACGGTTTGATATTGATGCAACTGCGCCACATCTTGCTGCTGTTGTCGATATTGATAAAACAAAGCAGCAAAGATCAGCACCGTCACCGTACTGACAATGATTACAACGCGACGCATGGTCTACTCCTCAGCTCTGCTTCATTGACTTTTAGCATACACATTTTGCTGCATTTTCATACAACAATGCCTTAAATATCTGCTGAACGGCTTTTTTGTGGGACTTAAACTTTAAATTTAATGCTTCAGCCTCATGTATGCTCTAAACACAATTTGAGAAAGTCCATGCGCGTAGATATTTGGTCAGATGTAGTATGTCCGTTTTGCTATATTGGCAAAAAACGTTTAGAAGCGGTTGCCAAAGAAGCTGAAATTGAGCTTGAAATCCATTGGCATAGCTATCAATTAGACCCAGAAGCACCGCAAAGCCAAAGTATTTCTAATACTGAGCGCTTGGCGCAAAAATATGGTCGCACGTTGGCTGAAGTCGAAGAAATGCAACGTAATATTGCCGATATGGCCAAAGCCGAAGGCATTGAGTTTAATTGGAAACATGCCAATTCAGGCAACACCTTTAATGCCCATCGTTTAATTCATTTGGCACAAAGCAAAGGTTTAGGCAACGAAGCGCAAGAAGCATTATTTTATAGCTATATGACCCAAGGTCTAAAAATTGGCGAACGTGAAACTTTAGAAGACGTGGCTGCACGTATTGGCTTAAATCCTGTGGAAGTCGATGACTTACTCGATGGTAATGAGTTTGCAGATTTTGTGGAATTTGACCAAGAAGTCGCTCGCGAACAACTCAAAGTCACCGGTGTGCCGTTCTTTGTGTTTGACCAACGTATCGCCCTTGCTGGTGCTCAACCCCGTGATGTGTTCTTAAAAGTGTTAGAAAAAGCGCAACAAGCACCTGAGCCACAAACGGCCAACACCAATCAGCAAGACAGCTAATCAATAAATTTGAGAAAAAATTACAATCCCCAAGCTTCGGCTGGGGATTTTCATTTATTTACAAAAACCACCGTGCTTTTTACACACATCTTTTAAAATCCCTTTAGGCTAGTTTATGTACATTTTTAATCATAATGCTAAAACTAGAGGTATCTATGACCAACAATAACGATGTAAATACTTTATTTGACCAAGACCCAAACAAGGAACCTGAAAACAAAGCACAAGACAGCAGTTGCCCAATTAAAAAATCACGTTTTTCTCCGGCAGCAAAAGGTGCATTGATTGGTGCAGTCGCTGGCAGTGTTTTACCGGTGTTTGGTACCATCAGTGGCGCGATTTTAGGTGCTATTGGCGGTAAAGTGTATGAAAAAAAATGCCTTAACAAACCTAAAGCCTAATTTTTAAAATCCTATTGGAGCTTGTGTCCCAAGCTCCGTCACACTTTAGTACTTTTAAGCGTTGCGTTATTGTTTTACTGATCATCAAACTGGCGATCACACCGCCTTCTTGACTGAAAATGTCATGTGTATTTTTGATCTACATACACTAATTGAAGTGCTTTGATTTAAAAGCCTAAAATGGCACACTATTGAAGAAAAGTGCTATGTAATTAAATTTTAAACTGTTTTTTATGACTCAGATTAAACTGTAATATTCTTGCTTTGAACCCATTTTAATGACTATGTGTATAATAAAGATGCACATTTACTCACCTTTTTTGGGGTTAAAACTCTATAATCCTAAGACTGACAATAATTTATTTTGCTATTTTAAATTTGCCTTATGAATGAATTAGAAGCACTACTGCAAGGTCAAATTGCGCCTCAAGCCATTTCTTTAGAGCAATTGGTCCAACTGGCCTTACAATATCCAGACCCAACCACTGCTGAATATGCAGTAATTGATTTAGCAACCAATGTATTGCTCGCCAGTTACCTCAACCAAGCGCAAGAATATCTTTAGAGAAGCCCAATGAAGCCCTTAGATAAAGCATTATTAACGCAAGAATTGTCACAGCTTATTGCAAGTTTGCAAGATGGCGATTTATCTTATTTTGATCATGCTCGCGCTAAGCAACGTATTTTAGCTATCCAATATTTATGCTCTTCCTTATTACATCAGCAAAATTCCCAGCACAACAAAAATCAGTTAGAACCCCTGCTACAAGCACAGGACTTTGTTTATAACTGTCATTATTCTGATTTTTGCTGTGGCATATTCACTCAAGATCAAGAATTAGAACAGGTTCTATACCAACAACCACAATCTACTTGGGCACTGCTGTATGAACCTCAAGAAGGTTGGCAAATTTGGCTGCTGCAAATGCCGAATCAAAAACTGCTGATTAGTGAAAATGGTGAGCTTGAAGAAGTATATGCTTGGCTTGTGGCTCAACAGTTAAAGTATCAATGTTTTACTCTAAACGAGCCTGAACAGACCCACGTGCACCCACTCACCACACAAAAAACAATTCCTCAAGCCGTTCATACTCATCAAGCGGCCAACCCTGCACGGCTAGATGATGCGATTAGCACGAAACTTGATGCGACCTATCAAGCACATATGCATAACATTGAAAAAGCCTTACATATTCCAGTCAGCCATTTTCCTGATTTATTAGAAGAAAAAACGACTCAGCAAATTCAAAGAAGAGTATTACAAGAAACGCGTTTTGATTCAGGTACAACGCCACAACCCATTTCTACCCGACGCTTACGTAAACAAGAAATTGATATTAGTGCAGGACTATCTTTTGATTTAGGTTTAGAACCCCTGCAATTAGACAGCGATCAACCTATAAAGATTCCCCCTTTGTTCACTGCGCCCGAACCCACATTGCCACATCCTTATCAAGAACCGAGCTTTGATTTAATTGATTTTAATACGGCACAAATTAAGCCTGACAATATTGTAAACTCTGCACTAATACAGCCACTTACCCACACTGTAGATCATGCTTTGCCTATTGAATCAAGCTCACTAAAACAAACAAAATCGGCTGTAAATATTTTTGCCACTCAGCCAAGCTTAGATCAGCTAAAACCTCTAGCCTCTGCTGTGACAGCTGAGCAAAATGCTGAATCAGAGCTGCCAGCAAATTTGGCACAGAAAATGATTCTTTCTGCCAAACATAGCAAAAAACCACAGACGCGACCTAACCTATTACTCAATGGCCATAGCTGTCAGGTGATTGCTCTACTGTTTGAAGCTGCACAAGAAAAACAACTTTATCGTTTAAGTCCAGAAAAGATCAGCTGTGACCACGTTGATCTTTTGTTGCACTATACAGATATTGAACATGTATTTGAGCGACCTATTTATCTAGCCGAGCAAACAGATAACCAAGGACGCTTTGTCAAATATTTGGCCTTATTTGGCGCAGTGGGTGAATTACAAGCGATTCGTTTAGCCCATATCTTTAGCCACGCCCAAGACTATAAACTTGCTGCTGTGAGCAGTATTAATTGGGCAAGCTTAGAGAAAAATCTTTTTGATCTAGATGCTTTATTTAATACCTATCAAGCGTTAGCCACCTTGATTTGGGACAACAATCACTACTATCCATTTATCCCTGCGCATTTTCTACAAACACAAAAATTTATTCAATTTGTGGAAACGCCAGCGCATGTCAACACGCCTTTATTATTATTAAAAGAGCGGCAAAAAATTCGTGTTATTCACGGCGATCAGCGTTTAGGTTTATATAGCAATGAAACTGCATATCCTTATCTATTATTGGATCGTCAGCAAGGCATTAGCTGGCAGATGATTCAAGAAGTGATTCAACGCCTACCACAACCGATTGATCCGATTACTTTATATAAGGCAATTTGCACAGAAGCTTCTTAAATTGCTGTAATTTTGTAGCAACAGCTTGCTTTTGGTCGTGCTAATTTCAGACACTGTTTAAAAATAAGTGTAAATCATCAGCATGATTAAAAAAATAATACTCTGTAGCAGCCTCTTGGTATTCACTCACGGCGTTTATGCACAACAGCAAGAGACGTCTCAAGGTTTGTTGTATAAAATTCCACGCATGATTGATGCCACACCAACCCTATTGCCGCAGCAATCTAATCATCCAATTGTGCCAAGTACTCAAATCACAGAAGATCGAACTTGGATTGATCAACAACAAAAAGGTGTACGTCATTGGGTAGATGGCACAGCGCATAAAATTGATGACTGGTTTGGTGTAACCGACCCGAATAAACCCGCTTCGGCCACCTTACGAATTTTGCTCGATAACAAATGGGATGATTATGACGGCTATGAAATTCGACCTCGTGTACGTGGCAAAATCAAATTACCGACTTTAGAGAAACGTTTAAGCTTGGTTTTTGGTGATGACAGCTTGGACGATCAGCTTGACAATCAAGTGACCATTACCAATGAAAATCCTAGCCTTGCTGAAGATAAAAATTATGACCGTGAACGTACCCGTGAAGACAACAGCTCTATTGCGCTAAGATGGAGTAATTTTTCTAAAAAATATGATTTTGAAACTGATGCAGATGTTGGTATTCGCTCAGGTGACGACGTATATTTGCGCTTAAAAGCGGAAAAAGATTGGCAACTACAACATGATTTTGCATTCCATGCCGAGCAAATTTATCGTTATGGAAGCGACAGCGAAAATTATTTACGCACCAATTTAGAATTGGTACATCAGCGTAAAAACGAAGCTTCACTTTCTAATCAATTTGCTTTGGTTTATGCAGATACTTCAGAAGATGATTTAAATTGGTCAAATTATACCTTTAGACAACATCAATTTTTCCAAGGCAATCGTTTTAACTATGGTGTGTATAGCGGGGGTTATTACAACGATAATCAACTGCGCTTAGATAGTTGGGGGCCTTTTATCTCTTGGCGACAACCTGTGTTACGCGAATGGTTTTTCGTACAAACCGATCTTAATTACTTTAATCAAGATCGTGAAGATCAAGACCATCATGTCAGTGCCTTGCTGCGTTTAGAAGCCTTATTTTAGACATTAAAAAGCCCATAAATATGGGCTTTAATTTTAAGATTTTACATGACGCACAACACTGACACGGTCATTACGTTGCTCGCGTAATACGTCTTTATACTGTGAAAACTTATTAATGTCTGTGGTTACAAGTTTTTTAAGTTTCATACGATCATTACGCTGAATCACACGCTCTACGTCTAAGCTGTTAGCTGTTGTCGCAGCAGTGCTCACTTGAACACGATCATTACACTGCTCCATATACGTAACACTGGCCATGCCCTGTGTACTTAAACCAAGCATACCTAAAGCAATTAAACTCAATAGCGATTTCATAACTATTTCACCTGATGACTTATTGATTGGTATTATAGATCAATTTAAAAAAAACAATTCTTTTTTTAGATCAAAAATCAAAGGGATTTTTTAATCTTGATTATCGTTTTTTTGCATGCTACACCCATAAAAAAAGCTCCCCTCAGGGAGCTTTTTTTATCATTTTGCTTAAGCCAATAATAAGTTATTAATACGTTTTACATATTCAGCAGGGTCTTCAGGTAAACCACCTTCGGCAATTACAGCTTGGTCAAAAATTACGTTAGCAAGGTCATCAAATTGGCTTGAGCCTTGTAGTTTCTTCACCAATGGATGGCTTGGGTTGATTTCTAAGATTGGTTTACTCTCTGGAACTGCTTGACCTGCATCTTTGAGCATACGCAACAATTGTGGTGACAATTGACCTTCAGGCGTGACTAAACATGCTGGTGAGTCGACTAAACGTGTGGTCACGCGCACTTCTTGCGTTTTATCTTTAAGTGAACTACTCAGTTGCTCAACCACAGGTTTAAATTCTTCGGCAGCTTGCTCAAGTGCTTGCTTTTCTTCAGCATCTTGTAAATCACCTAAGTCGACTGCACCTTTAGCCACATTTTGCAGGGCTGTACCATCAAACTCATGTACAAACTCCATTGCCCACTCATCTACACGCTCGGTCATGAGTAAGACTTCAATGTCTTTTTTCTTAAACAATTCAAGTTGTGGTGAGTTTTTCGCAGCATTTAGGCTCTCTGCAGTCACGTAGTAAATGGCTTTTTGGCCCTCTTTCATACGTGCTTTATAGTCGCTTAATGAAGTGCTCACGTCGTCATTGTTAGAAGTAGCAAAACGCAATAGTTTTAAGATACGCTCGCGATTGGCAACATCTTCACCTAAACCTTCTTTTAATACAGATGCAAATTCACGATAGAAGGTTTTAAAGTTGTCTTGATCTTTTTCATCTTCAGATTTTGCTAAGCCATCCAGCATAGTTAAAATACGACGTGCATTACCTTCACGAATGGTTTTAACATCACGGCTTTCTTGTAACAGTTCACGACTTACATTCAGCGGTAAATCCGCACTATCGACAATCCCTTGCACAAAGCGTAGGTAGTTTGGAATCAGGTTATCTGCATCGTCCATGATAAAGACGCGTTTTACATATAACTTAATGCCGGCTTTGGCTTCACGGGTAAAGATATTGCTTGGCGCTTTGCTTGGAATATACAACAGTTGCGTATATTCAGTGCTACCTTCAACGCGGTTATGCGCCCACGCCAATGGATTGGCAAAATCATGGGTTAAATTTTTATAAAACTCTTGGTATTGCTCTTCAGTGACTTCGCTTTTATTACGTGTCCAAAGTGCGCTGGCTGAGTTAATCGCCTCCCATTCATCAGTCGTGACATACTGGCCTGGTTTGGCTTCTTCACCTTCTGCCGCTTCTTCTTGTTGCCACACTTGTTTTGGCATTTCAATTGGCAAACTAATATGGTCTGAGTATTTATTAATAATTTGTTTAACTTTAAAGCGGTTTAAATACTCTGTAGCATCTTCACGTAAATGTAAGATGATGTCGGTACCGCGGCTTGGCTTGTCAATGGTTTCTGTTTCAAACTCACCTGTACCTTGGCTGACCCAACGTACACCTTGACTAGCATCGACCCCTGCACGGCGTGATTCTACGGTAATTTTATCGGCTACAATAAAACCTGAGTAAAAACCTACCCCAAATTGACCAATCAATTGTGCATCGGCTTTTTGGTCACCACTTAATTTAGACATAAAGTCTTTGGTGCCCGATTTGGCAATGGTGCCTAAATGCTCAATCGCTTCAGCTTCGGTTAAACCAATACCGTTATCTGAAATAATAATACGTTTATTTTCTTCATCCAAAGTCACACGTACATGTAACTCTGGGTCATTTTCATAATATTCAGGATGGTTAATACCTTCAAAACGTAATTTGTCACAGGCATCGGAAGCGTTAGAAATCAGCTCACGCAAGAAAATTTCAGGATTAGAATATAAAGAATGCGTCACCAAGTGTAGCAATTGGGCAACTTCAGCTTGGAAACTATGTTTTTGTGCGTTTGCTTCGCTCATTGGTCATTCCTCGAATTATAGATGCAATATCTATTGGAGTGACCTTAAAGTTTTTCAATAGTAAAACTTGAAAATTTTTAATTTAAAATGTTTGCGCTTTATAAATACGATTTAAATGTAAATCAATTTTTTGCTGACGCATTTTATATACATCGACTAAACAATTAAGATGATCTTGGCATTGATCCCGTAACTGTAGCCATTTGATTTGCTCTTCTTGAATCATAGAACGGGTTTCTATGGGTACAAGTTTACGTAAAATCGTATAGCTGGTTGCCATTTTAACATCGGCATCATTAATCACACGATGCTCACAGACCGCTTTTTCGGTTGGGGTTTGTGCGCGTTCACAGTTAAAGCTTGCAGCCTTGGTTTGTAAGGTAAAGCATCCCATCAATACTAAAAAAACCCATATTTTCATGATGTCAATCGTCTGTATTTTTTTTGATTTTACGTGATTGACCTACGTGGATGTAGTCAAATTTTGTGAACAATAGTGCGACAATCCATAAAAAAAGCCTCCAAAACGGAGGCTTTTTTTAGTTAAAACTACATATTAGAATTTGTAGCTATAACCTAATGTATATACGATTGGGTCAATATTTAGATCGAATTTACCACCGCCAACATCGTCATGTAATGTGACTTCAGGGCTAATGTCTGCATAACGTACGTCTGCATATACACCCCAATTTTTCGCATCGGCTGGTTGGAAATTAAAACCAATTTGACCTGCCACACCAAATGCTTCTTTCACATCTTTAGCAGCGCCTTCTTCATCCCATGCGATGAATGCTGTACCACCTAGACCAACATATGGTGTAAAGCGTGTTGAGTTTTTAAAGTTGTATTTTGCTGTTAATGTTGGTGGCAAATGCTTAATCTTTGCAACTTTATCGCCATCTAACAACACATCATGATTAAACGGTGTTGCAAGTAATAATTCTGCTGAGAAGTTATCGTTAAAGAAATATTCAACCGATGGTGTAAAGCCGAGTTCGCTATCTGCTTTAACCACGCCTAATGTTGTACGTGTATCGCTTGATGGCGCAAGTGCAGATGCACCCACTTTAACTTGCCATTCGCCTGCCATCGCTGAAGCAGACATCCCCAATAATGAAACTAATGCAATTTGTTTTAACATGAATTCTTTCTCTTTGACTCATTTATTGGGCTATTAAACCTAGAGTTTATTTAAGATGCAACAGGGATAATTTATGTTTCGTTCAAATTATTTATAAATAATTGATTATTAATATTTTTTATTTTAAACCAAGCAACTTAGTCAATTTTAAAACTGTGACCAAGTTGCTTGTATTTTAAACTTAAAATCTGAGTGTTTTTATCAGATTTAGATTTAAAGCACCATGGCTGCAATCCAACCAAATACCATTAATGGGATATTAAAATGGATAAAGGTTGGAATTACACTGTCTTTCATATGGTCATGTTGGCCATCCATATTTAAGCCAGAAGTGGGTCCTAAAGTAGAATCCGATGCAGGCGAACCGGCATCACCAAGCGCTGCGGCTGTACCAATAATGGCAATCGTGGCTGCTGGGCTAAAGCCAAACTGCAAGCAAAGCGGTACATAAATAATGGCAAGAATTGGCACAGTCGAGAATGATGAACCAATACCTAAAGTGATTAATAAACCAATCAGTAGCATCCAAAATGCAGCTAAACCCTGGCTATTGCCAATCCACTGTACTGAAGCTTCAACCAATGCAGGTACTTGGTTGGTGGCTTCAATCACCGAGGCAAAACCTTGCGCAGAAATCATAATAAAGCCGACCAATGCCATCATACGCATACCGCTAATAATCACGTCGTCAGCTTCTTTCCACTTAAAGATTCTAGCACAGCTTAAAATTGCTACACCTACCAAACCGGCCAAGATCATCGAATCTGAATACAATTGCACTGCAAGGGTTGCAATCACTGCAAAGCCTGCCATGTACATAGTAAATGCTGCAATTTTGGGTGCACCGTTGGCATCTGTATCAATCTGTTGAGCAATGCTGGCTGAAGCTTCAACATGCACATCTTTATATTGGCGTTTTTTACGATAACTAAAGAAAATTGCAATCAACAAGCCCACTAACATTCCCAATACAGGAATGGCCATAGCAGATGGAATTTGATCGTAGCTAATTTTAAAACCGTATGGCTCACCAAAGTTATTGATATTACTGCCTAAAATATCATTTAAGAAGATCGCACCAAACCCAACCGGTACCAACATATAAGTTGCCACCAAACCAAAGGTTAATAAGCAGGCAATTAGACGACGGTCAAGCTGTAAGTGATTAAAAACACTTAGTAATGGTGGAATGAGTACTGGGATAAATGCAATGTGTACGGGTAACACGTTTTGCGAACACACCGCTGCAAGTGCAATGGTAAAAAATAAAATCATTTTTACTTTTTGTTGTGCTTTAGCATTGGCATCGCCTTTAAGTGCTTTAATCAGCTTATAAGCCAAAAGATCAGGTAAACCTGAACGGGCTAAAGCCAAGGCAAAGGCACCAAGTACACCATAAGCTAAGGCAATTTGTGCACCGCCACCTAGACCATCATTAAAAGCATCAAGCGTACCTTGCAGTCCTAAGCCTGCGAGTAAACCACCTGTTACAGCACCAATAATCAGTGCAAATACTACGGGAACACGAGCTAATGAGAGGCCAAACATCACCCCGATAGCAGCAAGAATCGCGAACATAAGAAAAGGGAGGGAGTAATTAAAAAGCTATTTTATCAGAGTTTGCAAAAAAGAGCTGTTTGATAAGACAAGGGGTCATTTAGCTTAAAATTAAATGAATCACAGCGCTCAAAAAAAAGCATCCTAATGATGCTTTTTTTAAACTTAATCAATTAACGATTTTTTTGTTCAAGCGCAGCACCGGCACCACCACCTAATGCGCCACCTATGGCTGCACCGGCATTACCACCAAAAACGCTTTTACCTACTGCTGAACCAATTGCACCGCCCACACCACTATAAGTTGCATTACGGTTAGAACCACCTTGGGTCTTGCTACCAACTGCAGCACCTGCACCACCACCTACAGCAGAACCTAAACCACCACCGACGCTATTTCCAAGGCCACCACCCACTGCACCACCTAAAGCAGCTGCGCCAATGCGTTGTTCATTGGCACTCATACTTTCACAACCGGTTAAAGTAAACATGGCTAAAGTAGCTGCTGCTGTTAATCCAAGTAATTTTTTCATCTTGATCATCCTAATACAAAGCTTTTCAGTTTAGTTTAAAACCTATTGTAAGACGAATACGCGTTAAACTGTTAAAACCTGCTTCATAATTGCTGTAATGATGTAAATGCCTAGTCTAAAGCACTTAAGCTTAGCTGTTTTTAATTGCTCTGTTCTAAAATTACCACATCACTGGTCACCACGCCATTTTCAGAATCAACTTTATGCGTGATTTGTTGTGTGCCCTTTGGGTCTTTAGTTTGATCAAGTTGTAATTGACGTTTTACAGGTTGAGCTTCACCACGACGAAATTCCATGCCCGCAGCATCAATATGTTTGGTTTCTGAGAGCAACTGCCCTTCTTGACTTAAGCGTTTGGTTTCTTCAATTTTAAAGGTCGGTACAATCATACTGCCACGACGAATTACAGGTGGCGCCATCGTCGCATCAGAAAAATTCATATCTTTATCGGCCATATAAATTTCTTTAGCCACAATATCTTTGCCTTTGTTGGTCACTTCAAACACGGTGGCTTCTGTGGTACGTACAGGTTCTTGCCCTTCAATTTTACGAATGACTTGGGTTTTGACTACAGGCACCACTGCGCTGTCAGGCACAGTAATACTGGTTGGCATAGGTTTGGTATCGGCTGCCATGGTATGTGTTGCAATTAAGCTTATTGCTACAGTTAAAAGTTTTGCTTGAATTTTCATGTATTGCCCCATTAATTGGTTAATTTTTTAAAAGTTTTTATGATGTGTACTTTTACTATAAGTAAATTTTAAATTTACGCCAAGCACTAATCTTAAAATTAAAAAAGACGCCATAAAAGCGTCTTTTAGATTATTGAAATGGGTTTTGTGAGATTTTAACTTTTACAGGTGCTTTACCTTTACGCACTTCTTGACCACGTGAACATAAATATTCAAACACCATTTTTTCACCTTTGGCTTTAGGTGCTAAATAAATTTTTTCCAAATTCTGCATGACAGAGGGTTCATAATCGATATAAATACGATTAATATTTTCATCATATTTGATTAGTGGATTATCCATTTGTGTCACATAAATCATGCGACACTCTTGTTCTTCTTTAAACGCCATATGTTTAATCAAATAACGTAACGGTAAAAGAATTTCAGCCAATAATTCTTTTTCTTCATCATTCAATTTTTGAGGATTAAGAAGTTTTACATGTGCTACAAGTTGTTTTAGATGCGTTGTGACTTTTGATTCAATTTCTAAAATTTCAGCTTGATAGTTTTGCCACTTTTGTTCAGCTTCAGGATTTTTTTCAAGCAAAGATGGGCGAATTCAAACATGAGGTGCGACAGTTTGAAAAGTCTTATGATAATCAACAAGCTGAGCAAATTTCTCTAAT
>NZ_CANQTS010000022.1 GCF_947626835.1 uncultured Acinetobacter sp. | reverse complement strand
TGAAACCTCTTAGCGCTGATGGTAGTGTGGGGTTACCCATGTGAGAGTAAGTCATCGCCAGCTCATTATTCTAAAAAAATCCCCCTGATCATTTGATCAGGGGGATTTTTCTATGCCTAAATAATACCTACAAGGCTTGATCTACATGCCCCGTTTGACGCTACATGTTTTACTCACGATACTAATGTGTCTTTACAGCAGTTTAAGTAGAGCTGATGTAAGAGTATTAGATTTTTCTCAACAGAGCAATGTAGAGCTTAGTGGGACATGGCACTATTATCCTAAGCAATTGACAGTAGATACATCTACATTAGCTGCTATTTCGGTTGAGTTACCCAACTCATTTGCAGTTATGCTTGGGGAAGTGAATCATCATGGTATTTTTCGCCAGACGTTTGAGATTCCACATGCTGCTATTGGTCAGCCTTTAGCCTTATTTATACCTTATCAATATGGAGCTTATCGTTTATATATTAATGATAAACTGATGCTTAAAGTTGGCCAAGTCGGTGCAGTAAATCAACATCGTACACAAATGGCACCTCGCTTATTGATTTTTACTTTAGATAAAGCTGAATTTGATATTCGATTAGATTTTTCAAGTTATCAGCATATTCGTGGGGGGCCGCAAAATGCTTTAGTGATTGGTTATGAAGAACCAATCCGACGTCACTTCTATAGCCACATTATTCCTGCTACTTGGGTGAGTGGTATGTTAGTGATGATTTCGCTATTTATGGCACTCTTTGCGATTTATCGTTTAAAACTACGACAACCTATTTTACCTTTATTGTTTTTATCTCTTTTTATTTTATGTTTTAGTTTACGTAGTTTCTTTGCAGTACCATTTACTTATACTTTATTTACCTCAATTGAATGGCTTTGGGGCACACGTATAGAATATTTGCTCACTGCATTAAGTTGTTTATTTTTTATAAATTATATTCGTTATGCTTTACTCAATTCATTACATTATGGGATTTATGCATTTTTAAGCTGTATTATTTGTGCAAATTTTTTGGTCATTTTATCGCAGCCGCCTTTAATCTTTCAGGACTTCTTTTTTAAAAGTTTTGCTGCCTCAATCTTATTATTTCTCAATATGCTGTATGGTATTTATTGTATCTTTAAATATAAGATGCCATTTTCTAAAGCCAATGCTTTAGCCATAGCCATATTATGTATTACCTTTATTCACGATTATTTGTTGGGCTTAAAACTGATTAATTCGACTGAAATTGCCTTTTATACTTCATGTATATATTTTATTTTAGTAACCATTCATTTAAGCCGTGATTATGCTGTACAAAGTCAGCAAGCCATTTCTTATAATCAACAATTGCTGCGTTTAAATCAAAGCCTTGACCAGCAAGTGGTTGAGCGTACTTATACTGTGATTCAACTCAATGAGCAGTTAAAGCGGCAATTAAAGCTTGATGGTTTAACAGGGGCTTATAACCGCTATGCTTTGGATGAAACGCTGCAACAGTATTTTAACACGCCATATAATCAGCCTGTAAGTGTTGCCTTTTTTATGCTCGATGTGGATTTTTTTAAAAACTATAATGATGCCTATGGTCATTTATATGGTGATCAAGTATTAAAAGATATTGTGGTGGTACTGCAACAACAGCTCCCTCCTGATGGGTTTTTGGCGCGTTATGGTGGAGAGGAGTTTGCGATGCTGGTGCCAAATTTATCTTTATCGGAAGCTCAAAGCTTTGCTGATGGCTGTTTAATGGCGATACGCCAATTAAATATCCCACATCTAAAGCGTTTAGATACTAAAAGCCATGTGACGGTGAGTATTGGTGGCGTAGTGATGGATCATCAGCATGTTTATGCAGATGCTAAAGCTTTAATTCATTGTGCAGATTCGCATTTGTATCAAGCCAAACAGCAGCGTGATTGTGCTATTGTGCGATAAATAAAACCAATTTGAGAGCAGTGTATGAACGAGCAGACTTTTATCCCTGTACCTGAAGATGATGAAGAACTACATTTACCTGAATTGGTGTATTGGGCATCGTTAGGTAATGTAGAAGAGGTCAACAAAGCTTTAGAACACAGTGATGTGAATACCACCGATGAAGAGGGCTATAGTGCTTTGCATGCAGCGGCTGAAAATGATGCTCTAGAGGTTGTCAAACTTTTGGTGGGCAAAGGTGCAAATGTGGCTTATAAAGCACCTTATAGCGCTTTAGAATTGGCTGAGATGGCAGGCAATCACGAGATTGTGGCTTATTTAAAAAGCCTTTAAAAAAAAGCCCCATTCATGTGATGGGGCTTTTTATATTAAGCAAATACTTGGCTAACAGCGCTATATAGAATCCATAAGATGACAATAGCGACTACAGGTTCTAAAAGTTTTGCCCATCCTGGGACTGCGGGTGCAACAACTTCAGCAACAGGGTGATGGTCGTGGTGATCGTTTTGTTGAACCATGTGATTAAACTCCTTTAATGTAGCGTCCAATGATAGCGGTTCTTGTTGCATTGGTTTAGAACCTTGTAGACTTGTTAGTCTATTTGTTAACCAAACCCAATCGTTGGCTTGACCAGATAAATACTCAATTTGCCCTTTGAGCAATTCACGAAAGCCTTCAATGCCAAAATGCGCGGTATCTTCTAACTGTTTGAGTTCTTGAAGTTGTAGCTTAGCAATTTCACTTAAGGTCGGTTCAAGTTCAGTTTTAGTTAAGCTAGATTGATTGTGTACTGAAGTTGTCAGGCGTCTTGCAATTTCTTGAATATACAGTTGTTCTTGTGCCTGAATTTCATGGTAAAGCTTTTTTTCGTCTTCATTCCATAAGGTAATCAGTTTACCTAAACACAGCACATTTAATTCATGTAAATGCTGTTGGCGAGTGTGGGCGTCATAATCGGCTAAAAGCTGAGGCTTTTGAATACTAATCTGCTCAGCAAAATATTGTACTAAATCAAAAGCCATCAGACTCTCCTTTATTTAATCCAAGATCCGTAGGCTTGGTTTTTTCTTAGCTTGCTCTTGTTCTGCTTGTGATTCTACTTGATCTTGCTCCGTTTGAATATCGGCATATTCACTTGGGTCAAAGAATAAACCTTGACCATTTTCACGCGCATAAATACCCAACAATGCAGCAAAAGGGACATAGATGTCACGTGATACGCCACCAAAGCGTGCTGAGAAGCTAATCGCATCATTACTCATATGCAAAGCATGCACCGCGTGTGGCACGATATTAAGTACAATCTGTCCATCTTGCACGTGTTCGGTTGGCACCGACGTATTGGCTGCAGTGGCATCTACCAATAGATAAGGCGTGAGATGGTTATCACAAATCCATTCATAAATAGCACGCGCTAAATACGGACGGGTAGGGGTTAAGTTGAGTTCTAAATCAGACATAATAAAGCTCAATAAGTTAAGTTAATAATTCTTTGTAGCGATTCTTTTCTTGCAAAGTTAAAGATTGCATAAAAGCGGGTCGGCTAAAAATACGTTGGCAATATAAATGAATTGGACGGCAATGTTGAGGTGGCAACTCAATTCCCATAGATTTTAAACGTAAAAAAATGGGTGCCAGCATACAATCTAAAATACTCAAGCTGTCAGACATAAAATAAGGAAAATGTTGGAACAAAGGCGTCAATGAAATGAGCGTATCACGTAATTTTTGTTGCGCTTTGATTTTAGCGTGCTGATCTAAACTGTCGGGATGGCACAGCATTACATCAGCAAGCTTGAGCCAATCTTGTTCAAAACGCCAAATGTATTGACGTTGTTCAGCACGCGGACCCGGTGCATCGGCATAGAGTTTATTTTGACGGTAACGATCATCTAGATATTCAGCAATAATCGTGGTATTAAATAATTTCAGTTCATTTTCAATCAACATGGGCAATTGATTATAAGGATTTAAGCTCGCGACATCTTCATCACTCGCGTCGAGCATAATTAAATGATATTTAATTTGTTTTTCTGCCAGAACATAACGAATCCAGTGGCAGCGGAAGTCATCACTGTGGCTGTATAAGGTAATTCCCTGTATAGCTGGGTTTTCCAAGGACATAAACTACTAAGCTAAGATTGAAGAAATTAGGATACTAAAACCTGTGCCAAAAAGCACGTTACTCAGACCAAGCACAATAAAAAATACTCAAGGAGTCGTGGAATGTTGAATATTATCTTCTTTTTGTCGATCCTGATGATTGGCATGATCAACTATTATGTATTACGAGAATTTTGGTGTAACAATGCTTATCAATAGGCATAAAAAAAGCCTTGGAAAATTCCAAGGCTTTTTTGGTCCGATTCGGTAAACGAATTAACGTTTAGAGAATTGAGGACGTTTACGTGCTTTACGTAAACCAAGTTTCTTACGTTCAACTTCACGAGCATCACGAGTAACGAAACCAGCTTGACGAAGAGCAGGTTTTAAAGTCTCGTCAGAAGCGATTAATGCACGAGTAATACCGTGACGGATCGCGCCTGCTTGACCACCAATACCACCACCAGCAACAGTGATGTAAAGGTCGTATTTGTTTGTCGCTTCTAAAAGCTCAAGCGGTTGGTTAACAACCATACGAGCAGTCTCACGACCGAAGTATTGTTCTAAAGAACGATTGTTAATTACGAGTTTACCAGTACCAGCTGATAGGAAAACACGTGCAGTTGCGGTCTTACGGCGACCTGTACCATAGTTAGTAGCCATGTGCTGTATCCCTTAGATGTCCAAAACTTGTGGCTGTTGAGCAGCGTGTGGATGCTCAGTACCAGCGTACACTTTCATTTTTTTGATCATTGCATAACCAAGAGGACCTTTTGGTAACATACCTTTAACAGCTTTTTCTAAAACTGTTTCAGGTTTGTGCGCGATTAACTTTTCAAAGTTAGTTTCGCGAATACCACCAGGGAAACCAGTATGGCGATAGTATTTCTTATCGTGAGCTTTTTTACCAGTCACAGTAATTTCTTCAGCATTGATCACAACGATGTAGTCGCCAGTGTCAACGTGAGGAGTATAAGAAGTTTTATGCTTACCGCGTAAACGACGAGCGATTTCAGTCGCAAGACGACCTAAAGTTTTGCCAGAAGCATCAACAACGTACCAGTCGTGTTGAACTTCAGCTGGCTTAGCGCTGAGAGTTTTCATTAAACCACTACCTATTATAGTTGGTTTGGACTATGGAATCTGTCCAAACTAAAGGAGACGCGATTCTATACGACTTTGTCTAGAACCACAATGAAAATTAAAATTTCAAGCGGCATATTCTATAGAAATTCTGAATAAAGTGCAATTTATAATCAATGCCAATTTTTAGTTTTTTTAAACTGTATGAAGGCAAGAAACGGCCCAAAACGAAAGATCAATTCAAAAGCGGTATATAATACACTCACCATCACATCAAGAGATTAGATATGCTGCCTTTATATGTCACCAGTGGTGAAGCTGCGGGAATTGGACCAGATATTTGTTTAAGTTTAGCCAATCGCGTGGATGAACGACCAATTGTGGTATTAGCAGATCTAAATATGCTCAAAAGCCGCGCGCAAAGCCTAAATCTTGATGTGAAAATAATTGAGTATCAAGGGCAAACGCAATCTTGTGCAGCGGGCGAACTTTATGTTGAGCATATTTCCGTGGCTGAAGAGGTGGTTTTAGGTCAATTAAATCCAAAAAATTCGGCCTATGTATTAGAACAATTACGTCGATCCGCCCATTATGCCATGACGGGTCAAAGTGTAGGGGTTGCCACAGCACCAGTACAGAAATCGGTGATTAATGAAGCTGGCATTGCTTTTAGTGGACATACCGAATATTACCAAGAATGTGCAGCTGTAGCGCGTGTGGTGATGATGCTTGCCACCAAAAGCTTACGTGTGGCACTGGCGACCACGCATTTGCCGCTCCGTGCTGTGCCCGATGCGATTACCCCTGAGCGTTTGCAGCAAGTGATTGATATTTTAATTCACGATTTAAAATCGAAATTCAAAATTGAGTCACCAAAAATTTTAGTCTGTGGTTTAAACCCACATGCTGGTGAAGATGGCTATTTGGGGATGGAAGAAATTCAAGTGATTAATCCGGTGCTTGAGACTTATCGTCAACAAGGCATCAACATGAGTTTAAGTTTGCCAGCCGATACCTTATTTACCCCTGAAAATTTAAAAGACGCCGACGCAGTTTTAGCGATGTATCACGATCAAGGCTTACCTGTGTTAAAATCACAAGGCTTTGGTGAAGCCATTAATATTACCCTCGGCTTACCTTTTATTCGAACTTCTGTTGATCATGGCACAGCACTCTCCCTTGCAGGCACGGGATTGGCAAAAAGTTCAAGTTTGCATGTTGCTGTTGATTTAGCCTTAGATCTTGCTCGTCACTAATTCACGTTGGAATTTTTCTATGTATCAAATTAATGCCTTAAACCCAAAAGATGAAGGGCATCACACGCGAAAGCGTTTTGGTCAAAACTTTTTACATGACCAACGTGTAATTGCCAAACTTGTGCGTTCGGTTAATCCGCGTACAGGTGAAAATATTGTTGAAATTGGCCCAGGTTTAGCAGCTTTAACCTCACCGTTAATTGGTGAGTGTGATGCTTTAACCGTGATTGAGCTGGATCGTGATTTAGCTGCAGGTTTACCCGGTCGTGTGCCTTATCCTGAGCGTTTAACCATTGTTGAAACTGACGCCTTAAAATACGACTTTACTCAATTGTTTGAAGAGGGTCGTCCGTTACGTGTGGTAGGTAACTTACCGTATAACATTTCAACGCCATTGCTGTTTCATCTCTTAGAATTTGGTGACAAAGTCAAAGACATGCATTTTATGTTGCAAAAAGAAGTGGTGGATCGTATTACCGCATCGCCAAAGACCAAAGAATATGGTCGTTTGTCGGTGATGATTCAGTATTATTGTAAACCGACCTTTTTGTTTGAAGTACCACCGGGCTCGTTTAATCCACCACCAAAAGTCACTTCAGCGGTGTTCCGTTTAGAACCGTATGACGTAAAACCAATTGTGGCTAAAAATGAAAAAGCCTTAGCACGTTTGGTGTCACACGTATTTACCCAACGTCGTAAAACCCTGCGCAACAGCTTAAAAGGCATGTTGGCAGAAGATGCATTTGAAAAAGCAGGTGTTGATCCAATGGCACGCCCTGAAACTTTAACATTAGCTCAATTTGTGGCACTTGCAGATCAAACGGTAGATGCATAAATGTCAGTAAAAAACGTTCGTTACAACTATGTCATAGGTGATGTGCAAGGTTGTTTTGAAGCACTTAAAGCCTTGCTCAGACAGATTCAATTTGATGCAGATCAAGACTTTCTTTGGTTTGCTGGTGATTTGGTGGCGCGTGGGGATAACTCACTCGGTGCATTACGTTTTATTAAAAAATTGGTTGAGCAAGGGCATGCAGCAACTGTCTTGGGCAATCATGACCTCAATTTATTGGCTGTGGCACGCGGGATTAAACCGAGTAAGCTGAATGATCAAATTGATGATGTGATTCATGCCTTAGAAAGTGATGATCTGATTGACTGGTTGCGTCGTCAACCGTTGTGTTTATTTCCCAATGAACATACCGTGCTGACCCATGCCGGTATTCCATGCAATTGGAGTGCCGAACAAGCAGCCCAATTGGCCAAAGAAGTACAAAATGTGATTGCACATGACGACTTTGCTGTGCTGGATGCTTTTTTAAGCCAGATGTATGGTAAAACACCTGATCTTTGGTCAGATGATTTACAAGGTCATGAGCGCTTACGTTGTATTACCAACTATTTAACCCGTATGCGTTTAACCGATGCGACAGGGCGTTTAGAGTTTAGTTTTAAAGATTCACTCAATGACCCAATGCCTGAAGGATTCAAGCCTTGGTTTGAGTTTGAATCTCAAGCGGCAAAGACCCATCAAGTGTTGTTTGGTCATTGGGCAGCTTTACAGGGTAAAACTGTATCTGAGCAGATTCAAAATGTTGATGGCGGTTGCGTGTGGGGCAATCAGTTGATTGCTTATCGTTTAGAAGATCAACAGCTGTTTGCTGTCGATAATCCTTGTGCTTAAACGTTGAATGAAAAAAAGCCTGCATCATGCAGGCTTTTTTTTAACGTAGCATTAAAATAAAACTCGGGAGCCAAATGGCAGTAAACACCGCATTGACCGCCATCCCAAAAGCCGCGTAGCGTCCTGCAACAGGACCACGTTGCCATGCTTGCGCCGTACCAATCGCATGAGCAGCCAAACCTAAAGCCAAACCTGTGGCACGTTCATCTTTAATATTACGTAAAATAATGGATGAAAATGCAGCGCCAATGGTGCCTGATAAAATCACAATTAAAATCACAACACTCACGGGTGATTGTAAAAGTTCAGCAATATTAATGGCAATTGGCGTAGTCACAGCACGGGTGGCAAAGGCAAGTACAGTCGGTTCTGCCATATGCAAGGCATAGGCCAAACCCATGGGTAAAGCCACTGCGCTGATACTGGCAAAGACTAAAATTCCTAACATGGCTTTGAGTGGTAAATCATCATAACGCATAGCAGCCAAAGGAATCGCAAGTGCCACCGTCACATAGCCCAGCAAATGACTAAAAATGAGATTCATATCCTGATGATAGCGCTCATAAGGAATACCAAACAGCAGCAGCAAACCAATTACCAAAAACATGCCAATAATGAGTAAAGGCACTTGTGGTAGGCATTTGTTGATGGGTTTGGCGATTAAATAAGCAATCAGAGTGAGAATAAAGCCGCTAAAAATACTGAACATTTGATTCTCCTAAAGCCACTTTTTGGCCATTTTGGCATATACCCAAAGCGGCAACAGGGTACTTACCGTCATCACCAATAAAAACAGCGGAATTTCAGCGCCCATATGTACCAAGGTAATTAAAGAGCCGGCACATAAAGGCAAAAAGGCAAAACCACTTTCACGCATCATTTTGCCATTGGTGTCAATTAAACGCTGCGGTAAGCCTTTGCTTTTACGCCAAATGACCAAGATGATCAGTAAGCTCAGTAATCCAGTTAAATTGCCTAATTCAGGATGTCCCCATTGGCGACATAGCCAAACGGAGACCTCACGAAAGCTAATAATCAGGGCAAGGGTGCCAATCCATGCGGGCCAGTCGATCTTTTTGAATCCTTGCATTGTCGCTGTTGCCTAAGTTTTATTCTATATGCTTGATCTTTTAACCGATTTAGCGTTTGATTTCAAACTCTTCTAACGGTCTTTGAAATTGTTGAGCCGCTTGTCCTAAAATTTCATCCAAAGGCAAATGCGCTTGTTTGATCAATTGCTCCAACTTAGCGCCTGCCATGGCAACTTTAAGCTGTAAATTGCCCGCTTCATCATATGCTTCACTGACAATCACATTTAACTCATATAACTGATTACGCAATTTGCCATATGCCGGTTTTAACACCAAATCAAACTGTTGTAGTTGACCCATCAGGCATTCTTGAACCGCTTGTTGTAACAGGGCTAAACCTGCACCACTATGCGCTGAAACATACACCCGTTCTGGCTCGTGTGGTTTGGCATAGATAATCTTTGCCTCTTCGCCACTTTGATCAATTTTGTTATAGACACGTAAAATGGGCGTATCTACTCCAATTTCCTTTAATACTTTTTCAACCGCTTCAATTTGTTCATGCAAATCGTGACTGCTTGAATCAATCACATGCAAAATTAAATTGGCTTCTAAGGTTTCTTCTAAGGTGGCTTTAAACGATTCAACCAAAGAGTGCGCTAAGTTACGCACAAAGCCCACGGTATCGGCCAAAACTAAAGTGCCAATGCCATCCCAATCAAGACGACGTAAAGTTGGATCAAGTGTGGCAAACAATTGGTCGGCAGCATAGACATGGCTATGTGCTAAACGATTAAATAAGGTGGACTTACCGGCATTGGTATAACCCACTAAAGACACAGTGGGAATAGCCGCCTTTTGACGTGCAGCACGCCCTTGAATACGTGTTTGACGGACTTTATCCAGCTTGGCTTTGAGTTGGGTCATACGCACTTTGAGTAAACGACGGTCAGTTTCAAGTTGCGTTTCACCCGGACCCCGTAAGCCAATACCACCTTTTTGACCATCTAAACCTAAACGACCACCGACTAAACGTGAGGATAAATGAGCAAGCTGCGCCAGCTCAACTTGTAACTTGCCTTCAAAGGTGCGCGCACGTTGCGCAAAAATATCTAAAATCAGCTCGGTGCGATCCACCACACGGCATTGCACCACGCGCTCTAAGTTACGGGCTTGAGCGGGCGTTAAGGCATGATCAAAAATCACCAACTCTGCTTCTAATTCTTGGACCAATTCGGCAATTTCTTCAGCTTTGCCTGAGCCGACAAACAATTTGGCATCTGGGCGTAAACGTTGTACCTCAACATGAGCCACCACATCGGCGCCGGCAGATTTCGCCAATAAGGCAAATTCATCATGGTCGAGATCATCTAACATTTGAACAGCAACGCTGACTAAAATAATACGTTCACTTTGTGCAGCTGCAAACTCTTCCACTCAATTCTTCTTTAAAGCATTAAAGGTTTATTTTAGGGGAAAGTGTCAAAGAAGAACAATCTATTCAGGCAGTAAAAGCATTTTTATGAATTTTGCAAATAATAAAATTGCGCCAACATATAAAATGAAGATGCCCACTATTGTTCTAAGCAAGGTATGTGGCTTCATAGGAAAGACAGTAGACTCAATAGGCTGACATTATGTGAATCGTCTAATTTATCTAAATAAACGATAACAACGCAGTGTAGATATTTTTTAACCAAGATGAAAATGGGTTTTTTTAATCCTGATCTTCGGTTTTTATGATTGATCGGTATAGAATGCCAAATCAGCTGATCCAAAGTAGATGTTGCATGAAGACCAATCCTGTTGTACTTAAACCAAAAACTAAGCTTGAAAAACTATTTTTATATACAAAAAAAGTCAGCAGTGCTGTATTGGGTGTTAGTGAGGGCTTTTATTTGGTTTATCGACATGGTCTATATAAACAACCTAATAATCCACAAAATACCCGTTATGTGCAGCATTTTTGCCGTCAATTATGCAAAGTGTTTAATATTGAAGTGCGTGTGCATGGTGAAATTCCACGCACACCTGCGCTTTGGGTCAGTAATCATGTGTCTTGGCTAGATATTGCAGTCTTGGGTTCGGCTGCCCGAGTATTTTTTTTAGCGAAAGCTGAAATTGAACAATGGCCATTATTAGGTAAACTTGCCAAAGGTGGTGGTACTTTATTTATTAAACGTGGTTCGGGTGACTCATTGCGTATTCGTGAGCAAATCACCGATTTTTTAAAACAAGATATCCCTGTGTTGTTTTTTCCAGAAGCCACCACCACAGATGGAACAAGTATTAAAAAAATACACGGGCGTTTATTGGGTGCCGCCATTGAAGCGCAAAAACCGGTACAGATTTGCCTGATTTGTTATGTCAACCAGCAAGGTGAGTTGGATTTGGTTGCGCCTTATGTCGGCGAACTAAGCTTTGCTGAGCATGTCAAACGGGTGCTTGAAATGCCCAAAGTCACCGCGCATTTAATGGCCTTGCCCACGATTGACGTCACCGGACATACTGTTGAGAGCTTAACGCGCTTAGTCAGCGACACCATGCAGCAAGGCTTAAACGACTTGCAACGCCGTGTGTTACATTAAGTCTTCAATTGGTAGCCAAGAAATCGCTTTTAAACCAACCTTTTGCCACCAACTGATTTTAGGCTCTTTTTCCAAAGTCTGTATGTTGCTATCTTGGCGCTTGAGTTTCCAATGAATCTCTTCATTGGCGTTAAGTACCAGTTTATAGGCATACTTAGACAGATTTTGATCCATCGTCTGATGCACAGCACGTGCTAAATCCGGGCTGTTTAAGATCACGCCAATTTCAGTATTGTATTTCACAGAACGTGGATCAAAGTTAAAAGAACCCACAAATACTTGCTTTTCGTCAATTGCCATCATTTTGGCATGTAAGCTTGAGCGACTTAAGCCTTTAAGACTGACCTTGGCCTTTTGGGAAATTTCATCGGTATGGGTATTGAGATTTTCAAATTCAGGAGCTGATAAAAACTCATACAATTCCACCTTGTTTTGAAGCAACTCTTTACGATATTTAGCATAAAAGGCATGTACCAAGGCCACATCATTGGCCTTATAGGAATTGGTCAGCACACGTACTTTGATATCATTTTGCGCTAAATCGCTCAGCAGCTGGGTACCTTCTGATTTAGGTACAAAATAGGCAGAAATAATATCGACTTGTGTTTGAGGCTGTTCAAGTTGTTCAGACAATTGAGCGTATAAATATTCGTGATCTTCGGCTAAGTTTTTGACCTTGTTAGGTGGGTCTTTGACCACAGTTGCTTCAACCCAATTGAGTTGAATATCATTTTCAAGCCACTGTTCAAAGGCACGGCCACGTGCAGTTAAGTCTAAATAATTTTGTACTGTGGCAAGTTGCGAGTGTTCGGCAACTTGTTGCTTTAAATTATAAAAATCTAAATTGTATTTGTTAGCATCGACTAAATTGGACACAGGATAGGCATATTCATCGTTCCAATATTCATCAAAAGAATGCACAATTTCATCCGATGCAGCACCGGCTAAAATAACATCAACATCAGAAAATTGGTAATTGTCGCTGACGTTATAATATTGATTGCTCATATTGCGCCCACCAATTAATGACAATTGGTTATCTACAATAAAGCTTTTGTTATGCATGCGACGATTGACGCGTTTAAGATCTAAGATAATGTCCAAGGTACGCATATAGCGAAAACGATAAGGATTGAATAAACGCACATCAATATTGGTGTGTTGATCAAGGGCTAAATAAATACCTTGCATTTTTTTAGAGTTGTTATCGTCAATGAGTAAGCGGACTTTTACACCACGATCGGCTGCGCGAATAATACCATCTAAGGCAAGTGCGCCAATTTTGTCGTTATCCCAAATATAATATTGTAAATCTAGGGTTTTTTCTGCGGCATCAATTAAATGCAGACGTGCGGCTAACGCTTCTAAAGGGTCAGCCAATAAATGATAACCAGTAAGTTGCGGATATTTTTCACGCAATGGCAATACAATCTTGGCCAAATGGGTCTGATCGGTGGGCGTATTAAAGGCGTACTCAATGGGCTGTTGGGTATTTTTTGGCAAGGTCGAACATGCACTAAGCCCAAGCATTGCGCCACAAAGCACAAGACTTGCCATCTTAGGTGAGCTCACTGTAAAACGCGTAAAACCTGACATAGACACATCAAAGCAAAAAAATAGCATTTGAGTATAATGTCGAGCTATGAAAAGATAAATAAAATTTGTGGTGATCTAAATATGAATGTGCTGAATGTGTTTTATGGCGTTTTTGCTGTGTTGGCCGTGTGGGGGATTGCCCAAGCATGGCTGAGCCAAACGCGTACCGAAACCATTCACCCCATCAAAGCGTTTATTCACTTGTTGGCCTTTTATCTGTCTTATTTATTGTGGCCGCTGTGGATATTTAGCCTGTATGCCGGTTTTAGCGGTATTTTTTCTCAACATCAAGCCATCTTTGTATTTTTGCTCTCAAGCCTGCTGATTTATGCACGTTTTATTGAACCGCATATGGTGTTGGTCAAAACCTTGCATTATCAATTTAATCCCCAGCAGCCTTTTAAGCGCCCAGTGCGTATTGCCCTGATTGCCGATTTGCACATTGGTTTATTTTCAGGTCATGAACGACAACTGAAAATTATTGTTGATAAAATTAATCAGCAGCAACCGGATTTTGTGGTGGTGGCAGGCGATTGGACTTACGAGCCTGAACATAAATTGGCAGATGAGCTGAAAATTTTACAAAACATCCAAGCACCCATTTATTCAGTGACAGGCAATCATGACGAGCAATATCCCGGACCCCCGATTCAAGATTTACTCAGTCATGCACTGAGTGTAAATAAGGTGCTTGATATTGAAGCTCAGATTGTTGAATTTGAAGAATTTAATCTAGTTGGAGTTGGGGATTTGTGGGCAGGTAAAGCCGATATGCGTAATTTACCTGAGCTACCACAAGATAAGCCTTTTATTTTGTTGTCGCATAATCCAGATACGGTAGAAATGGTGCCTGAGCTGGCGATACGCCCTTTAATGCTCTCAGGGCATACCCATGGTGGACAAGTACAATTGCCATGGCTGACCGATTATGTCATGAAAAAAGTATCCATTTTAGGACACAAACGCGGTTTGTATCAGCATACGCATGCGGATGTCTTTGTGACAGTTGGCACCGGAATGGTCGGGGTACCATTTCGTTTTGGTGTGCCACCGACCATTGATATCATTGAAATTAGTTAACCAAAAATAAATCCTAAAATGATGACTAAGATAAAAATGGCAATGCCAATATAAACACGGTTGGGCTTTTTTTTAATCTGTGTCATAGCGCGTACCCCAAATGAGCTTAAGTTATTTTGACTGGGTTGTAATGAAACTTGTGCAAGAAAATTATTCTATGTTGTTGACTATAATATAATCTTTGTTCAAGATTTATGATAGAGCAGATTTTAACAGGCTTGCTTTGGTCTCAAGGCATAAAAAAGCCAGCATTTTTGCTGGCTTTTTTGCATCTTATACTTGGTTATTGACATCATCGTGTTTGGTTTCACGAATCATTAAAAAGGCCAATAAAGATAAAATAGACGCTGCTGTGAGGTAGTAACCTACCGCTTGTAACCCATACTCGGTTGCCAGTTTGGTTGCAATTAATGGCGCAAAAGATGCACCAAAAATACCCGCCATATTAAAGGTGAGGGCTGAACCTGTATAACGCACTGAGGTTGGGAAGATTTCTGATAAAACTGTCCCAATTGGACCATAGGTTAAACCCATGATTGCCAAGCCTGTACATAAGAACAAGAACACAATTAAGGTGCTGCCTGATTCCAGCATGTCGGCAAAGAAAATACCAAAAATGGCTGACACAATACACACGCCAATTGAAGTTGCTTTACGGCCAAATTTTTCCGCTAAAATTGCGGATAGTGGAATAAAGGCTGCAAAACATAAGGTCGCCACAAGTTGTAATTGTAAGAACTCTTCACGTGAGTAACCGAGTTGCTTGGTTCCCCATTGCAAGGCAAAGACTGTGGTTAAATAGAACACCACGAAGGTACAAATTGCTGCAATGGTGCCTAAAATTAGCATTGGAGTATGCTTTTTAAAGACCTCAATAAAAGGTACATTGACTTCTTTTTGTTTGCTGAGTACTTTTTGGAATGCAGGTGTTTCATGTAATTTTAAACGAATCCATAAACCTACAATCACCAATAATGCACTTGAGATAAACGGAATACGCCAACCCCAGCTCATAAAGGCTTCTTCAGTCATAAAGGCGCCTAAGGTTAAAAAAGAGCCAGTCGCTAAAATAAAACCAATTGGGGCACCCAATTGCGGGAACATGCCGTACCAAGCACGTTTACCTTCTGGGGCATTTTCGGTGGCCAATAATACCGCACCTGACCATTCACCGCCTAAACCTAAACCTTGACCTAAACGGCAAAGGGCAAGTAATAATGGTGCGGCAATACCAATTTGTGCATAGGTTGGTAATAAACCAATACACACAGTAGAAATACCCATGGTCAGCAAGGCGGCGACCAAAGTAGCTTTTCGTCCTATTCGGTCACCTAAATGACCAAATAAGGCCGCACCAATTGGGCGGGCAATAAAGGCAATTGCAAATGTTGCCAATGACTGAATCGTCGCCGTCATTGGGTCGGTACTTGCTGGAAAAAACAAATACGGAAAAATAATTACTGCCGCAGTGGCATAAATATAAAAATCGAAAAACTCGATCGTTGTACCCACCAAACTTGCGGTCAATACACGAAATTTTGAATTAGGAGCGATTTCTTGTTGAGTCGTTGATGACGCCATGAGGGACCTTACACTTACTAAAAATAAATTAACTTAGTTTTAAAAGCGTAATCTTTTTAAAAAAGGCGTAATTTTTTAAAAAAACAACGGGAACCGCTTCTAATCGTCTCGCTTAGGATGACTAAAATGACCGATGAAGTGGTTAAATCACGTATAGATAGATGGCAAGGAATTGTAATCCTGCCCCTAACAATACAAAAATATGCCAGATCGCATGGGTATATCTTACGCGTTTTAAGGCATAAAACAATGCACCTACAGTATAAGCTACACCACCTGCAATCAATAAAGTGAGGCATTCTGATGATAAATAACGTTGCATATCATCCATGACTAAAACGGCCAACCAGCCCATGATTAAATAGGCAAATAATGATACTTTTTGAAAACGATGAATAAAAACAAGCTTAAAGGCTGTACCTATAAAGGCAATGACCCATAATGCCACAAGCAATATTTTGGCTTTAGGGGTAGGCAAAGCAATGGCTAAAAATGGGGTATAAGTGCCTGCAATTAAATAATAAATTGCGGTATGGTCGAGCTTTTTGTACCAAAAACGACGCTCTTGCGTTTTGGCTAAATGATATAAGGTTGAAGCTGAAAATAACAAAATCATGCTCAAACCATAGACCAATAAAGCACACCATGCAGCAATCGGTAAGTACGCGCCTTTTATTAACATCAAAACACATGCAATCAAGGCTAAGGCTGCACCTGCGCCATGGGTCCAAACATTTAAATATTCTTCTTTTGGGTCATAATTTTTGATGAGATCGGCGTGCATGGCAGCCTCGATGAATAAAAGTACAATTGTATAATAATTCAATTTTGCTTTTCGCGTAAGACAACCTTAAAATTTAAGCGTCATTTTTTTAGGTTTTGCCCATGTCGTCTGTCCAACCCGAACAGCAGTTCATTCACGCTTGTCTGCAAGCTATTACACAACAGCAGCTTGAGCGTATTATTTTGAGTCAATATCAAGGTGCACTAGAAAACTTAGAAAAAATGACTCTGCGCGTAATTGAGCTGCACAATGGCACGCATTTGAGTTGTTTGTATCGTTACAAAACCCAAGATGTCACCAAGAATTATCCGCTTGATCAAGCCGAACAGCTTTTAACTGATTTAGTGAACGATGTAAAGCAAGCCAATTTATTTACCCACGCGGGCGAAACGCAGCTGAAGAAAAATAAGAAAAAAGCCATTTTAACCCAAAGTAAAGCCAAACCCGTGCTCAAAGCCCAAGCACAAAGTCATGACCGTACTAAACACCGTTTTGTAGATCAAGACAGCGCATTTTTGCAGCATTTGGGCATTACCGATGCCAAAGGACAAGTCATTCCAAGCATGGCGCGCAAATGGAAACAAATTAATAAGTTTGTAGAAATTTTTGCAGGCGCACTAGAACAGATTGATACCACGCAAGCCTTACATGTGGTGGATTTTGGCGCAGGCAAAGGCTATCTCACTACAGCTTTATATGATTATACAGCTAAGCATTTCCAAACGCCTGTGGTCACGGGGGTGGAGCTGAATCCAAAAATGGTGGAGTTTTGCCAAAATGTGGCCACTCAATCTGGTTTTAGCCAACTGGGCTTTTTCCAAGGTGATGTACGTACCTACGCGCCTGAAAAACTTGATGTGATGATTGCTTTGCATGCTTGTGATGTTGCTACTGACTTTGCCATTCATAGTGGTATTCGCTTGGGCGCAAAAGTGATTATGTGCGCGCCGTGTTGCCATAAAGAATTACGTCCGCAATTGCAAAGTCCTCAAGTTTTACAACCGATGTTGCAATTTGGCATTCATGCCGGTCAACAAGCCGAAATGCTCACCGATACCATTCGTGCTTTATTACTCAAAGCCTATGGTTACGAAACCAAAGTGTTTGAATTTGTAGCACTTGAGCACACCAGTAAAAACAAGATGATTTTAGCCACCAAACGTCAGGATTTTGATCAACCTGATCAAGAGGTTTTGGCACAAATTAAAGCGCTGAAAACCATGTATGGTATTCACAAACATTCCCTAGAATTGCTGCTCAATGATCAATGGGATCAGCAAGATCTTGGGCAAAAATGCTAAGGTAAATTTGATGAAGATTGTGGTCAGTACATGGCAAGAGTTAGCAGTTGCTGCCAAAGGCATTCGTGAGCAGGTGTTTATTCAAGAGCAAAACATTGCCGAAATTGATGAATGGGATGATCTGGATGCTATAGCGGTTCATTTTGTCATGTATCAACAACAGCAGGCGCTTGCCACAGCACGTTTACTTGCCAATGACAGCATTGGGCGTGTTGCGGTGCTGAAAGCTGCGCGTGGGCAGGGTTTAGGTGAGGCATTAATGCGCTTTGTTATAGACTATGCACAACAGCAAGGTCGACCATCTGTACATTTATCTGCACAAGTGCATGCTGTGGCTTTTTATCAGCGTTTAGGTTTTGAAGTTAAAGGTGAGCCCTATATAGATTGCAATATCCCACATATACAGATGCAATTGGTTTTTTAAACAAAAAAGGCAAACCTCTTGGTTTGCCTTTTTAAATGCTTAATGCCCGTGACCGCCATCACTATGGTTCATGTTCATATTGGCATGTTCTTCAGCGCTCATGCCATGTGCTTCAGCAGTGTCTGTATGCGCATGTTCAGTAGGCTGTTCGCTATCTGATATCATGGTAGGTGCGCTTTTAAATGCGTGCTGCTGTTGGGCTTGGTGTTTGTGCTGTTGGCTTGGCATGTAGTCAGGGTCATTTTCCATGGCTAAATAGAAAATGCCTAAAAAGATGATGCTTAAAATAAAAGCCACAATAAGAGCTTTCCAGCCCCAAAAGGTTTTTTCTGGAGGAGTTTCATGCATAGCGTCACGACCCAACAAGGAGAAGAAAACAAGGTATGTGTTACTTTATAACATAAAACTTGGCAAAAAGTGCAAAAAAACCCAAGCCTAGGCTTGGGTTGGTGTCACTTATCTCAATCAATGATAACCATGTAATTGACGATATAAGCCCGGAGTGACCCCCGTCCATTTTTTAAAGGCACGGTGGAAGGTACTGGTTTCACTAAAGCCCACTTGTTGTGCCACATCTTCTAAGGTTAATTTTGGATTGAGCAACAAATGAATGGCAGCATCACGACGCAAGGCATCTTTTACCCCTTGGTAACTCTTACCTTCAGCGGCCAAACGACGACGTAGCGTTTGTGGTGAGAGATATAACATAGATGCTACATCGTTCAGGGTTGGCATTTCTTCACCAATTTGGCTCTTTAACACATCACGAATACGTGAAGTTAAAGAGTGGGTGTTTTTAAACTTGACCAATAAATCAGCAGGTGCTGTTTTTAAGAAATCTTCTAAACTGTCACCATCTTGACGAATGGGTAAGTCTAAATAGTCCGCAGCAAAGGTAATCTCAGTGCGCGTGGCATCAAATTTCATCACTGGTGCAAAGAACAGAGCATCGTATTCATCGGCATGTGCTGGGCGTGGATAGTTAAAATGCACACGCTCTAGCGGCAAACGACGGTCGATGAGCCATGCCGCTAATCCGTGCCAAATCATCAGCATACTTTCAGTGATGTAATGATCGGGGTCGGCATCTTTGGGCACCAAAGGCACTAAACGCGCTTCGTGTTTATCACGTTCTAAGCTTACACACCATTCATCACCAAACAGTTTGTAAAATTGGCTAGAAAGCTCCAGTGCATCACCTAGGGTTTTGGCATGTACCACCAGTTGACACATAATGGCAAAGCTGCCTAAACGACGCACGTCTTGGCTAAAACCGACATGTTCATCTTGGGTGACCATCCACAGCATTTTTACAAAACGCGTATATTGCTCGGGTGAAATACGGGCTTTAGGCTGACGTAATAATTCAGCCTCAATTCCCACATGCGATAATAAGGTGTCCACGTCCATCCCAAGACGTTTGACCCCTGTAAGTGCTGCATTGACAAAGTGGATACTGATCGTATCGCGACTCATGTTAAATTCTTCAGTCTCTCTTGTATTCACTTACCGTTGACCTAATGATGCTTAATCTCAATAGTCTACATGGTAAATTGCCGAAATGATCAAGGTAAATGGCTGAACATGACATTGTGTTGCGCGCTTTTTTTGCCTATGATGCATAAAAATAACTCAAAATAAGAGCAAAACAACATTATGTCGACCTTATTGCATCAACTTAAAGTGCTTGATTTTTCGACCCTGTTACCTGGTCCTTTTGCCAGTTTATATTTAGCCGATTTAGGCGCCCAAGTGGTGCACATAGAATCACCAACACGAACCGATTTAATGCGGGTATTACCGCCTTTTGCCGATGGTCAAGCCACGGCACATAGTTATTTAAACCGCAATAAGCAATCCATCAGCTTAGATTTAAAAGATCCGGCCAATATTGCCATGATTAAAGCACGTATTTGTGAATACGATATTGTGATTGAACAATTTCGCCCCGGCGTGATGCAGCGTTTGGGCTTAGATTATGCCAGTTTGAGCCAAATTAACCCCAAATTAATCTATTGTTCTATCACTGGTTATGGGCAAACAGGCGCTTACCAAGATAATGCCGGACACGACATTAATTACGTGGCATTGTCTGGAATTATGGGGCATTCAGGGCGTAAAAATCATTTACCTCCGGCCTTAGGCATTCAAATGGCCGATGTAGCAGGTGGTTCGTTTCATGCGGTGATGGGTATTTTAGCTGCGGTGATTGAGCGTTACAGCAGTGGTTTAGGTCAACATATTGATATTTCTATGACCGATTGCGTGGTGAGTTTAAATACCATGAATGCTGCCAGTGTATTGGCAGGAAATACCAAAGTTGAACCCGAAACAGGTGCATTAAATGGGGGTTCATTTTATGACTATTATCAAACCAAAGATCAGCGTTACTTGGCCATTGGTGGCATTGAAGCCAAATTTATCCGTGGTTTAGCCGATATTTTGGACTTACCCGATTTAACTGAAGGCAACAAAAGCTTTGATCAACTTGATGCAGCTGTTGTAAAACCACAGATTCAAGAAAAAATTGTGCAAAAAACCTTAGCCGAATGGCAAGCTATTTTTAGTCAGCACGATGTATGTGTTGAAGCAGTGCTCAATTTAGATGAAGCATTGTATTCAGATTTAGCCCGTGAGCGAGGGTGGGTGGTGAATGTCCCTTTAGCGCAAGATGCCAAGCAAACCCAAGCACAATTGGGCTGCCCAATTCAATTTTCACGCTCTAAAAAACGTTATGATTTTGTGGGTCAAGCTTTAAATGCAGGGCAGTGGCCGAATGGCACTAAATAAAGTCTTTAATTGCTTATTCTTTTTTCTGCTAAGAGTATTGGTAAAATATAAATAATATGAAAAAGTAGGATAAATGGCTACAATTGCCTGTTATCAGTGAATATGATGCAGGCTTATCAATAAAACCGCTATGAAATATGTAAAAAACGCATTTTCTTGATAGATCAAAAATCGTTATTCTGTACGCCGTTATAATAGAAACTACTAGCTGTACGCCATGTATTTATATACTGATTTTGATCAGCAACTGATTAATGAACGTGTTGCACAGTTCCGTGACCAAACGGAACGTTATTTAGCCGGCAAACTCACCGAAGACGAATATCGTCCACTTCGTTTACAAAATGGTTTGTATGTACAACGTTATGCGCCAATGTTGCGTGTGGCTGTACCTTACGGTTTAATGAACTCGAAGCAATTACGTAAAATTGCGGAACTCGCCACCGAATATGACCGTGGTTATGCACATGTTTCAACGCGTCAAAACTTCCAGTTCAACTGGCCTGCGCTAGAAAATGTACCTGATATGTTACAAGAATTAGCAGCTGTGCAAATGCATGCCATTCAAACTTCAGGTAACTGTATTCGTAACACCACCACAGACCAATATGCAGGTGTTGTGGCAGGTGAAATTGCTGACCCACGTCCAACCTGTGAGTTGATTCGTCAATGGTCAACGTTCCATCCTGAATTTGCGTTTTTACCGCGTAAATTTAAGATTGCTGTATCTGCTTTGGAAGAAATCGACCGTGCGGCGACTTCGTTCCATGATGTGGGTGTGTATATTGTTAAAAACGAACAAGGCGAAATCGGCTATAAAATTAAAGTCGGTGGCGGTTTAGGTCGTACCCCAATTATGGGTAGCTTTATTCGTGACTTCTTGCCACGTGAAGATTTAATTGCTTACCTAGAAGCCATTTTACGTGTTTATAACTTACACGGTCGCCGTGATAACAAGTACAAAGCACGTATTAAAATTTTGGTCAAAGCATTAACGCCTGAAGTATTTGCACAAAAAGTAGAAGCTGAATTTGCGCATACCATTAAAACCTTAAAAGTTGATGCTGAAACTTTGGCAAAAATGGATGAGAACTTCACGCCATTTGTTTACCAAGATTATCAAGATCAAGATTTCACTGAACTCTTTGCTCAGCATCCAAAATTCAAACATTGGTTCAACATCAACACCCACGCCCATAAAGTTAAAGGCTATCGTATTGTGACGATTTCTTTAAAACGTACAGGCGTAGCACCGGGTGATGTGACTTCTGAAGAGATGAACCTGATTGCTGATCTTGCTGATCAATATACTTTTGGTGAGTTACGTACCACACATGAGCAAAACATTGCCCTTGTCGATGTACCACAAAAAGATTTATTTGCCCTGTGGCAAGCACTTGATCAAGCCAATCTTGCCCGTGCACATATTGGTTTCTTAACCGATATTATCTGTTGCCCAGGCGGTGATTTCTGTTCATTGGCCAATGCAAAATCAATTCCAATTTCAGAAGCGATTTCACGCCGTTTTGATGATTTAGATACTATTTACAACCTAGGTAAATTGGATCTGAATATCTCAGGCTGTATGAATGCCTGTGGTCACCACCACGTAGGGAACATTGGTATTTTAGGCGTAGATAAAAAAGGCGCTGAGTTCTACCAAATTACTTTAGGTGGTAATGCTGACCATGATGCTTCAATTGGTGACATCTTAGGACCATCATTTGCAGCAGATGCTGTACCTGATATTGTTGAAGAAATCTTAAATACCTATCTTGATTTGCGTGAAGAAGGCGAAGATTTTGTTGATACTTATCGCCGTGTAGGCATCAAACCATTTAAGGAGCGTGCATATGCTTAACACCGCACTACCAGTGCTCGCAAAAGATGGCACTGTTGCAGACAATACCTATCAATTGATCGGTGAAGATGCTGTATTACCAGCAGGTGATGTGGTTTTAACGGTTGAGCAGCTTGATCAAATTGCCCATGTTTCAGGTAAAAAAGCGTTGTATGTTACTGTAGACACTTCACCAGAAGAGCATCAGTTTCCACTTGATCAATTAGATGCGATCTTTATTGAGTTTGCAGGTTTTAACGATGGTCGTGGTTATTCATTTGCCGCACTGTTACGTCGCCAAGGTTTCCAAGGTGAACTGCGTGCGACCGGTGATGTGTTTAAAGACGTTTTAAACTATATGAAACGCGCAGGCTTTGACACTTTTGTAGTCAAAGAAGGCAAAGACGTTGCAGAAGCGGCCAAAGGTTTAAGTGATTTTACCCAACCTTATCAAGCTTCAACAGCTGTGCCAAAACCAAATTATCAAACCGGTGCTTAATCGAAGCACATATCAAAGCCGCGCTCGCGCGGCTTTTTTTATAGGAAATGTATGATGCAGTGGTTGAGCAAAATCAATCCGGGTGTCTATTGGTTGTTATTGGCAATTTTAGCGGATGTCTTTTCTACCTTTTATTCAGCCAAGGCCAATGGCTTAGTGCATAAGTCCGATCAAGCCATCGCTTTAGTGTTATATCTCGGCTCTTTCGCCTGTGCCGCCATTGCGCTTAAATATATGCAAGCGGGGATTTTATATGTGTTGTGGTCGGGGCTTGGGGTAATCGCAACCGCTTTATTGGCCAAGGTATATTTAGGTCAACACATAGATGTAGCAGGTTGGCTAGGCATTGGCTTGATTAGCCTAGGTTTAGTGATTATTGCCCAGTTTTCTCATATTGAGGTTTAGGGACAGCGTTGAGTTTGAGCAATGCGGCTATGTCCCATATGGCTGACCACAATACTATAACTAAACTGGGTATTTTGAGCGCAATAACTAAAGGTGCCATTAGAGCCAAGCGGTAAACCAGTACGTGGTAAAAAACTTAAATTGTCACGGTTTAGACTGCCCCAAGATAATTGCCCATACTTTAAATTGAGTGCTTCACCCAATACAAGGCTTTCATTACTTTCTCTTTGCCGATTTTTATTGATATCGACAAATACAATAAAGCCTTGTGTCCAATGGTTACTACTACACAATGTGCCGTTGTGACTATTACATATGACGACATGATTGGCTTGACTCATGGCATGTTGACGTGCCAATTGCAGTGCTCGTTGCACTTTAATTTGTGAACTCTGCATTTCTTTTTTCATTAAGTCGCGCTGAAAGCTTGGAATGGCCACAGCGACCAAAATTGCAATCACAACAATGGTCACTAAGCATTCAACTAAAGTAAAGCCACGATAGAATTTGAGCATGTACTTACTCCTTCTCTTCTGAGCAGCTTTAAAGACCTCATAAAAATAACATTAGATATGACTTTGGCCGTAATAAGATGACTTATGCGTTTTAAAGCTGCTAGAATCCATTCAAGCCAAAAATAAGCTATTCATAAAGGGCTACTCATCGAAAAATTACCGAATTACAACGGAATTTGTAAGTAATTTTGTCAATAATTTTCTTGATTAAAATTATCAAGCACTTGGAAAATAAAAGAAGTGTTTGTATGATGGCGTGTGAATAGCTTAAAAATAACACTGGGGTAATAAAAGCCTATCCCAGAGGTAAATATACCTGAGCTTGAACAACAATTTATATCTCTGGAGGATAAATCCATGAAAATGAGTCGTATTGCTTTAGCAATGCTTGTTGCTGCACCGTTTGCAGCAGCTAATGCGGGTGTTACTGTAACTCCACTATTAGTTGGTTACACGTTCCAAGACACTCAACACAACAATGATGCTGATAACTTAAAAGGCTTATCAGAAGTTGGCGCTGAACTTCAAGACGATTTATTCGTTGGTGCTGCGCTTGGTGTGGAATTAACACCATGGTTAGGTTTTGAAGCTGAATATTCACAAGTAAAAGGCGACATCGATGTTGCTGAAACTAAAGTAGCTGAATATAAGCAACAACAACTTGCGGGTAACTTCTACGTAACTTCTGATTTAATCACGAAGAACTACGACAGCAAAGTTAAGCCATACGTACTTTTAGGTGCTGGTCACTATAAATATGAAGGCGAAGGCGAAGCTGCTGGTTGGGAAGATGAAGGTACTTTAGGTAATGCTGGTGTTGGTGCTTTCTGGCGCTTAAACGATGCTTTATCTCTTCGTACAGAAGCTCGTGGTACATACAACTTTGACGAACAATTCTGGAACTACACAGCTTTAGCTGGTCTTAACGTAGTTCTTGGCGGTCACTTAAAGCCTGCTGTTGCAGCGCCTGTAGTGGTTGTGCCAGTTGAACCAAAACCAGTTGAACCAACACCACAAGTACTTGTTGAAGATTTGAACATGGAACTTCGTGTGTTCTTTGATACCAACAAATCAAACATCAAAGACCAATACAAACCAGAAATCGCAAAAGTTGCTGAAAAGTTAGTGGAATACCCTAACGCAACTGCGCGTATTGAAGGTCACACAGACAGCACTGGTCCTCGTGCATTAAACGATCGCTTATCTTTAGCGCGTGCTGACTCTGTTAAATCTGCACTTGTAAATGAATACAACGTAAACCCTACTCGTTTATCGACTCAAGGTTTTGCGTGGGATCAACCAATTGCTGACAACAACACTAAAGAAGGCCGTGCTATGAACCGTCGCGTATTCGCTACGATTTCTGGCAGCCGTACTGTTGAAGTACAGCCTCAAGCAGCTGCTCAATAATTCGTTATTGAACTGATGTGAAAAAAGCGACTCTTTAGAGTCGCTTTTTTTATAAGAAAAATTACAATAGCTTTATTCTTTTGAAGATTAAACACATTATGAGCGTAGAGATTCCACAAGATTTAGCCGAGCTACCTGCCAATGGTGGTCTGTATGCAATTTGGATGTTGTTCCATCATTATGGTATTGACCTAGAAACCCAAGATTTAGTGCATTTATGTCGGCATAATGCTGAGGAAGGTACCTACGGAATTGCTTTGGCAGTTGGTTTAAAGCATTTGGGGTTAGATGTTGAATTTAGTACCCAGCATGACCCAGATCCACAGCCGACCGAACAATTCTTTTATGCCAAAGCTCAAGAACTGGGCATTCCTGTACGTGATGAAATGAATTATGCGCAGATTAAACAGGCCGTAGATCAAGGGCGCTTTGTGATTGTGTATTACGACACTTTAGAGGGTGTTGGTAATCACTCTTTGGTCTATTCAATTGACGATGAAGAGATTTGTTTCTTTGATAGTTTTGAGCCAATGCCTAAAGACGTATTTATTCAGCAGCGCCAACAAGAGGGAATTTGCCAGCAAGTGATTGTGATTGATGATCGCAATTTTGTCATGCGTTATAGTTAATCAAAAAAGCAGTCCGAAGACTGCTTTTTTTTATTTGTCTTGCTCAATTTTCATTGGCGTGACATCCATCTCTTGATACGAGATCAGTTTGGTTTTGTATTTCCACTTATATCCTAACCAAATGGCCAAGAATAAGAAGATACCAATATAGGTCGACAATACTGCCAACCATTCACCATTTAATACGGCTTGGTAGTTTTGACCCAGCACCACAATGGCACATAAAATAAAGGCAAACCATGGCGCAAAAGGGAAGAACTTAGCACGATAGGCCAAATCTTTAAGCTGATGCCCTTGCATGACGTAGCCTTTACGGAAGCGATAATGCGAAATGGCAATACCCAACCACACAATAAAACCACACATACCAGACATATTTAACAGCCAGTTAAAGACTTGTTCTTCGCCAATAAAGGTGGTTAAAAAGCACAGCGCTGCAATGGCAGTGGTGGCATATAAGGCATTCATCGGTACGCCGCGTGCATCAAGTTTACCAAAGGCTTTAGGTGCGCTGCCTTTACGTGCCATATCAAACAGCATACGCGTTGATGAATACATGCCTGAGTTACCTGCCGATAAAATCGCAGTTAAAATCACCGCATTCATCAGTGAGGCGGCAAAGGCAAAACCTGCTTGTTCGTACAACAAGGTAAACGGTGATAACGCCACGTTATCTGTTGCAGCAGCTTGTAATAAACGTGGGTCATCATAGGCAATTAAGGTCCCAATGATAAAAATACACACGATATAGAACAATAAAATGCGCCAAAAAATTTGTTTAATGGCAACAGGAATAGTTTTTTGTGGGTCTTTAGATTCACCGGCTGCAACGCCGACCATTTCTGTGCCTTGGAACGAAAATCCGGCAATCATTGCCACACCAATTAAGGCGCTCAAACCACCCACAAATGGTGCTTCACCCGTGGTCCAATTGGCAAACACCGCCATATCAGGGGTGAGCATGATTTTAACAATCATGACAATCCCAATGATAATAAAGGCGATAATTGCCAAGACTTTAATTAAAGAGAAGAAGAACTCAGATTCACCAAAGCCTTTGACGGTTAAAGCATTAATACCAAATACCACAGCTAAGAAGATCGCACTCCAATAAAAGCCGGGGATGTCAGGAAACCAAAATTTCATAATGAATTGTACTGCAACCAATTCAAAAGCCACGGTAATGGCCCAGTTGTACCAGTAGTTCCAACCTAAGGCAAAACCAAAGCTACCTTCCACGTATTTGGTGCCGTAAGTAAAGAACGCGCCAGAGGTTGGGTTATGCGTGGCCAATTCACCTAAACTGGTCATTAAGAAATAAATCATGACGCCAATTAAAGCATATGCCAACAAAGCACCACCGGGGCCGGCGTTGGCAATGGTTGCACCAGAGGCTAAAAATAAACCGGTACCAATTGAGCCACCAATCGCAATCATATTTAGATGGCGAGCACCCAACTTACGTTGTAATTGAGGTTGTTGTGTTTCGCTCATACTTTATTCCTTAAGATTTTTCTGCGTACTAGCAAATAACACCTTAAAGCCTTGCTCATCAGTTTTGATATGACATTGTTTAAAATGTTGCTCAATCAACATCGGATAATTTAAGAAGCGGTTGGCCACAATCCACAATTCACCGCCTGATTTAAGGTGACGACGTGCTGTTTTACACAAGTTTTCACTGGCGTTATAGTCAGTCTGAATGCCTTGATGGAACGGTGGATTACTGACAATAGCATGTAAAAATAACGGTGCATCTTCAATACCGCGCACCGCTTTAATCTCAAGTTGTTCAGGTTCAAGCTGATTTTGTGCAAAGGTCATTTGTGTTGAAGCCAGTGCAAAGGCATCTACATCCATCGCAAAAATACGATTAGATGGATTGAGTTTGGCCAAATAAGCACTGATTACACCTGCGCCACAACCAAAGTCTGCAATTTTGCCTGAAGTTACCTGTTGTAAATACGGCAACAACACTGCAGTACCCACATCAAGATGATTTTGGCTAAATACACCCGGTAAAGCGCAAATTTCAAGCTCGCCTTTAGGCGTAGTCACACGGTAAGTCTGTGCCCAATCGCGTAATGCTTTCGCTGGCACATTTTTATCTAAGCTGGTTTGCCACAATTGACAATGACGTGCGCTATCGAGTTTTAGGGTTTTGCCATACGGCTGTAATTGTTTTGCTGCACGTTCAATGCCGGCTTTTTTCTCACCCACCAATAAAATGGAACCGCCAATCTTTAAATGGCTGGCGAGGGTATATAAAATATAATTGAGTAATTCTTTGGCTTTTGGCACAAAAATGACAGCTTGGTCAAACTCACCTTGGGGCAAGTCTGTACCAAAGTGAACCTTGGCTTGTTTGGCTTCAAAGTACTGAAAGTCATTAAAATTCCATGTCCATACACACGGATCGACATTGTCTTCTAAGTGTTGGAACAAGTCGTCTGTCGGGGCGTTGATAAACAAGACGCGACCTGAAAGGTACTCATATTGGCGAATGAGGACTTCACTTTGTGGAACCATTGGATCTCTCCATAATAAAAGCACCGTGACAAAGCAACAGTGCTTTTAGGATATGAAATTATTTCTTCGTTTCAGGAAGAACAATATTTAAAATTAACGCGGCAATACCACCGGTGGCCACACCTGAACTAAAAATGTTGCGGAACAATTCAGGTAAGTGCGCCAAAATATCAGGTACTTGTGCAACACCTAAGCCTAAGCCCAGTGAAATTGCAATAATCAATAAAGCACGACGATCAAGATTTACAGTCGATAAAATGTTAATCCCTGATGCAGCCACGGCACCAAACATTACCATCACTGCACCACCTAATACCGCTTGTGGTACCGCTTGAATCACACCGGCCACCGCAGGAAGTAAACCTAAAATAACCAAAAGTGCTGCAATCCAAATGCCAACATAGCGACTTGCAACGCCTGTCAGTTGAATCACACCATTGTTTTGGGCAAATACCGAACTTGGGAAAGTATTAAACAAACCGGCAAGCAGTGAATTGGCACCATTGACCAAAACACCACCTTTAATGCGCTGCATCCACTTGGGACCATCGACAGGCTGATTCGACAGCTTAGAGGTTGCGGTAATATCACCAATGGCTTCTAAAGACGTCACAAGGTAGATAAATGCCATTGGAATAAACAGGCTCCAAGAGAAGCTTAAACCAAAGTGCATTGGCGTTGGAATTTGGACCAATGGCGCATCTTTTACGCTAGAGAAATCTAAATGACCCATAAAGCCGGCAAGGATATAACCTGCAACCAAGGCAATTAAAATGGCTGAGCTTTTAATCCACACCACTTTAATGCGATTGAGCAAGATAATCAGACCCAATACTGTACATGACATGATTAGGTTGTCAGCATTGGCAAAAGTACCATCTTTCATAGCACCGTAACCACCGCCCATACTGGTTAAGCCGACCTTAATTAAGGTCAAACCAATCAGTAATACCACAATACCGGTGACTAACGGCGTGATGAGTCGTTTAATCCAAGGCAAGATTTGCGAGACGCCCATTTCAATAAATGAGCCTGCAATCACGACACCAAAAATGGCCGCCATCACCGATTCAACAGGTGTGCCAGCGGCCACCATCGCAGAGCCCACACCAATAATTGGCCCAATAAAGTTAAAGCTTGTGCCTTGTACAATTAAAAGACCAGCACCAAAGGGACCGACTTTTTTTGATTGTAAAAAGGTGGCAATGCCTGAGATCACCAATGACATGGATAAGATCATATTGGTGTCTTCTTTAGAAACACCAAGGGCAAGACAGATTAATAAACCTGGGGTAACAATCGGAACAATAATGGCAAGTAAATGTTGAAAAGCCGCTAAAAAGGCAATCAGCGGTTTAGGTCGGTCTTCTAAACCATAGACCAAATCTAACTCGTCTTTTTGCTCGGGAGAGTGATGTAAATCAGACATAAGTCAAAACAAATTTTGGCAAAAGTGTCGCTATTCTAATCTGTTTACATTGCTTTACAAAATCAAAAGCCAAGCAATCGGCAAAAAAAAATGTTACCGTCGATGAACTGCCCCTATAAAAGTTTTCAATTTTTCTGTATAATTTGGCCTCAAATTAAATACGCATTGAATATACATGTCAGATATTAAAACTCTCCGTAACATCGCCATTATTGCGCACGTCGATCATGGTAAAACCACTCTTGTAGACAAACTTTTACAACAATCAGGTGCTCTCGGTGATCGCGCGGGTGAGATTGAGCGTGTCATGGATTCTGGTGCTATTGAAAGCGAACGTGGTATTACCATTCTTGCAAAAAACACTGCAATCAAATGGACTGATGCGCGTACCAACACTGAATACCGTATTAACATCGTCGACACCCCGGGACACGCCGACTTCGGTGGTGAAGTTGAACGTGTACTGTCTATGGTTGACTGTGTATTGCTTCTTGTTGACTCTCAAGAAGGTCCAATGCCACAAACTCGTTTCGTAACGCAAAAAGCGTTCGCGCGTGGTTTAAAGCCAATCGTAATTATCAACAAAGTTGATAAGCCAAATGCGCGTCCAGATTGGGTTATCGACCAAGTATTTGACTTGTTTGATAACTTAGGCGGTACTGACGAACAGTTAGACTTCCCAGTGGTATATGCATCTGGTCTTCGTGGTGTAGCGGGTCCTTCTCCAGAAGAATTAGCTGAAGATATGACACCGTTGTTCCAAACGATTGTAGATATCGTTGAACCACCAGCAGTTGATGTTGATGGTCCATTCCAAATGCAAGTGTCTTCACTTGACTATAACAGCTTCGTGGGTGTTATCGGTGTAGGTCGTATTCAACGTGGTTCAGTAAAATTGAACACACAAGTGACTGTCATTGATAAAGAAGGCAAAACACGCAACGGCCGTATCTTAAAAATCATGGGTTACCATGGTCTAGATCGTGTAGACGTTGAAGAAGCTTCTGCAGGCGATATCATTTGTGTAACAGGTATTGATGCATTAAACATTTCTGACACAATTTGTGATCCGAAAGCTGTTGAAGCACTTCCACCGCTTTCTGTAGACGAACCTACAGTAACAATGACATTCCAAGTAAACAATTCACCGTTTGCTGGTAAAGAAGGTAAATTCGTAACTTCACGTAACATTCGTGAACGTCTTGATCGTGAATTAATTCACAACGTTGCATTACGTGTTGAAGATACCGATAGTCCTGACCGTTTCAAAGTATCTGGTCGTGGTGAGCTTCACCTTTCTGTTCTGATTGAAAACATGCGTCGTGAAGGTTTCGAAATGGGCGTATCTCGTCCACAAGTAATCTTAAAAGAAATCGACGGTGTTAAACAAGAACCGTATGAAAACGTAACATTTGACGTTGAAGAACAGCATCAAGGTGCTGTAATGGAACAAATGGGTCACCGTAAAGGCGAAATGACCAATATGGAAGTTGACGGTAAAGGCCGTATCCGTATTGAAGCAACTGTTCCTTCACGTGGCTTAATTGGTTTCCGTTCAGAATTCTTAACCATGACTTCTGGTACAGGTATCATGACGTCAAGCTTCTCGCATTACGGTCCTATGAAACAAGGTACTGTTGCGAAACGTCAAAACGGTGTGTTGGTTTCTATGGTTCAAGGTACTTGCTTGGGCTATGCATTGTTCACATTACAAGACCGTGGTCGTCTATTCGCTAAACCTCAGTTAGAAGTTTACGAAGGTATGATTATTGGTATTAACTCTCGTTCTGACGACATGACAGTTAACCCAACTAAAGCAAAACAGTTAACCAACGTACGTGCATCAGGTACTGACGAAGCGTTAACACTTGTTCCTGCAATTGAATATACGCTTGAACAAGCGCTTGAATTCATTGAAGATGACGAATTAGTTGAAGTAACACCTAAGTCAATTCGTATTCGTAAGCGTTATTTAACTGAAAACGAACGTAAACGTAACCGTTCTGGTAAATAAGTCGCGCTGCTAGCCGACGTTAAAAACCGCTAACGCATGTTGGCGGTTTTTTTTATGAGTATTATTCAAGAGTTTCGCGAGTTTGCTGTGAAAGGCAATGTCATGGACTTAGCGGTCGGTGTGATCATTGGTGGCGCGTTTGGTAAAATTATTGACTCTATGGTTAAAGATTTAATTATGCCGTTTGTGTCATGGATCTTAGGCGGTGAAGTTGATTACTCAAATTGGTTTGTGGTACTAGGCGATAATCCAAATAATTTAACTAATTTAGCAGATTTACAAGAAGCAGGCCTAAATGTCTTTGCTTATGGTAATTTCTTAACCGTTTTAATTAATTTCTTGCTTTTAGCATGGGTGGTGTTCTTATTAGTTAAATTTATGAATAAATTGCGCCGTAAAGAAGAAGAGGCAGCACCTGCCCCTGAACCAACACCTGAAGATATTGCACTGTTACGTGAAATTCGTGATGAATTAAAACGTAAAGGTTAAGTCTAAAATTTGTAAAAAACGGCACTTTAGGTGCCGTTTTTTCATCGTGACTGTGTTTTTATAGCTGTGCTTGGGTTTAAAAATCCATACGGAACTTAATCTCAAGCAAATGAAAACCAAATTGGCTTTTGATAGGCCCATGTAAAACCCGTTCTGCGGCGCTAAATACCAATTTATCAATCACAGGCACCAATTGCCCTTTTTTCACTTCACCTAATTCACCACCACGTTTAGCAGAATTACAGGTCGAAAATTGCTTGGCTATTTTAGCAAAATCAGTACCAGCTAAAATTTTCTTTTTTAATTGCTCGGCTTGCTCTTTATCTTTGACCAAAATATGCCGAACGATGGCTGTTTTCATGCTAATTTCCTTTGCATTTGTAATGGCTGACACGTTGGACAAAACACAGAAGCACGTTGTCCTAGCTTTATATTTTCAAGGGTGGTTTCGCAATTAACACACATCTCTCCGGCACGACCGTAAGCCAATAAGGTTTGCTGAAAATAGCCATTTTCACCCATGGCATTGCTATAGTCACGTAAAGTGGAACCACCTAAATCAATCGCTTGTTTTAAGATCCGCTTAATTTCAACCACTAATTTTTCGATCTGTTGTGTATTTAAATGCTTTGCAGGCTCAGCAGGATGAATGCCCAGATTAAATAAACTCTCTGTAGCATAAATATTACCAACACCCACCACCACATGGTTATCCATGATTGCAACTTTAATGCCAACATTCTTATTTTTGAGTTTTTGGCTTAAATAAGCTGCATCAAAGGCATCACTTAAGGGTTCGGGACCAAGCGGGGCTAACAGTTTTGTTTGCGCATAGTCATCTAACCATAAAATACAGCCAAAACGGCGTGGGTCATGATAACGTAACTCACAGTCCTCAAAACGCATCACAAAGTGATCATGTTTTTTAAGTGGTTCATCAGGCTGACAAATTCTAAAGCTTCCCGACATGCCTAAATGCCAAAGCATGGTGGCATGTTCAAACTCAGCCAAAATATATTTAGAACGGCGTTTTAAGCTGACTAAGCGTTGACCTTTGAGCACAGCAACATTGTCTGGAATTGGCCAACGTAAACTGCTTTGATAAATGCTGACATCTAAAACGCGTTGATCAAGCAAAGGTGCAAGACTGACTTTGGTGGTTTCCACTTCAGGTAATTCAGGCATAACAATCCAGTTTTTTTGAATATGATTCAATATGGGGCAAGCGCATTAAAAAACAAGTTTAAGCTGCTAAAAGACTAATTTGTATGTGGTTAAGCTTGTTTTTGTATATCAACCGGCAAAATACTAAACAAGAGGCTGTATAAAGTTTAGATTGTAGATTTAAGCTTAAGCCGCTATGTTAAAGAGCAAAATCGCAATAACAAGAATGGAGAATGCACATGCCTGAGCTTTTTACAGCAATTGAATTTGGCACATTGCAGCTTGAGAATAAAATCGTGATTGCACCGATGTGTCAATACTCAGCCAACAATGGTGAAGTCAGCGATTGGCACGAACAGCAGTGGGCCAATTATGCACTGTCTGGCGCTGGTTTATGTATTGTAGAAGCAACGGCAGTACAGGCGGTAGGTCGAATTAGCTACGCAGATCTAGGGCTTTGGAATGATATCCAACGTGCTAAAATCAAAGCCTTATTAGAAAAAATTAAACGGCTTTCTCCGATGCCATTTGCTGTGCAACTGGCACATGCAGGTCGTAAAGCCTCAAGCCGTAAACCGTGGCAAGGTGGCGGTCAGCTAGCGTCTGACCATGAGCAAGGCTGGCAAACTGTCGCTGCAAGCGCGATTGCTTTTCAAGCAGATCATCAACCACCCAAAGCCTTAAGCTTAGATGAAATCCAAAATGTGATACAAGATTTTGCTGAAGCTGCGCGTCGTGCGGTTGATGCAGGTTTTGAGCTGATTGAAGTTCATGCCGCACATGGCTATTTGTTGCATCAATTTTTATCGCCACTGTCTAACCAACGCCAAGATGAATATGGCGGCAGCTTAGAAAATCGTATTCGACTCACTTTAGAAGTCTTTCAAGCCATTAAAGCCGCTGTACCTGAGCATTATCCAATTGGAGTACGTATCTCGGCAACAGATTGGATGGGTGAACAAGGCTGGGATATAGAGCAATCCATTGGTTTAGCCAAAGCCTTAGAACAATTGGGTGCAGTGTATGTTCATGTTTCAAGTGGTGGTTTACATGCTGAGCAAGCCATTGAAATTGGACCTAATTATCAAGTAGATTTTGCGCATAAGATCAAACAACACCTTAAGATCCCTGTGATTGCAGTGGGTTTAATTACAACACCGCAGCAAGCTGAGGATATTTTAACCCATCACTATGCTGATGCGATTGGCTTGGCGCGTGCCATACTTTATAATCCACGTTGGCCATGGCATGCTGCAGCAGAATTGGGTGCTCAGATTGCCATAGCACCGCAGTATCTACGCTGTCAGCCACATGGTTTAAAAGAATTATTTAAGTCATTTAAATCCAAGACTGAAAGTTTTGATTAAAATAAAAAAGCGCTGATTTAAGCGCTTTTTTGAATGGTTTGATTAGCTCTTTTTAGAAACTTTATTGTTGGCAGGTTGCGCTTGTTTCGCAAGTGCTTGGTTGACAATCTCAAGTGCAGGTTTAGCTTCTGCCACTTTGGCTTGATCTAATGCAGTAAAGATGATTTTGGCTTTATTTAAATCTTGTTTGATCAATGAACCAGTGGCATATAAATTGCCCAATAACAATAAAGAAGCCACATGACCTTTTTGACCTAAAGCATGTAGTTCAGTAATACCTTGCTGAACTTGAGCGGTATTTTGCTGACGGAAACCATCATTGATTTTGAAGGTGGCTTGACTATAGGCTGCGGCAACATGACCTTGTTGAACCAATGGTGCAAGTTTTGCTAAGCCTTGTTGATTACTTTCAGCATTACGTTTGGCAAACAGTTGCTCAGCAATTTCAATTTTTGCATCTGCTGAGCCTAAACGATCAGCAGCTTCTAAATAGCTTTGCGCTTTTTTAGGATTGGCTTTTAAACCTAAACGACCTGTTTCATAGCTTTTGGCTAGAACGAAATTGGCAAGGCTTGAACCTTGTTTAGCCGCTTTTTCATAATATTGCAGCGCTTTTTTATTATTTTGCGTAGTACCTTGACCGATTTCGGTTAAATAACCTAAATTATACAAGGCATCAGGATGATTCATTTTAGCCACTTTTTCCAAGGCCTTAAATGCCCCTGTGTGATCATTGCTTTGTAATAGTGTTTTAACTTCAGTAAATGCATCAGCTGAATTGGCAAAAGTGAAAGTTGTTGCGAAAGTCAGGGCAGTGGCCAAAAGTAATTTTTTCATTATGAGTAACCTGAATTGTATAAAATGTAGCGCTTATCTTAAGAGCTATATTTAAAAAGTAAAAGTATAATCCATAAGCGTGCTTAAAAGCTGCAATATCACACATGGTGTTTTTGACCTAGCATAGAGTGAAGCAGCGCTTAAAATTTCCCTCCAAACATTTGCTGTATAAAACGAGCAAAGCTGATAAAAGCACTAAAATTCAATCATCATGAGCAATGTTAAAACTGGCGATCGCACAGCGGTTGAGCTGTGTAGCTTATGGCAATTGGCGTGAATAAATGCCGAGCTGGTGCCTATATTAAGCAAAAATAAGCTAAAATCATCGATCATGTAATCTTCAGGATATTGCCATGTTTATTAAAGGTATTAAACGTAACTATGACAAAATTAATGCCGATGACAGTATTGCAGATACAGATAAAATTGATGCCTTGCTGTTAGCTTTAGGCAAAGACTATTTGGTAAGTGCAGATGACCGTGTTTATGTTTTTCAAAATGGTGATCTTAGCGTAAAGTTTGATGCCAAACATGCACGTGCTTTTCATTTTAAAGACTATGTCGTTAAAGACATGAATAAGCTGTTTCACGGATTTTAATCAAGAAAAAACCTCCACATTTGGAGGTTCTTTTATATATTTTAAGCTTGAGGTCGTGCCACATCGCCATTTAAGTATTCAGGTAAATCGAGTACTTCTAAGCCCAATTCTACTAAGGCTTGTGGTTTAGCCACTACCAGTGCCAGATAACCTTGTTCAGTGTCAATAGCATTCACCACTTCTACATCATTATGCAACTTGCTGGCAGTTTCAGGTGCGGCGCCTTGACCCTGTACCAAATGCAGCCAATGCTTGGGTTTGGCTTTAAACCATAAACGCGCCACAATTTCTTGACCCAAATAGCAGCCTTTGTCGTAATGTACGCCTTCACGTTGATGTAAACGTAACTCTTGCGGTTGAAACTCATTTAAGCTGCTTGCATTGAGCCATGCTTGACCGGCTTGAATCGCAGCACGTTGCCATGCAGTAACATCTGTTTCACTATCACTAAAAATCGTGCAATCGTCTACCAGCGTTGGATAAACTTGGCCTAATACCTGCAGCTTCATTTTAGAAAAGGCACCAAATTTTTGAATATGCTTGGCAAGCTCATCTGCTTGATCGGCTGTGGTCACAATCACAAAGCTTTCAGGATTGAGCTTGGTTAGCCATAAACCAAACTGTAAACGTCCTTTTAAGTTACAAATGCCGGTATAGCGCGTGATATTTTCTTCTAAGCGCTCTACATGCAAGGTCACTTGACCTTGTAAGAATTTTTGTGCATCTACACCTGCTAAACTCAGTGCACTAAAGGCTGGTGCTGTGCTCATAATGGCCTCAAATTTGACAATTTTTTCGATGTATTGATTGTGCATCAACTTGATCAGACAGTCAAAATTGCAGCTCATAAATTTAATCTTAGCCATGCTTGACAGCCACATGGGCAGTTGCTAACGTGCCGAGCTTTCTTATTTATGGCTTCTGTCATGGCTTTAAACGATCACTTTATCTATCAACCACCGCAAACGCCATTGGTTATTTTGTATCAAGATGAAGATTTAGTCATCATTGAAAAGCCAGCAGGATTATTGTCGGTACCGGGGCGTTTACCTGAACATCACGACAGTGCTTACTTACGTGTGTTGGACTTATATCCGCAAGCCAAGATTACGCATCGTTTAGATATGGCTACATCAGGTATTTTAATGTTTGCCAAACACCGTGATGCAGAGGTGGCGGTGAGTAAAATGTTCCAAGCGCGTACCTTGATTAAACATTACACGGCTTTGGTGCAAGGGCAATTACAAGGCACAGGGCAAGTGGATGCACCCTTAATTACCGATTGGGAAAATCGCCCACGCCAAATGGTGCATGATGAATTGGGTAAAAAAGCCCTAACTTATTATCAAGCACTTGAATATGACCAAAGCCAAGACATTACTCGGGTCAAGCTAACACCCATTACTGGGCGCTCGCACCAACTGCGTGTACATATGTTACATATTGGGCATCCAATCACAGGCGATAAACTCTATCATCCATGTGCTCTCCAAAGTCCCTTAAAACGCATGGCGTTACATGCCTCTTATTTAGCTTTTACTCAACCGCTGAGCAAAAAAGACATCGTGATTGAAGCACTCGCACCATTTTAACTCTTAGACCCAACTGCTACAAAAATCATCACATTGTGGCTTAAAATCAGCTAAGCTCAAGTATGTGTATAATTTGAATAAGCATAGTATAAGGATAAGAAATGTATCGCGATTATCAAAAATTTCCAGATGATGACAATGGCAATATTTTATGGCAGATGTATCAAGACGGTGATGATTTAAAAGAATTGCACGACATCGAATTTTCACTGAGCTTTATAGATCATGAGCAAGCTGAATACGCAGCTTTACATCTATTACGCGAACAACAAAAACTTAATCTCATCTTTGATCAACATCTGCAACCGCATGAATGGCGTTTAACCGTGTTTGTGGAGTTACAACCTGAATATCAAGCCATTGTAGATATGGAAGAATGGTTGCAAAAGGTAGCTGAGCAGTTTCAAGGTGAATACGATGGTTGGGGCTGTATGGCCTATGTGTTTGATGATCAAATTGATGGGACTTCTTAAAGTGATTATTGAAGCAGTTTGATAGGCAAAATATGCCCGATAAAGCGCATGATTTATGCTATTATGCGCTTTATATGTTAATGATATGTTAATTTTGAGGTTGCGATGTCACTTCCAAACTGTCCTAAATGCCAATCGGCATATACCTATGAAGATGGCGAACTATTGGTGTGTCCTGAATGTGCACATGAATGGCAAGAAGGCGAAGAGCAAGCCGAAGCCCAAAGCATCATTAAAGATGCCAATGGTAATGTGTTGCAAGACGGTGACAGTGTCACAGTGATTAAAGACTTAAAAATCAAAGGTTCATCTTCTGTGGTCAAAGTGGGTACTAAAGTCAAAACTATTCGTTTAGTGCCAGATGCCAGTGACGGTCATGATATTGATTGCAAAATTGAAGGCATTGGACAAATGAAGCTGAAATCTGAATTTGTTAAAAAAGCCTAAATTCACTTAAAAAAATGGAGCTTGATGCTCCATTTTTTGTATTGATTGAGCAAAAATTATCACAGCTACATAAAGCTTGGGCTTTCATACTTGATGTAGCTGTTATTTAAAATAAAGCTCACTTTGTTGAACATAAAGCTGTGATTGATCAGCTAAACTTAATCGTTTGATGCTTAACTTGATAGAAAAATTTAGATTTAAAAACGATTAAAAAATTATAAATGAGCTATCACAAAAATGTATAATTCACATAATTAGTATATTATTTTCTTAATTTATATTTATTTTATTTGTTCTCATATTTTTATTATATATGTGGTTTTTCCTAGAATGTCACACCCCACGCTTATAAATGTGATTTGTATTTGTTTTTTAATAAATAATGCCAATTAAATGATTTAATTTTTAATTTACATGATGAGTTATACAAAAATAAATTACTGAAATATAACAAAAAAACTGATTATATGCTGTCCAATATATATATTTACTTGAATAATAAGCGCTGAGTATAGGTCAGTGTATCTATGTTATTTAATGGCTTTGTTGCACAAACCTATCTGTAAAGGGTTTTTCAGCGATATAATTTCCAAATGAAGAAGCCTACACACAAA
>NZ_CANQTS010000021.1 GCF_947626835.1 uncultured Acinetobacter sp. | reverse complement strand
TATTTCATGAGTGGACAATTTTTCATCTATCTTTATAAAAAATCTATTTTCCAACCCTTTTGTGGGCTTATTAAGGCCTTTTATTTTACATATGCAGCAAAATTCATGTCATGGGTCAAATCCATACTAGCTTAATTAGGTAAGTTTCTTGGCTTTGACATACTTTTTTAAACATCACCTATATAGCTGTAGTTTAAATCTGTTTTACTACAACACTATATATCCTTAAGCTAACAGCTAAATCAGAGCACTTTTTCATTATAGCTATAAATGATCATTCAATTTAAAGGTGCATTTTTTTAACCTTTCGCGGCATATTCACTCTGTTTAAGCTTGGTTAAACTATATTTTATTTCAACGACTGCTTTGTCATGCCTCAGCAATTTTATTTACGCTTTCCATTGTTATTGATCGGCCTGATGTTAATGGCTTTTGGCGTGGTGCTGTCTATTCGCTCGGATTTAGGCACATCGCCTATTTCATCCCTGCCTTATGTATATAGTTTCATTGTGCCGCTTTCGGTCGGGGTGCTAACCATTGCGATGCATATTGTAATGATTATTGGACAAAAGCTCTTATTGGGAAATAAGTTTACATGGACGCGTTATCTACAACTGCCGATTGGTATAATTTTTGGCCTAGGCATTGATGTATTACTGTGGCTTACACAAAATTGGCAAGCAGATAACTATATACAGCAATTGTTGTACTGTTTAAGTAGCTGCATGATCACTGCAATTGGTGTATGTATGCTGGTTAAAGCCAATTTGGTCTTTTTGGCAGGCGAAGGATTGTATCAAGCCTTTGCATTGCGTTTTAACTGGAACTTTGGCTCATGTAAATCTTATGGTGATATGGTTTTAGTGCTGTTGGCCCTTATAAGTTCATATATTGGATTGCAGTATATTGTTGGGATTCGTGAAGGCACTATAATTTCGGCACTATTGGTTGGTTTTTTGGTTAAACAAATGCTACCGCGCCTAGCATTTATTCAATATAAATAGCGCATAGAGTCGCTGTAAATAACAACGTGTTGCATAGAGCTTTTTCTAGACATAAAAAAAGAAAGAGATCTCTCCCAAAATCTCTCTCTCTGAGTTAGATCATCAAATGCGATCCAGTGTGTCTTATTATAATTATTTTCGTTAAATTCTTGCTAAAAGTGAACCGATCTTCCTTGAATAATCGTCCTTATCTATACCCTCTGGACTGTGCTACACAGTCATAAGATGCAATCCATCCTAACGAGATTTTTTTTCAAATGCAAGGTTTTGGAAAAAATTAAACCTTGTTTTTATAAGGTTTTTTTTGAATTTACTTATTTAAAATACAAATATAAAACTTTAGTCATAAAAAAAGCAGACCAAAGTCTGCTTTTTTTCAATTACTTAAAACACATCAAATAGGCTTAGTCCACAAAAGTGACTTTCGCAATGGCTTTTTTACTTGATTGAACAATTAAGGTCACATTTTCTTTGACAGCAAAAGAAGCATCTACTTCTTTCCAATCAACTTTGGCTGCACCACGTGCAACTGCATCTTTGGCTTGGGCCGCATTTTTAACCAGACCTGCAGCACGCAAGATTGACGCAATGAACATCTCACCGCCAAATTCTGAGCGTGAAATCGTCACTTCTGGTGTACCTTCTGGTAATTCACCTTCGGTAATGATGTTGCCGGCACCTTTATGCGCATTGGCAGCCGCTTCGCTTCCATGGAAACGTTCTACCAATTCAAGGGCAAGAATCTTCTTCACTTCTTGAGGATTACGCCCTTCAGCCACTTCTTTTAATAGCTGTTGAATTTCATCTAAAGATTTAAAGCTGAGTAGGTCAAAGTAACGTTCAATTAAAGAATCCGGCATTGAAAGCACTTTTTGATACATCGCACCCGGTGTATCAAACACACCAATATAGTTGCCTAAAGATTTAGACATTTTATTGACGCCATCTAAACCTTCAAGGATTGGCACAGTAATACAAACTTGTGCTTCTTGATCATAACGACCTTGCAGCGTACGACCCATAAGCAAGTTAAAGGTTTGATCGGTACCACCAAGCTCTACGTCAGCTTGTAAAGCAACTGAGTCATACCCTTGTACCAATGGATACAAAAATTCGTGAATGGCAATTGGCTGTTGGTTGTTATAACGCTTGGTAAAGTCATCGCGCTCTAACATACGCGCCACAGTTTGCTGTGATGCCAATTGAATTAAATCAGCCGCAGTTTTTTGCGCAAACCATTCTGAGTTAAACACCACTTTGGTTTTGTTTGGATCAAGAATTTTAAACACTTGTTCTTGATAGGTTTTAGCGTTTTCTAATACTTGTTCACGTGACAGTGGTGGACGTGTCGCACTCTTACCGGTCGGATCACCGATCATGGCAGTATAGTCACCAATCAAGAAATATACTTCATGACCTAAATCTTGGAATACTTTTAATTTGTTAATTAAGACCGTATGACCTAAATGTAGGTCTGGTGCTGTCGGGTCAAAACCCGCTTTAATTTTTAATGGACGATTCTGTTTTAATTTCTTCAGAAGGTCTTCTTCAGAAATAATTTCATGGGTGCCTCGTTTGATGAGAGCAAGTTGTTCTTCAGCCGGCAGGAAATTTGACATCACAAAATCCAAATAGATCAGTTATACAATTTGTGCGATATACTAACACTTTTTCAGCATATTGCAGGCTTTAGAATCATCATGACAGCGATCTATATTGGGGTAATGACCGGCACAAGTATGGATGGTGTCGACATTGTTGCTGCTTCTTTTAATCCTCTGCATCTTCATGCCACACTAACCTTGCCATTTGACCCTGATTTACGTGATGAACTGATGGCACTGACTTTACCTGACGACAACGAAATTGATCGTATGGGCAAAGCCGATGTAGCTTTGGCAACCATGATTGGGCATGGCATTAATCAACTGATCCAAGACCACAATTTAGATAAAACAAAAATTAAAGCCATTGGCTCACATGGGCAAACTATTCGTCATCGTCCTGAACATGGTTTTACCTTACAAATTGGCGACCCCAACATCATTACCGAAATCACCCAAATTCCGGTCATATCTGATTTTCGTCGTCGTGATATGGCAGCAGGTGGTCAAGGTGCGCCGCTTGTTCCGGCTTTTCACCAAGATATTTTTCAACATCAATCAATTCATCGGGTGATTTTAAACTTAGGCGGCATTGCTAATGTCAGTATGTTGCCTGCCGGTCAACCTGATCAAGTCTTTGGTTTTGATACCGGACCTGCAAATATTTTGATGGATGCATGGTGCGAGCGTTACACCGGTCAGCCTTATGATGAAAATGGCAATTGGGCCGCTTATGGCACGCCAATTCGCAGTTTGCTCGATCGGCTACAAAGTCATGATTTCTTTTCTAAAGAACCGCCTAAAAGTACAGGACGTGAAGACTTTAATTTAGAGTGGTTGGATGAACAAATTTTAGATTGGCGTAGCGACATTGAATATAACGAATTAGAAGATACACCAGAAAATGTGCAAGCCACCTTAATGAAACTCACCACACGCGCGATTAAAAAAGCCATTTATCGCTCTGATATGGCAACTGGTGAAGTGTATGTCTGTGGTGGTGGCGCATATAACTCACATTTATTAGAGCAATTACGTTGGCGTTTACGTAAACATCAATGGACGGTACAAACCACTGCCGATTTAGGTTTAAGCCCAACGTGGGTAGAAGCCACAGCTTTTGCTTGGCTGGCTATGCGCTTTGTTAATCAACTCAGTGGCAATTTGCCTGCGGTCACAGGTGCTACAGGTTATCGCGTACTTGGTACCATGACGTGTATCTAAATAAAAAAGCCCCAAATTTGGGGCTTTTTTTACGGCAACTTTACATAGAGAAAGAAGAGCCACAACCACAAGTGGTGGTTGCATTTGGATTTTGCACCACAAAGCGTGAACCTTCTAAACCTTCAATATAATCCACCACAGAGCCTACTAGATATTGGTAGCTGAGTGAGTCGACCAACATTTTTACATCGCCATTTACAAATTCTGCATCATCTTCATTTTGGCTTTCTGCAAAGTTAAAACCGTAAGAGAAACCTGAACAACCACCACCTGTTACATAAACGCGTAACATTAAATCTTGGTTGCCTTCGCTCTCACGCAATTGGCGTACTTTGTTCGCAGCACTATCCGTCAGCTCAAGCGCTTGATCAGTCATGGGGAGATTCCTCTATTGAATTGGGTGGTCTTATGCGGCTAAGACAATATATGCAGTATAGCATAATCAATATATGGGGCACTTTTGAAGATTAAAAGGCAGCAAAATGCCAAGTTTATTTTTTACTCAAGATAAAAGTCACTCAGGTTTTGGCTTTTTTCTAAATTCCATTAGAATGAGGCCTATTTTTTCTTTGTTCGATAATTTCATGATTCAGTTAGAGCAACTTTCTTTACGTCGCGGCGGACGTGTTCTTTTTCAAAAAGCGTCTATGCAATTGCATCCCGGTTGGAAAATTGGTTTAACAGGGGTCAATGGTGCTGGTAAATCCACTTTGTTCTCAGCGCTCTTAGGGGGCATGGAATCTGACAGTGGTAGCTTAACGCGCCCTGCGGTATGGACTGTGGCCCATATGGCACAAGAAATTAAATCCTTGGATATGAAGGCTATTGATTTTGTTTTATCGGGCGATGAAGAATATTGGAATATTCAACATCAACTGGCCCATCCTGATACGCTCAATGATTCTGAACTTGCTCATTTATATGGACGTTTTGATGAAATTGACGGCTATTCAGCAGCAGCTAAAGCTTCACAACTGATGGCAGGTTTAGGATTTTTTGAACATCAATCTGAATTGAATGTATCAAGCTTCTCGGGTGGTTGGCGTATGCGCTTAAACTTAGCGCGTACTCTAATGAGCCGTTCAGACTTATTGTTACTGGATGAACCAACCAACCATTTAGATTTAGATGCAATTTTATGGCTTGAAGATTGGCTTAAAGCTTATGAAGGCACTTTAGTTTTAATCTCGCATGACCGCGATTTCTTAGATGCGATCACCGACCATATTTTACATATTGAAAATCAAGAATTAATTTTATACACCGGCAACTATTCAACTTTTGAGCGTACTCGTAGCGAACGCTTAGCACAGCAACAACAAGCTTATGAAAAGCAATTAGAAACCCGCGCACATTTACAAAAATACATTGACCGTTTTAAAGCCCAAGCCACCAAAGCCAAACAAGCACAAAGTCGTATTAAACAGTTAGAACGTATGCAAGAGCTTTCGGCGGCGCATGTTGATACGCCATTTACCTTTAGCTTCCGTGAACCGACCAAAATGAGTTCACCACTGCTTGAGCTTGAAAATGCTGATATTGGTTATGGCGACAAACTCATTGTCACCAATGTCAATCTGCAAATTACCCCCAACAGCCGTATTGGTTTATTGGGCATGAATGGTGCAGGTAAATCGACCTTAATTAAAGCTTTAGTTGGTGATTTAGCCTTAATGCAAGGTCATCGTAAGGATTCAGAATTACTTAATATTGGTTATTTTGCTCAGCATCAAATGGATGCATTAGATGGCAATGCCAGCCCAATGTTACAGTTAGCCCGTATCGCAGATAAAAAAATCAGTGAAGCCACTTTACGAGCTTTCTTGAGTAGCTTTGGCTTTAGTGGCGAACGCATGGATACCCCGTCTGAGAGTTTCTCTGGTGGTGAACGTGCACGTTTAGCATTAGCTTTAATTGTATGGAAGCGTCCAAACGTTTTGATTCTAGATGAGCCAACCAACCATTTAGACTTAGATATGCGTCATGCCCTGACTATGGCGCTGCAAGATTTTGAAGGTGCAGTGGTGTTGGTATCGCATGAACGTCAATTGGTGGCCAGCGTTTGTGATGAATTAATTTTAGTACATGGCGGTCGTAGTCGCGAATTTGATGGTGACTTAGTCGCTTATGCTGATTGGTTGCGTCAAGCCCGCATTGACATGATTAAAAATGGGCAAAAGCCAGCAGCACCTGTGCAATCAGATGTGCAAATTAAACCTAGCATCTCGAAACTCGATAAAGAAGCTCAGCGTAAAGAAACTGCGCGTCGCCGTGAATTGGGGCGTCCAATTCGTAAAAATATCGAGAAAAATGAAGCACAAATTGCCAAATTACAGCCACGTTTAGCCGAAATTGAAGCTTTATTGGGTGATACCGCACTCTATGAAACAAGCCGTAAAGATGAATTGCTTAAACTCATGAATGAGCAAACAGAACTTAAAGCCAAAGTTGAACAGGCTGAAGAGCTGATGTTAGAACTCATGATGGAACTTGAAGAACTCGAAGCCTCTTTTGAAGATTAAATACTCGGTTTAAGTTATGCACACTTGCCAAAAAGTTATCCACAGTTTGTGTGCATAAACCCCAAGTTATCCGCAGTAAAAAGCACCTTTGGGTGCTTTTTATTTTGAAGCGACTTTTTTATTTAAGGTGGATAACTCAAAACTTATCCACAGTTTTTAGCTTAACAATGCCAGTTATCAACATCCATTATTTTAAAAAGCGTAATTCAGTAATTTTCCATTCGGTTGTATACACCCAAGTTTCTTGAATCTTTTGTTGATTACTCAGTTCGACTTGTACTTGGCATTTTTGTAAATTTTCATCAAAATCAAATAGTTCTGCTTCTACATCTAGTTTTTGTGGCTTCCACACACCATTTTGCACCGCATGTTCAATTTGCGTATAACGCGTATAGTGACTTTCAACTCGACCTTCTTGCTCGTAAATTACTTTAAAGTCTTGGTCTTCGTATTGGGCTAAAGCGGCATAATCGCCATTAAAAAATGCCTCTACCCAATGATCACGGATACTTTCTAAAGTAGTGATAGCCATATTATTTTCCTCAATTTTAATCAAATTTTTAGTTTATTTTGATAGCAACATAGCATAAAAAAAGCGCCTCGAAAGGCGCTTTTTAAAATTTTATGCTTAGACTTAATTAAGCATCAATATCAGCATTTAAGGCATTTTCTTCAATAAAGGCACGACGTGGTTCTACATCATCGCCCATTAAACATGAGAACATACGATCGGCTTCAATCGCATCATCAATCGTTACTTGTAACATGTTACGGTTTTCAGGATCCATAGTGGTTTCCCAAAGTTGTTCCGCGTTCATCTCACCTAAACCTTTGTAGCGCTGAATCATCATACCGCGACGCGAGTCTTGTAAAATTTGCTGCCATACTTGATGGAAAGTTGATACTTGAATCTTACGCTCACCTTTTTGTAAGTAAGCACCCTCTTCAAGTAAGCTAAACCAACTTTTCGAGTTCTTTAACAAACGTGCATATTCAGCTGAAGCCAACAAATTCGCTTCAAGTAAATAGGCATGTGGCAAGTTATGAACATACACTGTAAGGCGTGGATAATACGCAATCACGGTATTGCCCGCAGCATCTTGCTTTTCAAAGCTCTCTAAAGACAATTCAGGACGTAAGTTTTCTTGCTGTGCTGCAATCGCTTGACGTAACTGTTCACCCCACGTTTCTACGTAGTTTTTATCGGTCACTTGATCCAGTTTAAAGGCTTCAAGACCTAATAAACCATCAAGTAAAGTTGCAGGATAACGCTGTGTTAAACGCTGAATGCTCTTTTGCGAAGTTTGATAATCCGCAATCACATTAGCTAATGCTTCACCACGAATGGCAGGGGCTTCAGCGCTAATATGTAAAGCAAGCTCATCAATGGCATTTGAAATTAGGTAAGTTTCCAGTGCATCGTTATCTTTGATGTACTGTTCTTGCTTGCCTTTTTTGAGTTTATAGAGCGGTGGCTGTGCAATATAAATATGACCACGCTCGACCAATTCCGGCATTTGACGGAAGAAGAATGTCAACAATAGCGTACGAATATGCGAACCATCCACATCAGCATCAGTCATGATGATGATTTTGTGATAACGCAATTTGTCTGGATTATATTCTTCACGACCAATACCACAACCTAAAGCGGTAATTAAGGTACCCACTTCAGCTGATGAAATCATACGGTCAAAACGCGCACGCTCTACGTTTAAGATTTTACCTTTCAGTGGCAGAATCGCTTGCATTTTACGGTTACGACCTTGTTTCGCCGAACCACCTGCTGAGTCACCCTCGACAAGATATAGTTCAGACAAAGCTGGATCTTTCTCTTGGCAATCGGCCAATTTACCCGGCAAACCTGCAATATCAAGCGCACTCTTACGACGTGTCATTTCACGGGCTTTACGCGCCGCATCACGGGCACGCGCAGCATCAATTATTTTACCTGCAATGGCTTTAGCTGCTTGCGGATTTTCTAATAAGTATTCAGAGAATGACTTATTCATCGCCTGCTCAACAGCAGTTTTCACTTCACTTGACACCAATTTTTCTTTGGTTTGCGAAGAGAATTTTGGATCTGGCACTTTAACAGAAACAATTGCAGTTAAGCCTTCACGCGCATCGTCGCCTGAAACTACAACTTTTTCTTTTTTCAGAATATTTTCGCTATCCATATAGCTGTTTAAACCGCGCGTTAAGGCAGCACGGAAACCGGCTAAATGGGTTCCACCATCTTTTTGTGGAATATTGTTGGTAAAGCAGCGTACATTTTCTTGATAAGAATCATTCCATTGCAAAGCAACTTCAACGCCAATGCCATTTTCTGCTTGCACGGTAAAGTGAAAAATGTCATTTAGATGGGTTTTACCTTGGTTAATATATTTAACAAACTCAGATAAACCACCTTCGAAATCAAATACATGCTCTACGTTAATACGTTCATCACGTAGCACAATACGAACACCTGCGTTTAAAAACGAAAGTTCACGTAAACGACGCGCTAAAATATCAACGTTAAAGATGGTTTGACTAAATGTTTCCGCACTTGGATAGAAACGAACCGTGGTACCAGAGCTGTCAGTTGTACCTGTTTCACGTAATTTGTAAACAGGATCACCGTGACGATATTCTTGCTCGTAGCTTTTGCCTGCACGGCTAATATTTAACAGCAGTTTTTCTGACAGTGCGTTTACAACAGACACACCTACACCGTGTAAACCACCCGATACTTTATAGCTATTGTCATCAAACTTACCGCCTGCATGCAAGATGGTTAAAATTACCTCTGCTGCAGATACCCCTTCTTCAGGGTGAATATCGGTTGGAATACCACGACCATTATCGGAAACAGAAACCGATTCATCTTCGTGAATGGTCACTAAAATTTCATCACAATGACCAGCTAAAGCCTCATCAATCGAGTTGTCAACAACTTCAAAGACCATGTGGTGTAAGCCGGTGCCATCGTCAGTATCACCAATATACATGCCGGGACGTTTACGAACCGCGTCGAGGCCACGTAATACCTTGATACTAGAGGAATCATAAGCCTTTTCAATGGTTTGTTCTGTAGTAGAGACAGATTGATCTTCTGAACTCATGGTTTCTCCCTAGTGAAAAAATAGGTCTATCCCAAGATGGGTAAATCATTGTGTGACAAGGCGAACCTCACCGTTTTCAACATTGAATAATTGATAAGAAATAGACAAATCATGTAAGTGAGTTTGCACTGCTTCATGGTCTAAAGTGGTAATAAAAACTTGACTACCAAGTTGGCTTAAACGCCCAATTAAACGTTGTTGTGCGGTTAAATCTAATTCTGCCGTCAGATCATCTAATAATACCACAGTTTCCTTATTACACCCATGCAGCATTGCAATCTGTGACAGTTTTAAGGCAATGATCAAGAGCTTTTTTTGCCCACGTGACAACACCACATCAGCATCGCCAATTGGCGTTCTTAAACGCAGATCAGCACGATGCGGGCCATATTCGGTATAGCGCCGATCAAGGTCTTTTTGATGATGCTGGGTTAAATCATGCAATAAACCGAGCTCAGTATGAAAGCCTGCTTGGTAATCGAGTTTGATCTCGACATTCGGCAATAAATATGCCAAATCTTGAGCCAAATACTGCTGCCATTGTTCCACAATACTTAAACGCTGTAGATGTAACATTTCACCATAACGACTCAGTATTTCATTCCACGGCTCTAAGTCTTGCAAACTTAAGTTACGCTGATTTTTAAGTAGACTATTACGTTGTTTTAAGGCACGTGAATAAAATTGCCATGTTTGATAAAAATCAGGTTCCACGTGAAACATCAGCCAATCGAGTAATTGACGACGTGGTTTAGCACCATGATCAATAATATCCGTGCTTAATGGATCAATCATTTGCAATGGCAGTAAACGTGCTAGCTGACCTTGTGTGGCAATATGATCACCATTGAGTTTAATGATCTGTTCACCCGAAATCAGCTTTTGCATCCCAATTTTATCGCTTACCGATTGCGCAAAAACAATCGCATCTTGGGCATGCTGCTGAATGTAATGTTTGGGGATATGTGTTCGAAATGAGCGACCTGTAGCCAGCAAATGGATCGCTTCAAGTATAGAGGTTTTACCCGAACCATTGACCCCATAAAAGACGTTAAACGGCTGCAACTCTTGGAGCGCAACCGTTTTTAAATTTCGAACACGTTGAATATTTAAATGCGTGATCTGCATAAATCTAAACGCTTAAACACGCATTGGCATGACCACATAGGTCTGATCAGGATGCATCGCATCTTGTACCAATACCGAATGATTGGCTTCTGTCATGGTCATGGATACATCTTCACCATCGAGGACATTAAGTACTTCAAGTAAGTATTGCGAGTTAAACGACATTTCCAATTCATCGCTAGTGTACTGAATTGCAAGCTCTTCGGTTGCTTCATCTTGCTCAGGGTTATTGGCACGCAATTGCAACGCATCTTGCTTAAAGATTAAGAACACACCACGCAATTTTTCATTACTTAAAATCGAAACACGTTGCAATGATTGTTTAAATACATCATGACCAATCACAACTGTTTTATTGCCACCACGTGGAATCACACGACGGTAATCAGGGAACTTTCCATCAATGAGTTTGGTTGTGAAACGCACGGTAATATCTGGTTGTTCTTTGTCACGGCTTGGCGTGCTAATGGTAATATTAAGTAATTCACGACCAATCAACAAAGACAGTTGTTCATCTTCAAGACTGAGTAAACGCTGCAACTCAGCAACTGCCTTACGTGGCACAATCGCTTGCATCGGCTGTGTAGCATTCGATGAAGCGACTGTTTCACACAAGGCTAAACGATGACCATCTGTGGTCACCGCACGCAATTGATTCTCTTCAACTTCAAGCAAGGTACCTGTTAGGTAAAAACGTACATCTTGCACTGCCATCGCGAAAGCAGTCTTTTCAAACAAACGTTTTAATTCACGTTGTGTCACGGTCACTTGCGTGCCTTGCGTACTTTCTGTAGTTAATAGCGGATAATCTTCAGCAGGCAATGTGCCTAACACAAAGCGACTACGCCCTGAGGTTAAAACACAACGCTGATCTTCAGCGACATGTAAATCAACAAAAGCACCATTCGGTAGAGATTTACAAATATCAACCAATTTACGTGCCGGTACAGTCGTTTCACCCGCTTGTAAGCATGCACCTTCAGCTAAGACTGTACTTGCTACCAACTCAACTTCTAAATCAGAGCCTGTGACCGTTAACGCATGCTGCGTCACCTGCACTTTAACGTTAGATAGAATATTCAGAGTATGGCGACGTTCTACCGCGCCCACAACGTGAGAGAGAACATTCAATAAGCTTTCTTTCGCGATTTTTAAACGCACAATACATTCCTCTAACAACTGAAGATGAAATTTTTCGATGAGTAATATGAGGTAGAACTTACGTGATTGCAAGGTCTAGCAATTGAATAAAACTTAATCAGCTTTGTAACAAGCGCTGTAGGTTTTTATAGTCCTCATTAAACATAGGGTCTTCTTGGCGTAAGCTTTGCACTTTTTCACAGGCATGCATGACCGTACTATGATCACGCCCACCAAAAGCCATACCAATTTCAGGAAAGCTGTCGCCAGTAAGTTCACGTGATAAACCCATAGCCAATTGACGCGGACGCGCATAAATACGGGTACGTTTAGGTCCAACCAATTCTTTAAGTGGAATACGGAAGTACTCACTTACTACACGCTGAATGTTTTCAGTACTAATGGTACGTGCACGAATCGCAAGTACATCTTTGAGTGATTCACGCACCACATCTAGGTCAATAGACGTGCCTTTAAAGCGTGAAATTGCCACAACTTTATTTAAAGCACCTTCGAGTTCACGAACATTAGCGACCACTTGTTGTGCAATAAATAAAGCACAATTACGCGGTAATTCTACACCCGTGCTTTCTGCTTTTTTCAGTAAAATTTCGATCCGTGTTTCAATATCAGGGGGCTCAACACCAACCGATAATCCCCAAGAAAAACGTGAAACCAAACGTGGATCAAGTTCAGTCAACTCTTTTGGATAGCGATCTGAAGTTAAAATGATCTGTTTTGATTCATCAAGTAATGCGTTAAAAGTGTAAAAAAATTCAACTAAACTCGCTTCTTTACCAGCAAGTAAATGAATATCATCGACAAGTAATAAATCCAGTGAACGGCAATTTTTCTTAAATTCTTCGACCTTACCCTTTTGCAATGATGTGACAAAATCTTGCACAAAGCTCTCAGCAGTCATATACATCACACGTGCATTTGGTTTCGCTTGCAACAATGCATTGCCTACCGCTTGCATGAGGTGAGTTTTACCTAAGCCAGTTGGACCATACAAAAATAACGGATTGTGTTGCGGCTCACCTAATTGCGTTAAAACCTTACGACACGTTTCAGCAGCCATTTGATTAGAACGACCTTCCACAAACAGTGAAAAAGTGAATAAGGGATTTAAAAGACGCTTACGATTTGCTTTAGCTGCTTCATCTTTGTCTTTTTTAGCTTTGGTCGGTGTAGATACAGGAGTAGGATTTTGTAAAGCTGCTGTGCTCGTTGCAGGCTGTTCACTAGGCGCTAAAATTGCACCAGGACGCGAATCAACTAAAATTTCAACTTTACGCACACGCCCTTCAGAAAGCTGTTCTGCCAAAATTGAGATCAATTCAAGATGATGTTCTTGAATATAACGCGTCCAATAAGGATTAGGCGCATATAGGCGTAAACAGTCTTGAGCCTCTTCTGCAACTAATGGGCGAATCCACATCGTAAAGACATTTCCAGATAGCTCTTGGCGCAAGCGATCTAAACAGTCTGTCCAAAGCATGTGAAACCCCTATATATCCATTAACAGATGAAAACTGACCGCCCCAAACCTAAGCGGGTCGCCATTCTAACCAAGTTATCCACATCTGTCATGACTAATGACATTAATTTGCTAAAAAAAGCTCAATTTTAAATTTAAACCACCATGTGGATAAGTTTACCCGAAAGTTGTGGATAAAATATATCAAAAACTTATCCCCAAAGTATTCAATTAATATAAACATAGTTATTCACAACTTAACTAAATGTTTTTTATTAAAAAAAGTCACTTATCCATAGAAATTAGGCTTCCTAATAATAATAATATTAAATTTATAAATTTAAATTTATTTATAAGCACAATGTTTTTTGTGGATAAGTCTTAAAATGGAATAAATTTAAAATCAAAAATATAAGCTATTAACAAACTATGTATAAACTTGTGGATAAGTATGTTAATATCGTTGTTGATATTTAATTTATCCATTAATATCAAATATATAGAATAATAAAAACTGTACATTCTTAATTTTCTATATAGGACAATCATTTTAATGTTTAAGAAAATATTACAATCTAATTTGATAACATTTGCCCTTTTTCATTGACAGCTCAAGCAATGAGCACTAAAATCGCGGACCTTTATAGAAAGATCATTTTTGGAGTTTCGATATGAAACGTACATTTCAACCATCTGAATTAAAGCGCAAGCGCGTTCATGGTTTCCGTGCTCGTATGGCTACTAAAGCTGGTCGTCAAGTATTAGCTCGCCGTCGTGCAAAAGGTCGTCATAGCTTAACTGTTTAATCAGTTAACGCTTGACGGTTTTGGGTGTGATGACAACACTTTGCGGCTATAGCACAGAGGTTCGTTTACGCTGTGCTGCCGATTACAAAGGTGTGTTTGATGGTGCGCTTTTTAAAGTGCATCAGCCCCATTTCTTATTTCTAGCAAAACATTCCGAACTGCCAAATAGCCGTTTGGGTTTAGTTGTTGCTAAAAAGAAAGTGCGTCGCGCACACGAAAGAAATAGAGTAAAACGACTTGCTCGCGAAAGCTTTCGCTTGCACCAACATCAATTAGGTTTATTAGATATTGTCGTCATGCCCAAAATGGGAATTGAAGCTATACCTAATGCCGAATTGTACCAGCAACTACAATTTGCTTGGCAGAAGTTACAACGCCTTGCCAAAAAGCATTCTAAAATAGCTCCCTCTCCACAAAAGTAGAGATGGCCAATGGTACGTCTACTGCATTGGTTCATTCGTTTCTATCAGATTGCGATTAGTCCTTTACTTGGACCTCGTTGTCGTTATATTCCAACTTGTTCTCAATATGCTTTAGAAGCAGTCCAGACACATGGTGCTGTCGGTGGTGTGTGGTTGTCTACAAAACGTATTTGCCGGTGCCATCCTTGGGGAGGATCGGGTTATGATCCTGTTCCATTTAAAGCAATTCGTTTTATTTCCTTTCAGCAAATAGATTCTGATTCTCAAAAGCGTCTTGTTGCTGTACCCTTTCGTGATCGTTTATTGAACCAAAAACACTCTAACCACTTGGGGTAATAGATATGCAACAATGGGCCAGGATTGCAATTCTCGGTGCCATGTTTGTTGTCGCATATTTGCTCATTTTGGCGTGGCAAAAAGATTACGGTAATGTCGAGAACCAACCGCAGCAACAAGCTGCCGTGGTATCACAGGATGTATCTGCAGATTTGCCAAATGCTCAGACGGCTGTTGCCGCATCTGATCTGCCACAAGCAAATGTCACAGCACAACAGGCAACGGACACTACAGCACCTGTAAGTCAACAGCTTATTTCAGTACAAACTGACCTTTATCATCTTTGGATTAGTCCAAAAGGTGGTGATATTGTTCGTGTTGAATTACTCAATCATGACAAAAATAAAGATAGCGATGAACCATTCGTTATGCTTGAAAGTGACGCGAAACGCACGTATGTCGCGCAGTCTGGTTTAGTTGGTCTAAATGGCCCAGACTCAAGCCGTAATGGTCGTCCTAATTATGAAGTTGAGAAAACGTCATATAGTTTAGCCGATGCTAAAGCTGTACCAAGCAAAGATGGTCAATCAGCAAAAACGCTGAGCGTACCTATGGTATATAAAACAGCGGATGGCGTTGAAATTATTAAAACCTTTACCTTTACTGAAGGTAAATACCCAATTGTTGTTAATCACAAAGTGGTTAACCGCAGCAGCCAAACTTGGCAGGGTCAAATGTTTGGTCAAATCAAACGTGATAACTCTGAAGACCCAGGTCAATCTGATCAAGGCATTTTCACTTTAGGAACTTTCCTAGGTGGTGCATGGGGTACACCGGATGAACACTACAACAAATTAAAGTTTGATAACTTTAATGAAGAAAAAGTAAGTGTTGATGCCACAGGTGGTTGGGTTGCGATGGTGCAACACTACTTCGTGAGTGCTTGGGTACCAGGCGAAATTAAGTTGACCCAAAATGGCGGTCAAGCTTATGCAGCCAAACTAGAATCACGCAAATCAGCTGATGATATGAATATCATTGGTTTTACTTCACCTGCGATCAATGTACCAGCAGGTACAGTAGCTGAAGTGGATGCCACATTCTATTCAGGTCCAAAAATTCAATCTGAGTTGAAAGATTTAGCAACAGGTTTAAATCAAACTGTGGATTACGGTTGGTTATGGCCAATTGCGAAACTTTTATTCTTAGGTCTTGAGTTTTTCCATGGTTTGATCGGCAACTGGGGTTGGGCGATTATTCTACTTACCGTATTGGTTAAACTAATTCTTTGGCCATTATCGTCGAAGAGCTACCGCTCGATGGCGAAAATGCGTGTGATTGCACCTGAAATGCAACGCATGAAAGAAGAGTTCGGTGAAGACCGTATGCGTTTTTCGCAAGAAATGATGGCGTTGTACAAGCGTGAGCAAGTGAATCCACTTTCAGGTTGCTTACCATTGTTACTGCAAATGCCAATTTTCCTTGCTTTATATTGGGTATTGATGGAGTCAGTTGAACTTCGTCATGCACCATGGATGTTCTGGATTCAAGATTTATCTGCAATGGATCCATGGTTTATCCTGCCCTTATTGATGGGCTTAACCATGTTTATCCAACAGTCGTTGAATCCACAACCGACTGATCCAATGCAAGCTAAAGTATTTAAAATCATGCCAGTTATCTTTACAGTATTCTTACTGTTCTTCCCTGCAGGTTTAGTACTTTACTGGATCGTCAACAACTTGATCACCATCTTACAGCAAGGCTTAATTAACAAAGCTGTGGCTAAAGAACGTGAACAACGTGAAGGCTCAAGTCAGTAATACAACACGACTGACTAGCTGAATTAATCCGCTTAAGATGGTAATCTTAGGCGGATTTTTATTTGTGCTGTTATCCAAAATTTTTAGGTGAATGTTATGCAAAACCAAACCACGATTGCTGCGATTGCCACACCACCGGGGCGTGGTGGTGTTGGGGTCATTCGCCTATCTGGGCCAAAAGCGTATGCTATTGCTGAGAGCTTGACTCAACAGCCACTTGCAGGCGCACGTTATGCAGCATTTCGCAAGTTCTATGATGCCGTTGGTGAGGTCATGGATGAAGGCTTAGCCATTTGCTTCCCTAATCCACATTCATTTACTGGTGAAGATGTGGTTGAGCTACAAGGTCATGGTGGCCCTGTGATTCAAAATGCCCTTTTGGCGCGTTTATTTGAATTGGGTGCCATTGCTGCCAAAGCCGGCGAGTTTTCGATGCGTGCTTTTGAAAATGGTAAGCTCGATTTAGTTCAAGCAGAAGCGATTGCCGACTTAATTGATGCCACCTCACAAGCGGCAGCACGCTCAGCGGTACGTTCATTGCAAGGTGCATTTTCAAGCAAAGTGAATCGTGTTTTAGAGCAACTGATTCACCTACGTTTACATGTTGAAGCAGCAATTGACTTCCCTGAAGAAGAAATTGATTTTTTAGCCGATGGTAAAATTTTAAGTTTGCTAGATGGTGTAGCGATTGCTGTCACTGAAGTACAGCAATCAGCGCGTCAAGGTCAGTTACTACGTGAGGGCTTACAAGTGGTGATTGCAGGTAAGCCCAATGCGGGTAAATCATCATTACTCAATGCTTTGGCAGGGATTGAACGTGCCATTGTGACTGATATTGCTGGTACGACACGTGATGTATTACACGAAAAAATCACGCTTAATGGTTTACCAATTACCCTAACCGACACGGCAGGTTTACGTGAAACTGGTGATATTGTAGAAAGAGAAGGTATTCGCCGTGCCATCAAAGAAATTGAAAATGCTGATTTATTATTATTGGTGTATGACTTAAGCCAAGGTGACGATCCGCTACAATTGGCACAAGAGTATTTTGCCGAGCATCTTGAACCAAAGCGTTTAATGTTAATTGCCAATAAGTGCGATTTAACAGATGCGATGCCTCACTTAGGTGATTATCAAGGTTTCCGTCATATTACGGTATCAGCTAAGCAAGAGATGGGTGTACAGGCGCTTATTGATGCAGTGACAGCACATGCAGGCTTCCAACCTGAGGAAGATACCTTTATTGCGCGTACCCGCCATCTAGACGCAATGAAGCGCACACAGCACTATCTTGCAGAAGCTCGTGAACAATTAGTTGTGTATAACGCAGGTGAATTAGTTGCAGAATCGCTCCGCTTAGCACAAAATGCTTTGGGTGAAATTACCGGTGACTTTAGCGCTGATGATCTATTGGGCAAGATCTTTGGCTCTTTTTGTATTGGTAAATAGACATAATCAGTTAAAAAGCCCTTATGTTGAGGGCTTTTTCATAGGTCTTGCTTGCATAAAAACTAAAATGAATCTTAAACATCAGTCATTCACTAGTGCTTGTGTAAAAGTCTCATAAGGTTGTTGATAAGTCATGTTTTATCCACAGGGTGAATTATATAAAAAGCCAACATATCTAAAAAATTAATTAAGTTGTTGTTTTTAAAGAAAAATATTAAATCTGGTTTGTTTTTTTATGTTCCACGTGAAACTTTATGGTTGTTGTATTTGAGTAAAAAAATTCACTCACAAATTAGAATCAGACAAGAACAGCGTAGAATATTGACCTAGATAACATCTCAATTTTGAGTACTTTACAGATGCAAAAAACAATATGGGTTGCAATCTTGCTCTCTTTGAGCAGTCTGGGTTGGGCAGATATCAATACAGCACAGCAAAATCTTGCAAAAAACTATCCAAATTTAGAGATTAATAATATTGCAAGCACCGAGATGCGTGGTATTTATAGTGCTGAACTTGACGGACAAGTGGTGTATTTAAATGAGGATGCCCAGCATTTGATTGCTGGCAATATGCTGCGTTTAAGTGATCAAAAAAGCTTAACACAAGAATTGATTGTGAAAAAAAACACGATTGATTGGAAAAAACTCCCGCTTAAGAATGCCATTAAATCAGTACGAGGTAATGGTAAACGCCAATTGGCGATCTTTTCTGACCCAAATTGTCCATATTGTAAACAGCTTGAAGTAGAATTAAAAAAACTCAATGATGTCACGATTTACACATTTATTTTACCGCTTAAATCACAATCTGTTGCCGCATCTAAGCAAGTGTATTGTGAACAAGACCCTGCATATGCTTGGCAACAACTGATTGAAAAAGGCATTGAGCCTAAAACTAAGAAAAGCTGTACTAACCCTGTGAACGCTAATTTAGCGTTGGCTAAAGAGTTAGGAATTGCAGGAACACCAGCTATTATTTTTAGCAATGGTTACCGTGTATTAGGGGCTTATCCTGCCAATGAAATGGAAGCAATTTGGCGTGAATTAGGTTTATAAGTTGTATAGCGTTAAAAAAGCCCTGCGTATACAGGGCTTTTTTGTTTTTAAGCTTTTTTGCTGAGTATATTGTAAATAAACAAGATAATAATTGCACCAATGATAGAGGCAATAAAGCCAGCTGCTGAATTTTCACCATAAAGACCGAGTAACCGACCGCCATAAGTAGCTAATAAAGAACCTGCGATCCCAAGAACCGTGGTCATGACAAAACCTGCTTTATCATTCCCGGGATGGAGAGCACGCGCAATCAAACCTGCAATAAAACCAATGACAATCGCAACAATAAGTGACCACATAGCTTATCTCCTCTTCAATGAAGGGTTGTCGTAATGTGTTATGAATCTATCATTATGGATTCAACTCTTTGACTAAAGCGCAGTTTAGCTAAAAAATGTTGCTTTTTTGTGCAGCATGGGGCTTTAAAAAAATAAAAAAAGTGGCCTTCGGCCACTTTTCAATAGGTTTAGTTTTAATACAAACTTATAAACCAATTTCACCAATAAATGGGATATGACGGTATTTTTGGTCGTAGTCTAAACCATAACCGACAATAAATTTATCTTCCACTTCAAAACCTAAGAAACGTACATCAAGCTCGATTTCACGGCGCGAAGGTTTGCTCACTAAAGTACATAACTCAATTGAGTTTGGCTCACGAGTTTGTAAAATTTCTAATACTTTGCTTAAGGTATTGCCTGAATCAATAATATCTTCAATTACTAATACATCTTTGCCGCGGATTTCGCCGTCTAAATCTTTTAAGATTTTTACATCACGGCTTGATACTGTACCACCGCCGTAGCTCGACACAGTCATAAAATCAAGTTCGTGTGGCTTAGTAATAGTACGGCACAAGTCCGCCATAAAAATCACTGAACCACGTAATAAACCAATTAAAACCAATTCTTTGTCACTATTGGCATAGTGAGCATTAATTTGTGCGCCAAGTTCTTGAACTTTCGCTTGGATTTCTTCGGCCGAAATCATAACATTCATTTCAACAGACATGGGTAGATACCTAAAAAAGTATAAAAAATAAAAAAGGTGTTGACCTGCAACACCCCAAAACATGTACTAATTTTAAAACATCTTACGCGTTGTTGCATCCGTTTTAGTGTTGAAAATGTAAACCAAAACTATGCAAACTTGACACTTATTTTGTTGAAGACTGATGATACACGCATTCACCAAACACATAAGTGGCGGCAATATTACGATCATCGCCCATGGTGATGAGTGCAAATAAAGCGTCCTCAATATTTTTGGCACGGCTTTGACGCAAACGCTGTAGCGCGGTGGCATTTAAATCCAGTACCACAAAATCAGCTTCTTTACCCAAATTAAAGTTACCTAATTTGTCTTCTAAACTTAAAGCTTTGGCACTGCCTAAGGTGGCGTGATACAGGGCTTCAAAAGCAGAGAGTTTATTGCCTTGTAATTGCTGCACTTTATAGGCTTCGTTTAAGGTTTGTAGTTGGTTAAATGAAGTACCTGCACCAACATCACTCCCTAAACCAACTTTGACTTGTTTTTCCCATGCTGTATGCAATGGAAATAAGCCACTGCCTAAAAATAGATTAGAGGTTGGGCAAAAGGCAATTGCAGAATCGGTATCATGCATACATTGCCATTCATGTTCTTCTAAATGTACGCAATGGGCAAACACTGATTTTGAACCCGTTAAGCCAAAATGATGATAGACATCTAAATAGCCATTTTGCTCAGGAAATAATTCTTTTACCCAAGCAATTTCATTTTTATTCTCACTTAAATGTGTGTGTACGTATACATCAGGATATTCAGCTTTTAATTGCCCTGCTTTGCTGAGTTGCTCTTGGGTTGATGTGGGTGCAAAACGTGGGGTAATTGCATATAAATTACGTCCTTTCCCATGCCATTTTTCAATTAATGTTTTTGAATCATAATAGCCCGTTTGCGCTGTATCACACAGGTTTTCTGGTGCGTGACGATCCATCAGCACTTTACCAGCAATCATACGCATGTTTTGAGCAGTTGCAGCTTCAAATAAAGCGTTGACCGATTCAGGATGTACTGTGGCAAAGACTAAAGCTGTAGTGGTGCCATTTTTAAGTAATTCTTGAATAAAAAATTGCGCAATTTGTTTAGAATATTCGGCATCTTTAAACTGCAATTCTGTTGGGAAGGTATAAGTATTGAGCCATTCAAGTAGTTGCTCACCATAAGCACCAATCATTTCAGTTTGTGGAAAATGAATATGCGTATCAATAAAGCCCGGTACAATCAATTGTTCGGGGTAATGTTCAACTTTAACATCTGGGCCAATTAAATGCTGCCCTGCTTGCCATGAACCAAAATAATCAATCTGACCATTTTTTGTGATGAGTAAACCATCTTCTACATATCGCACTTGGTCGTGAATTTCACGTGCTTGGGCAACTGTATTCTTAATATCAAGAAAGCGACCACGAATCGCTGTCATTGCAACTACAGAAGACATTTTTAACCTGCGAGTTTTATTTTTTCAATTGATTGTACCCAATATAAATAGCTTAAACTGTATAACGTTTACTCAGTCCCCATTCTGCCAAAATACGGCGATACATGGTCGATGAACGGTCGGCTTCAAAATGCGCTTCCATCATTAAATCGAGTGGTAATTCCTCTGGTTTTTGTGCCTCGACCATGGCTTGATCTTCAGCAAAAATCTGTGCATTAAAATCATGGACTGCTTGTAAATCCCCAGTTTGGTCAAAGTTACGCGTGAGTGGCACAAACAAACGAGTTTTATTGTGTGATACAGGGCAACATGCATTTAAGATTTTTAGTACGCCATTGTTGGGAAAATCTACAGTTAAAACGGCACTAAATGGTGGATAAACTTCAAAGGTACGTGTCCATTTAAAACCCTCAGGTGCAAGATGTTGTAAACCGTGTGGATAGTTACTCACCTCACTCACATAGACACTTTTTAAACCATAATAGGTACGTTCAGTGTGATACTTTGGCACCACAGCTTGCTCACGTTGTGCAAAAGCTTGATGGTGTACCCAAGCAAAATGTGCCACATCAATAAAACCTTCAAGTTGGCGGCCACTAGAACCTGCAATATCAACAAAAGGTGGCAAAATCGCTTGATGTTCGGGCTGTTGCCACGTGTCTAGCACAGCAATATTGGCACTTTGTACATCACGAGCAAAAAGACTGGTCCAAATTAAGCCATAACGTTCAAGTACAGGAAATTTAGTTAAACGAAAACGCTCTGAAATTTTTTTTAAATCAGGCTGAGCAGGAATTTTATTGCATTGACCATCAGCACCATAATGCAGCCCATGATAAGGACAGATAATATTTTCATCTTTAACCCACCCTTTACTTAATGGTACACCGCGATGTGGACAAATATCGCGTACTAAGTGAATAGCACCACTTTGAGTTTGATACAGCGCCATATTCACATCAAGCAGCGTGACGCGTTGTGGTTGCATGCTAACGTCTTCTACACGCGCTACAGGATACCAATGCTGCGCTAAAATTTGCCAATCAGCAGCATCAAATTGACTGTGACATGGTTGATCAAAAGGCTGCAAGGTTGGGATGATGGCATTCATAATGGACTTCTTAAATAAAATGATGACCATTATCTAGATGCAAATTCTTTGCCAAATGAAAAGGCAACTTTTGCCCTTTATCTTTTGAGCGCAAGTGCGTAAAGTGTGAAAATTAATCAAATTTGAGCCAAGATCTCTATGTACTTTTGGAAGACCAAAGCACTCGCCCATGAACTCTCTGCCAATACCTTAGAGAAAAAGCATTATAAAAATTATTATCTCATGACCGCTTTATTGGTGTCTGTGGTGTATTACTACGGTATGTATTCACCATATTTTAATGTCAATGTAATTGCAGTTGAAGGCTTGGTCACTTTAGTGATTATGGCACTGGGTATTCAAGCTGCTTATCGTGCCAATGGTGGCGATCAAGGTGAGCACTTTATGGGGCGTATCACGGCATTGTCCTTTCCAATTTTGGTGCAGACCACGGTTGCAGGGATTGTGTTTGGCGCGATCTTATTAAGCTTATATTTTGCTTTAAACCTAGAAGGCACAGCTTTTGATGCGTGGTATGAATGGGCAATTTCAGCCTTTACTGTATTTTTACAAATTTTATTTTTTACCCGTTTAGTATTTTATATGCGCCGTGTTGCTGCACATACCATTTAAAAAAAGTGGCTTTAGCCACTTTTTTATTCCACAAAATAATGCGCTGCAAAATGTGCGTCGTTGCCAATCACATCAAACACATCTTCACGTAATGACATGCCGTGACATTCATCTCCGACCATCCATAAACCCAAAGTCGGTAACATGCCATCATGCAATGGGGTTTTTACCCAACGCTGCATAACATAACCAGCTTGGTCATATTCGGCAAAATGAAAACTACCCGATGCTGCACCACAATCTAGGTTATTTTGCACAATATGAATATTGGCACCTTCACGCGATAAGATGGGTTTACGTGCCCATTTGCCTTGATAATTTTGCTTGGGATCATAGACATGGGTTTCTGCCAGCAATGGATGATGTGGATGACGTTGCCATAATTCCACTAAAATGGCTTTATTGGATAATAGCATTTTCCAACACGGTTCAATCCAATCTATGTCAACATCAGGTCGAATAAAAGCACCAAATTCTTCTTGCCATAGCCACTCCCAAGGATAAAGCTTAAACAAATGCGAGATAGGTAGTTCGGCTAAATCTACAAAATTGCGTTCATCCCAACCCATATTTTCAATAGACAATTCATGAACATTTAAGCCGGCTTGAAAAGCAGTGTCCATTAAGTATTCTAAATTACCCCAATCTTCACGACCTGCTGTTTGGCAGGCGGTAAAATGTACATGCTGCCCTTGCACATATAACTGTTGCCAGCGTGCAATTAAAGCTTCGTGAATACTATTAAATTGATTGCGATTGGGAATATGGGCCACTTGTTCTAACCAATGCCACTGCGCCACAGAGGCTTCTAATAAGCCTGTAGGGGTATCGGCATTGTATTCTAGCATTTTGATGTTTTGACCATCATAAGCAAAATCAAAACGACCATACAACATTGGGCTTTGTTTACGCCAAGAGTCTTCAATACAAGCAATTGCTGCGCGCGGAAGATGAAAATAATCAGGATAGTTGCCACGTTTGACCAAATCTGCCACAACGTCTAAACACATGGCATGCAGTTCATTGCTGGCATCTTCAAGACGTTCAATTTCTTTTAAACTAAACTCGTAGGCTACACCTTCTGACCAATACATCGAGCCATCACGTGAAGCCAAGTCAAAATAATCAAAACCAATAGCACGATGCTGCGCTTGCCAATCATCACGGGCGGGTAAAATGACTCGTTTCATGCTTTAGCCTCCAAAAGATGAACCACCTGTTGAACGACCAAAACCACCACGGCGAATGGGTTTAGATTTGGCTTGTTTAAAAACCTGTTGGGAAAATACCGGTTGATGAATATGACGTGAACCTGTGGCAGTTAAGGTACGCCCTAAATATTTCACTTTACGGTTATTGCTGTAATACTGTGGACCAATATAAAAAATTTGATAATTGCTAGATGCGGTTTGATAGGAACTGGTGCTGTTATAAGGCTGGCACAAATTACGATCCCAATCTTGGCTACAGTTGTATTGATCATTATAAACATCTTGTTGTAAACGACCAGAGTTGCTACAGGCAGCCAATAATACAGGTACAACGACCAACGTTAATGTTTTGCTGCGCATTGGCTTAACCCTTGTGTTTAAATTTTTAATTTAGAAACATCAAGCATAGGTATTTGCTCAATTAAAGTACAGCACGTTTATGCTCAAAATAGAAGATTTTTCCATTAAAAAAGCCCGAACAGTGTCGGGCTTTTTAGAGGCAGACTTATGATAATTCTTGACGTTTACTGTGACGAACCGATAACCATGCAGTTACAGCAAGCACGATCACAATAAAGCTTAACGAAATCCAAATTGGCATATGGAATACATCAAGCATTAGCATCTTAAAGCCGATAAACAACAAGATAATGCCTAAACCATAAGGCAAGTAATGCATTTTAGATGCTGCGCCAGAGAGCAAGAAGAACATGGCACGTAGACCTAAAATTGCCATTAAATTGGCTGTAAGTACAATAAACGGATCTGAGGTTACCGCAAAGATTGCAGGGATAGAATCGACTGCAAAAATAACGTCTGATGCTTCAACTAAAATTAACACCAAAAACAATGGCGTTGCCCATAACACACCATTTTGGCGCACAAAGAATTTATCGCCATGCATTTGTGGGGTAATACGCATACGCTTACGTAAGAATTTTAAGATCGCCATATCTTCGATATTGGTTTCTTCTTCGTCCTGCCCTTTTAAGAACTTGAAGCCGGTATAGACCAAGAACGCACCAAAGATATACAGTACCCAAGAGAATTCTTGTACAAACCATGCGCCAATAAAAATGAAGATGGTACGTAAAATAATCGCGCCCAATACACCATACAGCAGTAATTGACGTTGTAAGGCAGGTGGAATAGCAAAAGCGGCAAAGATCATCAGCCAAACAAATACGTTATCAACGGCAAGTGATTTTTCCAGTAAATAACCTGCAAAGTATTCCATTACTTTAGCGTTGGCAATGGTAACACCTGCGGTTTGTTGTAAGTACAGCCACAGTCCGCCACCAAATAGTGCGGCAACCGAGACCCAAGCAATACTCCAATACGCAGCAGTTTTAATTTTAACGTCTTGACCTTGGGTTTGGCGAAAGCCTAAAAAGTCAATAATAAGCATAATGGTGACTAAGCCAAAGAAGGCTAAGTACAACCATGTATTGCCGATAGTTTCCATGTGTATTCTCCACATCTAGCAATCGGCCATAAAAAAACCTTGACCAGTTGCCAGACACAATTTGTCTATAACAACATGATCAAGGTCTTGCCTACATCTTAAACTCTAAGATGCTCAGATACCGACTTTTTGCAAAGTGTAATGACGATAGTCTGACACCATAACTCAATAACAATTATGGTTTGGAGGAGGCTACTCCCCTTGTTCAAATAAATTTTGTTTTAAGCGAGGCTTAAATATGTGTCCAGTATGCCATATTTTAATATCAAGCACAATTTTTATGCTGTGCTGAGCGTGTATATATTGCGTAAAAGCACATGGTCTTTTTATCGCTTAAGTAGTTAAGTACATATGTTAAAGTAATTGAACAGCATAAAAATAGGATCAAGTATGAACTTTGAACATCAAGATAATGCAACAAAAGGTGAATTCTTTTTAAATAATGATGCAGGCCAACGCATCGCTGAAATTAGTTATCTATGGCGTGATGATCAAACCATTATAGCCGATCATACATGGGTAGATGATTCATTACGTGGTCAAGGTGTGGCACGCAAATTACTTGATCATTTGGCTGATTTTGCCCGTGAAAAATCTGTCAAAATTGTACCCACTTGTTCTTATGTGGTGGTGATGTTTAAACGTGAGCCAACCGCATTTAACGATGTTGCTGCATAAAAAAAGCCTGCATAAGCAGGCCTTTTATTGAATGATTGGAATTAAATATCAATCATGACTTTCATGGCTTTTTCATCGGCAGCATGCTTAAACACATCATAGGCCTTTTCAAAATCTGCAAATTTAAAATGATGCGTGGCCAACTTGTCTAATGGCAATTTACCTGAGCAGCATGTTTTTAATAGCATTCCTGTGGTATTGGCATTGACCAAGCCTGTGGTAATAGTGAGGTTTTTAATCCAAAGCTTATTCAGTTCAAAGTTTACAGCTTTACCATGCACACCGACATTGGCAATGTGCCCTCCTTCTTTAACTACATGTTGGCAAATATTCCATGTGGGTTCAACGCCTACCGCTTCAATGGCACAATCGACACCACGTCCATCGGTAATCTCTAAAATACGTTGGATGGCATCTTCTTTACTTGAATTGACGGTATGAGTTGCACCAATGTTTTTGGCAAACTCAAGGCGATTATCGTCCATATCCACCATAATAATATTGGCAGGTGAATAAAACTGCGCAGTGAGTAAACAGCTCATACCAATTGGGCCTGCACCAACAATGGCAATATTGTCCCCCGGTTTGACATCGCCATATTGCACACCAATTTCATGTGAAGTGGGTAGAATGTCAGATAAGAATACAGCAACATCTTCATTTAAATCTTCAGGTAATAAATACAGTGAAGTATCGGCAAATGGGGTGCGTACATATTCGGCATGCGTGCCATCAATCATATAGCCCATAATCCAACCGCCTTCGTTGCGGCAATGTGCATACAATTGTTTTTGACAATTTTCACAGGTCCCACAGCGGCTGACACAAGAGACAATGACCTTGTCACCTTGTTTAAAATTCTTGACCGCTGAACCAACCTCTTCAACAATTCCAATACCTTCATGCCCAAGAATACGTCCATTAAAAGAACCTTCTTTTTCAATGGCAGTTTGTTCAATTTCAGGATTCTTACCTTTCCAAATGCCTAAATCTGTACCACAAATGGTGACTTTGGTCAGTTTAATCACGGCATCTGTTGGCGCTAAAATTTGTGGCTTGGCACGTTCTTCAAAACGAATATCATTTTCGCCGTAATACACCATGGCTTTCATTGTTGTCATTGTGATTATCCTTTTTGTATATTTTATAGACAGACTTTAGACTAACAAATAAAAGTGACATTCTGTCTAAATTCAGCAATTTTCATACATAAAAAAAAGCCCGCAGTGGCGGGCTGTTCAATCATTTTAGTTTTAAGCCTTTAACGCTGTGATAAGTTTTTGATGTAAGCCCCCAAAACCGCCATTCGACATAATCACCACGGCGTCGCCCTCGCCTGCTTCTTGGCTAATTTTGTTAATAATGTCGTCTAATGAGCGAGCAATTTGTGCTTGATTAGTCGCAGCATTAATCACCGGTTGTAAATCCCAATCTAAACCTTCAGGTTGATACCAGATCACTTCATCAGCAAGGCGGGCTGAATGTGCCAAGCCATCTTTATGACTGCCCATACGCATGGTGTTGGAGCGCGGTTCAATAATCGCCCAAAGTTTACGTTCGCCTAAACGTTTGCGTGCACCCTCAAGCGTTGTGTCAATCGCTGTTGGATGATGGGCAAAGTCATCATAGACTTCAATGCCGCGTACAGTGCCCAGTAATTCCATACGGCGTTTTACACCACCAAAATTAGATAAGGCTTCACACGCCACTTCAATTGATACACCGACATGTTCAGCTGCAGCAATGGTCGCTAAGGCATTGGCAACACTGTGCTGCCCTGTCATATTCCACTTTACTTCACCTTTAATAACGCCGTGTTGTATCACTTTAAAGTGTGAACCATCTGCTGCTAATTGTTCAGCATACAATTGAGATTTTGGGTTAGCATCTAAAGAGGTACGGACTACAGGTGTCCAACAACCCATCTCGAGGACTTCATCAATATTAGTTTCGGTAATGGGAGCAATAATGCGACCTTCAGATGGAATGGTACGCACTAAATGATAGAATTGTTTTTGAATGGCCGCTAGATCATCAAAGATATCGGCATGGTCAAATTCTAAGTTATTTAAAATGGCCGTTTTAGGATGGTAATGCACGAACTTAGAACGCTTATCAAAAAAAGCGGAATCATATTCATCGGCTTCTACACAAAAATATTTACCCGCCCCTAAACGTGCGCTTTGTGAAAAACCAAGCGGTACACCACCAATTAAAAAGCCGGGTTCTAAACCTGCTTGATCCAGTACCCAAGCGAGCATCGTGGTGGTAGTCGTCTTACCATGTGTGCCTGCCACGCCTAAGACATGTTTGCCTTGTAGCACATGGTCGGCTAAAAATTGTGGCCCTGAAATATACGGTAAACCTGCATTAAGCATATATTCAATTGCATCAATGCCGCGTTTCATGGCATTGCCCACAATCACTAAATCAGGATGCGGTTGTAAATGACTGCGGTCGTAGCCTTGCATTAAGGTGATGCCTGCATTTTCAAGTTGGGTCGACATTGGTGGATAAACATTTTGATCCGAGCCAGTCACCGTGTGCCCAAGGTCGCGTGCAAGTAGTGCCAACGAGCCCATAAAAGTGCCGCAAATACCCAAAATATGCAGATGCATACGCTTAACTCCAGTGCGTTTTATACACAAGCTTAGTGCTGTGTTGGAATAATAGAATGTCTCAAACCATAGCAAGGCTGATGATGAAAAGATAGTTTTTCTTGTTGTGCTAAAATGAAAAAAATCGCGCTAGTCATTTAGTATCTGAATAAAAAAAATTACACTACAGGCTTTCTTGACCAGCTAGAAAAACTCATGTTACTGCCTTTAATGTTATTAATTATTGCCAACTGTTTTATGACTTTGGCTTGGTATGGCCATTTAAAATTTTTACCACAAGATGCGCCCATGTGGCAGGCGATTTTATTGAGTTGGATGATTGCGCTGTTTGAATATAGTTTAATGATTCCAGCCACGAAGTTACTTGCACAGCAAGGTTGGGCAGTGGGTGAAATGAAAATTACTCAAGAAGTGGTAACTTTATTGGTCTTTGTGCCTTTTATGATTTTTTTATTTAAGCAACCGTTTAAGTTGGATTATCTATGGGCGGCATTGTGTTTATGCGGCTGCGTTTATTTTGTGTTTCGTGGCCAATAATTTTTATCTAAAATTAATTCTTAATAAAAAATCTAAGTTTAAGGAAAAAATATTAAAAATCCGCGCTTGCTTTAGGCGTTAAATTTTGGTCATTGGCATTTTAAGGCTATAATGCACATTGATTCATAAGAGCTTGGATACCGATCCAAGATCTGTCTTTTCCTTACTTCAGTTGGAATATTTGCAATGAATGCGGCTGCTACACAAGATGCTCCTTTAGTTGGAATTATCATGGGTTCTCAATCAGATTGGGCAACTTTAGAACACACTGCCAATATGCTTAAGCAGCTTGGTGTACCTTTCGAAGCCGAAGTTGTTTCTGCACACCGTACCCCAGACCGTCTATTTGAATATGCAGAACAAGCGCGTGATCGTGGTATTCAAGTGATCATTGCAGGCGCAGGTGGCGCAGCACATTTACCAGGTATGTGTGCCGCTAAAACTGATTTACCTGTATTAGGTGTTCCTGTGAAATCATCCATCTTAAACGGTGTGGATTCATTGCTATCTATCGTACAAATGCCAGCAGGTATTGCAGTGGGTACATTGGCAATTGGTCCTGCAGGTGCAACCAATGCGGCAATTATGGCAGCGCAAATTCTTGGCTTAACTCGTGCTGATATCGCTAAAAATGTAGCAGATTTCCGTGCAGCGCAAACTGAAAAAGTCGCGAGTAAAAATATTCCGGGTCAGGCATAAAACGGGGCAGTCTCTAATGAACAAAACCATTGGTATTTTTGGTGGTGGACAGCTCGGTCGCATGATGGCACAAGCTGCATTGCCACTTAATCTTAAATGTACCTTTTTTGAAGCAAGTACAGATTGTCCATCTGCGGCACTCGGTCAAGTGTATTCAACCCAAGCTGCAAACGGTTTACAAAACTTTATTCAAAGTGCTGACGTATTTAGCCTTGAGTTTGAAAACACACCGCTTGCTGATGTTGATGCATTAATTGCACAAAAAGATTTGCATCCACCACGTCAGGCACTCGCCATTGCACAACATCGCTTATCTGAAAAAGCCTTGTTTGATGAACTCGAAATTCCTGTAGCACCTTATAAAGCGGTTACTTCTTTAGAAGAATTGCATACTGCAGTTGCAACTTTAGGCTTACCAATCGTACTGAAAACTTCACGTGGCGGTTACGATGGTAAAGGGCAATTTGTATTACGCAGTGCAGATCAAATTGAACAAGCATGGGCAGAATTAGGCCCTGCGGGTGAACTGATTGCAGAAAGTTTTGTGACGTTCTCACGTGAAGTGTCAATTATTGCCGTGCGTGGTCAAAATGGTGAAGTAAAAACTTGGCCATTGGCTGAAAATCATCATCACCATGGTATTTTGTCGCATTCGATCGTGCCTGCGCCAAACAGCACCGATTTACAGCCTGTAGCTGAAGATTACATCACGCGTTTGTTAAATCATTTAAATTACGTCGGTGTATTAACTTTAGAATTGTTTGTGACTGACAAAGGCCTATATGCCAATGAAATGGCGCCGCGTGTGCACAATTCAGGGCATTGGTCGATTGAAGGTGCGGTATGTTCACAATTTGAAAACCATATCCGTGCAGTTGCAGGCTTACCACTAGGTTCTACTGCGATTGTACGCCCAACCGTGATGGTCAATATCATTGGTCAGCATCCAAAGTCTGAAGATGTATTGGCATTAGAAGGTGCGCATTTGCATCTTTATAATAAGTCAGAATGTGAAGGTCGTAAAATTGGTCATATTACTTTAATGCCAAACGATACAGCACAATTGACGACCTTATGCCGTCAACTTGCGAAAATCTTACCAAACCCATTAGCATTAAGCGAAGATATGAACATCTAAGCTGCTCAATGTCCAAGAAAAAAGTGATTCTTAAGAGGATCGCTTTTTTTATGCAAAAAACTCATGCAGAATGCGCTATCCTTGGATAGGCACACAGTTTGGTTTTATATTTTTCTCGCAGAATTTTTTTATTAGTGACTTAAACCATTTTTTTAAATTTAAAACAAAAAAATATATCTATAAAGCAGATTTTTTATACTTATCCACGCAATCATCCATAGACTTATCAACAGAAAACCCTTTAAAAGGGGTACTTCAAATTTAAATTACATGATATAAATTTAAAAAATATTCCTTAAAAATCAAAATATTGATTTATTTTTTGATTTTTAAATTTAAAACTTCGTTTTTTATTTGGTGCTTGATTAGGTTTTGAATTTAAATAGTTGAAATGAATTTAAATTTACCCAATATGGCTTTAATTTTTGAATCAAAATGCTAAGGTAAATAAAATTTAAATTTAAAAAAGGGAACTTATGCAGCGCATCGCTTTGCTTTTAGGCGCAGTCACTTTGGCAATGACGGCTCAAGCTGATTTGCTCATCAATGGCAAGCCTGTTTCAGTTACGCCAGCGCCGACAGTGGCAAATTATAATCCAAATAATAATTTTCAAAGTTGTTTAAATAATTTACGTAGCCAAGCCATTGCTAAAGGCGTACATGCTGTAACGTATGATCGTTATCGGCAAAATTTGACCCCCGATTATTCAGTAATTGAACGCCTGAATTATCAGCCTGAGTTTTCTACTCCAATTTGGGATTACTTATCAGGTTTGGTGGATGACGAGCGTGTGCAATTAGGGCAGCAAAAACTCAATCAGCATCAGGCTGTGCTTAATCGTGTAGAAGCTGCTTACGGTGTACCAGCAAATGTGGTGGTGGCTGTGTGGGGTGTCGAAAGTAACTATGGTGATATTTCAGGTCGTTATCCATTATTGCAAGCTTTGGGTACATTAAGCTGTGAGGGACGTCGTCAAAGTTATTTCCGTGGTGAGTTTTTTGCAGCCATGCGAATTTTACAACGTGGTGATGTCAGTTATGAGCAACTAAAAGGTTCGTGGGCGGGCGCATTTGGACATACCCAATTTATGCCAAGCACTTATGAAGAACTCGCGGTGGATTTTGATGGCGATGGTCGTCGTAATTTAGTTTCAAGTACTACCGATGCTTTAGCTTCTACAGCCAATTTCTTAAAAAAACGTGGTTGGCAAACAGGGCAGCCATGGGGCTTTGAAGTCAAAGTACCTGTGGGTATGTCAATAAGCAATGAAGGGCGTCGCAATAAAAAATCTCTACAACATTGGCTAGACCGTGGTGTCGTGCGTGCTGATGGTACATCTTTACTGCAAGGTAATTTAACCACGATGTCCCAAGCTGGCTTAATGGCACCTGCTGGTGCTAACGGTCCTGTTTTCTTGGTGTTTAAAAACTTTGATGCCATTTATGCCTATAATGCTGCCGAAAGCTATGCCTTAGCCATTGCACATTTATCTGATCGAATCAAAGGTGGAAATGGCTTTACACAAGCATGGCCAACTGATGATGCTGGAACGTCACGTCTAGAGCGTCGTGAAATTCAAACTATGTTGTTGGCACGCGGTTACGATATTGGTGCAGCAGATGGTTTGATAGGCGATAAAACCCGTAAAGCGATTATGCTTGAGCAAGCACGTTTAGGTTTAGCGCAAACAGGTCGAGCAGGGCAGAAGATCTTACAGGCTTTGCGTCAAGATCATGCACGCGCTGTAATGCGTTAATTTTGAGACATAAAAAAAGGTCTGTTTTTACAGACCTTTTTTGATATAGGCTTAATCAGTCAATTTAACAGCGTCAAGCAAATCAAAGATAATTGTAGTCACATCTTGACTTAAATTACGATTATTAAAAATCTCATAAGCGCTCATGGTGATATCAGTATCGCTTGGGAGTTGGCGTTGTTCTTCTTCAATCAAATCCTTAATTGGCAACAAGGTTTGCTTCACTTGTAAATGCAATACATCTTTAAACTCAATATTATCATCTTCAAGTTCTAAAATTTGCTCATTCAAGTAAGGCAATAAAATGGCGTGCAAATATGGGCCGATTTCAACAATATCGAAGATTTCAATATCGCGAGTTTCTTCAACAGTGCTGATATGGTCATTGGCTTCAATCAGAATATGGTAGTAACTCACAAGACGCTCCAAAGATATATTGTTCTCATTGAAACATCACAATAACATGAAATGCTTGAATTTGTTTTAGATTATAAAAAATACGCCTAAAAAAAATAAGGAATTTGCATAGTTAAAATTTAGATTCTAGTAAAGCAAAGTCAGCATTACTGAGCTGAAAATTATCCAGCGTTTGCTTTTGTAAAATTGGATACATTAAGCCATAAGGATCATCATGATGGCCAAGTCCGAGTGCATGGCCAAATTCGTGTGCCAAGGTTAAACGTAAATCTTCGATAGAGCTAAACTCATAAATAATAATTTGCTTGCCATTGAAAATGCCTTTATCAAATTGCTTGCCTACAAATTGTCGATTAAAAGCTGAAATTTGCTGAGAAAGCTGCTGATTTAAAGTATTAAGTCGATTCACTTCTTGGTTGAGTGTTTCAATTTTACTGCTATGAATGGCAATATCTTGGTTAAATAATTGTCGTTGCTGACTCAGATAAAGACGCTGCTGTTCCAAGACATGACGTTGCTCAGGCGAGGCACCACCTTGTTGATTAATCGCTTGCACCTGCTGGTTATAATAAGTTGTGGCTTGATTAAGTACATCCTGTTTTTGTTTAAGTTGTTGTTCTAGTTGACTCAGCTGTTGTCGCATGGTTTGCAGTTGCTGATGGCGTTGTTGCCACAATTGTTGTTGCTGTTCAATGTCTGCATGTTGCTGTAGCCGAGTTTGAGTATGTATTTGACGCTGATCATAAATAAAATCAATAACTAAGCGTGCATCAGGATCATAAACGAAAATATTTTTATCCGCTTGTTGCCAAATTTGAGTAGCTTCTAGAGCCAGTTGTTTTACCTCAGCGTGACTCAGTCCAAAGCGTGGATCAAGCTCTCCAATCCGGTAACGAATGTGTAGATCAAATGGTGCAAGCAAACGCTCAGTGATTGGAACAAATCTTAAGTGTGGATAATTGAAATTTTGGTAAAACAAGCCTAAAGCAAAAACCATCAGTCCAAGTAAAACAACAATCCGCAGCACAATAGATACTCTTTTTTAGTTACTTTAGCTGAAAATATTCAACATTAAATAAAAAAAACCGCGCTTGCGCGCGGTTTTTTCTAATCAGACAAATTATTTTTTGTCGTCTTTTACTTCTTTGAATTCAGCATCTACAACGCCGTCATCTGCTTTTTGTTGACCTGCATCGCCACCGAATGCATTTGGATCAAAGCCTTGCGCGCCACCTTGGCCTTGAGCTGCTTCATAGGCACGTTGAGTAATCGGCATGATGATGTTTTGCAACGCTTCAGTTTTCGCCTTGATCTCTTCTACATCATTTTCTTTTGTAGAAGCTTCAAGTTCAGAAACTGCGGTTTCAACTGCAGTTTTTTCATCAGCTGTTACTTGTTCGCCAAGGTCTTTCACCGCTTTTTGTGAAGAAGCAACTAAAGCATCTGCTTCATTACGTGCTTTTGCAAGCTCTTCAAATTTACGGTCTTCTTCAGCATTCGCTTCAGCATCTTTAATCATTGCTTCGATTTCAGCATCAGATAAACCTGAGTTTGCTTTAATCTGAATTGATTGCTCTTTACCTGTGCTCTTGTCTTTTGCAGATACTTTTAAGATACCATCAGCATTGATGTCAAAAGACACTTCAATTTGTGGCACACCGCGTGGCGCAGGTGGAATGTCACCTAATTGGAAGTTACCTAACAGTTTGTTTTGCTGCGCCATTTTACGTTCACCTTGGTAAACCGAAATGTCTACAGCAGGTTGGTTGTCAGCAGCTGTTGAGAACACTTGAGATTTCTTCGCAGGAATCGTCGTATTTTTCTCAATGATCGCTGTTAACACGCCACCCATGGTTTCAATACCAAGCGTAAGTGGAGTTACATCAAGAAGTAGTACGTCAGTTTTGTCACCTGAAAGTACCGCACCTTGAATACCAGCACCCATCGCTACAGCTTCGTCAGGGTTTACGTCTTTACGTGGCTCGCGACCAAAGAATTCTTGTACTTTTTGTTGTACAAGTGGCATACGAGATTGACCACCAACCAAAATCACATCAGAGATATCTGAAGTTGAAAGACCAGCATCTTTCAGTGCAATCTTACATGGCTCAATCGTACGTTCAACTAAATCAGCAACCAAGCCTTCTAATTTGGCACGTGTTACGTTGATCACTAAGTGTTTAGGACCAGTCGCATCAGCTGTGATGTATGGAAGGTTAATTTCAGTTGCATTCGAAGAAGAAAGTTCGATCTTCGCTTTCTCAGCAGCTTCTTTTAAACGTTGTAGTGCAAGCGGATCTTGTTTTAAGTTTACGCTTTGCTCTTTCTTGAATTCTTCTACTAAGAATTCAATTAACGCGTTGTCAAAGTCTTCACCACCTAAGAATGTATCACCGTTGGTAGATAACACTTCGATTTGTTGGTCGCCATCAAGGTCAGCAATTTCAATGATTGATACGTCAAAAGTACCACCACCTAAATCGTAAACTGCGATTTTGCGGTCGCCTTCTTTTTTGTCCATACCAAACGCTAAAGCCGCAGCTGTAGGTTCGTTAATGATACGTTTAACTTCTAAGCCTGCAATTTTACCTGCATCTTTCGTTGCTTGACGTTGTGCATCATTGAAGTAAGCAGGAACGGTAATTACCGCTTCAGTCACTGTTTCGCCTAGGTAATCTTCAGCTGTTTTCTTCATCTTTTTCAAGATTTCAGCAGAGATTTGTTGTGGCGCTAATTTTTTATCGTTTACATCAACCCAAGCATCACCATTGTCTGCTTTGATGATTTTGTAAGGTACAAGACCGATGTCTTTTTGAACTGCTTGGTCTTGGTACTTACGACCAATTAAACGCTTGATCGCGAACAATGTATTTTTTGGATTGGTTACTGCTTGACGCTTAGCAGATTGACCCACAAGAATCTCGCCATCTTTATACGCAATAATCGATGGAGTTGTGCGCGCGCCTTCAGCGTTTTCGATTACTTTAACTGTGTCGCCTTCAAGTACTGCGACGCAAGAGTTTGTTGTACCTAAATCAATACCAATGATTTTAGCCATTTGGATGTTTCCTCAAAAATTCTATTGTGATGTTTCACTTGCTATTCGATATGAGAGCCAATCATTTTTTTTCAAGTAAAATGATTAAAAAAATTTATAAGCTCTCGAATTTTTTAACTTTAAGCGCCAACCATAACCATTGCAGGACGTAATAAACGACCTTTTAGGCTGTAGCCTTTTTGCAGTACTGTACCAATTTCATTGGCTTTGGCATTTGGATCAATACCTACTGCTTGATGTAAATCTGCATTAAAACCACTTGCTGTATCAACAACCACAACACCAAATTTCTCTAAAGTATTCAGTAGACCTTTAAGCGTTAATTCAACACCTTCAGAAAGAGGTGTTTTTTCTTCACCTACCGCAGCAATAGCACGTTCTAGGTTATCTACAGTATCGAGCAATTCTTTGGCAAATTTTTCTAGTACAGCATCTTTATGCTTTTCAGATTCACGTTGAATACGCTCAACACTTTTTTGTGCTTCATATACTGCATTTGCAGTACGTGCTTTTTCAAGCTTTAGATCGCCTTCAAGTTGATCAATTTGTGCTTGTAAAGATTCAACGGTAACTTCAGCCTGCTCAGATTCTGTCTGAGTTTGAGCTGTATTGTTTTCTGTTTGCTCTTGCTCAAGATCTTGAGCTTGTTGGTTTTGCTCAGTCGCCATTGATTTACTCCGTTTAAATGGGTTCTTAAACATGTACAGTCCTTTGGCATCAGCTCTAACTCTGTTAACTCTGAACTGCCATGAGTTTGATAAATTTCATGATTGTTTATAGAAATCGGGGCAGGGGCTAAAAATTCAAGCGTAACTTAAGCAAAATGCCAAAATAATCTTTAATTGATGATGTTTTTTATAGCTGCAGGCTCAAAATTAAAGCTCAATTAATTTTAAAACGGGTGAAAACTGAGTATTTTAAAGTGGCGTCATACCTGATTTAACAACTAAACTGTATTAATCCAAGATACAAAATTGATTTTATTTAATTGATAGTATTAGTTATTTTTAATTATTGTTTATTATTTAGACAAAAAAGCAATCAACATTTGATAAATTAAGTATTTCTAATAAGTGTTTAATTTGGATATTATTTATTCAGATTCTAGGGCTGTAGTTTCTTTTTCGATATTTTCAGATGTGTTTTTAAGGCTTATCCAATCATTGGATAAGCCTTTTTTTTTACTTAAATTTAACTTAGCGGTGACGTTGCTGCTCAAAATACTCGCGTGCTTTTTGCACTTTATCTTCGTTGCTACGGCGATGATCCTGATTACGTTGGCGTTGTTGTAGATCCTTTTGACGTTTTTGCTCTGCCTGACGCTTTTGCAGGGCTTGTTGTTCACGCTGACGTTTTTGCTGTTCAACTTGCTCACGACGCTTACGATCTAGATCTTGGCGTTGTCGCTGTTGTAACTGCTGTTCACGACGTTTCTGTTCTAACTGCTGACGCTCACGTTGTTGTAGGCGTTGACGCTCCAACTGGGTTTTTTCTCGGTCAAGTTGTAGCTGACGGTTACGATTTTGTTCAGCCAAACGGCGACGCTCAAGCTCTAAACGTTGGCGCTGTTGAGTATCGTAACTGCGGTCATAGTTTCGATCGTAACCACGATCATAACGTCCATCGTAGTAGCCATCATCAGGGAGTGCCACACAGCCTACAGCTAAAAAGGTTGTGGCAAGTGACACAAGCAAAAGTTTTCTAGCCATGTGGTTCATCCTTATATTACAAATTAATGAGTATTAAGCATAAGGCATTTTTTTCATTGACTCTGTTAGCAATTGCATCATTTATATAAGGATATGGTGCTCAATATGCTTGATCATGTAGAAATTATGAAGATTTTGGCAACATGATTTTAATAACCAATGCTCTACTTTAGATTTTTTATGAGAAGTCACGCATTTGGAATTTAAATTTAGGATGATTTAAAGCCTGACTCATTAAATTTTATTTTTATAAAAAGCTTGAGCCTTTCTCATAGTGGCCACAGTCATGTTTTTCAAATACTGCTACCAATTATTAACACATGAAGCAACAACATATAAATGCTTCACAACTTAGATAAGAAACTATTTTTTATGTCAAATAGCTTGGTTTATAAAGCCGGGAATTTTTAACCTAGATTAAGTTGTTTCACGTGAAACAGGAGTTTTAACTTCAATTTTGGCTTCAGGTAGCAAAAGCTGTACTTCCGACATATAAAAGCTATTGATATAACGTGCTTGGTTAAAATCTGGAAATACTTCCTCGCTGTCATGCCACTGTACTGATTTTAATTTATGTAGCTTACCTCGAAATTGTGGGGTAAAGGTATAGTCCTGAGATTGCCAATGTTGTTGCACATTTAAAATATGATGTGGCAATTGATGACTATTAATATAAAACTCTGGACTATTTTTATGACGATTTAATTGAATCGTCATATTTTTTCCGTTCACCTCTACTTGGCAATAGGTGGCTGTATTGGTTTCTGTCCAAGTAAATTTAGCTAATTGTTTAGGTAAGCCCCATAAATTTTGCCCGTGTAACATAGAGGCTTCGTTTGAGACAAAGATCTTAGCAATCGTTGAGTAGCGTTGTTTTTTTCTAACGGGATGATCAACAATAAAGAGCGCGTCATAGGCCCCAATAGGTGTTTGCGTATAACGAATTAAAATCACATGTAGCATATGACCTGCACGTGAAGGTCGTAAATTATAGGCTTTGGACTGTTCTAATAACTGTGGACTGGCCCAATAATTTAAAATATAAGCTTGACCGTGACATTGCCAAGGCGGATAACAGTAAACACTGTGAAGGTTGGGTCGCTGTTTCATAAGAATATCCTTTTCACGAATACGACAATTTTGTTTATAGTGAAGTATTGGAATCCATAAATTAAGCCAGTAATGATGAGGATTAGTAAATAAATGTTAAAAAAGAGCTTAGCGATATCGACACTTATGCTGACCAGCATGACAACTTTTGCAGCCAACACCCTGCTTGAAATGAAGACCAGTTTAGGAACGATTGAAATTGAACTGTTTAATGATCAAGCACCAATCTCCACAAAAAACTTTGAAAGTTATGTGAAGAGTAATTTTTATAAGGGCACTATTTTTCATCGTGTGATTCCTGGCTTTATGGTGCAAGGTGGTGGCCTGACTGTTGATATGAAAGAAAAGCCAACGACTAAAAGTATTTCAAATGAATCAAATAATGGTTTGAAAAATATACGTGGTACATTAGCGATGGCACGTACCAATGATCCAAACTCAGCGAAAAGCCAATTTTTTATTAATTTGGTGGACAATGAGTTTTTGAATAAAAGCCAACGAAATGCAGGCTATGCGGTATTTGGTCAGGTGGTGAAAGGTATGGAGATTGTAGATCAAATTGCCAAGGTTCCAACGCACCGTTATGGCGCATATACTGATGTGCCTAAGCAACCTATCAAAATTATCAGCGTTAAAACTAAGCAATGAATAACCTTTTAAAGCTAGATTACGATTTATTACGTATATCTGAGCTGATTTTGTGCGAAAGGTAATTTTTTGCACAAAAAATACTCAGTTGTAAAATA
>NZ_CANQTS010000020.1 GCF_947626835.1 uncultured Acinetobacter sp. | reverse complement strand
GAGCACTTGAGCACTTGAGCACTTGAGCACTTGAGCACTTGAGCACTTGAGCACTTGAGCACTTGAGCACTTGAGCACTTGAGCAAGATCATAATCTAAAATATGCATCTGTCGGTAGATATGTATCCATAAAAGCCCACTTTAGCTACAGATGGCAAAGTGCTTCGTAACAGCATCTTCAAGCGACGAGCGAAGTATATAGTTACATAACTGCGCCGACAGACATAGCCTGATGCCACAGTTGCACGACAAAAATTGTCGCAACCTATACCGGTATTTATGCATAAAGAGTGGCTATTGTTGGACAAAAACCAAGCAAAAAATCAATCAAGCACGTTATGTTAATTGCATCTGATTGTTTTTCAGCTGGTCATGCTGCCTGTGCATCTATTTGATCGTGAGTATGCGCTGTTATGCCAAGTTTAACCCCACTACATGAAACCTATTGTCGTATTGATGATCGACCTTTAAGCCAAGCCGATGTTTTGGAGGGTGTGGCACAACTGTTAAGCTCACGCTTGGCTGGCGGTGTGCATCATTTGGTGTTTGCCATTCAACGTGAAATTTTATTTAAAATATTGGGTATTAATGACTTACAAAGTCAAAAAATCATGCAACTGCCCTATATCAAAAAAGCGTATCAGTTTGCATCTCAAACCTCTGAACATTATGGCAAATTTTTATTGGCGCCGGGTTTACGACATTTAGTCAATAAATTTCCCAATTTAAGGCAAAAAAAGCTCACGCCTGCTTTGCATTTTTTAGTCGGCATTTTAAATGGTGTATTGGGGCATCATTTATTCCAACATCATAATCCGCTTGCGGTGCCTATGGCGCTTTATGACCATTACGGTGAACTACATCAAGGCGATTTAGCCGGAAAAATCGTGATTTTTATTCATGGGGTGTGTATGAGCCATCTTGATTGGGGCAACACGCGCCACAGTGGCATTGCCGATAAAATTATGATGCAACGCGGTCACAAAACCTTGCTGTATTTAAACTACAATTCCGGACGACGCATTTCTGCCAATGGTCGTAGCTTATCCAATCTGTTGGCGGATTTAGTGGCACGTCATCCCAAAATTAGCAGTATTGATTTTATTGGGCATAGCATGGGTGGATTGGTAGCACGTAGCGCATTATTTTATGCCAAACAAGATCTACAAGATTGGCTGTATAGAACAGAAAATTTGGTGTGTTTAGGCTCGCCGCATCATGGTGCAGGTTTAGAGCGGTTTAGCTTTACCATGCAACAAAAAATTGGCAGTTTGCCCATCGTTAAATTATTTGCTCATTTGGTCAACATTCGCAGCAATGGCATTTTAGATTTACGTCATGGTAGCGTGCGTGATGATGATTGGGAATATCACGACGCAAGGCTTGGTTCAATTAACGATAGTCGTAAACCAGCACCTTTACCGTCACATATCAATACTTTTTTGGTGGCAGGTACTTTAGAGCATGAAAACAGACAACAGTTTGCTTTAAAAATTTTGGGTGATTATTTGGTCAGTGTAGAAAGTGCTTTGGGTGAGCATCCAAATCCGCGTTTGGCTTTAAATGTACCACAAGCCCATAAAGCAGTCTTTTATGGCTTAAATCATTTTGAAATTCAATATCATCCAAGTGTGGCTGAACAAGTGGCCTCATGGCTGTATCCACCTTCTCAAGCTCAAAAAGACACGCAACGACATGAATATTTTACCAATGTTGCACAATCAAATATTGCTTAACATAAAAAATCCCACCTTATGGGCAGGATTTTTTTTATGCATAGCGTCGCACCAATTGCCACACACTCAGCAGGCTTAAAGCTGCAAAAAATACCAATGACCAGACGGGCAAAGATTGACCTAAGAACGTCCAATCAATCACAGCACATTCACCTGAGCCTGAGAGCACTTGCTGTAGCACACTTTTAAGCGGTAGTGCATCCACCAAGTAATCTAAGCCCGGCCCACAACTGGGTACTTGATCTGGGGGTAATGTTTGCAACCAGACATGCCGTGCTGCAACACCTGCCGACCATAAAATACCAAGTGTTCCCAAGGCAGCATAGCCACGTTTAAGCCATTGCGCCTTTGGGTTATGCAACATTCCTAATAAGGAAAATAAGCCCAACAGCATTAAACCAATACGCTGAAACACGCATAATGGACATGGATTTAAACCTTGTACATGCTCAAGGTAAAGCGCAAATGCCATACCTACGACACTGGCTAGAAATAAAATTCCACTCAACATGCGATAACTGTAGCGCATGAATTTATCCTCTTATCGGTAAGCGGCCAAGTAGTCACTAAAGCTCATGGTTTGCTCTTGCTCAAGCGCTTGTTGTTGTTGTAACGAACTTTGTGCTAAGTCATCAAAATAACGTTCAGTTTCTTCACTTAATGGATATTGGCTAAATAATTCTTCGTGATCTTGCAATAACGAATAGCCCAATTGCCACATACCACCAGCATCACGGGTATCACCCACCACCATAGCAGATAAGCTGTCATTCACTTCATGAATACGCTGCTGCATAACACGCATAGCATTGCTATAAATGGAGTTGTTATAAGTTTTATTCAGTAATTGACTCATCGGCTGCATGGCATCTAAATAGCCTTGTGCCCATGTTTCAATTGGAATGCGTTGCCCATCTACCAAAATCACTGCATTTTCAGCGCGTCCACGATTGACCACTTCGGCTTGATTTTTTTCAATCTCTGCCATTTCTGGATCTAACAAGGCTGGACTGTCTTGTAATAAACAATACGTGGCTAAGGTTTCTAAGAAACCTGCCGTATTTTCATCAATGCCAATTGGGCTATACGGGTTAATGTCAACTGCACGTAATTCGATATAACCAATACCGCGATTGGCTAAAGCTTGTGATGGTGTTTCACCACTTTGCGGCACTTGCTTTGGACGTACCAAGCTATAGTATTCATTTTCAATTTGTAATACGTGATCATTAATTTGTAATGGTTCACCTTGGGCATCGTCTAAACCTAAGCGGCTAAAGACCAAATACGGCGTTTTGACCGCTTGTTGTAAACCACTCAGATAATCTTGCAAATTATTGTAGTGAATACCCAATTGTTTTTGCGCTGAATTTTGATAACCAAAATTGCCCATACGCAATGCAGTTGAATAAGGCACATACAACGTACCACGCGTCAGTGGCAACATATGATGTTCACGACCATGCATAAAACACGGCTGCACTGTTGGACTTGCACCTAGTAAAAACATTACCAATGGCGTTAAACGAATAAAATTACGAATTAAACCCAAATAACGATGGCTGCGATAATCCTGCAACGACATATTTTTTAATAAGTCATCGCTTTCTTGTTGTTGTAAGGCACTAAATACGCTGTCAGGGAAAGATAAATTGTAATGCACGCCGGCAATGGTCTGCATACGACGGCCATAACGCACGCCTAAACCACGGCGATACAAAGTTTTAAAACGCCCAATATTAGATGAGCCATATTCAGCCAAACGAATATTTTCTTCGTCTTCATCCAACATACATGGCATCGACATCGGCCATAAATGCTCATTTTCAGGCAAATGACGATGCACCACCGTATGAATATCCATTAAGTAATTTAATGCTTTTTGAATACTGGTTTGTGGTGGGGTAATAAACTCCAGCAAAGCTTCTGAATAGTCAGTGGTAATATGCGGATGAGTCAGTGCCGAACCAAGCGCTTGAGGATGGTCTGTCTGTGCAATCAGACCATCGGCTTGCATACGTAAGCATTCACGTTCGATGCCACGTAGCATGCCTTTAAATAAAGACGGCTCTACCCAAGTCGGAAGTGTAGCTTGAGAGGTCGATTCGGGTTGACTCATTCTTATCTCGCCTATTAGAAAGAAATTACCAAAATAAATTTTTCAGTTTAAACATTATAACCTGAATTCAGCTGTCAACCTTAGGGGGTGTATCCTGCAAAAGCAAACAGTTGTTGTATTTTTGGCAATTTTTTATCACAAAGTTACCCTACAAGACATGGCAATTTTGTGATTAATATAAATTTACAGCTCACAACGAGAGGTTTAGCGCATGCCATATCAACAGGTTTTAGATTTTTGGTTTAATGACGACACTCGCCCATTTTGGTTTGCCAAAAGCAATGACTTTGACCAACGTTTACGCACAGACTTTGGCAAAGTACTACAACAAGCCCAGCAAGCTGAGTTATGGCAATGGCGCAGCAGTGCTGAAGGACGCTTAGCCGAGATTCTGGTTTTAGATCAGTTTTCACGTAATGTCTATCGCAACACCCCTGCCGCATTTGCCCAAGATGCCCAAGCACTGAGCCTTGCTCAAGAAGCTATCGCTCAAGGTTTAGACCAAGCATTAACCGCAGAACAACGTAGCTTTTTATATCTGCCATTTATGCACAGTGAATCAGCTGTGGTTCACGTTGAGGCACTTAAGCTGTTTGAAGCTTTGGCTAATCCTCATAATCTAGATTATGAAATCAAGCATAAAAACATTATTGACCGTTTTGGACGCTATCCACATCGTAATGAGATTTTAGGACGTCAATCGACCGAAGAAGAATTGGAATTTTTACAACAACCGAACAGCAGTTTTTAACCACTAAACGGTTGTCACATTCAACACAGGAGCTGACCTCATGTCACGTTTATTTGGTTTAAGCTGCCTATTGGCAGCAAGTTTGACTATTGCAGGCTGTGCCAGCGCCCCTAAACAACCCCTGACTTTTGATCAACTGGGGCAATTTGCTGCCTATCCGCTCAACAGCCAAAGCTATCGCATTAGTTTTCAAGCCCGCCCGAATTTAAGCTATGCCACTGCCGAAGAAATCACCTTAGTTAAAGCTGCTCAAACGACCTTAAATCAAGGATTTAGCCATTTTAAGATCCTAGATGACCCAAGTAACCGTGCACAACAAGCCCCTCGTCAAGCGGTGGTGTATTCAAGCCCACATTATTATCCATATGGATTTTATTCGCGTCGTCCGTATTATGGGCATGATCCATTTTTTGACCAACCACGCATAGTCAATCTTGATCCTATTCAAGTGTCCTATAGCATTGAATGTTATAAAGATCAAAATACACCTCATGATGCTTTTGATGCGCGCTTAATTTTACAATCCCTTGGACAAAAATATGGCTTAAGTCCTACAGGACACGTTTTAACTGCGCCTTTACCTTAAACTTTGGATGCACTATGACCACACCACAGACCGCCTCGCCCAACTTAGCACGCAGCAAACGCTTTGCCACGATTGCTTTAGTTATTGCTGTGCTGATTTGGTTAGCACTCATGATTGCTGCAAAACTATTGCCCGATTATGTATGGCTAATTCATATTTTAATGCTCTCAGCCGAAGCAGGTGTGGTGGGTGGCTTAGCCGATTGGTACGCAATTACGGTATTGTTTCGCAATCCTTTTGGGCGTTTACCGATTCCAAAATTTTTACGTGATCACACCGCGATTATTCCACGCAACAAAGCCCGTATTGCCCAATCTATGGGGCGTTTTGTGCAAGAAAACTTTTTATCGCCACAGGTGGTGGAAAAAAGTTTGGCCAACAGTGATTTAAGTTTAGCCGCAGGCCAGTGGTTGGCAACGCATGACAATAGCCGCCAAGTGACCCAAGTTTTGCAACAAACCTTGCCTAAAGTATTCGATTTTGTGGGGCAAAAACAAATTGGTCGTTTTATCCAAAGTAACAGTGTGCAATGGGTTAAAAATACCAAGGTCAATGCTTTGGCCAGTGAAATGCTTCATGCCGTCTTGGACAATGATTTCCATCAGGATGTATTACAACGGGGTTTAGATGTGGTACATGTATGGATGCTTAATCATCCAGAAGATACCCGTGAAATGATGCGTAAACTGTTTAAGGAACTCGGGGTATCTAAATTTGCCAAAGGGGCAAGTTTCATTGGGATTGATGTTAAACAGCGCAGTATTGATTCTATGGTCGAGCGTTTAGAAGCCATGCTTGCTGACCCCGACCATCCATGGCGTTTAAAAATTGAAGACAGTGCACGTCGTTATATGCAGGATTTAAGTAATCCTCAATCGCAAGCAAGTTTAAGTTTAAATCGTGCTAAAGACGCGCTGCTCGATAGCCCACAGGTGTTAAATTTTATCAGTGGTGCTGTAGTCATTTTATTTGATGCAGTTAAACATGATTTACAGCAGGAAAATTCAGGCATTGCGGAAAACCTACGCCTTGCGATTATGCAAGTAGGACGCAACATTGCCGAAAATGCACAAGTACGCGACTTACTCAATGCTCGCATTGCCACTATGGCAGTGACCTTGTCCGATCAATACAGTGAAAAAGTGATTCGTTTTATTAGTGAACGTATTCATGAATGGGATTCACAAGAGATGATCGACAAAATTGAAAATGAGGTCGGTGGCGATTTACATATGATTCGGGTCAATGGCGTTGTGGTGGGTGCGTTCATTGGTTTGGCATTAGGCCTCATCCGCGCGATTGTAGAATATGCCATTTAAGCCTTAAAACATGTGCGATATGTATGCTATTTTTAAGCATCATTTCATTCTAATAAGAGCCTGCCATGCTAGAACTTCACTCTAAATTACCCAACCAAGGGGTGACTATTTTTAGCATCATGAGCCAACTGGCACAGCAATTGGGGGCGCTCAATTTATCGCAAGGTTTTCCCGATTTTGCCCCACCACAAGCCTTATTAGAAAGTTTAAGCCATGCCACTTTACACGGCAGCAATCAATATGCACCCGGTGATGGCTTAGCGAGCTTACGCCAACAAGTCGCCGAGTTATTTTTAAGCCGTGATCATATTCAACTTGACCCGATCACTGAAATTAGCATTACTCCCGGAGCCACCATTGGGATTTTTAGCACCATTCAAGCTTTGGTCAATGCAGGTGACGAAGTCATTGTATTTGACCCAAGCTATGACAGCTATGCTCCAAGCATCGAACTGGTTGGTGCTAAAGCAGTTCGTATTGCCTTGCAACAACCTGATTTTTCAGTCCCTTGGCAACAGGTTAAAGATGCTATCAACACCAAAACCCGCATGATTATTGTCAATACACCACATAATCCAAGCGGCAGTATGTGGTCAAAACAAGATTGGCTGAATCTGATTGAACTCATTCAAGCAAGTAATATTGTGGTGCTCTCAGATGAAGTCTATGAACATTTGGTGTATGACGGTCACAGACATTTTTCAGCACTGTCTTTTCCTGAGTTAAGGCAGCGTAGTGTGGTGGTCGGCTCCTTTGGTAAAACTTTTCATGTGACCGGTTGGAAAACGGGTTACTGTATTGCAGCGCCACATCTGATGCAGTTGTTCCGTCAGGTATATCAATTTGCCAATTTTTGCGGTGTGACCCCAGTGCAGGCTGCTTTAGCAGAGTTTATGCAACAGCATCCTGAGCATATTCAAGGCTTAAGCGCGTTTTATCAGCGCAAGCGTGATCTGTTTAATAGCGGACTGCAAGATTCACGTTTTATCTTCACACCGTCACAAGGTACTTATTTCCAAAATCTGGATTATTCTGCCATCCGTCCCGATTTAGACGATGTTGCAATGTGCCAATGGCTTGCCCATCAACATGGCATTGTGGCCATTCCAATTTCAGTGTTTTATCAACATCCCCCACAAGATTTGCGTTTAATTCGTTTTTGTTTTGCCAAACAAGATCAAACCTTAGCGCAAGCTGCAAAAATTCTAACAAATTGTTAATGCAAAAATTCTACAGACAACGCGGTTAAGCTTTGGTTAAGCTGAGTACATAACAACAACAGGATCACCTATGCCACAACAGCCAACTTTAATGGGCGAACGTAAGCTATGGAAAACCTTTTTGATTTTTCTATTGCCCTTAATTGCCACCAATATTTTACAAAACCTATCTGGCACCATTAATACCATTTTTGTAGGACAAATGATGGGCGTGGATGCGATTGCTGCGGTGGCGGTATTTTTCCCGATTTTGTTTTGTTTAATGGCATTTGTGATTGGTCTATCGGCGGGTTCCACTGTGCTTGTGGGTCAAGCATGGGGCGCGCAAAATGTAGAAAAAGTCCGTTGTGTGGTGGGTTCGACTTTATTTATGACGCTGATTGGCGGCACAGTTGTGGCTGCTTTTGGGGTGATTTTTGCCAAGCAAATTCTATTGTTATTGGGTACAGACCCAAACGTGATGCATTTGTCATTGCCGTATGTCCAATGGATGTTGGGCGGTAGCCCGTTGTTGTTTGTCTATATTATTTATACCTCTATTTTACGTGGTGTGGGTGACAGTATCACTCCGCTTATTGCATTGAGCCTGACCAGCGCGATTGGTTTGGTGATTACCCCAGTGTTAATTGCCGGTTATTTTGGTTTTCCAAAATTAGGCATTGTTGCTCCTGCTGTGGCAACCATTGTGGGTTATATGGCAGTGCTCTTATTTTTAGCCGTGTATCTCAATAAGCGTAATCATCCTTTAAAACCTGACCGAGCTTTGTTACGCCAAATTCGGCATCAACCTAAACTCAGTAAAATTATTTTGCGTTTAGGGATTCCTACCGGTATTCAAATGGTGACTACGTCTGTGGCAGGTTTAGTGATTGTGGGCTTGGTCAATCGTTATGGTTCTGAAGCCACGGCCGCTTATGGTGCGGTCAATCAAGTACTCAACTATATTCAATTTCCAGCCCTATCTATTGCAATTGCTGCTTCTATTTTTGCCGCACAAGCCATTGGTGCAGGTAAATCAGATTTACTCAACAAAGTCACACGTACTGCTTTAGGCATGAATGTTGTGTTTACCGGTGGCTTGGTGATTTTAGGCTATTTAGCCTCTAAATATTTAATGGCGTTGTTTATTACCGACCCCAAAGTGGTTGAGCTAGGACAACAACTGTTATTTATTGTGTTGTGGTCAATTGTATTTTTTGGCGCCAGTGCCATTTTTGCCTCAATTATGCGCGCCAGTGGCACGGTCACTGTACCCATGATCATTAATATTGTGGCGATTATTTTGATTGAAGTGCCTTGTGCTTATTTGTTTAGCCATTGGTGGGGCTTACAAGGCATTTGGTATGCCTATGCATTGGCATTTTTTAGCTTATGCCTCATGCAAGGTCTGTACTATCAATTTGTCTGGAAGAAAAAAACCATTACTGCGTTGGTTTAATATATCGTGGGTTTACTTCAACTTATCGCGTAATTGACTTAAACCTTGCAGTATCACTTGATAAGCACTTGGCAATAGACGTTGTAATAGATCTAAAAATTTTGCGTCATTGCCAATCAAAACACGGCGCTTATTTTTAATTACAGCCTCCAAAATTTGCTCGGCAGCTTTTTCAGCTGGATAACGTAAAAAATCATTAAAACTACGCTTTGAATCATCCACATTTATGCCTAAACTCGCCAAACTTTGGTTCATACGTGCAGCATTGGCAATATTGGTTTTAATCCCACCTGGATGCACACACAGTGCACTCACCCCACATGCTTGACGATCTAATTCTTGACGCAAAGCTTCGGTAAAACCTCGTACTGCAAACTTACTTGCGTTATAACCCGACTGCGTTGGCTGCGCTGTTAAACCAAAAACACTTGAAATATTCACCACATGCCCTGCACCACTTTGCTTAATGAAAGGCAAAAAGCTTTTGGTGCCATAGACCACACCCCAAAAATTAATATCCATAATCCACTCAAGTTCTTCATAGCTTGCACCCTCTACCGTGGAACCCAGTGCTACACCAGCATTATTAAAAATAAAATTCACCTGCTGATGGGTTTGCATCACTTGTTCTGCCCATGCTTCCACTTGATGTTTTTGTGCTACATCTACCACCGTTAAGCTGATGATCACCTTGTCTGTAATTAAGTCACGCGTGGCTTGTAAACCCTGTACATTGATGTCGCTTAACGCCAAATGACAGCCTTTTTTGGCCAGTAAAATTGCCAATTGTTGACCAATACCTGAGCCGGCACCAGTAATTGCTGCAACTTTATTTTCAAAATAGCGCATCGCTTATCTGCTCAAGAAAAAAATCACATCTTATAAGAAATACAGTTTTTGTCACTGTCATACTAACGATTCATTCAAAGTTACAGCAGCTTAATTCTTAAATTTTCCGTGCAATTTTCTATAGCAACATCTTGCAATGATTATGACACTTGGCCGAAATACAGATTTTATGTATTAATCACTTAATTTAAAGGCATTTTTAGCTTGCGCTATGAATAGCCACTGGATTTTTTTATCTCACGCAATGCTTAGCTTAAACCCTGATTTACAATAGATTTAAATCAAGCTTTACCATGCCATGTTAGTTTTCTCATATGTAATATCAGCAATATTAAGCCGTTTAAAGTTGCCTTATTCATAGATTAAGTATCAAAAATCATTCTAAAAACAGTCACATTTTTTTACTAAAACTCCGCACAGCTTAGCTTTTGCAATGATACTGTCATAATTAGTCTTTGTAATAAGCCTGTCATAAACCGTGATCAAAACATAGGATATTGCGTTGTGAAAGATGACTACATTTTAATTGTCGATGATGAATTGCCGATTCGCGAAATGCTGCATACTGCTTTAGATATGGCAGGCTTCCAATGCTTGCAAGCGGAAGATGCAAAGCAGGCGCATCAAATGATTGTCGATCAACGCCCATCTTTAATCCTATTGGATTGGATGATGCCCGGTGGTGTGAGCGGTATAGATTTGTGCCGTCGTTTAAAACGCGATGAAAACTTGGCTGAAATTCCAGTCATCATGCTCACAGCGCGCGGTGAAGAAGATCATAAGGTACAAGGCTTAGATGCCGGTGCCGATGACTACATGACCAAACCATTTTCTACCCGTGAATTGGTGTCACGCATTAAAGCTGTGTTACGCCGTGCCAATGCCTTAAGCGGTGAAAAGCCAATTGATGCCAATGGCTTAATCTTAGATCCGGTCAGTCAACGTGTCAGCTTTGGACAAAGCATTTTAGAAATGGGTCCAACTGAGTACCGTTTATTGGCATTTTTTATGACCCATCCTGAGCGCGCTTATACCCGCGCCCAATTGCTTGATCAAGTCTGGGGTGGTAATGTTTACATTGAAGACCGCACCATTGATGTGCATATTCGTCGCTTACGTAAAATTTTAGAACCGTTTGGCGCTGACCGTTATGTACAAACTGTACGTGGTACAGGTTATCGCTTCTCAACCCGCGCGGATGTTGCTTTAGGTTAACTATGTATGAACCCTACCCCGTGCCTGAGATTGCCCGCGAACATAAACAGTTTCGCTACAGCAGTCTATGGGCATTTGCCAAACAAGACTTGCGTTTATTGGCATTTTTTCTACTCATCGCAACACTGATTGGTTTTGGTACAGGGTATTTAGGCCCATGCATTTTGTTTGCATGTGCACTGTTTTTTGCTTTGCAAATGCGTTCGTTATATTTGGTTAATGATTGGATTTCTAATCGTCCTTACGATATTCCACCAAACTTAGATGGGATTTGGGGCGCATTGTTGTTCAATGTTTATCGGGCGCAACGCCAAGAACGTATTGTACAAGCAGAGATGGTAGGCTTAATTGATCGTGCTCAATCGTCTTTGGTGGCATTACAAGAAGCTGTGGTATTAATTGACGAAAACCATCAAATTGAATGGTGGAATCCTGCAGCCGAGCGCTTATTAGGCTTTCAAAGTTTAGACCGTGGCCGTAGTTTATTAACCATTTTGCGTCAGCCTATTTTTATTGAGTACTTTCATCATATTGATGATGCACCTGATGGCATTAAAATGAAATCTTCAGTTTTTGAAGACCATTATGTGCAAGTCAAAATGACCCGTTTTGGTGGTGAAAGTCGTTTATTGGTGGCTTACGATGTCACGCGTATGCATAACCTTGAGCAAATGCGTAAAGACTTTGTCGATAATATTTCGCACGAATTACGTACCCCACTGACGGTTTTAAGTGGCTATATCGAAACTTTTACCGACCAAGAAGATATTAATCCGCGTTGGAAACGTGCTTTCGATCAGATGCAATCGCAAACACGACGCATGAATGCTTTGGTGAATGATTTACTGCTCTTATCACGCCTAGAAAATGATAAAAGTATTGTGAAAAATCAAATTATTGATATGCCAACTTTAATGAATCAATTGTTTGATGATGCACAAGCCTATAACGTTGATTACGGTCATACTTTGAATCTAGACATCGACAGTCATTGTGATTTGATTGGTTCGGACAGCGAATTGGCCAGTGCCTTTACTAACCTCATTACCAATGCCATTAAATACACGCCAAAAGGCGGCACGGTCACCATTGGTTGGCATGATGATGGTGAACAAGGCATCTTAACGGTGCAGGACACAGGCATCGGCATTGACCCTAAACATCTACCACGTTTAACCGAACGTTTTTATCGGGTTGATAGCGCACGTAGCCGTCAAACCGGTGGTACAGGTTTGGGTTTAGCCATTGTAAAACACGTATTGATGCAGCATAACGCGCACCTTGAAATTGAATCTAAAGAAAATCAAGGTTCATTATTTAAAGTCATTTTTCCGAAAGAAAGACTCTATAAAATGCTGTAAAAAAAATCCCTCAATTTGAGGGATTTTTTTTATTAAAGCATATGCCCCAAGGCTTTGCCCATTTCCACCGCAGAGTTGGCGCCAAATGCTGGATCCCACTGGATCTTGTTGTGTTCAAACAAAACAATTGCAGTAGAGCCTAAATAAAAACGTCCAAGTTCTGCGCCTTTTTCTAAGAATAAATCATGTTGATTCAGCTCTAAGCGCCCTGTTGGTTTGACCTTACCTGTCGCAACCGTTTCAATGCCGGCCACAATCATCGCACCGACTAACACCACCGCCATACGACCTAGCTCAGTATCAAACAAGCAGACCATACGCTCATTACGGGCAAATAAACCCGGAATATTTTCAGCGGTGGTTTGGTTTACCGAAAACAACTCACCCGGTACGTACAAAGTTTCAGTTAACGTACCTGCAAATGGCATATGCACACGGTGATAATCTTTTGGCGATAAATATACAGTCGCAAATTGCCCATTTTTAAACGGTTCAGCCAGCTGTGGATCAGCAATCAGTTTTTCTACCGAAAAGCTTTGTCCTTTGGCTTGAAAAACATCACCCTCTACAATGCCACCAATTTGTGAAATAGCACCGTCAGCAGGTGACACAATACTACTTGGCTCTTGGTCAACTGCACGTACACCCTCTTTTAAAGCACGGGTAAAAAATTCATTAAATGATTTATATTTTAATGCGTTGTCTTGCTCAGCAATTGACATATCAATGCCATATTGCGCCTTAAATGCAGTAATCACCGCATTTTTAAGCAGTGGCTGTTCTGTTGCAGCAAGTTTACCCACAATACGTGACAATTGATGTTGTGGGACAACGTTTTGCGCTTTAATAAAAATCTGTTGTTTTAAACGTGATGTGAGGCTCAAGACGGCAACTCTCCAGTAATGATTGGACTGCTGAGGCGATTGCCCCATTCACTCCATGCACCATCATAGGCGCGAATATTCCACCCTAACAAACGTCCGACAATATAAGCCAAACCAGAACGGTGGTGTGACTGACAATACACCACCACAGGCTCATTCAGATTAAAACCCAAATGTTCTAAGCGTTGTTGGGTACGTTCTAAAGGCTGCAATTTTAGATGATTTTGCCGATTAAGGGCAGTACTCCATTCAAAATGTCGTGCCCCCGGAATATGTCCACCACGGCGCGCAGCTAAACGTAAACCGGTGTATTCATCTTCGGTACGACAATCCCAGAGTTGTATATTTTGGCGTTCAACTAAATCAAGCAGCTCATCATATTCAATACGGTATTGCAAATTCAGCTCAGCCTTCACTAAATTGGCTATTTGGGGTAGCTGTACTGCATCAGAAGAGGTGGGTAGTTGCGCTGCTAGCCATGCATGAATCCCACCATTGATTAAACTAGTGTTTTCAAAGCCAAGACAATGTAAATTCCAAATTAAACGCCCAGCCCAAGCGCCCCCTTCATCATCATAAGCCACCACATGGTGCTCAGGAGAAATCTGTAAATATTCAATGAGGCTTTGTAATTGCTCAAGCTCAGGTAATAAACCTGAGGCATATTCTTCTTGACGCACCAAAAGTTTTGGCGCTAGATGCACAGCACCGGGAATATGTAATTGTTCATATACCGAACGGCGGCTTAAATCAACAATACGTAATTGCTCATGCCCTAAAAATGGCACAACATCTTCGGCTTCAATCAGCAAATCAAAATTGAAATGGGTCATCGTTGTAATCGTTATATCAAGGTCGCTTAAAATATTAGCATAGCGTTTTGCAATACTTGTGCTGATTTTTAAGCAATGATAAGCAAAAAATCAGCACATCTGTCATTTATTCAGCTTCTTGAATATCAAATACTTGACGTAGATAGGCTAAGAATGTGTCGTTATCGGTCATGGTTTTGCCCGGACTATCCGAGATTTTTGCCACCGACTGACCATTACATTCCACCAGTTTTAACACAATATTGAGTGGTGTTTGCCCCATGTCATTGGTTAAGTTCGTGCCAATACCAAAGCTGACTTGAAAACGGTCTTTAAAGTATTGATACAACTGCCATGCTTTTTCCACATCTAGACCATCACTAAAGGTAAGCATTTTGGTTTTACTGTCAATTTTGAGCTTTTTATAATGCTCATAGGCTTTGTCCCCCCATTCATAAGGGTCGCCACTGTCATGACGCAAACCATCAAATAACTTGGCAAAATACAAATCAAAATCACGTAAGAAAGCATCCATGCCAACCACATCGGTTAAAGCAATACCTAAATCACCACGGTATTCTTGCACCCATGTTTCAAGCGCGGACTTTTGGAAATCCCGTAACCGCACATCTAAAGCCTGAAAAGCTTGTAAAAACTCATGTGCCATAGTACCAATTGGCGTGATATTCAACTCTTTGGCTAAAAAGACATTGCTGGTACCACGGAAAATATTAGGTACGGCTTGATGAAATTGTTGTACCACATGTTTTTGCCATTCAAAGCTATAACGACGACGCGTACCAAAATCAGACACCAAAAATGGCGGATCTTCAGGATTTTGCTGCGCTTGATAGCTTTGCATTAAGGCGATTTTATTTTTTAAACGCAGCTGACCTTGTTCTAAGACAGATGCTGAACGGATCTTGTTAAAATATAACTCATTCACAATGGCCAGCACGAAGATTTCAAACATCATCGCCTGTACCATTGGTCCTTCGACCCAGATATCCAAACGACCTTCATGGTCAATACCCGCTTTAATAAAACGACGTTTGAGTTGGAACAATTCTAAATAATCAACAAAGTCGCTTTTAATAAAACGCAAACTACGTAAATAAGTCAGTTCATCTTCTTTAAATTTAAGTTCACATAAGTAGTCAAGCTGTTGTTGGAGTTCAGGCAAAATATCAACCAAAGGATATTCAGTCTGCTCCAAATTACGACAGCGAAAATGATAGACGCTATGCGTTTGAGGAAATTTGTGTAATACCACCTGTAGCATGGTAAATTTATACAGGTCAGTATCCAGCAAGGATTGAATGATGGGTTGCATATTCTGCTCGTGAAGAATTCCTATCTTCACTATAAAAACTTAATTGACAGTTGCAAATCAAAAAAAACGATTCTGGGGCATTTTTTACATTTTTAATGTATATCTGTCATCATTTGGCGCATAAAGTCATGTTAGTTTTTAATTAATCAGTTTAACTTCACTTAGCATTTAGACTGTTCTTATTATTTTTGATAACCACATCACAAAACATTAACATATTATGTTAATTTAATGATGATTAAATATTTTTTTAATTATATTTTATTGCAATAGATAAGCTTTTTAATTAGCATAGTTCTTAGCAAAAAATGTATTGTTTTGCTAAAAAAAGTAAAATCTTTACTCTATTTTTATACCACCCAGGGGACCCACCATGGCTAAATTGACTTTAGATGAATTAGCAGAAATTGACGGCTTTGTAGCAGCTGCACTTGTAGACAGCTCAAGTGGCCTTGCACTAGCAACTTTAGGTAGTGGTTTAGACTTAGAATTAGCAGCTGCTGGTAACACTGAAGTAATTCGTGCAAAAGTAAAAACTGCAAAAGCACTACAACTAAATGACAAAATTGAAGATATTTTAATTACTTTAGGTAAACAATATCACTTAATGCGTCCGCTTGACCGTAACGATGAGTTGTTCTTGTACCTTGTATTAGACCGTCAAAAATCAAACCTTGCAATGGCACGTCATGAATTACGTGGCTTTGAAAAAGGTTTAGATTTCGCTTAATTGTGAACTGACATAAAAAAATCTGTCATCAATGACAGATTTTTTTATGCTTAAAAACGCATTTATTCACCACGTTCAGAAGCATTAGCTTGTTGCATTTTAGTTGAGTAATCAACACCATGCTGCTTTAAATAATCCCGAATCAATTGACGCACAACCTGAGAAGGTTTGAGATCTTGACCTGCACAGAGTTCTTCAAAGGCTTGCTTTTTTATAGGGTCGATGAGTACAGTTAGACGCGCTGTTTTATTTTCCATAATTCAAAATAGATCTTAAATTCACATAAAATTATAATATGATTAACATTTAACTTTCTCAAGTATTTTATCGTTTGTTTTTTAACTTAAGCTTAAAAAGGTCGATCGCCATCGACCTTAATCAATCCTATAGATTACTCTTTTAAAAGCTGTTTGAGCTTTTCATCTTGTCCAATGACTTTGGCAAATTCAGCTACAGTTTTTTGACCCGTTTGTTTGGCATTTACATCGCAATCCACATTTTTAAGTTGCTTTGCAATTGACCATTCCAATTTAAAAATTGCGCCCATTAACGCTGTATTGCCTTTATGATCACGTAAACAACGATCAGCCCCTTGCTCAATTAAAGTGCTGACAATATCTTGATGTCCGTAATAACTGGCCATCATCAAAGCGGTATAACCATCGTGATTTTTAATATCCACGGGGAAGCCATGCTTTAAAAACTCTTGAATGACTTCATGGTTGCCTGTACGAGCCGCGGCAAAATAAAGATCAATCAATTCTTGTTGAGCAGGTTGTTTGACTGCTGCATGTGTTGGTTGTGCTTGGCTTGATCCAGCAAACAAGCCTAAAGCTACAGTCAGCAGCATGCTTTTCAATAAATTCATGGTTGTTCCTATAGATAGATTGAATGATGTCAAACCAATAGTGCCTGTAAAACTCCCCTAGGGTGCAGGAAAGGAATTGAGTTTTACAGGACTTAACGGAGGTGATTTCCGAGATGCACCAATCACCAATCTCAAGGACTAATTAAAATTAGTCTTTTAATTGAGCAGCTTTTGCTTTAACAGTTGCAAGGTTACCCTTCACAGCTGCTGTTAAACGCGTACCGTAGTCAGCGTCAGCTTTGTAGAAGTAAGACAACATAATGTGCTTGGTTTCTGCATCTTTTACTGCACCAAGGTCGGCAGCTAAGTTACGGATCAAGTCAGTTTTTTCTTGAGCTGAATATGAACGGTATAACTCACCTGCTTGCTTAAACGGTTGTTCTTTCTTAATTGCTTGTTGAAGAACAGTACCGTCAAGTGGTGTGTTTACAGCTTTGGCTTTAGCTGTTGCAGGTTTTGGCTCCATACGGCTTGGTTCGTAATTCACATTAGAATCACGCTCAGACATATTCATGAAACCTTCTTGGTTGTTGTTGTTTACAGCAACAATTGGACGGTTTACAGGAAGCTGCTGGTGGTTAGCACCTAAGCGGTACATTTGAGTATCTGAGTAAGAGAAGATACGACCTTGTAATAAACGATCTTCAGATGGCTCGATACCCGGTACTAAGTTCGCAGGTGCTAAAGCTGATTGCTCAGTTTCATTGAAGAAGTTCTTCGGCATGCGATTAAGCGTTAACGTACCTACTTTTGTTTCTGGTACTAAGTTTGTTGGCCAAATCTTAGTTGCATCAAGTGGGTTAAAGTCAAACTTGTCTAAATCTTTTGGATCTAATACTTGGATGTAAAGATCCCATTTAGGGAATTTACCCGCGTTGATGTTATTATAAAGATCATTGGTTAAGTGGTTGAAATCTTTACCTTGCATCATTGCAGCTTGTTCAAGGTTAAGACCTTTTACGCCTTGCTTAGAGCGGAAGTTAAATTTCACATACTTGTATTCGCCTTTATCGTTGTAAAGTTTGAATGCATGTACGCCAAAACCATCTTGTTCACGGTAGCTGGTTGGAATACCGTTGTTTGAGTAAACATAAGTCAACATATTCACCGCCCAAGGCTGACTTTGTAAGAAGTCAAATACGCGGTTTGGATCTTGAACATTGTTCACTGGAGATGGCTTCATTGCATGAATGAAATCAGGGAATTTGATTGCATCACGAATAAAGAATACAGGTAAGTTGTTACCCACTAAGTCCCAGTTACCTTCTTGAGTATAAAATTTAACTGCAAAACCATGCGGGTCACGTAAAGTTTCTGGTGAACCCTTCGGGTGAATTACGGTAGAAAAACGTAAGAATACAGGGGTTTTTGTACCTGCTTTGAAAAGTGATGCAACAGTAAGATCAGATAAATCTTTAGTTGCAACGAATTCACCATAAGCACCTGTACCACGCGCGTGTACTACACGCTCAGGAATACGCTCACGACCAAAACGTTGTAATTTTTGTACCAATTGTACGTCTTGTAATAAAACTGAACCATATTCACCAGCGGTGATAGAGTTTTGGTTGTCGCCAACCGGTGCGCCATTGTCTTTAGTTAATGGCGAAGCTTGAACACCAGCAGTCACTGCTGCAAGCATTGCTACGAGCAAAGAACGCTTAAACATGAATGTCATCTCTCAATAAATACCTTTCCTGCAGAGCATAAGGTACTAAAATTTAGTTTAGAGGTAAAAATGATAATTTTTATTAGCTTCATCGTTTTCTTAAATTGATCTTTAATAAATCAAAAATATTTTTCTATCAAAGATTTAAAGGCTAATATTTTTTATCATTACGAGGGATTATGTAGTTTTGCTACAATTGAAAACAAGCTGAGAAATATATGATTTTGGTTAATTTATGCGCGCATTATTACAAAGAGTTTTAGAAGCAAAAGTTATAGTTGATGGTCAAATCACAGGTGAAATTGAACACGGTATTTTGGTTTTTTTAGGACTGGGCAAAGACGATAATTTAGACAAAGGCAAAAAGCTGATTGATAAGATTTTAAAGTATCGTTTTTTTGATGATGAGCAAGGCAAAATGGGTTGGAACATCAGCCAAGCCGGTGGTGGTTTGTTGTTGGTGTCACAATTTACCCTGATGGCGCAAACTCAAAAAGGTTTACGCCCTGATTTTGGGCCGGCAATGCCACCTCAAGAAGCTAAAATTTTATATGAACAATTGGTTGAATATGCCAAAAGCCAATTTGCGCATGTACAAACCGGTATTTTTGCCGCCGATATGAAAGTGCATTTGGTCAATGATGGACCGGTGACTTTTAACTTAGACATTGAATAAAAATAAAGCCCGCGATTGCGGGCTTTATCTTAACGACCCATTTTTTGCTGGATCAAACGGCGCACTTGCTTAACTTTAGTTTTCACTTGTTTAGGCACGACCAACTGTGCACTACGGCTAAGCCAAACCAACAAACTAAAATCACCTTCCATTTTAATCGAACCGTTTTGTACACCGCTCATAATGGCTGAAGTATCGCCTTTGATTAAAGTTTTTACCGCTTGTTCGCTGTTTTCAAATTCTAAAACAAAATCTGCGGCTGCTTGACGTCCTGAAACTGTTGAAACTCTGCCATGATCTACCACAATTTGACGGACCATGCCCTGCTGCGTTGCAATCTCTAAACGAAATTGACGCTCTTGAATCAGGTCAATAAATTTAGGATTGCTGCGGGCAAGTTGCTTCATGCGTAACACTAAACCACTGACCAATAAATCAAGCGGATCGGTACTGACATCAACCAGCGGTAACTTCACCACAGGGAGTTTTGGAAATTTCATGTAAACAGCCTATTTTTAATTGTTTATAAATTATGCATGCTAGCACAATTTAAATTTTATTTTGTATAACAAGCGCTAAGCGAGCGCCAAGACAATAAAAATCAAAACTTATGTGCAAGATAATGGCTGTCACTCTCTAAAGGCGTATGTTCAATAGGCTGCTGTGGCGACTTATTTTGTTGTTGTAAATGACGATCTTCACGCAACAATAATACAACTAAACCTAACATCAACAAGGCAAATCCTAAACCATAAGCCATCAAGCTAGATAAATTAAATAGCCACATCATGCTTAAGGTAAACAGTTCAATCATCAATAAAGTGAGTGCCGCCAACACATAACGGCGATCAGGCGCGGCAAAGTACAATACCACCACGTTTATCAACAGTAATACAATCATTCATCAGCTCCGCAATGTTCGCTTTCGCTAAATTCGTCGCTGCTATTATGCGCAATTGAAGCTATAAAAAAACGTAAGCGAGCACTCAAAACGACATACCTTGTCGTGAAAAAAACGCAGCCTTAAGCTGCGTTTTTTAATTGATGCTCAATAGTTATGCATCACGATTTAAGTCTTTATCATGCACGCCAAGCAAGTACAACACACCATCTAAACCAACGCTTGAAATGGCTTGTTTGGCATTTTCACGTACCAATGGCTTAGCACGGAAAGCCACACCTAAGCCTGCAATTGAAAGCATAGGTAAGTCGTTGGCACCATCGCCTACCGCAATGGCTTGCTCGAGTGAAATACCCATTTCATCAGCAATTTGCTTGAGTAATAAGGCTTTACGCGCGCCATCAACGATATGACCTTTGACTTCGCCTGTGACTACGCCATCTTGAATATCTAAGATATTGGCATGCACTTCATCAATGCCTAATTTTGCTTGTAGATATTCGGCAAAATATTGAAAACCACCCGATAAAATCGCAGTACGGTAACCCAGTGCTTTTAAGGTTGAAATCAGACGTTCTGCACCATCGGTAATGGTTAAACGCTCAGCAATCTTAGAAAGCACTGAAGCATCCATACCTTTGAGCAGCGCAACACGGGCACGGAAACTCTCTTGAAAATCAAGCTCCCCTTGCATAGCACGCTCGGTGATTTCAGCCACTTGCGCACCTACACCTGCTTCAATGGCAAGCTCATCAATCACTTCTTGCTCAATTAAAGTTGAATCCATATCAAAGCAGACTAAACGACGATTACGGCGGTAAGCATTGTCTTCTTGTACTGCAATATCCATATTGAGTTCATTAGACAAACTCAAACACGCTGCACGCATGGCTGCTGCATCGAGCATTTGGCCTTTTAAACCAAACTCAACACACGCACGTTTACTTTGTTCTGGCTCATTGAGTACTGGACGCCCTGAAAGACGGGTTACAGTTTCAATGTTAAAGCCTTGCTCTGAAACAATCTGAGTTACGGCTTGTAAATGAGAGGCTTCAAGCTCAGGGGCAAGCGCGGTGACAATATAACGTGTACGCCCACCTTCACTGACCCACTGCTCATATTGCACTTGAGTAATCGGTTTAAAGCGCACAGTTAAGCCAATTTCGTGTGCTAAAATCAGAATTTCCTTCATCGCAAGCGCGGTTGCGGTTTGGTCTTCTGAAGCAACCACAATGCCTAAAGTGAGCTGGTTGTGAATGACGGCTTGACCGACATCAAGAATTTGTAAGGAATGAACGGACAACACCTGCATTAATCGAGTAAACTGATTAGGTTGGTCTGGCCCTAAAAATGAAATAAGAATGATTTCTCGCATGAATTGACTCGGGTCTGAGCTACAACTATTGTTAGAATCATAATCGAAATTGAATCGAATTGCCTTGGAAGTTTACGTTGAATGCGCCTAGACAAGGGCTATTTGCTAGCCTACTCATTGTAAGTTTTGCCCTACACACCTTTTTATTGGTGTTAGCCACAACTCATCAACTGAATGAAAACCGTGCCAATCAAGGTCAGTTGATGACCAGCCAATTGGTTACAGACAGTTTAACTGAGCTTGAGCCCGCCAATACGGTGTCTTTAGCGTTGTTAGCGAATCGTTATGCCACCAATCCAAGTGTGGCTTCAATTCGTATTTTAGATGCCAATCAACAGGTCTTAGCCACAGGTGGCTTAGCCAAAACCCGTGAAGGTGAAGTCTTCGTTCGCGATGCCATCCAAAATGAACAAAAAATTGGCAGCATTGAAATTACCCTCGTGCAACCAAGTACAGGCGAGATTTTGCGTAACCAATGGCTCATGATTTTGGTGTCTTTAATTGCCCATAGCGTGTTGTGGCTGATTTACCGTGCCATTGCCCGCCCAAGCCGTAAAGAATATTTAGAACGTATTAATCACGAAGCGCGTCTAAAACATGAATTACAAACCCTAAGCCAAGCTTTAGAGCAAGAAAAGCACAATACAGCTTTAGCATTGGCACAAATTGAGCAACAAGCGCAAAACAAACCTAAGCTCAAAGAGATTAAACCTGTAGTGCTTGATCAATCTGCGGTGGCATTAAGTATTCAATATTATGACCCGAAACAATTACTCAATTCGGTCAGTCCAACTGTGGCGGTGCCATATTTTAATTTGTGTCAGTTGTTCTTAAACAAAAGTATCGACTTATGTTTACAGCATTACAAACTCAATAGTCCTGATGTGGTGTTGGTACAGAACTTTAATGAACACGGCGCGATGCTGAGCGTGTCTTCTGAAAAAGCCGATGCAGTGAAATGTTTGGTGATGATTAGCAACGTGTTCCAATTGCTGTCTGAGGTGCTGTATAAGCGTTACCGTGAGGATAAACGCTTTGTGCTACAAACACGCACCGCTTTATCGACTGCCGTGCCTGCTATGCACTTGTCTGCGGCACAAGCAGCAGAGCGTTTAGTGCAACAGCTAGTAGCCAAAGAAAGTGCCTTGCAATTGGCCAATGAATTACTCAAACAATTGAGTGATCATTACGAATTGGTGGCCCTGCCTAATCCAAGCAATGCCCTGACTCGTCATGCCTTTATGATCAGTGGTATGGACGCGCAAACTGCTGAAGTCGCTCAACAGATCCGTAGTGAGATTTTAAAGAGTAAATCTGCAAGCAATGCATAAGAATGAAGGGATGCATCGCATCCCTTTTTTTTAATCTTGATGACGACTCGCCCAATAGGTGGCAAGTGCAGGTCCTGAGATATTGTGCCATAAACTAAAAATCGCACTTGGTACAGCCGTAATTGGTGATGCAGCAAAATGCACCGCGGCTAAAGCTACTCCTAAACCTGAATTTTGCATTCCCACTTCAATGGCAATCGCTTTACCATCGGCATAAGGTAATTTAAACAGACGACTTGCCCAATAACCAAGTAAGTAGCCTAAACCATTATGCAGCATTACCACGGCTAAAATTAATAATCCTGACTCTAAGATTTGTCCCTTACTGCCAGCAATAATGGCTGCCACGATGGCTACAATCGCCACCACTGAAATCAATGGCATCGCCGGCATATAATATTGAATATTGTGTTTTAAAATACCACGTACAATAAGCCCCAATACAATCGGTAACAGCACCACTTGTAAAATTGAAGTCAGCATCGACCATGCATTAATTTCAATCCATTGACTGGCAAGCAAGTAAAAAATTGCTGGTGTCAGTAACGGTGCTAGTAAAGTCGACACCGACGTACATGCCACCGACAGCGCTGTATTGCCTTTTGCCATATAGGTGATGACATTAGATGCCGTACCACCGGGGCAGCAACCCACTAAAATTACCCCAATGGCAATTTCAGGCGCTAAATTAAACAGCTTACATAACATAAAAGCCAAACTTGGCATTACGATAAACTGTGCCGCCACCCCAATCAACACCGCTTTAGGACTTTGCATCACACCTTTAAAATCAGCCAAAGTCATGGTCATGCCCATACCAAACATAATAATGCCGAGCATCCACGGAATATAGCTTTTAAGCCATATAAAAGTATTTGGACTGAGCATTGCAAGTAAGGCAAAGAGCAGTACCCAAAGCGCAAACGTCTTTTGTATAAAATTAGAAAAACCTAAAAATTTATGCATGGTTTTGATCTGCATTTAGAATTTGCGCAACATCTGCTGCCTGAATTTTATGTACCCCTGCGTGTTGCATTGCTTGCCATGCTTGCGCCAGCGAACCATTTAGATCTATCCCTTGGCAGGCATCTTCAATCACGTAGGTTTCAAAGCCTAAATTGGCACTATCTATGGCACTCCACGCTACACAAAAGTCGGTGGCTATTCCCACTACAAATACACGTTGAATGCCACGTTCACGTAAGTATCCAGCCAAACCTGTCGTAGTCTTTCGATCTGCTTCTTGGAAGGCAGAATAGCTGTCAATGTGTGGATTAACGCCTTTACGAATAATCAGTTGGGCATGATTGATATTTAAATCGGGATGAAAATCGGCATCATGCGTGCCTTGTACACAATGTGTTGGCCATAGCACTTGATTGCCATAATCCAGTTGCACACTGTCATAAGCCTGTTTATCTGGGTGTTGTTCGGCAAAGGAAATATGATCAACAGGATGCCAATCTTGGGTCAGCACAACCTGTTGAAATTGCGCTGCCAATTGATTAACTAACGGAATAATTTGATCGGCAGCAGCCACTGCTAAATGACCACCCGGTGTAAAACCATTTTGTACATCAACCACCAATAAGACACTTTTGTTGTTCATGTTCGTTATCCATCAACATTGCATTTTGTTAGCATCCTAGCGGATCTATAGATGGTTAAGCTACGTTTTTTAGGCAAAAAAATAGCCCACATCATGTGGGCTATATCAAGGTTGAAACTTATTGCGCGTCTTGAGTTTGCATACGTTTCACTAAGATCAGCATAAATACTGCTGAAATAATAATACATGGGATAGCAGCTGAGATTACACCTGTAGCGCCAAAGCCTGCTGTCAATAATGAACCAGCGATGGCAGGTCCAAGCATTGCACCTACACGACCTACCGCAGAGGCAACACCAACACCGGTTGCACGTACTTCAGTTGGGTAAACAATACCACCAAAAGCATATAATACGCCTTGGCAACCAATCACGAACGCACCCACTAAAGCAGAAGCAAGATACATTTGTGTTAATGAACCTGCCGCATTTAAAGCGATAAGACCTGCTAAAATACCACCGTACATTAAGATAATAACGTAAGATTTTTTCCAACGGTCAGTTAACATACCAAGAATAATCGTACCAATCGTTGCAGTGACCATGAAGTAGAACTGTGCAGTTGCACCTTCTTTACGGCTAAAGCCAAGCTCTTGGAACAATGAAGGTAACCAACTTAACATGATGTAAACCACCATCAATGTAAAGAAGTAACTTACCCAAATAAATAAGGTACGCAGCAGATTTTGCGAGTTAAATAGATCTGCAAAAGATCCACCTTGAGCTGCTGAACCTACTGGCGCTTGTGCAGCTAAATCTTTGGCTTTTAAGTATTCCTTAGATTCAGGTAATAACCACATCATCACTGGAATTACAATAATCGGTAATAAACCACCTAGATAGAAAATATTTTTCCAATTCGCACCAAATTCTGTACTTGCAATTAACGATAAAATTGCAGCACCCACTGGCATACCACAGTACATAAGACCTACAGCACGACCACGGTTTTGTGGAGATACCGCTTCCGATGCAAGAGTAATTAAGATTGGCATCGCCGCACCTAAACCTGCACCTGCTAAGAAACGTACTGCAAGTAAACTGTTAAAGCTATTGACCCATACAGTACATAAAGTAAAGACAGCGAAAATTGCAGTCGACCAAATCAATACCGTCTTACGACCAATACGATCGGCAATACGACCACCAACAAGTGCACCGGGTAATAAACCCAGAATCCCTGCACTAAAGAACACACCGAGTTGAGAGCTATTTAAGCCGAAACTTTCACGAATACCGGCAGCTGCAATACCTGCAGCTTGAATATCTAGACCTTCAATCACGGCAATAAGGAAACAAATCGCGACTGTAGTCACCGCGTGTTTGTTATCTGATCTTTGCATTGGATACTCCTTTGTTGCAATCAGTGGCCAATTTAGCCAGCAATCATGGCGAAGAGTGCATCTCTATACGAGCTATCAATAAGTTTAAGAAAATGCGCATTTAGAAAGGGTATATTGATAATTTATTGGAAAGTTATTTTTTTTCTGAGTGATTTTGATAGTCTTAAAATCAATTAATATGATTTAATTTTAGTCAAAAAATCCGAGTAAATTAGTATTAATTACTCAAGTTATTGATTTTTACAAAAAAATCCCTAGAAAGCGATTAATAGTTAAAAGCAATTATTAACCTATTCTAAACAGATCATTTACAGTTATTTATTATCCGTTAAATATACATTATAGATATATGATAATCGCTATTTAATCTTAAATTGATTAAAAAACTAGCATAAAGCACCACAAAATAACTTTTTGCATGAGTTTTTATGGCTTAAGTCTTATATAAATATTCAGAAAATTACTAGTGTTTAATTACAATTTGCTTTACCTTGAACATGTCTAATGCAGAGAAAGTAAAAGTTTAACGACCCCATCTTTTCTCAACTTTAGCTATTGTTTTTATCGACGATGAAAAAAGTATATTGTTCTTATGCGTTTCATCAGTCATAATTTAGCTAAGTAGACTCAGCGTTCAAAAAATCACGTTGATTTACTTACAAATCAAAATACAAATCCATCCAAATTCATGTTTTTCTAACCGTAATCGGATGGACAAATAGGATATTTTTTCAAATGACTCAACAAGCACAGACCATTCAGGGTTCAATTGTCGCAATCGTCACCCCTATGTTTGAAGATGGCAGCGTAGATTGGAAGGGTCTTGAGAAGCTCGTTGAGTGGCACATTGAGCAAGGTACCAACAGTATCGTGGCAGTGGGTACAACGGGTGAAGCCTCAACCTTGAGCATGGCAGAACACACACAAGTAATTAAAGAAATTATTCGTGTTGCCAACAAGCGCATTCCAATTATTGCCGGAACGGGTGCAAATTCAACACATGAAGCAATTGAGCTGACAAAAGAAGCCAAAGCTTTAGGTGCAGATGCTGCATTATTGGTGACCCCTTATTATAATAAGCCAACCCAAGAAGGTTTATATCAACACTATAAAGCGATTGCTGAAGCTGTAGATTTACCTCAAATCCTTTATAACGTACCAGGTCGTACTGGCGTTGATATGCACAATGACACTGTGATTCGTCTTGCAGATATTCCACAAATTGTGGGTATTAAAGATGCAACAGGCGATGTTGCGCGTGGTACAGCATTACTTGCAGGTTTACAGGGAAAAAATATGTCTGTGTATTCAGGTGATGATGCCACAGCCTATCAACTGATTGAACAAGGTGCCTTAGGTAACATTTCTGTGACTGCTAACATTGCACCAAAAGCAATGAGTGAAATTTGTGCCGCAGGTTTGGCAGGTCAGCACCAAGAAGCTGCTGCTTTAAATGCAAAAATTGCAAATCTTCACAATATTTTATTTTGTGAATCAAACCCAATTCCTGTGAAATGGGCACTTCATGAAATGGGCTTGATTGAGTCAGGTATTCGTTTACCGTTAACTCCACTTGCCCCAGCATATCGCGCGCCACTTCGTGAAGCACTTAAGGAAGTGGGCCTCATTTAATAAGAGCAAATTATGATGCAGTTACGTTTTGGTTTTATTCTCGCATTTTCCGCGATCAGCTTAGTTGGTTGTAATTCGGTTGTACTTGACAATGGTTCATTAGACTATAAAAAAGCAACTGAACTGAGCCCTTTGCAATATCCTGAAGGTGCGATGGTACGCCCATCAACGCCGCTGTATCCTGCGCCAACAGTTGACCCTTTAGCCATTGAAAATGCACCTGCATTTGAAAATAGCAAAGGCAATCGTTTTGATTTGCCACGCCCACAGTTGGCTCAAGCAACGCCCGCTCAAACAATGACAACAACGACCTCACGCCCAACCCCGTTGGTCGATGGTAATCAAAATCCATTACTTAAAATGGAAGGTGAAAGCAATGAAGTTTGGCAGTATACCCTTGCCACTTTAAGTAGCCTTAATTACCCCGTGACAAGTTCAAGCAAATATCGTTATCAAGCCTCTGTCCAACTTGATGGCAAAGCTGTTGTCATCAAATTGACCTCTTTAGGTTCTACGCAAACTTTAGCTGTATTCAACACAGATGGCAGTTTTGCAAATCAAGAGCTTGCCGCGCAGTTGTTAACCCAGATTTACCAAAATTGGCCAGCCTAGTCGTACTAGGCATTTTTTATGCAAAAGGTTCCCCTCATGTTAAAACAAACCTTGCTCTATACTGGTAAAGCTAAATCTGTTTATGAAACAGATAGTGCTGATCACTTAGTCTTAGTCTTCCGCGATGATGCTTCTGCATTCAATGGTGAAAAGATTGAACAGCTCGCGCGTAAAGGTAAGGTGAACAACCGTTTTAACGCCTTTATTATGGAAAAGCTTGCTGCTGCCGGCATTGAAACTCACTTTGAAAAACTTCTTACGCCAACTGAAGTTTTAGTGAAAAAATTACAAATGATTCCTGTTGAATGTGTCATTCGTAACTATGCTGCAGGTTCGCTTTGCCGTCGTCTAGGTGTAGAAGAAGGTAAAGAGTTAACTCCGCCAACATTTGAATTATTCTTTAAAGATGATGCTCTTGGCGATCCAATGGTCAATGAATCTCAAGCGATTGCATTGGGTTGGGCAAATGCAGAGCAACTTGCTCGCATGAAAGAACTCACTTACCAAGTGAACGATGTTCTTAAAGCACTATTTGCTGAAGGTAACATGCTTCTTGTTGACTTTAAACTTGAATTTGGTGTGTTCCACGACCGTATCGTACTTGGTGACGAATTCTCTCCAGACGGCTGCCGTCTATGGGATAAAGACACTAAGAAAAAGCTTGATAAAGACCGTTTCCGTCAAGGTTTAGGCGGTGTGGTTGAGGCATACGAAGAAGTTGCTACACGTATTGGTATCGACTTATCTGATCTTTAATTCAGAGCAAGTTTAAAAAAACCGAAGCTGATGCTTCGGTTTTTTTTATAAAAATACTGTTCCTGGTTGATAGCCCACGTATTTGGCGTATAACAATAACAACCATATACACATAACCACACATAAAACTAATCGCGTAATAATATTTAAACAGAACATGCCTGTGCCGTTTTTTGACATCCTTGTCACCTCATTTTATTTATTGTTGTTCTTCACTCCAGCGTCTTTGCTGTAAACGCTCAGCTTCTACTTCGCGTTTATTACGAGCCGATGTATATAACTTAGTCCCTTTTAATTCAGGCGGCAAATAATCCTGTGTGACAAAATGTTCAGGATAATTGTGTGGATATAGGTAATCCACGCCATAGCCTTCTTGCTGCATCATTTTGGTTGGTGCATTGCGTAAATGCAAAGGCACACTTAAATTAGCAGTCTTTTCAGCCAATTCCATGGCCCGATTAATGGCTAAATAGGTACTGTTACTTTTGGCACTGGTGGCCAAATACACAGCCGTTTGCCCTAAAATAATTCTCGCTTCTGGCATACCAATCGCCTGTACCGAGCGAAAACATTCACCAGCCAATAGCAGAGCATTGGGATTGGAGTTACCAATGTCTTCAGATGCTGCAATTAACATACGCCGCGCAACAAACACTGGATCTTCACCGCCTTTAAGCATACGTGCTAGCCAATACAAACTGGCATCGGGATCACTGCCACGAATGGATTTAATCAAGGCTGAAACCAAATCATAATGCTGCTCACCAGATTGGTCATAGCGCGCAATATTTTGCTGCGCCACACGTACTACCACAGCATTATCAATCACATTTTCAACATCAGGTTCAAAAGTATTGGCAATTAAATCGAGTAAATTAAGTGCTTTACGTGCATCGCCTGCTGCAAATTGAATTAAAGCATCAAACTCGCCAATTTGAATATGGCGTTCTTTTAAAAACTGATCTTGCTGTAATGCATAACGTAATAGCTGTTCAATTGCCTGTTCATCTAAGGCATTTAAACGATACACCTGACAACGTGATAACAATGCATTATTGACTTCAAAAGATGGATTTTCTGTGGTCGCGCCAATTAAGGTAATTTTGCCCTTTTCAACCGCGCTCAATAAGGCATCTTGCTGTGATTTATTAAAGCGATGTATTTCATCAATAAATACCACAGGCGTCAGTAAATCACCGCTGTCGGCAATAATTTCACGCAACTCTTTTACCCCAGTATTGAGCGCGGATAAACTAATAAAAGGACGGTCTACCGCTTGCGCCAATAACAATGCAATGGTGGTTTTACCAACTCCTGGTGGCCCCCAAAAAATTAACGAAGGTAGATGACCTTGGTCAATCATTTGTCTTAAAGGTGCTTGCTCACCGAGCAAATGTGCTTGTCCAATAATTTGGCTTAAGTCGCGTGGTCTTAAGCGTTCAGGTAGTGGAATTAAAGTCTCTGACATCGTCATATTCTTGTAGTGATCTTAATTCAAAGTCTACTATGTAATTTTAAGCTATGGCTAGTTGTCGCTGAATATCACTAAAATACTTCGCTTACATACGATGATAATAAAATATTATTTTTGTTGAAGATGCGTAAAAATGGAAAGTTTCAATATTTAGCATTCAGATGTTTATTGCTATACTTCAAGCTTAGTCTGTGATCTCTTTCACGATTTAATATTTTTTCAAGAGTGTAATCAAGAAAAAAATGCAATCCTCGCTCAAAAATAAGCACTCCATTTCTCATGCTCAGGATTGCAGTATACCAACGCATATCTCGAGGCTTCTTGCCGCTTCTGCATCGGAACGTACTTTAAATATTTTAAACTTGATTCCGCAATTGCTGTGTATTAAGACCAAATCCCAACATTATTTTTGTAATACAGCCTTAAATCAATACTTAGGCAAAAATTTAAATCATTCTGCTCGTCAGCATATAGGCTATTTCATTCATCCTGAAGATCGTGAAAATCTAACTGCATTATGGGATGAAGCTTCTATTTTAAATCAAGATTTTCAAAAAGAATGTCGTATTAAAAACTTACAGCAGCGTTATCAATGGTTTCGTATTAATGTGCAATTTAAACCACATCCCGATCTGGATTGGATTGCCACTTTAGATTGCATCCACAATTATGTGGTAGAGCGAAAACTTTATAAGCAGCAACAGATTAACCAAAAAAAGTTTTTAGATAGTAGTGCCGACTGTATTAAAGTCTTTAGCCCAGATGGTCGAATCACCTATATTAATCAATTTGGTCGTAATGTGTTACTTGAGCCTGAACAAAAATTAAATAATTTATTTTGGCTAAACTTACTCGATAAAACGGTACAACCTCAAGGTGTAACAGCCTTAACCAAAGCCCAAAAAGGCCATCAAGCACGTTTTTCAAGTATGACACAACGTAGAGATGAACCTATTTATCACTGGGATAATCTGTTAACCCCTTTATTAGATGAAAAAGGGCAAGTCAAACATATCTTATGTATTTCAAGAGATACCAGTCAGCAGATTCTTGCCGAAAAACGTCTTGAACATGCCTATACCTTTGATGATCTCACGCAATTGTATAATCGACGTGCCTTTCATCAACTCCTTGAACAATCCATTGTACAAGCACAAGCTGATGCTATATCGGTAGGTTTGGTCATGCTAGATTTAGATTGTTTTAAAAATTTAAATGATACGCTGGGTCATATGGCAGGTGATCATTTACTCAAAGTGTTTGCCTATCGTTTAAAAAAAGCTTTTCCTGAGCCTATGGTAGTTGCACGTTTTGGTAGCGATGAGTTTGCGATTATTATTCCTGATTTAAAATCTAAACAGGAGTTAATTGATTACGCGCAGCGTGCCGCTGAACAACTTGACACCCCAATTTATTATGAATCACAATACATCAATGGTGGGATCAGTATTGGTTGTGCCAGTTACCCTGAAAATGCCAGTAGCGCTGCACATTTAGTTCGCTGTGCGGATACCGCCTTAAATGATCTTAAAAAAACCGGTGGCGGTGGGGTTTTACCTTTTAATCATGACATGCTGCAAGCGCTAGAGCGTACTGCACAGAAGCTTAACTTAGCGCGTAAAATTTTACTTCATGATAGTGTAGTACCGTATTACCAACCAAAAGTGAATTTAAAGACAGGAAAAATTGTCGGCTTTGAAGCTTTATTACGTTGGTATGATCAAGGCGGTGGAGTCCAATCTCCGGTAGATATAGAACCTGCTTTTGAAGACTTTGCTTTAGCCACGCGCATGAGCGAAGTAATGCAACGTAAGGTGTTTAGTGATATTCGCTACTGTCTAGAGCACAATATCCGCTTACATCCTGTGGCGATTAATGCAGCACCAGTTGAGTTTTTACGCGACAATTATGCCGAGAGTTTACTGGCTCATTTAGATGAATATAATATTGCACCACAATTCATAGAAATTGAAATCACTGAGCAAAGTTTAGAAGCGCGTGGTGCAAGTTATGTACTCAGAGCCTTAAAAAAGCTCAAACATGCTGGCATCCGTATCGCTCTTGATGACTTTGGTACTGGGCATTCTTCTCTAACGCGTCTTAAAGACTATCCAATTGATATTCTTAAAATTGATCGTAGTTTTATTGAAAAAATGCACACTGATCCAAGTATTTTAGCCATCGTGACTGCAATTGGACAACTCGGTCCATCTATGCAAATTGAAATCTTAGCTGAGGGCATAGAAACCGCAGAACATGTTGCCAGCTTAGAACAACGTCAATGCGTCACGGGGCAAGGCTTTTACTTCCACAAGCCAATGCCAATTGATGAAGTCGTTACTTTAATCAACAGCCTTTAACGCACCCACCGTACAATATAATCTTCAATATCATCTTCATGAATATCAAGCTCTGATACACAGCGCCCTGCCACAGATTTTCGCGCTTGAATGACATTATCACGCGAGCCTGTATTTAAATAATGCCATGTAGGCAGTGGTTTATTTTCATGTAAACGACGATAGGCACAGCTGTTAGGTAACCAATGAATCGTGTTTAATTTTTCTGGGCTTAATTGAATACAATCAGGTACATGTGCTAAACGATTGCTATAGTCGCTGCAATGCCCAGTTTGGCAGTCGAGTAATTTACATGCCACTTTGGTATAGGCAACCTCATTACTTTCATCGTCTTCAAGTTTAATCAAGCAGCATAAACCACAGCCATCACACAGTGCTTCCCACTCTGCACCAGTTAATTGATCAAGGCTATAATTTTTCCAAAACTCAGGACGTAATTCAGTGCTCATCACATAGATACTAATTATAAACGCGCGATTATAGCAGCTTCACATGCTAAATTTTGGGTCGTTCATCCAAGTTCTCCCTATGCTTTAATATGTAATTTGAACACTTTATCAACAAAAGCCTAACAATCTTGGCGCTACTGACTTCTATACTTTAATTGGTATAACAACAATATGAGGGAGAAAACCATGTTCCGTTGGGCGATTATTTTTGCCGTTATCGCTTTAATTGCCAGTTTGCTTGGCTTTGGTGGCGTAGCCGGTTTATCTAAAGATTTTGCCGTTATTTTATTGGTTGTGGCTGTAATTTTAGCCATTGTTGGTTTCTTTTCTCGCAAAGTCTAAAGCAACATAATCTGTATAAAAAAGAAGAAGCACGCTTCTTCTTTTTTTTTGCGTAATAAGGTACAACTAAAGCTAAAGAGAAACTTTTATAAAAAGGGATAAATTTTCATGGCCTTAAGCATTCAAACACGCGAAATTGAATATACTGCACCAGATGGCACTCAATTGATTGGCTACTTTGCAGCACCAGAACATGCACAAAATCTAGCAGGTGTTTTGGTTGCACCAGAATGGTGGGGACGCAACAGTTATACCGAACAACGCGCGCGTGAATTGGCACAACAAGGCTATGCAGCTTTCGCCATTGATATGTATGGCGATAAAAAATCAACCACAACTGCAAGTCAAGCCAATGAATGGATGACGCAAACCTTTCAAAATCCACATACCATTGTAGAGCGCGCCAATGCAGCTTTAGCCACTTTAGCCGCCCAAGACCAAGTGGATGCTAACAAATTAGGCGCAATTGGCTTTTGCTATGGCGGTAAGGTGGTACTTGATTTAGCCCGCTCAGGTGCAGCTCTTCAAGCAGTGGCCACTTTCCATGCCGCTCTTGCAGCCAATGCCCCAGCTGAAAAAGATAAAGTTCAAGCAGAAATTTTAGTGTTACACGGCGAGCTTGATAGCATGGTAAGCCTTGATGACGTGGCTAAATTTAGAGCAGAGATGCATAATGCCCAAGTTGAGCATCACGTCATGATCTTTAAAGACGCGAAGCATGGCTTTAGTAACCCACAAGCCGATGAGCGTGCCAAAGCCAACGGTGTCGATTTAGGCTATAACCCACAAGCCGAAGCTGAAAGCTTAGATGCGATGTATGCCCTACTGGCGCGCCGTTTAGCTTAAATTTTTCCCATTTTATAACAATAAGGAGCATCACCATGACATGTACTTACTGCGATTTTGACGAATACGACGTGATTGCTAAAAATGATTTTGGTGTGGTTTTACCTGAACCAAAACCTCTTTCTCAAGGTCACTGTGTGATTATTCCGCTGCGCCATGTGTCTTCTTTTTTTGAAGTCACGGACAAAGAGCGTAAAAGCCTGATGTCATTGCTTGAACTGGCGCGCAACGAATTGGTATTACGTCATCAACCGGCAGGTTTTCATGTGGGCTTTAATGATGGTGATATTTTTGGTCAACATGCTCAGCATCTGCATGTGCACATTATTCCACGTTATGAAGGTAAAAATTTGCAACTTGATGAACGTTGGGGCATGCAGGCTTCGGCTTAATACGACCTAATTTGACGCAATCAAGATGATGCTTCGGCATCATCTTTTTTTATGCGATATACTCATGCGCTCATTTTGAGTCTGAGTTGCTATGAGTGAATTTCGTTTTTCTGATGCGTTATTAAGCTGGTTTGATGTGCATGGTCGACATGATTTACCGTGGCAAGTGGCTGATGACCCTTATAAAGTTTGGGTCTCTGAAATTATGTTGCAACAGACTCAAGTGAAAACGGTATTGCAGTATTTTGAGCGTTTTATTCAACGCTTTGCAACGGTCAACGATTTAGGCACAGCAAATTGGGATGATGTCGCACCCTATTGGGCAGGGCTTGGCTATTATGCGCGTGCACGTAATTTACATAAAGCGGCAGGCATAGTAGCAAGCCAAGGACATTTTCCAACTGATTTAGAAGGTTGGATGGCACTGCCCGGTATTGGGCGCTCAACCGCAGGCGCTTTGATGTCGCTGGGTTTACGTCAATATGGCGTGATTATGGATGGTAATGTCAAACGTGTGTTGGCGCGTTTTTTTGCCATTGAAGATGATTTATCTAAACCAATACATGAACGCAACATGTGGAACATTGCAGAAGATCTGTGCCCCACCAAGCGTAATCATGACTATACCCAAGCAATTATGGATTTAGGTGCAACGGTATGTACACCTAAAAAGCCCTTGTGTTTATATTGCCCTATGCAGGCACATTGTCAGGCGCACCAACAAGGTTTAGAGCAGCAACTTCCGTTTAAAAAAACCAAGAAGCCCGTTCCCGTTAAATCAGCGCAAGTGTTACTCATTAAAGATCAACAACATTGGCTATGGCAACAACGTCCGCATAGTGGCTTATGGGGTGGCTTATGGTGCTTACCTATTATTGAAGAACCTGAGCAATTTGCAGATTTATGTCAAAATTTAGGTTTAAGTCAGGTCATTCAACGCGCTGAAATTACCCACAGCTTTACGCATTTTACTTGGCAACTTGAAGCCTTATGTTTTGAAGTGCCTGCTGATCAACAACAACAGATATTAAATCAGTTGGGTGGTCAGTGGTTAAAACCAGAAATGGCACATGACATGGGAATTCCCACTGCAATGAAGAAATTGATTTCAGCTGTTCAGGTATGACATAGTCATCCCCATAATAATAAAAACCCAAGGGGTGATCTATGCCGTATCAATTGCTTGTTTTAACACTGTTCAGCCTCATTTTAGTGGCGTGTACTACACGCCCACCTGCCCCGCCAGCGATTCCTCAAGATCCAAGTACACACCTGAAAAACACCCCTTTACCACAAAAATTTACCCTACCTGTTGTAGGTATTCAAAGCCATGAACTACGTGACACTTGGGGTGCGGCACGCGGTCAAGGACGTCGTCACGAAGGTATTGATATTATGGCGCCACGCGGTACAAAAGTATTAAGTGCCACAGAAGGTGTCATTGCCGACTTACGTAATAACAATTTGGGTGGTAAAGTAATTTGGATACTCGGCCCTAGTTCTAGCTGGCATTATTATGCGCATTTAGATGTCCATCGTAGTGACTTAAAAGTTGGGGACTATGTTCGTCGTGGGGAACATCTTGGTTTTGTAGGCAATACAGGTAATGCCAAAGCCACCGCTCCTCACTTGCACTACGGTTTATATTTACAAGGTAAAGGGCGTGGTGCAGTCAATCCATTTTTATATTTACGTTAATTTTAGGAAGTTTTCATGTCAGAAGCGTTGATCAATCGTCTGGTAGAGTTTGCTGAATCAGGCAATCAACAAAAAATTGTGTTGGCAGGTCAAAGCCATCAAGGCTGGATCATGGAAATTAGCGACGAAGCCTTACAAATTAGTACAGGTTTTGCTGAAAAAACCGGTAAAGATATTTGGATCGATTTTAATGAGCTACAACAAGCTGAGCTTTGGTTTTGGGATAACCAACAAGATCAATGGGTAGAATTTAAACTCTAATTGAGTATATAAGGAGGAGCAAACCATGCTGAGCCGCTGTTCGTGGTGCTCCACCGACCCTATGTATCAAGATTATCATGATCAAGAATGGGGGCGTCCTGTGCATGAACCACATTTGCTGTTTGAAATGCTGTGTTTAGAGGGGCAACAGGCTGGGTTGTCATGGCTCACCGTTTTAAAAAAACGCAGCGCTTATCGTGCGCATTTCTTTCAATATCCTATTGCCTATATTGCTAATCTTTCAGACGCTGAGCTTCAGAAAAAATCACAAGATTCAGCTTTGATTCGTCATTTAGCTAAACTTAGCTCTATTCGTGATAATGCAATCGCATGGCAAAATATGCAAAGTAAAGGCTTTGAAATGCAGCAATGGTTATGGCGTTTTGCCGAGCATTCTACTCAGCCAGTTCAGCGTCCTGAACACCCCATTCCACAATATACACAAGCCAGTATGTTAATGTCTAAAGCCTTAAAGCAGCGTGGTTTTAAATTTATTGGACCTACAATTTGTTATGCATTTATGCAAGCGGTGGGTATGGTCAACGACCATGAAGCAAATTGTGCTTTTAGATATGTACATTAAAAGCTATCTAATTGATTGATTTAAAATAATATGTATAAAAAGTGTGTTTGCACCTAAAAAGCGTCTAGCTTATTTAACTTGATCAGCATATATTTAGAGCTATTGTTTAATCCCATCATCTTTATGGTGACACGGTACACTTGCGCCCGACGTATTTGACCGAAGAATTTTTGAGAAAAACTTATGAGTAAAGCCTTACCCATCGCTGTTGCAGTGCTTTTAGGCGGTGCTGCTCTTGTACCTGTTTACTATGCATCACAAAATCCGGCAACACTAACTGCTAAAGCTGACCCAAATGCCAAGCCAATTGCAAAAATTAGCTATGCATTAGGCTATGAAGTGGCTCATCAAACTCCACCTGAATTAGACGTAAATAGTTTTGTAGCTGGTATTCGTGACGGTCATGCGCGTACTGCACCCGCTTATACAGAACAACAATTACAACAGGCTTATGAGCAATTCCAAAAAGAGATGCTAGCCGAGCAAGAAGCGCAAACAACACAAGCCGAAGCTTCAAGTGATGCTTTCTTAACGGAAAACAAAACCAAGCCGGGTGTGCAAACTACTGCATCAGGTTTACAGTATAAAGTGACCCAAGAAGGGACAGGTAAATCACCTACTGCAACTTCAGTTGTAAAAGTGCATTACACGGGTAAATTGGTTGACGGTAAAGTCTTTGATAGTTCAGTTGAACGTGGTGAGCCAATTGAATTCCCACTTAATCAAGTCATTCCGGGTTGGACCGAAGGTTTACAACTGATGAAAGAAGGTGGCAAAGCGACACTTTATATTCCAAGTCACTTAGGTTATGGCGAACAAGGTGCTTCAGGCATGATCCCACCAAACAGCACGCTGATTTTTGATGTTGAATTAATTGAAGTTAAATAATTCAACACTGTATTTAAGGAGAGCCAAATGCTCTCCTTAATTTATTTTGAGATCATGTTATGAAAAAAACCTTATCTGTACTTGCTTTAACTTTTTGTAGTACCAGTTTTGCTGCTGACATTAACAATAAAAGTAGCTTAGAAAAACAAGTCGGTTATAGTCTGGGTTACAGCATGGCTGACAATAATAGTGACGTCTTTAAAAATATTGATATTGATGCATTTTTACAAGGCTTTAAAACGGCACTTGCAGGCAAAAATGCCAGTTTAAGCACAGCCGACATGGGCACAGCAATTAGCCAATATCGTCAAGCCAGCGAAAGTAAAGCCCTGGTTGAATTTCAAAAACAAGCGGCTGATAACCTTGCACAAGGTCAGGCTTTTTTAGCAGCCAATGCAAAAAAATCAGGTATTCAAGTCACCGCTTCTGGCTTACAGTATCAAGTGCTAAAGTCAACGCAAGCTAAAAAACCCAAAGCATCTTCTACAGTGCGTGTGCATTATGAAGGTCGTTTACTCGACCAAACCGTATTTGATAGTTCAATTGCCCGCCAACAACCGGCTGAGTTTGCGCTTTCGCAAGTGATCCAAGGTTGGACTGAAGGCGTACAATTAATGCCTGTGGGTAGCCAATATCGTTTTTTTATTCCAGCGCATTTAGCTTATGCTGAAACTGGTTCAGGCGATGTTATTGGTCCCAATAGTACTTTGATTTTTGATATTGAATTACTAGCAATTTTAGATTAAAAAAAGACCGCCTCGGCGGTCTTTTTAATTATGGGCGTAAATGACGTGGGCGGATGCCTGTTAATATTAAACCTACAGCATAGGTCACCGCGCCTACCATGCATAAGCCCAGTACTTGCGCTACGCGTAACCACTCTGCAACATCTCCGTTATACCAAGTTAAGGCATAGGCTAAGGCGAGTACCATTAAGCTATTGGCAATCAAAAATTGCAGCATGAGCTTTTTCCAATGTGTGCCAAAGCGGAAAATATCGCGTTTGTGTAAATAAAAATATAACAGGCCAGCATTGACTAAAGCCGAGCCGGAAGAAGCTAAAGCCAATGCCATGTGCTCTTCTTGCCATCCCATAAACTTAAATACACCAATCAAGATTAAGGTCAGTACCGCATTGACTGCCACAGTCATTAAGCCCACCCGCACTGGTGTTTTCGTGTCTTGTTGGGCGTAAAAACCTGGCGCAAAAACTTTAATCAGCATAAAAGACAATACCCCCGCACTCATACATTGCAAGGCAAGTGCCGTCATTTGCGTATCAGCTAGGGTAAATTGACCACGTTGGAAAAGCGTTTGAATAATTGGGGTCGAGAGCATAAATAAAGCCAAACTCGCAGGCACACCGGCAAGTACAATAATTTTAGCGGCCCAATCCATCATATTGCGATATTTGGTTTGATCTTGTTCGGCATGACGCGCTGACAATGCCGGTAAGATTACCGTACCAATCGCTACACCAATTAAACCCAATGGTAACTCTGTCATACGTTCAGCACTGTATAACCATGACACCGAACCATCTTGCATAAACGAAGCCCAAATAGAATTGAGCAATAGGTTAATTTGCGTGACTGAAACACCAAATAATGCCGGTAGCATCAGCTTTAAGATACGTTCTACACCCTCATGTTTAAAATCAATTTTAGGTGGAATCAGCAGCTTTTTGCGCCATAGCTCAGGAATTTGTAAGGCAAGTTGTAAAAAGCCCGCCACAATCACCGCCCAACCCAAAGCCATAATTGGCGTTGCCATATAAGGCGTGAGCCACAATGCCCCTGCGATCATGGACAAATTCAGCAATACAGGTGCAAATGCAGGCGTCGTAAACGAGCCATAACTGTTTAAAATGCTGCTGGCAAATGCAGTGAGTGACATAAAAAGTAAATATGGAATCGTGAGACGAAACATATCTGTAGCTAAGGCAAATTTCTCTGCATCATCATGAAAACCCGGCGCATAAACATACATAATGGCAGGAGCTGCGATCATGGCAATCAAAGTCAATAAAGTCATGAATGTGGCTAAACAGCCAAAGACTCGACTAATTAAAATTTGCACTTCAGCATGGGTACGCGTGGTTTTGTATTCAGTTAAAACCGGAATAAAAGCTTGTGAAAATGCCCCTTCAGCAAACAAACGCCGAAAAAAGTTCGGAATTCGAAACGCAATGACAAAAGTGTCAAAGTCTTTGCCTGCACCAAACACCCCAAGCAACACTACATCACGGACTAAACCCATGACACGTGAGAGCATGGTCATTGCACTCACAATAAAGGTCGATCGCCACAGCGCCATCAGAAGCACCTACAGATTAAATTGAACGCTATTGTAAAGAAAGGCATGCCCTATCGCATGCTTAAAATCATTCAAAATGTGTCGAATCACGTAACAAGTCACGAAATTTTTGCCACTGAAAATACGGGCCCGGATCGGTTTTACGTTGTGGTGCAATGTCAGAATGACCGGCAATATGTGAGGAAATTTTTGGATAAGCTTGACGTAAAGCATGCGTAACTTGACTTAAAGCCTGATATTGCAGGTCACTAAACGGCTGATCATCACTTCCCTCAAGTTCAATGCCAATCGAATAATCATTACATTCTGCTTTGCCTAAATAACTTGAACGGCCTGCGTGCCAAGCTCGGTCATTGAAATTCACAAATTGCAAAACTTCGCCGGTGCGCAAAATCAAAACATGTGCAGAAACTTGCATGCCTTCAATGGTCTTAAAATAAGGATGCTCACTCCAATCCAATTGATTTTGAAAAAATTTTTCAATATAGCCACCGCCAAATTGCGATGGTGGCAAACTAATATTATGAATCACTAACAGTTGAATTTCAGTGCCTTGTGGGCGCTGATTATAGTTTGGCGATGGCACCTGCCTTGCCCCAATCAGCTGACCATGTTCCACAACAAAAGTAACAGCCTGTGACATGATGCACGTCCTTAAAAATAATTAAAATAAAATAAAAACTGGGCTCCATGCTAAAACTTTCTTGGTAAAATCTCAAACCTTGCAAAGAAATTGGATAAAAAATCAGTCATTTTAAAGTAACAATGCTAATATAAGCCGCAATTTTTGATAGACGTTATAAGATACGGAACTTCGCATGAGCATCTCTCAATCTTTGTTAGAAGAATCAATTCAAATCAATATTCAGCATGCCTTGCAAGAAGATATTGGTGACGGTGACATCACGGCTTTATTAACACCTGAAGATGAACAAGCTACGGCAACCATTATTAGCCGTGAACAGATGATTCTTGCCGGTCGTCCTTGGGTCGATGCGCTGATTCAAGCTTACGATGCTACAGTAGAAGTGACTTGGTTAAAGCAAGAGGGCGAAACTGTTGCAGCCAATGAAGCCTTTTTAAAGCTCGCAGGCTCAGCACGTAGCTTACTTACCGTAGAGCGCCCTGCCCTGAATTTTATTCAAACTTTGTCGGCTGTAGCGACCAAAACGGCACTATATGTCAAAGAGTTAGATGGTTTACATACCAAACTTTTAGATACACGTAAAACTCTACCGGGCCTGCGTATTGCACAAAAATATGCAGTGGCGATTGGTGGTGGTCAAAACCATCGTTTAGGTTTATTTGATGCCTTTTTAATTAAAGAAAATCACATTATGGCCGCAGGTGGCATTGCGCAAGCGATTGCCAAAGCCCATCAAATTGCACCGGGTAAATTGGTTGAAGTTGAAGTTGAAACTTGGGATGAGCTCAATCAAGCGTTAGAAGCCAAAGCCGATATTGTGATGCTGGATAACTTTAGCCAACAACAAATGATTGATGCAGTGAAACATGTTGCAGGACGTTGTAAATTAGAAGCATCGGGTAATATTACTATTGCCAATTTACGTGAAGTGGCGACTACAGGTGTCGATTACATCTCAATGGGTGTTTTGACTAAAGATGTAACAGCCATTGATTTATCTATGCGCTTTAATGGTTAAGCAAAAACAGCCAAAATATGAAGGGTGCTATAAAGCACCCTTTTTTATGCTTTAATCATCGTCACGATTTTGCTCACGGTCATCACGGTCATCACGGTCATCACGGTCATCACGGTCATCACGGTCATCACGGTCATCACGGTCATCACGGTCATCACG
>NZ_CANQTS010000019.1 GCF_947626835.1 uncultured Acinetobacter sp. | reverse complement strand
TTATTGTTTGAACCCCAATAAGCCAACTTTCCAAAATATGCTAAAAGGTTAAGTGGATTTCATCGAACTCAGGTTATAATAAGTATCGCCAATTTACAGCATTTTTTGCATAAAAACTTATACAATATATCAGTTTTGCTCTATATGAAGATTTTGCATATCAATATCATAAAACAAGCAATCGTTATGAAAAGTAAATCACTATAATGGCAAAATATCTTTAAAAGTGTAATAAGTACACGTATTCTAAGCTGGTGTTGTCCATGTCATTAAATGAGGAAAGACTTACTCATCTTAAACAGCTTGAAGCTGAGAGTATTCATATCATCCGTGAAGTTGCCGCTGAGTTTGAAAACCCAGTGATGCTTTACTCCATTGGTAAAGATTCAGCAGTCATGCTGCATTTAGCCCTCAAAGCGTTCTATCCTGCCAAACTTCCATTCCCATTATTGCATGTTGATACGGGTTGGAAATTTAAAGACATGATCACCTTTCGTGACAACATGGCAAAAACCCATGGTTTTGATTTAATTGTGCATCAAAACAAAGAAGGTGTAGATGCAGGCATTAATCCATTTGATCATGGTAGCTCAAAATATACCGACATCATGAAAACGCAAGGCTTAAAACAAGCCCTTGATAAATATGGTTTTGATGCAGCATTTGGCGGCGCACGTCGTGATGAAGAAAAATCACGTGCCAAAGAGCGTGTTTATTCATTCCGTGATTCAAAGCACCGTTGGGATCCAAAAAACCAACGTCCTGAACTTTGGAATCTGTATAACGGTAAAGTCAATAAAGGCGAAAGCATCCGTGTTTTCCCATTGTCAAACTGGACTGAGCTGGATATTTGGCAATACATCTATTTAGAAAGTATTCCATTGGTACCGCTATACCTTGCTGCAGAACGTCCTGTGGTCGAGCGTAGTGGCACACTTATTATGATTGATGATGAACGTATGCCTTTATTAGAAGGTGAAGTTCCACAAATGAAATCGGTGCGTTTCCGTACGTTAGGTTGTTATCCACTGACAGGTGCAGTTGAATCAACTGCCGACACCTTACCGGAAATTATCCAAGAAATGCTGCTTGCCACGAGCTCTGAACGTCAAGGTCGTATGATTGACCATGACGAAGCAGGTTCGATGGAGAAAAAGAAGCAAGAAGGTTACTTCTAAAAATTGCCCAAGCACACCAAGACGTGTGTAAGTTCCCCCTAAAGCTATAGGGGGAATGCGGGGATTAAAACCGATTTCTAAAGAATATGTGGAGTTTGAGCAATGTCTCATCAATCAGATTTAATTAGCCAAGATATTTTGGGCTATTTGAAACAACACGAAAATAAAGACTTATTGCGTTTTTTAACCTGCGGTAATGTCGATGACGGTAAATCGACGCTCATTGGCCGTCTGCTTTACGATTCAAAATTGATCTATGAAGATCAATTACAAGCGGTAACCCGTGATTCTAAAAAAGTGGGTACTACAGGTGATGCGCCAGATTTGGCATTGCTTGTGGATGGTTTACAAGCAGAGCGTGAGCAAGGCATTACCATTGATGTCGCGTATCGTTATTTCTCAACAGAAAAACGTAAGTTTATTATTGCCGATACCCCGGGACACGAACAGTATACCCGTAACATGGCAACAGGCGCATCCACTTGTGACCTTGCGATTATCCTCATTGATGCGCGTTACGGTGTACAAACCCAAACCCGTCGTCATACGTTTATTGCAAGCTTACTTGGCATTAAGAACATTATTGTTGCGATCAATAAAATGGACTTAGTGGAATTCTCTGAAACACGTTTCAATGAGATCCAAGCACAATATGCTGACTTCGTGAACCAACTGGGTGATCGTAAACCTGCCAATATCATCTTTACGCCAATTTCTGCGTTAAATGGTGATAATGTGGTGAATAAATCACCAAATACACCGTGGTACACAGGCCAAACCTTAATGGGTACGCTTGAGTCGGTTGAAATTAGCCGTGGCAGCCAAAAACAAGATTTCCGTTTCCCTGTGCAATATGTCAACCGTCCAAACCTCGATTTCCGTGGTTTCTGCGGTACGGTTGCGCTAGGTGAAGTGAAAGTAGGCGATACGATTACTGCTTTACCATCAGGTAAATCATCTACAGTAAAGGAAATCGTCACTTTTGATGGCAACCTTGAGCGTGCAGTTGCAGGTCAAGCGGTAACTTTAACCTTAAACGATGAAATTGATATTTCGCGTGGTAATGTACTTGTACGTGCCGATCAAGCAGCGCCTTATATTTCACGTTCAGTGAATGCCACTGTGGTATGGATGGCAGATCAGCCATTAGTGATTGGTAAGTTATATAACTTAAAAGTGGGTACGCAGACTGTACCTGCAAAAGTGACCGCAATTAACTACCGTACTAATGTTAATACACTTGAAAAAGCACAAGTTGAAAGCCTAGAGCTGAATTCAATTGCTAATGTGACGGTTGAATTTGATGCGCCGGTGGTATTTGATCGCTATCAAGACAGCCGTTACACAGGTTCGTTTATCTTCATTGATCGTTTAAACAACGTGACGATTGGTGCAGGTATGGTTGAAGAAGCTGTGGAATGGACAGCGCATAGCAATCCAGTGACTGCAGAAGATCGTGCTGCACGTTTAGGTCAAAAACCTGCTGCGGTCACTGTGTCGAATGCTGCACTTGAAAATGCACAAGCTTTAGAGAGCTTATTGCTGCAACAAGGTATCGTTGCACTTGCTAAAGCCGGTCTTGAGGTACAGCAAGTAGTATTGCTTCGTGAAACAGGTGTTGTTGTTATTACAGATACAGCTGAAGGTACAGATGCAACTTTAACGACTGATACAGTTGAAGAGTTGGCTGAACAAATTATTGAGTTAGTTTGTCTTTAAGATTGAACTGATTTGAGAAAACCCGCCGAATGGCGGGTTTTTTATTGCCTAAACTTTATGAAATAAAGAAATCTTTGTGATGGACTGCACAAAATAATTTAAGCCCTTATAATACGCAGCATTTTAGGGGGTGATATGAAAAAATTATTGTTTTTAATAGGGTTAGCTTTTAGTTTTACTATCGAAGCAAAACAGGCACAAAGTACAGAACAGATGAAGCAGAAAATCATTCAAGAATCTATTGAGGATTATCCGGGGAATTGTCCGTGTCCTTATAATATAGCGAGTAATGACAGTCGCTGTGGTAATCGCAGTGCTTAGCATCGTGCAGGGGGTTATACACCAATCTGTTATCCTGAAGATGTGACCACGCAAATGATTAAAAATTATAAACAGCATGGTTAACTCAAATCATCTTGCTTAAGTAATCTATGACTTTAAAATGGTTGAATCGATTTGGCTATTTGGTCGTATTTTAACCATCAAGTATCTATTCCTGAGGGCTGATGAAAATAGTCCATGTATTGAGTCACTTGCTATTAGAATAAGTCATTTACTAAAAATGGGATTGATCTATGCGTCTTAAAATTCACCCTAAACATTTAACCTGGCTGATGCCATTGATCTTATCGGGCATTATGAGTGGGGCAATCTCATGTTTTAACATTTATTTAAAAATTGGTGTAGCAGAAGGTTTTTTAAGTATATGGTTACATGCCTGGAGCTTATCGTGGCTGATGGCATTTCCACTGATCATGATCATGTTACCGATTGTACGTAAATTACTTAGTAAAATTGTGGCACAGCCACCAGAGAGTTAAGGAAAATCATCAGATTTTCCTTAACTCTAAAAGATAAAGTTTTATTGTACCGTCACGCTGACAGGTTCAGCATATAAGGTATAAATATAGTTGGGGGCAATTTGATACTGATAACGTGGCATCACATAAGCTGTCCCTTTTTCGCTAAAGGTCACGGCTTGTCCATTTTGGCTATATTTAGCTGAATTTGGTAAGACCAACATTTCATTAAAGACATACGCTTGGGTTTGACCCAGTTGAGTATGCAAGTTACCTACAATACTCACTGATTGCCCCACTTGTGCGGTCACTTGTTTTGCTGTGCTGAGTTGTACCACAAAGTTTGATGCATCATGCGCATAATCAGTGGTTAAACCATGCGTACCCTGCACATACATGCGGTTAAAATCATCTTTATTTAAACGGAACGTCCATGGCCAAAAGGTCACGCCACGTTGTGCAGCCTGCTGCATGAGGCTCTGACTCAGACCACTAAATGACGGGTTAAAGGTCGATGAGTATTTTTGCGTGGCATCTAAAATTCGGCGTGTGTTGACCAAGTCACTTTGTGCCGCAGGCGTACTGGTTAACAAGCCTGTAGAGACACCTGGTAACACATTTTTCATTTTTAAAATTTGTTCGCCATTAAAGCTAATCACAATCGCTTGATCGTAGGCATCGTATTGATCAAGGAGCTGTTTAATTTTAGGAATAATGGCCGGATTACTGCTTTTAATCTCAATAAAATTGGTGACATGCGGGAATTTTTTAACTTCTGCAAGCACTTCTTGCATGGTCGGTACAGCACGGTTGTAACCTAAGGTACGTAACTCACGAATTTCAGCTAAGGTCATGTCTTCAATATTGCGATTTACACCTGTAGTACGTGTAGTAGTCGTATCATGCATGAGGATCACATGGCCATCTTGACTTAAATACACATCATATTCAACCGCATCAGCACCCACTTCAATGGCTTTTAAAGTTCCCTCTAAGGTGTTTTCATCATCTAAGGCAGGAATACCACGATGTCCTGTAATTAAAGGCTTACGTAATAAGGTATTGGGTGCCATGCTCTGCATAATATCGGCATAGACTTCTGGTGTATCACTCCAAATCCCGTTGACGCCTGTAGTGAGAATTCGGGCTGCTTCGTGCGCATTGCTTTGTGTGGTTTTTGCCCAAGGTGTAATCAGTAGACGTTGTAAATGACTAACACTGCTACGGGTGGTCAGTTGCGGTGGTAAAATCACAATTTTCGCAAGTGCCACATTGGTATTATGCACAACCGTATTTAAGTCCTGCTTACGATTCGTTAAGTTGGTTTTGGTTGAGTAATCAAGTGCAGTACGTAATTGTGGCAGCGCAATACGCGCTTGACGTAATAAATCGACATTGTCCGACAGCAAAGTCAAGTCAGCCAGGTCGTAATCGCCAGCAATTGCAACTAACGCATTTAAAGTGGCAGGATGGTCAATGTGTAAAAGTGGCAGGGTTTTTCGCTGTTTATCTTGTAAATAGCTGGTTAACGACATGACATTTTTTTGATTGCTGTCAATTAAATTCAGTGCTGCATCAAGGCGATAAGCCACATGTGTGACGCTACTTGGTGTAAGATTTTGGCCAGCAGATTGAATCAGGGTCGGTGCCATTGCAACAGGAAGTGCTTGATCAACCAACTCAGTGACTTTATTGGACTCAGGTAAGGCATCGAGTTGTTCAGTGACTTTTAAATGACTGACTTTCATTAAAAGTCCTGCACTGGATAAGCCAATACCACCTTGATTAAGGTTATAGGGTAAACTGCTGTCTAACACCAACTGATCATCTAAATAATGACGCACACGATTGCCATGCACAATGACAGTGGCTTTATGGGTTTTATTTAAGCCGATATCTTTATGATGCGCAGATTTTTGCAAGACATTCCATGCATTGGTGGGCATACGTAACGATAATTCTAAACCACTATTGCCTGTGGTCTGCTTACGCATGGCAAATTGATAATACGGACTAAAAGCAGGATCAGCATATTCATCGGCAGCACGGTACATAATACTGGCCCAACGCCCATCATTATTGGCTTCAACATAGCTAAATTCTAAGTCAATACGATAGTTACGCAATTGTTGATATTCAGCAGGTAATAATACAGAGGTCATTTGCGTATCATTGGCACGCCCATCTAAATAAAGGTCGCCATTTTCAATATAAACTTGTCCTGCATTATTTTTAGGTAGCATCCAATTGGCAGGTAAAGCGTTGAGCTGATCGAAGTTTTCATCTAAATAAATTTCAGGTAACGGAACCACTTGTTCAGGAATCGTGGGTTGAGGTGCAGGCGATGTGATATTGGGGCCTGTGACATTATTATTTTGATCGTCGTCATCCGAGCAGGCTGCTAAATTTAAGCATAATAAAATGGTGCTATATAAGTAGGCACGTTTCATACAGTTTATTCTCAAGTGATCATTATGATCTAGGCAACATAGCGTGCCTTTATGACAAAGCGATGGTGCTGTCATAAAGGAAAAGAAATATTACATATTAAATTTTAATGACTTACATCACTCTGTCATGAGTTTATGTTGATACACTTGGCAGAGGCAAAAATTACAATCTAGACTTGGCATTTATAGACTTTTATTTTATGTTGCTAAGCCTCAGTTATTTAAAAAAATCAAACAAAAGGAATCGGGTATGTCACAAGCAACGATGCAGCAGATTATCATTACCGAGCCGGGTGGCGTTGAAAAACTGGCCTATGAAAGCTTTGCCATTCCAACGCCCAAAGCCGATGAAGTCTTGGTACAGGTACATGCTTTTGGGATTAACCGTCCAGATATTTTACAGCGCCAAGGTCTATACCCAATGCCTAAAGGTGTGACACCTGTGCCAGGTCTTGAAGTGGCTGGGATTATTACTGCGGTAGGCAGTGACGTTACCAAATTTCAAGTGGGTGATCAGGTCTGTGGTTTGACCAATGGCGGTGGTTATGCCGAGTATTGCGTGGTGCCAGAGAGCCAAACTTTAGCCATTCCTCAAGGTTTAAGCTTTGTACAAGCTGCGGCTATTCCTGAAACCTTCTTTACGGTATGGGCCAACGTGTTTGAGATGGGCAAAGCCAAAGCAGGGGAAACTTTATTGGTGCATGGTGGAACCAGTGGTATTGGCACCACAGCACTTATGCTCGCCCAAGCTTTAGGTTTAAACACCTTTGCCACTGTGGGCTCAGATGAAAAAGTGCAAGCGATTTCGCATTTAACTACCGCAATTAATTATAAAACCCAAAATTTTGAAGAGGTGATTCAAGTTGCAACCGACAAAGCCGGTGTTGATGTCATTTTAGATATCGTTGGTGCGCCGTATTTAGAGCAAAACTTAAATTTATTGCGCCGTGATGGACGTTTAGTGTATATCGCATTTTTAGGTGGTGCCAAAGCCAAAGAGGTTAAGCTGGGTCAAATTATGATGAAGCGTTTAACCATCACAGGTTCGACCATGCGTGCACGTACCACAGAAGAAAAAGCCACAATTACCCAAGGTTTAAAAACGCATGTGTGGCCATTGTTAGAACAAGGTCAATGCATTCCAATGATTTATAAAACCTTTAACTTTGCGCAAATTCAAGATGCCCATGCAGCACTGGATACTGGTGAACATGTTGGGAAAGTGGTGGTTGAAGTAAAACATTAATTTGTGACTAAAAATCCTCCACAGTTGGGGGATTTTTTATTTTTAGCTTATGCCGTCGCATGATATATTTCGTAAGCAAATTATGCCAAAATAGCGCTTTAGTTTTCTTATTCTTCAAAGGCAGTTTATGACTGAACATTCTCCTGCAAACTTAAGCGATATCGAAATTTTAGACATTTTGCAGTCTATGAAAAACGATGAGCTCAACATCGAAGCACAAGAAGTGATTCGTGCCGGTGGTAAAGCGGGGCGTCAAGAAGCGCATAAACAAGCCTTAGTGGTTCTTCACCAAAGTTTTGAAGATAAATTTGTAGAAGCTGTGGTATTGGCTTTAGGTCTAAACGAAGGTCAAGCCAAAAAAATTCGCTATAAAAAAGACCGTGTTCGCATTTTAAAAGTACGTGGCATTGATTATTTAGCCATTGATGGGGCTGAAACGGCACAAGTGTTATCACAAGTGGCGCAAGCCATTATTCGTGAAGATGCAACCGTGACGCAAGATTTGCATAATATCTTCCCATTTTGGAAAGAAGGTTGGCCAATGGTACAGCTCGACAATGCTTATAAAGTGCTAGAAGAAGACATCAGCATTCATTATCAAGCAGTTTTAGATGCCTTATTGAGCAAGCGATAAGATTTAAAAAAAAGCGCCTTGAAGGCGCTTTTTTTAATCATACCACCAACGTAATAGCAGTTTGGCAGGCAAAATAAATAGGCGCCACCATGTCATGAGTGGCCAATACCAATAGTCGCCCCACATTAAAGTGTCATTAAAGCGTTTAGCGCGGCGCTCATAAGCATACGGGCTGATTTTGGCGGCAAAAATGAGTAAAGCAATGGCTGCGAGGATAAGTAAACCATTGTTGACATCGGCAAAGAAAAAATAAATACAATATAAAGCCGAGTAAACCGCCAAGCAGGCCACAATCGCAGACAGTGACATGGTATTTTACTCCTGATCTAAAGCGTTTTGGGCTTGGGTGACCAAACGTGTCACCAAGAGTTGGTCAATTTTAAAATGATCCACATCGACCACTTCAAATTTAAAGCCTAAATATTCAACCGAATCAGCAGGACGTGGAATTTTACGTAAGCTGTACATCATAAAGCCAGCTAAAGTTTCATAATTTTCTTCGTCAGGCAATTCTTCAATTTCAAGCGCATGTTTAATGTCTTCAATCGGTGTACTGCCTTCGATCAACCATGAATTTTCATCACGTTTAATAATTTGTAAATCCGCATCAATTGGGGTGACCCAATCGCCCATCACGGTAATCATAATGTCAGACAGAGTAATCACCCCCACCACCAAGGCATATTCATTGATCACCACTGCAAACTTTTCTTTGGTGGAGCGAAAACGATCCAGTACTTCCGATAAAGTTAAAGTATCTGGAATGGTGAGTACATTACGAATGGTCGATTCATTAAGTTGCAATAAAGATTGATTATTTAAAATACGCACCAAGATGTCTTTGGCATCTACATACCCAATCACGCTATCAATGTCTTCATTACAGACTAAAAATTTAGAATAAGGATACTCAGCCAGTTTTTGTCGAATGCTGTCTTCTGATTCATTTAAAGTAAAATAGACTACATTTTCACGGGTGGTCATACTAGACGGTACGTTACGTTCTTCAAGCTCAAATACGTTTTCAATAAAATGATGTTCTTGTTTGAGTAACACGCCCGCTTGTGCACCGGCATCCATCACCGCTGAAATATCGGCAAAGGTAATATTGTCGTCGCGTGTGGTATTGACTTTAAATAAGCGAAACAACACATTGGCAATGGTATTGATCATCCAAGCCAAAGGTCGGCAGACCTTAATAAATACTTGAATGGGATCAATGACGCTGACGGCAATTTTTTCAGGTGCGATCATGGCCAAGCGTTTAGGCATCAGGTCGGCAAATAAGATGAATAAGGAGGTAACGAGGGTAAAAGATAGTGCAAAGCCAATGGTTTCTGCCCAAGGTCCAGTATAAAACTGTGCCACAAATGCCATGAAATAAGGACGAAACGCCCCTTCACCTAAAATACCACCTAAGATTGCAACAGCGTTGAGACCAATTTGTGAGGCAGCAAAGAAATCAGCGGAGTTTTCCTGTAAGTCCATGACGCGCTGTGCACGTTCGTCGCCTGATTCGGCTAAAATCTTGAGTTTGACCTTGCGTGCACCGGCTAAGGCAATTTCGGTTAACGATAAAAATCCTGCCCCGACAATTAAGAGCATGATGATGAGGATATTTTGAAAGAGGCTCACGGGTTCACCTGTGATGAGAATCTTATTATTTATATTGATCTTTTAACATAAAAATAGCCGTGTAGCGTATTTTCTTTACACGGCTAAATAACATCAAAGTGCAAAAATAAACTTAGTAGGGAGAAATTTGTGAATTATTTTGCAAATATTCGCGATTTTCTTCCTCAATCATTTGACGCGCCACATATAAAATCAACTGACGTAACCAACGATGCGCCGGATGATGATGCAGCAGTGGACACCATGCCATTTTTAATTCAAATTCAGGGATATAAAAGGGTGGGTCTTTAATCAAGATATTTTGGCTTTTGGCTTGTAAACGCGCAATTCGGCTTGGCAATGTGGCAATTAAATCCACATTGGAGGCCAATAATCCAGGCATTTGATAATGACGGGTAAACACCGAAATCTTACGTTTTTGTCCAATACGCTCTAAAGCTTGGTCAATCCACCCCAATCCGGCTTGTTTGTCAGGATTAACCCCAAAACCGACACCCATACCTGTTTTAGAGACCCAAATATGCTGGGCATCTAAATAGCTTTTGAGATTTAAGTTGGCAGCAGATGGATGTTTTGGATTTAATAAGCATGAAAAGCTGTCACGCCATACCAAAACTTGATGGAAACTTTGCGGAATTTCATTAAAGCGGTTAATGGCTAAATCGACCTTACCTTGTTCCATATCGCGATATGACACATCACTTGGTGTTAAAAAGTCCAACACAACATTGGGTGCTTCAGCACGCAAAGCTTTGACCAAACGTGGTACTAAGGTGGCCTCAGCATAATCTGAGGTCATAATTCTAAATACACGATTAGAAGTATAAGGACGAAATTCGGTGCGTGGCTCTAAAATCATCGACAGATCAGATAAAGCATCACGAATACGCGGTTGTAATTCTAAAGCACGTTCTGTCGGGGTCATGCCTTCAGATGAGCGGATCAATAAAGGATCATTAAATAAATTGCGTAAGCGACGCAAAATATTACTCATCGCCGGTTGCGTGACACCCAATTGCTCTGCGGCGCGGGTGACATTTTTTTCGCGAAGGAGTACATCAAGGTAAATTAGTAGATTAAGGTCGACCCGCTCCAGATTCATAAAAAAAATACCGAGAATAAAATTATGAAATTACTGGTGATTATGCCATAAGCCATACACCTTGTGTAAGGCAAGGTTTTAAAAAAGCCGCGTTTTTATCCTGTCATACAACACGTAGTCATAGATACATGCTAGATAAGAATCATCCTATTCACAGACTTTATCATATGAAAATGAATCTAAGACCAAGTACATAAATCAAGCAAGATGGCTCAAGTTAAATTAAAACTACGTCAAAAATTACAGAAAAAAGTGCCTTAAGACTTAGGTCTAATGCTGAATAAAAATACAAAATATAAAAACCGTTTAAATATTTTATATATAAAAAACAATAATTTAAAAAGTACTATCACGCAAACTATACGACTTTTAGCTACGTATTTTTTAAATAAATGTCGGAAATTCTCGCAGACTATTGGATTAAATTTTTTAAGCCAACTAATCTGTATTCAATGCAACGAGGCGCTCATAATCTAAACAAGTACATGAGGGTGAGATTTTAGCAAATCGTTGGGAAAAGTCCTAAAATTAATACAGGGAAATATCATGACTACATATCAAACAGCGATTGATGCAATCCGCGAATTAAAAGCAAAATTCGGCAACACATGGGCAGACATCTCTCCTGAAGATGCTGCACGTATGCAAATGCAAAACCGTTTTAAAACTGGTTTAGACATCGCGAAATACACAGCTGCAATCATGCGTCGTGATATGGCTGCTTATGATGCTGACTCTAGCAAGTACACACAATCACTAGGCTGCTGGCACGGTTTTATCGCACAGCAAAAAATGATTGCGAACAAAAAATACTTCGGTACAACTGAACGTCGCTACATCTACCTTTCTGGTTGGATGGTTGCTGCACTTCGTTCTGAATTCGGTCCTTTACCTGACCAATCTATGCACGAAAAAACTTCTGTTCCTGCATTGATCGAAGAAATCTACACATTCTTACGTCAAGCTGACGCGAAAGAATTAAACGACTTGTTCCGTGCACTTAAAAAAGCACAAGAAGCAGGCGATACAGCTAAAGCTGAAGAAATTACTGCTCAAATCGACGGTTTCCAAACTCACGTTGTGCCAATTATTGCCGACATCGATGCAGGTTTTGGTAACGAAGAAGCAACTTACCTTTTAGCTAAGAAAATGATCGAAGCGGGTGCATGTGCACTTCAAATCGAAAACCAAGTTTCTGATGCGAAACAATGTGGTCACCAAGCAGGTAAAGTAACTGTTCCACATGAAGACTTCATCGCTAAAATCCATGCATTACGTTATGCATTCTTAGAAATGGGTCTTGATGACGGTATCATCGTTGCACGTACTGACTCTGAAGGCGCTGATTTAACTCAAAAAATCCCAGTGGTTAAAGAGCCAGGCGACATCGCTTCTCAATACATCAGCTACTTAGACACAACTGAAATTGATATTTCAGAAGCACAAGAAGATGAAATCTTAATCAAACGTGATGGTAAATTACACCGTCCTAAGCGTTTAGCTTCTGGCTTATACCAATTCCGTGAAGGCACGCAAATTGACCGCGTTGTACTTGACTGTGTAACTAGCTTACAAAATGGTGCTGACCTTCTTTGGATCGAAACTGCAACACCAAACGTTGCTGAAATCGCTCACATGGTGAACCGTGTTAAAGAAACAGTTCCAAATGCGAAACTTGTTTATAACAACTCTCCATCATTCAACTGGACGTTAAACTTCCGTCAACAAGCGTACGATCGTTGGGTTGCTGAAGGTAAAGACGTTTCTGCTTACGACCGTGCTAAATTAATGAGCGCTGAGTACGATGCAACTGAATTAGCTGCTGAAGCTGACGAAAAAGTACGTACATTCCAAGCAGATGCTGCACGTGAAGCTGGTGTGTTCCATCACTTGATCACACTTCCGACTTACCACACAGCTGCGCTTTCTACTCATGAGCTTGCTCAAGGTTACTTCGGTTCTGAAGGTATGTTGGCTTATGTTGCTGGCGTACAACGTAAAGAAATCCGCGGTTCAATCGCTTGTGTTAAACACCAAGCAATGGCGGGTTCTGACATCGGTGATGATCACAAAGAAATCTTTGCTGGTGACAACGCGCTTAAAGCAGGCGATGATGCTAAAAACACCATGAACCAATTCTCAGCTTAATTTCTTAAGCTTTGATGGACCCTAAAAAACCCAGCTTCGGCTGGGTTTTTTTTAACATTAATTTAATTCTTTTATTAATTTATAATTAAGTTGGCTATCAAACGCCTCGCCAGTTTGCATGTCTCTGAGTTCAATAAAATTGTCGCCTACAAAGAACTTACGATTTTGTCCTTGCTTGTCTAAAGTAATGATCTTGTTGCTGGCATCAAAACTAAACTCACCTTTGTATTTGGCTTCTTGATTATTTTTGCCTAAATATTCTTCTGACAACTCATAGCTATTGTCGGCTTTGAGTTCAAGCTCCGTTTCAATGCCATTACAATCTGCACAGGGCAACACGCCTTTATAATCTCCCACCCAATTTAAATTGTTGGTATTTGGCGCAGGATTGTCACTCATACTTGCTTGGGTATTGCTGCTAGGTGCAGGGCTGGACGTGGTTTCAGTAGGCCCAGAACAAGCACTGAGTGCAACAGCAATGACGATACAACTAGATAACAGTATATTTTTCATGTCAACTCGATTTTTAATGTAGATCAGATGAATTTTGGCCAAAATATAATTTATAGATTGTGCTTTTTTTGTGCATATCATGTACTTTTTTTACAATGCATACAGCGCTAAAAACCAGTAGCCCTTATTTATTGAGAGGCAATGATCTTGAACCTTAAGCTTGTTAAACTAAGTCTGAAATAAAATTTGAGACAGCAGTGTGTTTGAGAAGTTAGCAGAACGTAGCTTGAATGCTTTAGGTTGGCAGGTGGATAACCATTGGCCATTAGATTTAGACCAATGTGTCATGATCGCAGCGCCGCATACCAGTAATTGGGATGCTTTATATGCGCGTTTGGCGCTTAAAGCTTTAGGTGTGAATGTAAGGATTACTATTAAGGACAGTTATATGAAACTGCCTTTTGGTCCATTTGTACGTGCAATGGGTGGCATTGGGATTAATCGTAACCCTAAGCAACCCGGTGATGCACGTCCAAGCATGGTTGAAGTGATGACTGAGCTATTTACTATCCATCCAAAGTTGGTCATGTTGGTCACCCCTGAAGGCACACGTAGTAAACAAGAAAAGTGGAAAACGGGTTTTTATCATATTGCTTTAAATGCGGGTGTACCAATTGCACTGGCTTATATGGATTATGCCAAGCAAAAAACTGGGGTGGGTAAAATCATTTATCCAAGCGGTGATATGCAACAGGATATGCGTGAAATTATGCAATTTTATGCCAATATCAGTCCAAAATATCCAGAGCAGTTTAGTTTAGATCAACGTTATTTATAAAAAAACAGGGCACAAGCCCTGTTTATGGTGCATCGATAGGCAAGCCACCAAGCGACTGACAGGCTGCATGGTACTTTTGATATTGCTCTTCAATCATCTCAGACAGGGGTAAATGTAAATCATAGTCACCAGCTTTATAGCTGTTTAGATAGGCTTCGGCTTTTTCACGACTACTGGCCAAACTTTGTTGGTGATAGCTGGTCATGGCACTGTGCGCAATATGGTGGCTTTCCACATTAAGACATTGAAATTGTGCCAACAGTGCTTCAGCACGTTGAATTTCTTGGGATGCACCAAACATGCAGCCACTAAACAGCAATAGACTGCTGATGATAAAGCCAAGTCTCATAACAATGATTTAAATGAAAAGATCCTACTATTGTATAAACAATTATAAAAATAATGTGCAGCTTTTGCTTGTTTGGTCAATAAATAGCAACGTTATTCACATAAAATATGAGCAAAGCATCATCACCGCTGCAAAAGTGAGTTGAGATCTAAGCTGTGTATAAAGCGCTATTTCAACCAAGCCATCATACGCTTTGTTTTTGGTACAAGCCTGCACGTACTGTGCCGGCCTTGGTATTTTTAAGCAAATGCCATGTATTGGGTAAAACCAACTGGTTTAAATCACAATCTGCTTCAACATAAATAAAGGCTTGATTGGCAATTACAGGGTCAGCCAATTGTGCTAATTCTTGCCATAAGTCTAAGCTATAGGGTGGGTCTAAAAACACTAAGTCAAAAGATTGCTTCAAGCTTGAAATGGCGTGTTGTGCCGTAGCAACTTTTAATTGCGCACGCTGATTGGTAATTTTAAGCAGCTCTAAATTCTTTCTTAAAAAATTGGCCTGTTCAACATTCGGTTCAATCATGACCACATGGCTAGCACCGCGTGACAATGCCTCAAAACTTAGTGCACCCGAACCTGCACACAAGTCTAAAACCTGCGCATTTTGCACATCCCACATTAACCAATTAAATAAGGTTTCACGCACACGGTCAGGTGTTGGACGTAAACCTTCAATGCTGGCAAAGGGCAGTTGGCGACGTTTCCATTCGCCACCAATAATACGTAATTGGTTTTTCATGTTTAATCTCGGTTAATAGGTGTGGTTACATTGGGTACAGCCGTTTGGTCGGCTTGTAGTACATTGTTGCCACTTGGCAGTTCACTTGGCTTTAAGCCGGCGGTCATTAGCCCACCGCTCACTTGAGCCGCATCAGGACGAATGGGTTGCTGATCACGTTTAAGTAGCCAATAGTCAAAAATTGGACGCGCAAGTGCCGTTGCAGCACTACCACCACGGCCATTTTCTAAAATCACCGCAATGGCAATTGCAGGTTTTTCAGCAGGGGCAAAGCCTACAAATAAACCATGGTCAAGCTGACGTTCATTGAGTAAGGCTTCGTTATAGCGTTTGCCTTGCGCAATACTTTTAACCTGTGCTGTACCTGTTTTACCTGCAATTTGATATTGCAGTCCACTTTTAATGCCTTTACCGGTGCCTGATTGAATCACGTCAACCATGGCATCACGCATTTTGATCCAATCTTCAGCTTTGCCATTAAAGTCAATGCTGCCATTGGTGCCATTATGGACTTTAAAGTTTTTGGCGCCACGGCTTTCACGCAGTACATGAGGGGTGACTTTTAAGCCTTGATTGGCAGTAATGGCAGTGGCCATCGCCAATTGTAAAGGGGTAGAGGTAAAGGCACCTTGTCCAATACTCACCGAAATGGTTTCACCTTTGAGCCATTTGGCATCACGGGTGCGCATTTTCCAAGCAGGGTTAGGATACAGACCTGAACTTTCACTGGGTAAGTCCACACCGGTTTTTTCACCAAATCCAAACTGACGCATCCATGCATCCATTTTCTCAATGCCCATACGATAAGACAACACATAAAAATAAGTATCACAGGACACCACTTGGGCTTTATGCATATTCACAGTACCATGACCTGATTTTTTATGGTCACGGAAACGGTGGCTATCGCCGGGTAAAGTAAAATAACCCGGGTCTGAAATGGCAGTTTGCCAATTGACATAACCATAATGAATGCCGCCTAAACCAAACATTGGTTTAATGGTGGAACCCGGTGGATAAACCCCTTGTACCGCACGGTTATATAAAGGCTGATCTAAGTTATCGCGTAGTGCTGAATAGTCGGTATGGCTAATACCCGTTACAAATAAGTTAGGATTAAAGCTGGGGCTAGACACTAAAGCTAAAATCTCACCTGTATTGGGGTCCATGGCAACAATCGCACCACGACGCCCGGCCAATTGCTGTGAGGCCACCACTTGTAAACCATAATCAAGCGATAAAAACAAATCATTGCCACGAATGGGGTCTTTACGCCCTAAATGGCGCAGTACATTACCAAAGGCATCGGCTTCCACCGATTCATTGCCGGGTACGCCGTGCAATAAATCTTCATAGGATTTTTCGACCCCAATTTTACCAATCAAGTTGGTACCAGCATATGCATCTTTATCAATGCTTTTGAGTTCTTTGTCGTTAATACGCCCCACATAGCCAATCACATGGGCAAATAACTCACCGTGTGGGTAATAGCGTGTCATTTGCGTTTCAATGTTTACGCCGGGAAATTGATATTTAATTTCACTAAATCTGGCAATGTCTTGCTCAGTTAAATTAAGTTTAATCGCCACACGTTCAGTTTTACGAGAGGTTTTAATACGGCTTTGAAAGCCTTTAATATCTTCTTCGCTTAACGCTAAAATCGGTGTTAAACGCGCTAGAGTATCGTCAATATCTTCAACATCAGCGCGGCTTAAGGTTGCTGAAAAGACCGGATAATTGTCGGCCAACAATACGCCATTACGGTCATAAATATAACCACGCGCAGGTGCAAGCGGTTGCAAGCGAATTCGGTTTTTATCAGACGCAGTATGAAATTCTTCATAACTGATAATTTGCAAATAGGCATAGCGAGACACCAACAGCAATAAAAAAAACGCCACAATCCCCATGGCAATAAAGACACGATTGCGAAAAATGCGCTTTTCCTGTTGGACATTTTTAAGGGGCAAGTGCTGTTTCATACACAATCGGCTTTTAAATGAGGCGAAAAACGAAGAGCACTATTCTAGCGCATATGCTGCAATTTTGCGTGATTTGATCAAATCTTTTCATGTGTAAATCAAGCTCTAGGCTTTGCGGTTTAAATGACACAAGCATGCCTCATATTGCACGTAGTAATACATTTTCTTAACACAGTTAAGTGACGCTTGATTCAAAAAATGGTTATGATAGAGCAGCTTAATGAACTGTAATTTTGGCTGTGATGCCACCCCAACCTGCCTTGGAATCCCTACATGCTTGAGTACATCCATCAATTGTGGCTTGCATTTTTAAATCGACCTGATTTTTGGGGTGTAGTGAGTATTGTACCTGTCACCGCGTTTGTGACATGGGCGCATGTATGGATGGCGCTGAAAATGGTATTTTTTCCAGTTCATTTTTGGGGCTTTCATATCGGTCCCATCCCTGTAGGCTGGCAGGGGATTGTGCCACGAAAGGCGGGGCATATCTCAGGGGTGATTACCGACAATGCCTTGTCTAAACTCGGCTCATTACAAGAATTTTTACATGCCATGGACCCTGACGAAATGGCAGATATTATTGGTGTGCAAATTGATGCCGACTTAGAAACCTTAATTGAAGAGGTCATGCTCGAGCGTAATCCAATTTTATGGGAAAACGTGCCTTATGCCATTAAGCGCCGAATTTTTGCGCAAGCACATAAACAATTACCCAATATTTTAAAAGAATTGGTGACTGAACTGACCATGAATGTGGAAACTTTGGTCGACATGCGTGAAATGATCGTGCGTCGTATGGAAGGCGACCGTCGTTTAATGGTACGGATGTTTTTAACGGTGGGCCAAAAAGAGATTAATTTTATTTGGCATATCAGTGCATTAATTGGGGTGGGTTTTGGTCTGATCCAAATGGTGATTTGGTTTGTGGTGCCGTGGCATTGGACAGTCCCGATTTGGGCGGCAATTTGGGGCTTACTGACCAACTGGATTGCCATTTGGATGGTGTTTAATCCCATGCTGCCACATCCGGTGCGTTATCCACAGTTTTTTAAACGTACGCAAGATCATCAATTTCCTTGGATTAAACCGATTGTGCCGCGCATGGGGAGTTACAACATTCAAGGCGCGTTTATGAAGCGTCAAGATGAAGTATCCACTGTATTTGCCAAGATTGTGACCGAAGAGCTCATTACTTTAAAAACCATTATGACTGAAATGATGTATGGTAGTCGTAAAGATCGTACACGTCGGATCGTCAAGCGACACATCAACCAAATTATGGATACGCCATTGGTGCGGACCACTTTACAGCTGTCTTTGGGCCCAAAAGAGTATGCAAAGCTCAAGACAGACTTGATTGATCGTTCAATTGAAATTACGATGGTGCCTGTATGCGACCCAGCCTTTAATGCGAGCCGTGCACAGAAAATCTATCAAATGTTCCGTGAACGTATTCGAGACCTAACGCCACAAGAGTTTCAGAATTTGTTACGTCCTGCATTTCAGGAAGACGAATGGATTTTGATTGTATTGGGAGGGGTAACCGGATTCTTAGCCGGCTTAATACATTTGTTTGTGGCTTTCTTATAAAATCGATGCTGACAGGCCAATCGCTTGAAGTGTCATATACATATTAAACATGAGGATGTTTTTATTATGCGCATTATCTTACTCGGACCACCTGGAGCAGGTAAAGGTACACAAGCTCAGTTGATCTGTAAGCGCTACAATGTCCCACAAATTTCAACCGGTGATATGCTCCGTGCTGCAATTCGTGAAGGAACAGAACTTGGTCTTAAAGCTAAAAGCGTCATGGAAAGTGGCGGCTTAGTTTCAGACGAGCTGATTATTGGTTTAGTCAAAGAACGTATTGCACAGCCAGATTGTGTTAATGGCTGTATCTTTGATGGTTTCCCACGTACGATTCCGCAAGCTGAAGCTTTAGAAAAAGAAGGCATCAACATTGATCACGTGATTGAAATTGATGTACCAGATGAAGAGATCGTACAACGTCTATCAGGCCGCCGTCAGCACCCTGCGTCGGGTCGTGTGTATCACATCGTTTACAACCCACCAAAAGTGGAAGGTAAAGATGATGAAACAGGTGAAGATTTGGTACAACGTGCTGATGACCAAGAAGAAACCATTCGCAAGCGTTTAGGTTCATACCACGCTGAAACTGAACAGCTCGTTGGCTTCTATCAAAGCCGTGCTGCATCAGGTGAAAATGCACCGACTTATGACAAATTAAACGGTTTACGTCCAATTGATGACGTACAAACTGATCTTTTTGCCATTTTAGGTGATGCAAAATAAGTTTTTGACTTGTTTTGACATTAAAAGAGTCCTAAGTCATATTAGGGCTCTTTTTTATTGTGTTGAGAGTTAGGTGTGCTAAAAATTGGTGCGATTGTGTTAGTAGTCGTCGGTTTAATTCTATTATTCGGCTTGATTTACATCAGTTTTAAAATGTTACGTCAAACCCAACAGCAACAGCGTGATGTGGGCAGCTCAAAGCAATATAAAATTCATCCTAAATTGCAACAACAGCGCGATAAACAGCAGCAAGACAAATAACCAGACGTATAAAAATATCGATGACTTAAGCATCGATATTTTTGACCACAATCGGTTTGCTGGCGCCAAAATCAAAACGATCTGGCCAATTGCACACATCACTGACCACGCATTCGTGGCATTTGGGTTTACGGGCAATGCAACAATAACGCCCATGCAAAATCAGCCAATGGTGCGCATCAAGCATAAATTCTTTGGGAATTACCTTAAGTAAACGTTGCTCGACTTCAAGTACATCTTTACCTACAGCCAAACCAGTCCGATTACCTAAACGAAAAATATGCGTATCGACCGCCATCGTCGGTTGCCCAAAGGCTGTGTTGAGTACCACATTGGCGGTTTTACGCCCCACACCAGGTAGCGCCTCTAAATCTTTACGGTTACTGGGTACTTGGCTTGCATGTAATTCAATGAGCATCTTACAAGCTTTAATCACGTTTTCGGCTTTGGAATTATATAAACCGATGGTTTTAATATAGTGTTTTAAACCTTCAACGCCTAAGGCGTAAATCGCTTCGGGTGTATTGGCGACAGGAAATAATTTGTCGGTGGCTTTATTAACACTCACGTCAGTCGCTTGAGCAGATAAAGTCACGGCAACCAAGAGTTCAAAAGGACTCGAAAAGTTCAGTTCAGTTTGTGGATGTGGACGTTGTTCACGTAAACGTTCAAAAAAAGTCTGTACTTGCTTTTTGGTCATGTTTTTTACAGGTTGAGCACGAGAACTGACCATCTTAAGCTCCTAATGCATGTAACTGTTGCTGCAAATCCTGCAACAAGGCACGTTTAGTGGCATCGTCACGTACACTCAATTGTTTTTCCAATTTTTTAATTTGGGTACGTAATTTGGCAAGCTCAATGGTGCTTTTTGTATCAAAAGTCGCCAATAAATCACGCTTTTTCTCTGCAACTTCAATATGCGGTGTGTGGGCGTCATTTTGGGTTAATTGCGCAAAAAGTTGAGTATTAATCTCAGCACGTACCACAGGTCCAGTACGGTCAAGGCGACGTTTTTCTTCGCGTTGAATATGCGCGTAGTATCGGGCACGTAAATCATTTTGCTGGGCAATACGTAACTGTTCAGAAGGCAATGGCTGAGGGTCTGGAATTAAATCAATACAATCAACGGGGCAAGGTGCGATACATAACTCGCAACCTGTACATAAATCGGATAACACGCTATGCATCAATTTACCTGCGCCCAAAATGGCATCTACAGGACAGGCGCTGATACATTTGGTGCAGCCAATACATTCATCTTCACGTATAACCGCCTTCATTTGCTGCGGACGGCCATCTATTTGGATAGGCCATGCACTTGGCTCAGCCTTAAGCTGAGGGCGCTTGAGCAGCCTTGCAAGCGCATCTGCAACAGGTTGACCACCGGGTACACATTTATTGGCAGCCTCTCCCTCAGTAATAGCCTTGGCATACGGTAAACAGCCATCACGATGGCCACATAAGCCACATTGAGTTTGCGGCAACAGATGATCAATCTGTTGAATGAGAGAGATTTGAGCGTTCATAAGTTAAAAATCTTGTAAGTCGAAGGGCAACAAGAAAACAAGCAGATAAAGGCGGAATATTAACATGTTTTAAGCACAAAATCTGTGGTGCAAAAACAGCTCACATTTTGTGCGAAAAAACTTCGATTGAGTTGATTTTTATCAATAATCAATTGTTTTAAAATTCATGAAAAAAAGTTGGATAAATTAATTTAAATGGTTGTTATTAAATCTAAAAAAAAGTTTTTTTCAAAAAACTATTGCTGATTGTTAACAAAAGATATTAAATTGTCTGCGCCAAAATATATCATTGATTGAAATTTTGACCAATTTTGATCCACTTTCTGCTGAGGATTAAGCGTTGAAATACAACAGCCTTAACGAGTTCCTAGATTACGTTAAAACACGTGATGCATATCAACCAGAGTTTCTTCAAGCCGTTGAAGAAGTTATGACCAGTCTTTGGCCATTTATTGAAAAGAACCCTCAATACGCAGCCCATGGTTTGCTTGAGCGTTTAGTAGAACCTGAGCGTGCGATTCAATTCCGCGTTTCTTGGGTCGATGACCAGGGTCAAACTCACGTTAACCGTGCGTTCCGTGTTCAGTACAACTCAGCGATTGGTCCATATAAGGGTGGTATGCGTTTCCATCCATCAGTAAACCTTTCAATCTTAAAATTCTTAGGTTTTGAACAGACCTTTAAAAACGCTTTAACTACTTTGCCAATGGGCGGTGGTAAAGGCGGTTCAGACTTTGATCCTAAGGGCAAGTCTGAAGGCGAAATCATGCGTTTTTGCCAAGCACTCATGATCGAGTTATACCGTCACTTAGGTTCAAACACAGATATCCCAGCAGGTGATATTGGTGTGGGTGGCCGTGAAGTGGGTTACATGGCAGGTATGATGAAGAAGCTCAGCAATGACACTTCATGTGTGTTTACCGGTAAAGGTTTAACTTTTGGTGGTTCTTTAGCACGTCCTGAAGCTACTGGCTTTGGTACAGTTTACTTTGCTGAAGAAATGCTTAAAACCCGTGGCGAAAGCTTTAAAGATAAAGTCGTGACCATTTCAGGTTCTGGTAACGTTGCGCAGTATGCAGCTGAAAAAGCCATGTACTTAGGTGCCAAAGTAGTGTCACTTTCTGACTCTAACGGTACAGTCTATGTAAAAGACGGTTTCACTGAAGAACTTCTGCAAGAAGTGATGGATTTGAAAAACGTAAAACGTGGTCGTATCTCAGAATTTGCCGAAAAACACGGTTTTGAATACCTAGCTGGTCAACGTCCTTGGTCAATCAAATGTGATATCGCACTTCCATGTGCAACGCAAAATGAATTAGATGCAGATGATGCAGCTCAACTTCTTGCAAACGGTGTGATCTGTGTTGCTGAAGGTGCGAACATGCCATCGACTTTAGCTGCTGTAGAAAAATTCGTGGAAGCGAAAATTCTCTATGCACCAGGTAAAGCATCTAACGCAGGTGGTGTAGCCACTTCTGGTCTTGAAATGTCACAAAATGCATTGCGTTTAGGTTGGACATTTGAAGAAGTAGATGAGCGTTTACATGCGATCATGAAGGAAATTCACCGTAACTGCGTGAAGTTTGGTACTAAAGAAGATGGTACTGTTAACTACGTAGATGGCGCGAACATTGCAGGCTTTGTAAAAGTAGCTGATGCAATGCTTGCACAAGGTGTTTACTAATTTTTAATTGGTAAATCAAAAAAACCGCTCGATTGAGCGGTTTTTTTATGGCGTGATTTAAATGCGACCACGTTCAACCGTCATATCATGAATATAAACATACTTTGATTGATCTGCAGCAGGGTTTTTAATGCTATAACGTTTCACTCGAATGACTTGACGTTCATTGGGGTTATGTTGATAACCTTGGATAGCGTCATAAAACAGACTCCAATTGGCGTCGTGATAAGTTTTTAAACCTTGTTGGTTATAGCGAATTTCTTTGACCTGCAAACATTGCTGAGCCACAACGCCCGTGCAACTTTTGGTTTGTGGGTGGATTTCGTAAAACATCACTTGAGCTTCACCTTGATACAAGGTTTCAGGTGTCATGTGACCCGTGAACATATAACGCTGACCTGTAGCATCCATCAGGGTTAAAGTAGGACCTTGCCGATCGCTCACATCAAGGACAAAAGGCACAGCACGTTGATCGAGCAATTTAATGGCAAGCTCTTGTTGACGTGTATCGGCAGGTGAGCAGGCCATTTGGGTCATCATGGTATTGCCGGTGATTAGGGTATTATTGTCAACACGCCATGTTGAACCCAAGCTATTACAGGTGGTTTGAACACTCAAACGATCGCCTACAAAACTCAGTAGCATAGGTTTTTTGGCGCCTGTGTCAGCATGCCAAGTATAAGCAGTTAAAGTTTTCGTTGGGTTTTGCTTTTGAATGATGTGCATGGCTTGGTCTCGCACCTGTTGAATGTCATTCGATTGGCAAGCGGCTAAAGTCAAAGGCAATAAAGCCAAGGCTAAATAAGAAAAGCGCATAAGATTTTTTAGATTATGGTGAAATAGTTTTTAATATAATCAAAAACAAACGGATACTTTGCAGCATTTAGTTAGCAAAATGTATCCGTTTGATCATGCAACATTTAGTCGAAGCGATAAATGTCCATGCCTAGTGAGCCCATCGTAAAGCTGCTATGTACAATACTAAAGCGCGGGCCTGTGCCCATCGCAAAAAATAATGGGGCAAAGTGCTCAAGAGTAGGATGGTTTTGCTCAAGATATGGAATATTGTTCCAATCTAAAACGGCGTCTACATCCCCATGTTGTAATTTACTGACCACATAATTGCGGAAAGTTGCTGCCCATACAGGTACATCTTGAGGACGACCATCTCGAACCAAAGCATATAAGTTATGGGTAATACTGCCGGAACCAATCAAGAGAATTTGTTCTTGGCGTAATACACTGAGTATTTGCCCAATGTGGTAAATTTCCTGACTACTCATGTGCATAGGCAATGAAATAGAGATGACAGGAATATCTGCATCAGCATACATATGTAACAGTGGTGTCCAAACGCCGTGGTCGCGTGGGCGGCTACTGTTGGCATGGGCAGCCAAACCTGCTGCATGTAACTGGGCGATAATGCGCTCAGCAAGCTCAGGCTCGCCCGGCGCAGGGTAGCGAATCTCATATAACTCGCGTGGAAAACCACGAAAATCATGCCAAGTATCAGGACGAGTTGCGGTACTGACTTCTAAAGCCTGACTTTCCCAATGCGCTGACATGACCACAATCGCCTTAGGCTTAGGTAAATTTAGGCTTAAACGTGACAAGGCAGGACCCACTTGTTCAGGGTGAAGTGCCAGCATCGGTGAGCCATGAGAAATAAATAAGCCGGGGAGAGTTTTTAAGTCCATATCAGTATACCAAGTTCAATCATGAGAAGGATTGTGCCAAAATTCAGCGTTCTATGTAGCCCATATTTTTCAACGCATTGTTGCAAATATGAGCTTTTAGCCAGCCCGATGATAAGGATGATTATGATTAATACTCATGGCACGATACAACTGTTCAATCAGCATCACACGCACTAAAGGATGCGGCAGGGTCAGTTTAGACAATGACCAATGCCAGGCCGCCGCTTTACGCACCGCTTCTGAGTGACCATCTGGACCACCAATGGCTAAAACAATATCTTGACCTTCAAGCATCCAAGCTTTCATGGTGTCAGCTAATTTTTCGGTACTCAACTCACGACCACCAACTTCTAAAGCAATCAACACTTCATTGCCTTTCATGGCATTTAAAATACTATCGCCTTCAATATTACGGTATTTTAAAATATCGGCTTCGGAATCATTTTTACCCCGCTTGGCCATAGGCAATTCAACAATTTGCGTTTGCACAAAAGGTTGAATACGTTTGAAATAATCTTCAAAACCAGTTAATACCCAAGCAGGCATTTTTTGCCCAATGGTTAAAATACGAATTTTCATAGTCAAAACTTGCCATTAAAACAGCTCAATAGTATATACCGCTGGTTTTACTTTAGGCGAAAGTCACTTGAAAACAAGGCAAAATTCATGTTTTATAGAAAGAAAAAGCAGCACTCATCGCGACTAGGAATAAAAATAAATGCGTTTAATCAACTGTTGTTTACTGGCAGGCTGCACACTGCTCACAAGTGTTGCTCAGGCAGGCGTGCGTCAAGCACAGCCTGAAAATTTACAACTCTTTGTTAGCCAAATTTTAGGTCCCATGCAATATCCAAGACATGGCAAATATCCCGATGAGCTTCATCGTACCGCAGCATGGTTAAATGAACAAATGCGTTTATTTTCAATTCCCTGCCAATATCAAAATGTCCATCTTAACCATAAGCAATATCGTAATGTGGTGTGTAGTCTAAATGTGGGGCGTCCTGACAAAGTCATTTTAGGGGCTCATTATGATACCAAGCTTGATAGTCACGGTATCAATGATAATGCTTCAGGGGTGGCTGCAGTATTAGAAGCTGCACATATTTTAAGCCAAAGAAAAACCAATCTAAAACATAATGTAGATTTTGTATTTTATAGTTTAGCAACCCCACCTTATCATCAAACTGAAGCGATGGGCAGTTTACGACATGCCAAAAGTTTAAGCTCGGTAAAAGACAGCATACATGGTGTTTATGTCTTTGATCAAATCGGCTTTTATGATGCCGATTCAGTGCAAGATTACCCAGCAGGTCTGCAATGGATCTATCCAAGCCATGGCAATTTTATTGCAGCGGTGAGTAATTTAAAATCGCGTCAATTGGCGCAAAATTATTGCCAAGCCATGCAAAACTTGAATCAATTACAATGTGAACGCTTTAGTTTGCCCTTAGTCCATATTTTTGAAGACAGTGATCATCAAAGCTATTGGCATTATGATTTGCCTGCCGTATTAATTACTGATACAGGGCAGTATCGCAATAAAAATCATTATCGTGCTGAGCTAGAATTAAAGCGTTTAGATTATACCAAAATGGCGGCTGTGGTAGATGGTGTTGTAGCAAGTTTAGATGCAGAACCATAAAAAACGCAGTCCTTAAAAGCCAAAGGACTGCGATCATAAAGATCATCCGTCTGGAGATACAGATGACCAAAGACAATACCTAAATGTATTGCATACATGTTCTAAATTGCGGTCAAATCAAGTTGATTGCAAGTCATAGATATAAAAATTTACATAAAAAAAGAGCGCCGCAGCGCTCTTTTTACACTTTAAAACTTAGTGACGTGCCACTTGTTCATCACTACTGCTTGTCACTAATGGCTTTTTAACCAAAGGTTTAGGCTGTTGAACTAAACCCAGTGCTAAAATTTCATCAATTGATTTTACCGCTTTAATTTCTAGACCTTCTTTGACATTGTCTGGAATTTCAGCCAAGTCACGTACGTTATCTTGTGGAATAAAGACCAGTTTGATACCACCACGATGGGCAGCCAGTAACTTCTCTTTTAAACCGCCAATACGCATTGCACGACCACTTAAACTGGTTTCACCGGTCATGGCGATATCAGGACGAATCGCAATTTTGGTAAACGCTGATACAAGCGCTAAGGTTAATGCCAAACCTGCCGATGGACCATCTTTAGGTGTTGCACCCTCAGGCAAATGTACATGCACATCGGTTTCTTCAAAACGTGATGCTTCAATACCCAGCTCGTCTGCGCGAGTCCGTACCACAGTCATTGCTGTCGTAATGGATTCTTTCATGACATCGCCTAGCGAACCTGTGGTAATAAACTTGCCTTTACCCGGTACAGCTGCCACTTCAATGGTCAGTAACTCACCACCTACAGAAGTCCACGCCAAGCCATTAACACGACCCACTTGAGCTTCTTCTTCTGCCATACCAAAGTCAAATTTATGCGGACCTAAGTACTCTGGCAAATTATTGGAATTAACTTCAATTTGTAGATTCTTGGCTTTTTTGCTCACCGCTTCTTTGACCACTTTACGGGCAATCTTTGACACTTCACGCTCAAGACTACGCACACCGGCTTCACGCGTGTAGCGCTGTACAATGTCACGAATCGCTTCTTCATGCACAGTCAATTCTTTAGCACGTAAACCATTATTTTTAATGGCTTTAGGCACAAGGTAGCGCTCGGCAATATTGACTTTTTCATCTTCGGTATAACCCGGCAGACGAATCACTTCCATACGGTCAAGCAATGCTTCAGGAATATTCATACTGTTGGCAGTACAAATAAACATCACTTCCGATAAATCTAAATCAAGATCTAAATAGTGATCGTTGAATTTACTGTTCTGTGATGGATCAAGCACTTCAAGCAATGCCGATGCAGGATCACCACGATAATCTTGCGCCATCTTATCAATTTCATCGAGCAAGAACAGTGGGTTTTTAACACCAACTTTGCTTAACGATTGTACGATTTTACCCGGCATCGCACCAATATAAGTACGACGATGACCACGAATCTCAGCTTCGTCACGTACACCGCCTAAGGCCATACGCACAAATTCACGGCCTGTGGCTTTAGCAACTGACTCACCAAGTGAGGTTTTACCCACCCCCGGAGGACCCACCAAACACAAAATTGGACCGCGCAGTTTTTTCACACGCGACTGAACAGCAAGATATTCAACAATACGGTCTTTAACATCATCTAGACCATAGTGGTCACTGTCGAGGATGTCTTGCGCTTTATTTAAGTTGATGCTGACTTTGCTGGCTTTATTCCAAGGTGTATCTAAAATCACTTCTAAATAGTTACGCACCACGGCTGCTTCACTTGAAGCAGGTTGCATGGCTTTGAGCTTACGAAACTCATTTTCAGCTTTTTTACGCACATGTTCAGGTAAATCTGCTTCGCTTAAACGACGCTCGATCTCTGCCACATCATCTTCAGCACCGCCATTCATGTCAGAAAGTTCGCGCTGAATCACTTTCATTTTTTCATTTAAGAAGTATTCGCGCTGATTTTTTTCCATTTGGCGTTTAACTGATTCATGTAAGGTTTGCTCAATCTGTTGTTCTTCAGACTGTTGCAGCAAATAGCTCATCAGTTCAGTTAAATGTGCTTCAAATTCATCGTGTTCTAAAAACTTTTGCTTAACGTCAATATTCAGTGGAACACGTGTGGCCACAAAGAACAATAATTGCAACACATCATCAATTTTATTGGCGGCAGCAATGAGTTCACGGGCATTACGTAACTTGGTTTCGGCATATTGTGCAAATAAGGCACGCAATTCAAGCAAACGTGTTGCTTGAGTCTCAGGCTCAAGGCGAACGTTCATCGGGCTTAAACTGTGTTCGGCAGTTAAATAACTGTCTTGATCAATAATGCGTTCAAGTTTGGCACGATATAGGCCTTCTATTAGGACCTTAATACAGTTTTCATCATTTTCATGATTTACAACTTGCACAATCTTCGCGACAGTACCGTATTGATATAAATTATCGTGGTCAATTTCTTCTGTAAGCGAATCTTTTTGTGCAACTACAAATACAAGATTGTCACTGTCACGAGCCACATCAACTGCACTGATCGATTTTTCACGACCAACAAACAGCGCAATTTGCATGTGTGGATACACCACAACATCACGTAGCGCTAAAAGGGGTAGTATGCTTGGCACCTCTAGTGCTAAGGTTTCTTCATTCATCGTAATTTCAGACATGGGCACTCCTAGGTGACAACGGTGTTGCCATGATTTAATAGTGATGGGTAATTTTAAAAATACAAGGGTAAAATGTAATAATTTCTATGAAAACTAGAAAAATTGAGCACTTATACGTAAATTAACGCTGAAATTTTAAAAAATGTTGTGGTGTCAGTAGGGCATCGAGTGGTTGATCCCACTCTTGGCGTGTCAAGGCTTGCTCAAGCAATTGAAAGTCATGCGCCAAACCTAAACGATACGGTTTTTGTGGCGCACGCGATAGGGTTTTATCGTAAAAACCACCGCCCATACCTAAGCGTGTACCCATATGGTCACAGGCCAATAAGGGCATAATAACCAAATCAAGGCACTTGACCATGCGCCCGCGACTTTGCATCGCCTGTTGCATGCCCAAACGATGCATGGCAAAACGTCGGTTCAAATACTGCTGTTTTGAAATTTTTACCCAAACCAAATGCTGATTCATACTGCAAATCATCGGTAAATACACAGATTTTTTACGGCGGAAACATTCCAAAATGATGTGGCGAGTATAAACTTCACCAAAAGCATGTAAATACACACCAATATGCTGACTGTGGGAAAAGTGGGGATTTTTAAATAATTGCGTGCAGACCCGATATTGGGCTTGGCGCTGTGTATAAGTACACACACTACGCCGTTGTTGGCGTAATTGTCGTCTTAAAGTGATCAGTGAAGCGGACATAAACAATCAAAATCAAGCTTTAATTTTAGCTCATACTAAAATGCAGATGCTTAAAAAGCAAAATCCTGAGCTAAAAAGCTCAGGATTTTGAGATTAATTGGCGTTTTTCATGCCACGCACTGTGACACTGACACGTCGGTCGGGTTGTAAACATTGAATTAATTTGGCCCGTGGGGTGACTTGGGCACAGCCATTGCTGACTGGTTGATTTTCGCCGGCACTTTTATATGAGATTACATGGGCAGGTACACCGCGCGAAATTAAATAATCATGGACGGTCTTAGCACGTTGCATACCTAAATTATAGTTGTACTCGGCTTTGCCTAAACGGTCAGTATGTCCCACCAATTCAACCGATTGTAAACTGATATAGCCTTTGTTTAAGGCATGCACAAGCTCATCAAGTTTAGCGCGACCTGTAGGTGTTAAAGCTGCCATATGCGCAGTATTAAATTTAAATAAAGTGTCTGAGGTTAAGTTAATCTTTTCCACTGCTTGTGGAATGCTTTGAATAGGAGGGACTTCAACATATGAAGGTGGTTTGGCCTGCTGATGACAGCCGACCAATGCCACTACAGATGCAGCGAATAATATTGCTTTATAATTGCACATAGATTCACCTATACGGTTTTCATCAATCGCGCTCAAAGCATTTTAAGAATAATAATAATCGGGTTTGAGCGTTTGATTGTTGTTTTATAAAAATTGTAGACAATCCTTGCCAAGAAAACTCTCTTTTTTGACTCAAGATACAACTATTTTAAAGCGATGGATATAAAGATTACAGTGGGAAAAATGTAGCAAAAAATAATCTATTTTTTAGATTGAAATCATTAAATTTAACAGTTTTATCTATTTTTAAATTTTATCTATAGTGAGCCTATGTAATGTTTTTCTCCCGTATTTAAACAATAGGTGTGTTCATGTTGAAGGTCGTTTGTGTTGTATTACTGGCAAGTGTAATGAGTGCTTGTGCTTTTAATCCTAGCGATTATGATGAGCTACGTCAAAGCGAAGCCGAGCATTACCGTATGTTGGGCGCATAAAAAAATCCCAGCCTCTAGTGCTGGGATTTTTTATAGAATTTTTTTATCCGACGGTGCCGCTGCATGTCATTACCCTTGAACCCGAAGAGTTCAAGGTGGACGCGACGCATACTTGCTGGGTTTCCCACTCAAGGTGGGCATACGCTCTAAATATGCAGAACACAATCCGTAAGTTTAAGTATCGGCTCAGGGGAATAGACCCGCTGGCGCACACCTCAGATATAGAGCAAGTATAACCTAACTGTGGCGCTTGGCAACGTATGCAATGCAATTGAGTGTAAAGTTACATTGCAATTGTCTACACTTTGTACGCTCACTCGGCTTTGAGTGGGCTTGGGTGTTCTACACTGTATTGATCAAGCTCGCTAAGTAGATTACTTATCAAAATTTGACAGTGCTCATACTCTTGTACGCTTTTATTTAGCGACAACACCTCTTGGGTTAATTCTAAAGCCACCATAATAATCAGTTTACTGGGCTCCATACGTGGGGCTTTACGGCGAAACTCTTCATATTTTTCATTGAGTAAGTCGACTGCACGTTCAAGCTCAGGCTGTTTTTCAACAGTGGTGGCAAGGCGAAAACTATGCCCCAAGACACGCAAATCAACCGGAATTTGTTCGCTCATTTACACATCCTCTTGTTTGAGTTGAACAATCTGATGAATGTCATCAATGTGCGGATCTTCAGCACCACCCAGCACGTTTAAATGCTGAATGATGGCTTCAACTTTGGCTTGAGCAAGTTCATTTTTTTGCAGCAAACGAGCACGTTCTTGTTGCAACGCTTCAATTTGCAGTTGGCTTTGTTGCTGTTGATGATGTAACTTTTCTTGTGCAACACGTAACTCATTGCGCTCCGCTAACAGTTCTTGAAAGCGGTTTTTAAGATCGTTACAACTTTTTTCTAAACGATTATATCGATCAGCTAAGGCCGCAGCATCCTGCGTCATTTGCTTGAGTTGCTTATTGGTTTGGCTGGCTTTTTCAGTTAAGCGCTCAATTTCTTGCTGCTTGTGTGAGATTGTGGCATTTTTTTGCTCAATCTCAGCCTCATAACGCTCAGCTTGATCAGTTTGAGTGCTATAGAGCAACTGGTTTTGTTGCTCGTAGTGTTCAACTTGTGCTTTAAGGGCAGCAATATGCGCCTGAAGACGCTGTAATTCTTCTAACATAACGGAGTCGCACAGTATTGCAAACAAAGGTAATATATACGAAGTATAGAGATTGGATAAGCGAATGCAAGACGATATTTCAGGTTGGACGGAGTGGGAAGGTAATTTTGCCGAGATTGAAGAAATTTCAAGCCCAAGTGAATTACATGGTTTAGTCACAGGTATTGTGTGTGTGGCTGAAGCACCGACAGCAAGTGAATGGCAGCAAATTTTAGCCACCTTAAATGTGCCACCTTTAGACGATGAAGGTTTAGACATGTTGGCGGTTGAGGGTGAAGATGTCGCACATGCTTTATCAGAAGATGAGCTCGACTATTTGCCATTACTGCCAGATGATGAGCATACCTTAGCAGAGCGTGTACAAGCCTTAGCTGATTGGGCTGCGGGCGTTGTGCTGGGTTTTGGTTTGGCATCGGGGCATATTCGTGCCGATGAGCTAGAGCTGATTGAACATTTACAAGATGTGGCTGCGGTTGAATTTGATGAATCAGACAATGACGAAGAAGGCGAGCAAAGCTATCAAGAGTTATATGAGTTTATTCGTTTAATTCCAATTAGCTTGTCGATGGGGCGTGACAAAGTGGCTGTTGCTGAGAGTTCTTTGTTACAAAACTACCAAGCAAAATCTAAGATTGCTGCGGCGATGAATGCTGAAACTGCACAAGATGTGGTAGAAATGTTTACACCCAACCGTCCAAGCTAAGGCAAGTGCCACTTTTTTAGAAGAACTTCTCCATGACAAAACTCACTCAAGCTGATTTTCAAGCCCGTCGTGATCGCTTAGCCGAGCAGATGGGACCGCGTAGTATTGCGATTATTGCCACTAATCAGGTGTATATGCGTAACCGCGATGCCGATTACAAATTCCGTGCCGACAGTAGTTTTTTTTACTTAACTGGATTTGCTGAACCTGAAGCAGTCGCTGTGATTGAAACCTTTGATGATCTAGAAGAAGGCTATAGCTACAGCTTGTTCTGCCGTGAACGTGACCGTGACATGGAAATTTGGAATGGTTACCGTGCAGGTGTTGATGGCGCAATCGACGACTTTGATGCTGATGAAGCCTATGCCATAGATTTGCTTGATGAAGAAATCATTGAGAAGTTACTTGATAAAGATCGCTTGTATTACCGTGTTGGGCAAAATGCAGCGTTTGATGCGCGCGTAGCCAAATGGCTCGCCACTGCCAATGGTGAATCACGCCGTGGCACACATGCGCCTGATCAAATGCTGCAATTAGATGCTGTATTGGATGAAATGCGTTTACATAAAGATGCACAAGAAATTGCCTTGATGCAAATTGCCTCGGATATTTCAGCAAAAGCGCATACCCGTGCTATGCAAACGGTCAAACCGGGCATGATGGAGTATCAGCTTGAAGCAGAACTCAATTATGTTTTTGGTCAGCATGGTTGTGTGCCGTCTTACAATAGTATTGTCGGTGGTGGTGAAAACGCCTGTATCTTGCATTATGTCGAGAATAACCAAGTCCTCAAAGATGGCGATTTAGTCTTGATTGATGCTGCTTGTGAATATGAGTTGTATGCTTCAGATATTACCCGCACTTTTCCAGTCAATGGTCAATTTAGTCCTGAACAAAAAGCCTTGTATAACATTGTTTTAGATGCTCAAGTTGCTGCGATTGATGCGGTGAGAGTGGGCAATTCTTATAAAGACCCTCACCATGTTGCCGTAGATATTTTAGTTCAAGGTTTGCTTGATTTAGGCATTATGCAAGGTGATAAAGAAAAAATTATTGCCCAAGAAAGCTATCGTCAATTTTACATGCATGGTACAGGCCATTGGTTAGGTATGGATGTGCATGACGTGGGGCGCTATAAAGTTAATGATGAGTGGCGTAACTACGAAGAAGGCATGGTGGTGACGGTTGAGCCGGGACTTTATATTGCACCAGATGACCAAAGTGTAGATGAAAAATGGCGTGGCATTGGCATTCGCATTGAAGATGATGTGGTGGTCACTGCCAACGGTCCTTTGGTATTAACACAGGCTGTGGTCAAAACCGTAGAAGACATTGAAGCGCTGATGGCACAGGCTTAACCACATCAATTTATATTTAGGGAATCAATATGTTGCAACAACACGTTGTCATTGTCGGTGGTGGAATGGTGGGTTTGAGCTTGGCTTTGATGTTGGCCAAAGCCAATATCCAAGTCAAACTTTTAGAAGCGATTTCTTATCCTAATTATGAGGATGCCAATTTAGCACCCTATCATTCAAGTTTTGATGCTCGTAATACCGCACTTTCTCGTCGTAGCGTGCAAATTTATCAAGAATTGGGTTTATGGGATGTGTTGCAACAATATGCTACGCCAATTTTACAGGTCGATATTACCGAGCAAGGCAGCTTTGGTAAGGCACGTTTAATTGCCGAAAAAGAAAAAGTCGAAAGTTTTGGTCAGGTAATTGAAAATGCGTGGTTGGGTCGGATTTTATTGACCCAAGTCCGTGCACATCAAAATATTGAACTGATTGATGGGGTGCAAGTCACAGATCTTAAACAAGATGAAAAATTCGCCTATATTGAAGCCAAACGCGGTGATGAAGTTTTAACTATTGAAGCGCCTTTGGTGATTGCAGCTGATGGTCGTGATTCATTTTGTCGAAAAGCTTTAGGCATTGGTTTTTCAACGCATGAATATGACCAAGTGGCGATTGTGACCACGGTACAAACCTCAAAACCGCATGCCCATATTGGTTTTGAGCGCTTTAGTGCTTTAGGGCCATTGGCGTTATTGCCAGTGCCGGGGGAATATCGTCGTTCGGTGGTATGGCCGGTTAAAAAAGGCACCGAGCATGAATGGTTGGGTGAAGAAAATGATCAACATTTTTTAGATGCCTTACAAAAAACCTATGGGGATCGTGCCGGTAAGTTTGAAAAAACTGGTAAGCGTTTTAGTTACCCATTGTCACAAGTACTAGCTGAAAAACAAGCGGTTGGTCGTGTGGTGCTAATGGGCAATGCTGCGCATACCATCCATCCTGTAGCAGGGCAAGGTTTTAACTTGTGCTTACGTGATGCCCATGTGTTATTGCGTTTCTTAAGCGAGCAATTGGCACAAAAGCAAGATATTGGTGAGCCGACTATGCTCAAAGCCTATGAGCAAGCCCGTTTAAAAGATCAACAACGTGTGATTCGTTTTTGCGATTTGGTGGTACGTGGTTTTAGTAACCAAAATATTATTTTAAAACTGATTCGTAATACTGGATTATTGGCCTTTGAGACCATTCCGGGCTTTAAGCCTTTGGTGGCCACCTATGCCATGGGACTCAAAGCATGACTGAGGCTGTGTTAGATGCTGTCATTATTGGCGGTGGTCTGGTTGGTGGTTTAACGGCTTTATTGCTGGCGCAAGGTGGTGTACAAGCCACTGTACTTGACGCAGCACCATTATTAGAGCGCGATAAAGTGCTGGCACAGAGCAATGCACGGGTTTTGGCCTTAAGTCAGGCGAGTATTCACTTACTTAAAACCGTGGGCGTATGGACACATCTTGCCCGTTATATGCCGTATAGCGGTATGCAAGTGTGGAATAAAAATGGCTATGGCGACATTATGTTTGGTCAAGCAAGTCTAACAACGCCGTGGCAAGAGCAGATTTTAGGAGCAATGGTTGAGCCCAGCATTTTAAACTTGGCGATTCAAGATCAAATGCAAAGCCTAGTGCAAGATTATCGTACTCAAGTCAAAGTCAGCCGTGTTGAACAAGGCAATGCTCTGTGGTGGATTCATCTGGCTGATGGTACAACGCTAAAGACCAAACTGGTGATTGGGGCAGATGGCGCCAACTCATTTGTGCGTGAACAGGCCTTTATTGATACCGCAATCTTGGATTACAAACAAGCTGGCTTAAGTTGTGCCATTCGGACTCAACAGCCACATCAGCATGTAGCACGACAAATCTTTTTAGACACTGGTCCTTTGGCGTACTTACCAATGGCAAGTCTAGAACCTCATCAAAATGGATACTGGCAGTCGATTGTGTGGACCTTACCGGATGACTATGCTGAGGAATATGCACACCTGAATGACGCTGAGTTTTGTCGTTTACTCAGTGCACAAAGCCAACATATGTTGGGTGAAGTACTCGAGGCCACGCCACGCGCCACCTTTCCACTAAAAGCCCGTGCAGCCAAAACTTATGTGCGCGATGGCTTGGTGTTATTGGGAGATGCAGCACACGTGATTCATCCGTTGGCTGGACAAGGGGTGAATATTGGCTGCTTAGATGCTGCTGTGCTGTGTGATGCCCTGTTACACGATTTAAGTCGTGGCGTGTGGGCACATCGCCAAACCTTAAGACGTTATGAGCATATACGTAAAGGGCAAAATGAAGCCATGATGCACAGTATGTCGTTGTTGGGTTGGCTTGAAACTACCGCACTGACTCCGATCGTTTGGGCACGTAATTTTGGGCTTAAACAGGTTGATCAATCCGCTACAGCTAAAGATTTATTTATGCAACAAGCCGCTGGAATTAGTGGCTTAAAAAATACCCGTTACGCGATTTTGTAAGGGGCACTCGTTTTTTGTGCAGTCATTGAGAAGGAGTTACGATTTTGATTAAAAAAAGTACAATTTCTTTACTCAGAGTACTATGCGAAACAGCAATAGCTTGCTAAATTCCATCATAATTTAGATAAGATGTCATTTCTGGGGAGATCGCGATGACTGATGCAAATGATTATGACGAAGTTGATGAAATTGAAGTAGATGAAGACGAAGCCAAAGCTGCTAAAAAAGGCGCAACTGTAAGCGAAGATAAACCGAGCGATACCGATGTCGCTGAGGCAGAAACCTTAACAGTAACAGCCAAACTCAAACAGCGCCAAGCGCTTGAAGATGAGGTGGCAGCCTTCTTAGCACGTGGTGGTCGAATCACTGAAGTGCCAAGCGACGACACCATTCGTGACTAAAAAAAGCCTCGCAATTGCGAGGCCTTTTTTTAAGCTTTATCGGTGAGTTCTAAGGCACGTTGATAAGCAATTTTTTTCTTAATGCCGGTTAAATCTGCTGCCAATTGAGAAGCGGCTTTCACAGATAAATCTTGTAATAAACGCGTGAGTAGTTGATCCAGCTTTTCTTGTTCTAAGTCTTTTTCAACTGTGGCACCGCCAACAACTAAAACAATTTCGCCTTTTTGTTGATTGTGGTCATTTTTAACAAATTCCACCAATTCACCTAAAGTCATTTTTTTAATGGTTTCAAAGGTTTTAGTAATTTCACGGGCAAAGCCAACCGCACGATCTGCACCAAATACATCAGCCATATCTTGCACACAGTCTAAAATACGATGCGGTGCTTCATAGATAATTAAGGTTTGAGTTTCATCTTTTAAACGATTGAGATGTAACAAACGTTGCGATTGTCGAGATGGTAAAAAACCTTCAAAACTAAAACGATCACTCGGTAAGCCCACGGCACTTAAAGCGGCAATTGCTGCACAAGCACCCGGTACAGGAATCACACGAATGCCTTTGGCTTGTGCTGCACGGACCAATTTAAAGCCCGGATCACTAATCAGTGGCGTACCTGCATCACTAATCAGGGCCATACTTTCGCCATTGCTTAGGCGCTCAATCAACTGATCAATTTTGTTACTTTCATTGTGTTCATGGCAAGCAGTGAGGGGCGTGTTAATATTAAAATGTTTGAGCAATTGTGCTGAGGTGCGCGTGTCTTCAGCAGCAATCACACTGACTGATTTTAGTACTTCAATCGCGCGGTAGGTGATGTCATCTAAATGCCCAATTGGCGTAGCGACCACAAATAACTGAGCACTCATTTGAACTCTCCTCAACAATAAAAAATCACAGCAATTGGCTATTTTACCTGAAATTGCATCAGCAAAGGGTATCTATAGCTTGAAATCATAATTTGATTGAGCGAGGTTGGCTATGCGTTTATCACAACAATTGGGACAGTGGGCAGAACAGCATGCCGAACAGTATTTACAACAGCAGGGTTTTACATTAGTGCTACGTAACTTTCATAGTCGTTTTGGGGAAATTGATTTAATTGTTGAAAAAGACCATGAATTAATTTTTGTGGAAGTTAAAGCCCGCCAACCCACACAGTGGGGCAGTGCTTGTGAAGTGATCACGTTAGCCAAACAGCGCAAAATAATGCACACGGCTTTGTTATTTTTGCAGCAATCTCCACAATATGAGCCATATGCTGTGCGTTTTGATGTGATTTGTATCGACTTTTTACAACCAATTGCAAAAATACCACAGCACGGATTTTCAACCCGCGCTTATGATTTGGCTTGGATCGAAAATGCTTTTACTTTTGATGCAAACTTGATTAGGCTTTAAAACAGTTAACAATAACAAGTGGATGAGGAGACCGATTGCGTGTTTAGCCGTATTGCTGTAACTGTATTATGTATTGCTAGTTTATCTGGGTGTGCCAGTTTTATTTCTCAGGGTACAGGAACTGCGCCTGTGGGTGTAGATAGCGGTGCGCGTTCGCTTGGTCAAGTGTTTATTGACTCCTCTATTGAGCGTACAGCCAAAATTAATTTATATAAACTTGATGCTCGCTTTAACCAATCGAGAGTCAATTTTGAAAGTTTTCATGGCAATGTGTTACTCACCGGTCAAGTGCCAGATCAGCATTTAAAACAATTGGCAGAAGACAATGTACGTGCTATGACGGATGTGAAAACGGTGCACAACTTTATTACGGTGGGCCCTCAAATTGGCTATAGCACCATTATGCAAGACACCACAGTGACCGCCAATACACGCGGTTTATTGATGAAAGCGCCTGTGGTTGCAGATTCTAAAGTACGTATTCATACCGAAAATGGTGTGTTATATGTCATGGGACGCTTAAACACGGCGGAAATTCAAGATTTAAATGCTGTTTTACAGCAAGTGGGCAATGTCAGCAAAATCGTAACGTTAGTCGATAATATTGAACAACAAACCACACCCAATACTTTAGCCACACCGATGCTACAGCCTGCGGTTGCAACCCCACTTGCGATTGACCCTGACCAACAAGAGCCAACCAGCTATGGGCTTTAAGTGGTCTACACGCCGTGTTAAAGACAAAGTGGCTTTAGCACGTGCGATGTATCAAGAGTTTCGCCCTTATGATGTCGGCACTTATGCGGTGAATCATTTTATTGCCAAAACCGGCTATCGCATGAAAGCGCATATTGCCTATGGCGATTCACTGCGTCAGCATTTAGATCTATATTTAAGTGATCAGCCATGTCAGGGTCGGCCTTTAATTGTTTTTGTACATGGTGGGGCATGGTCACATGGGCATAAACAAGATTATCGCTTTGTCGGTGATGCATTTGCTTGTGAGGGCTATGATGTGGCTATTATCAATTATCATTTAGCCCCAACGCATATTTTCCCGACCTCTGTTGATGATTTGGCTCTTGCACTGAATTATTTACATGCTCAGCAACACCAACTTGAAATTGTCACTCAAAATATCATTTTAATGGGGCATTCAGCAGGGGCATTTAATGTCATGTCGGTGCTGTATCGTGCTCAAGCGTATGATTTGTCATGTCGTGAACAGATTCGCGCCGTGATTGGCTTAGCAGGACCCTATCATTTTGATTATAAAGATGATCCTTTATGTGCAGACGCATTTGATCAACAGATACATTACGCTCAGGTCATGCCCTATTATTTTGTAGAAAAAAATGCAGTGCGCCATTATTTGTTTGTGGCTGCCAATGATAAAATTGTGCATCCAAACAATGCTCTTGATTTTGACCGAGCACTAAAAGCCATAGGTAATCACAGTGAAATCATTAACATAGCACGCACTGGGCATATTAGTTTGATGGGTTCGGTAGCGCGTTTATTTAGCCGTTATTTCTCCACTAAAAAGCAGATTTTAGCCGCTTTAGAACGCGCTTTAGGTTAAAGCCATGCTTTGGTGTCATCGGCTACGGCATGTCCTTGGGTGACATGCATAATCATGGCATGGGCAATACTGCCTGCAAAGGGAATTTCAGGCAATTCATCAAATTTAAAGAATGCGGCATCGCTAATTTCATCTTCTTGTAGCACTAAATCACCGCCTGCATATTCAGCGCGAAAGGCGAGCATCAAATTGCTTGGAAATGGCCAAGGTTGGCTGGCCAAGTATTGTAAGTTTTTGACTTGAATCCCGACTTCTTCTAAAGTTTCACGACGTACCGCTTCTTCGAGTGTTTCACCAACTTCCACAAAACCTGCAATTAAGCCATATACAGGGCGTGGGTTGCGGGCATTTTTAGCCAATAAGACTTCATTGTCACCACGGGTAATAATGGTAATCACGCAAGGCTGTACCCGTGGATACTGATGATACTGACAACTTGGGCAGACCATAGCAAACTCATGTGTATGGGCTTGGGTTTTTTCGCCACAATGACTACAAAAACGATGATTGCGGCGCCATTCCAAGAGTTGTACAGCACGGCTGGCATCTTCAAATTGCTTTTTATTCCAAAGGGTCAATAACTGGCGAATGGGTACCAATTGAAAACCTTCAGGAATCACGTCATGGGGACTTAAATCACGGGCAATGACGTCATGGCCCGTATTTAAGTCTAAGTCGTCGCTTAATCTTTCAACCTCAGGCAATTGAAAGTTTTGATCGACTAACAGTTGTTGTTGATGAAAGATATAAGCAGTAGACATTAGGCAGCATTCTTGAGTTTTTGACTATTTTGCAATGCTACATCAAACATGCTGTGTAGAACAGGTTGTTTGTTTTTAAGATTATCAACAAACAAATCAGCGCTGGCTAAAGGTTCAAGTACAGCGTCCATTTCATAATGGCTCACGGCCTGTCCTGCAGTTAAACGCGCGTGTAAAAACTCTGCGGCAAGTGCCAATGAACGTTGGCCTTGTTCTGCATTTAAGAACAACAATGCACCACCAATTTCACGTAGTTGTGAAGGAGTGGCTTCAAGTGCGTTAAGGTCTTGATCATTGACATATTGCACCAGCGTTTGGCTAGATAATTCAATTAAAGCTTTGGTTTCATTGAGCAATACAGCATGAGCATCATCCAAACGATCTAAAGAGATATTGAGATTATTAACACTTAATTGCAAACGGCTTGAGGTATGTTGACGCTCTAAAATACCAATTGAGTTCATGGCAGATTGAATGCAACCCATGACTTGTTCAGCAAAACTTGGATCCTTGAGATTGGCAGGGTTAAAGGCTTGGGCTTGACGACGTAAATCTTGTGCGGCGTCTTTTAAATCCAATACCACCAATACATTGGCCAACTCTTCAAATTTATTGACTAATTCTTGCGCTTTTTCTGGTGGCATATTTTGGAAATTATATTCAATATCATTGCGTAATTGGCTAATTTCTTGGCGCAATAATTCGCTAATGGTATGAATGGTATCAAAATCAGGACCATATAAATGACGACTAAACACCTGTAATTGAGTATCGGTGAGTAAGTCTTCGCCTACACCCAATTGCTCACGAATTTGTTGTGCAGTGTCATTGTCTTGGCTGATACATAAACTTAACACATTGGCAAGGCTTGACACACTTGCTGTATAGGTTTGTGGTTGTTGCACAAACGCGGCAATGTGACGTTCAATTTGAATCAAGCTACGTAAACGTGGCTGTGACAAGCGAATCTGATCCATGTGTTCAAATGCCAACAGCACCAATTGCCAATATTGTTGACTTGGCATGTCACTGCTCATAGATGCCATATAAGCACCCACAATTTTCAAAGCTTGCAAATCTAAATCATTATGCTGTTGGGTCAGGATATTGACCAAAGACAATTTATATAGACGATGTACAAAGTTTGATTTTTCTAAATCAGGTGCCAGCGGTAAATTAAAATTCGGTTGCATGCACGCCAATAAATGTTCAATTTGATGACCATCTTGGGTTAAAGGGCGCCCTAAAGCCAGTTCCAACTTATTGAGTGTGCTCAGCAAAAACTGTGGCACTTGTACTTCACGTAAGCAGATAAACTCAATATAGCGTTTGAGTAAACTAGTGCCATCACTTAATGCCACCACATCTGGCAGATGAATGTTGTGCGGTGCTTGCATAATATGACGCATTAAATCGGCACAGTATTGCGCCACTTTTGCCACGCTTTGCATGTCAATTAAGGCCAAGACTTGCGCGCATTGATCAAACTGATTTAATGCATCTTCAATGCCAAAGGGCAGGCTTTGATCTTCAACCAAGCTGTTAACGGCTGCTTCAACCAAATCAATGGAGCTGTCTACTTCATTTTTTATTATTAGTAGCGCTGTTGGGTCGAAATGAATAGAGGTTTGGTAAGACATAGATCTGCACCTATCCTAAAAGTTTTATCCGTAAGGTGTGCTCAAGCACACAGAATGTTTATGTGTTTCACTATAACGTAACTCTTTTATAATTAAATACAAAAGAGTGACAAAAATTGAGCTTTTATTTGGCGAAAAGGCAATTTTCGCCATGTTTTTCAAAATATTGTTTGACCCAGTTCTCATGTTGCTCAAGTTCTTGAGCCGATGGTAAAACCACCAATAAGCCATCACCTTCGACCACACGTCCGCCACCGGCATTGTATTCTTCACTGTGTGATAACGCTTCGATGTCAAAAGCCACCTGACCACCGGTCATGGCCAAGTAAACATCTGCTAAAATTTCAGCATCCAGTAAAGCACCGTGGAAGGTACGGTCACGCTCTTTAATTTCATAGCGACGCACCAAAGCATCGAGTGAGTTTTTCTGCCCCGGATGCTTGGCTTTGGCCATTGCCAAGGTATCGGTGACGCTACACACCGCCGAGAGTTTACCTAGACCAACACGCTCAAACTCCATATCTAAGAAGTTCATATCGAAGGTAGCGTTATGGGCAATAATCTCGGCGCCTTTTAAATAATCATACAAGACATCGGCAATTTCGGCATATTTTGGCTTATCTTGTAAAAATTCATCCGAAATGCCGTGAATATTTTCAGATTCACCGACTGGTTTTTCAGGGTTAATGTAAATATGGATGGAACGACCGGTGAGTTTGCGGTTGATCATTTCAATGGCACCGACTTCGATAATTCGGTCACCATCTTGGAAATAAAAACCGGTGGTTTCGGTATCTAAAATAAATTGGCGTGGGCCATGTAACTGTAATTTAGCCTCAGTCATCACAATCTGTGGATGTCCTGATTGGGTTAATTTAGACTCGGTTTCGGTTTCGGTTTCGGTTTCGGTTTCGGTTTCGGTTTCGGTTTCGGTTTCGGTTTCGGTTTCGGTTTCGGT
>NZ_CANQTS010000018.1 GCF_947626835.1 uncultured Acinetobacter sp. | reverse complement strand
AGCAGAAGCAGAAGCAGAAGCAGAAGCAGAAGCAGAAGCAGAAGCAGAAGCAGAAGCAGAAGCAGAAGCAGAAGCAGAAGCAGCCAAAATTTTCTCTACGCCCTGAGTAGTGCTTGCACTCACTTGAGCTGCTAATGGCGGTGGTGCAACTTTTTGTACCATGAGTACCTGTTCTTGTGCTGCAGCCACTTTAGGCTCATCTTTGAATTTAACTGGCGCTTTAACATCAGAGACAACTGGAGGATTGTTTTGTGTAGTTAAAGCCGTGCCTTGCAATAAAGGCGGAGGAGCATGACTGACCGCTAAAGGACGTTCTTGCACCTTGACATCAGCTGCTTGATATTGGGTTGATGTGGCTAAAGTCAGCGGAATTTCTTCTTCGCGTAGCACTTTAATCGGGACGAGTTTTTTTTCGGTCTGTGATGTATTGGATTCTGCTTTAAAATCAGCCAAGCGTGTTTTAATGTGTTGTAAACGTGTACTACCTGCATGTTGTATTTTCACCACAACATTTAATTCCGTTTCAATCACAGGACGTGATGAGGTAATGGTAATCACCCCTGTATTTTGCCCTGATTGACGCACAAAAAAGTTTAAATGCCCAGGTGGTTGATGACTGACCCCTAAATATCTTAAATCTTCAACTGAGGCTAAACTGACACGTAATGGTTGTGTGACATCGGCATGCTGAAATCTAATCTCGGCATATAACAGTTCCCCCGGTGTAGATTGAACATCAATTGGCATCAGATTTAATGCATAGCTTTGCTGTGAAACGAGACAGCTAAATAAAGTGAGTTTAAATTTATTATAAAAATTCATTCTGTGTCTTTCTTCATACTCAACTTGAGTTAAGTTTACTCAATAATATGAAAGAGTAACAGATTAGACACAAAAAAGCCGATCAATGTGACCGGCTTCTTGTTTACTTAACAGACTTTAAGCATTTTTATATTCAATGAGGATACGTAACATACGACGTAATGGCTCAGCAGCACCCCAAAGTAATTGGTCACCCACTGTAAATGCACCTAGGTATTCTTTACCCATGTTCATCTTACGTAAACGACCGACTGGAACTGTTAATGTGCCAGTCACAGCTACAGGTGTAAGATCAGTCATAGATGCTTCACGAGTGTTTGGTACCACTTTCGCCCATTGGCTAGACTGACGAATCATGTCCTCAATTTCATTCAAAGGCACATCTTTTTTGAGCTTTAAGGTAATGGCTTGAGAGTGACAACGCATTGCACCAATACGTACACAGTGACCATCAATTGGTACGATCTGTTGGTTGCCTAAGATCTTGTTGGTTTCAACTTGACCTTTCCACTCTTCTTTTGATTGACCGCTTTCAAGTTGTTTGTCGATATACGGAATCAAAGAACCTGCAAGTGGCACACCAAAGTTTGCTGATGGGAAACCTTCGCCACGTTGTAATTGTGCAATTTTAGAGTCAATGTCTAAAATTGGTGAACGTGGGTCATCAAGCAAATCTTTAGTATTGTTATATAAATAACCCATACCTGTGATCAATTCACGCATGTTTTGCGCGCCAGCACCCGATGCTGCTTGATAGGTCATTGAAGTTGCCCATTCCACCAAGTTATTTTGGAACAGTGAACCTAAGCCCATCAGCATTAATGATACAGTACAGTTACCGCCCACAAAGGTTTTTGTGCCTTTGACTAAACCATCTTGAATCACGTTCATGTTGACCGGATCAAGCACAATGATCGCTTCGTCATCCATACGTAGTGTAGATGCCGCATCAATCCAGTAACCATTCCAGTTTTCAGCTTTAAGCTTTGGGAAAACTTCCGAAGTATAGTCACCACCTTGACAGGTAATAATGACATCCATTTGCTTAAGACTATTAATGTCTGTCGCATCCATAAGTGCTGGGGCAGTTTTACCGCCAAACGCAGGCGCTTGACCCCCTGCATTACTGGTAGAGAAATAAAACGGTTCGATATCTGCGAAATCGTTTTCTTCAACCATACGTTGCATAAGGACGGAACCAACCATCCCGCGCCAACCGACCAGACCTACTTTCATGTCACTTTGCCTCGGTGCGTTAAAAATCTAAAAGGGATTCGAGTGTATCAAAAGGCTGTTGAACTGCAAGAGCTACATCAGCAAAACACTAACAATATTGTCCAGTATATCTTGTTTATGTTACATGCAAAATTGATATAAATTTATAAGTGGCTAAAAATTTAAGAATATCAAAAAAGGAGAGGGATACATGCTGTGGATTCAAATAGTAGCAGGCTTGGTGATTTGGCTCAGTTTTTGGTCATTGATCCCTCGTGATGAATGGTGGTTTCGTGGGGCGGATTTTCCGCGCTTACAAATTTTATGCTTAGGTTTTGCAGCATTACTTGGGATTTTATTTTGGTCGGGTGAATGGAATAACACCCGTTATGTGTTTTTACTGTTGCTGATGGCGGCACTGGCCTATCAGCTAAAAATGGTGTTGCCTTATACTTTTGTGTGGAAAAAACAGGTCGCCAGTGTACGTCCTGAGCAACTTGACCGTGAAAAGCAAATCTCGCTTTTAGTGTCTAATGTATTGACCCCCAATAAAAAATATCATTTATTGCTTGAAGAAATCGAGAAATATCAACCCGATATCGTCTTAACTTTAGAAACAGATAAAACATGGCAAAATCAATTGGCCGTGATTGAAAAAGACTATCCGTATCGTGTGCCTGTGCCGTTAGATAATCTATACGGCATGCATTTGTATAGTAAATTGCCGTTAAAAGATAGCGAAGTAAAATTTATCTTAAGCGATGAAATTCCTTCTATTCATACCACAGTGACCTTGCGTTCAGGGCATGAGGTGGAGCTGTATTGCCTACACCCAAAACCGCCAAGTCCAACCGAAGCCAAAGATTCCACCTTGCGTGATGCGGAACTTTTAATTGTGGGTGATCAAATTAAAGACCTAGATCAAAGCTGTATTGTGATGGGCGATTTAAACGATGTGGCATGGTCACGTACCACGCGTTTGTTCCAACGCATTAGTGGCTTGCTTGACCCACGGGTTGGGCGTAAATATGTCAACACCTTTCATGCCGATTACCCACTGTTACGTTGGTCACTCGATCATGTTTTTCACAGCACCGATTTTGCTTTAGTGGATATGCAGCGTTTGCCACATATGGGTTCAGATCATTTTCCTGTGTATGTGGTACTGCAAACCGGACGAATTTTTGAGAATATTCAACAAGAACTACAACAAACCGATGCCGATGAACAAGAGGCACAGCAAGCCATTCAAGAGGGTATTGCCAAAGCAGAACGTGAGGAGAAGATCGTGACCGATGAAATTGCCCAAGACTATAAAGATGGTACTAAAAACCCTTAATGTAAGCATTGGCGTACACAACATGAGGTGAGGTGCCAATAGCCAAGCGATCTGCTTTGGCTTAATCTAAGTTTAACAGCAGATGGACATGGGAACGGATCATCCCACTAAGGAAGACCAAGCTGTAGGATAAAACGTCATGGATTTGATGTCAGGTCTGGATGACCAAACAATAAAAAACAACAATAATATTGCAAGCACAACCTTATAAAACCCGAGTTTTACAGGATGTAGAACTCGGGTTTTGACTTAATTAGTTTTCTAGAATTTCTTCATATAAAGCCAACGTTTGTTGACACATATCGTCTAAACTAAACTGAGTGACAGGTGCAACTTGCTGTGGCGTTTGAATATGCTGTTGGATTTTTTTTAATAAAGTGACTTGATCATCAACTGCCACTAAACCTTGCGGATAAAGTTGGCTTAAAATTTCTGCCACCCCACCGCGTTGCCAACCCACCACTGGCGTGCCGACCGACAACGCTTCTAATATAGTACGTCCAAAAGTTTCTGCTTGATTGGATAAAGACAGTACCAAATCAGAGATGGCCAGCCATTCGCGAATATCCGAGCGATGCCCGACAAACGTAATACAGTCAGTTAAACCTTGTACCTCAATGGTGGTTTTTAACTCATCTAAATAAGCCAATTTTTTCGGATCTGCCCCACCGACCACCACAGCATGTGCTTGAGGAAACTCCCTTTTAAGCTGTTGCATCAGCGCAATTAAAGTTTCATGACCTTTTAAGCGGGTAATACGACCCGGCAGACAAATCAAAAATTTATCTTTGAGCGCAGGAAAATCTTGCCATATTTGCTCTTGCCATTCAGTACTTGGCATATAACCATGCGGGAAAGCATTGGCGTCAATACCGCGGTAAATGCGTACAATATCTTGTGGTGGGCAGTTTTTATAGTTTTGGGTAATGTAATCCACCACGCTGTCAGATACTGCAATGACTTTTTCAGCTTGAGTCATAATTTGGCTATAACGATTAATGGAATAAAAGCCATGTACGGTTGAAATCAAGTGTGGGCGTTTAGCTTTGGGAATACCTTTGAGAGCAAAATGGGTCAACCAAGCAGGCACACGAGAGCGCACATGCACAATATCGGGCTGTTCTTGCAAAATTAACCGACGTAATGGACCAATCTGCCATAAGCTCGACAGCGATTTTTTATGAATTGCAAGGGTGCAATGTCGCGAACCTTGAACCTCTAATTCGGTGACTAAACGCCCACCATGTGACACCACCACAGATTGATGACCTGCTTGTACTAAAGCACGAGCAATTTCTAAAGTACCACGTTCTACGCCACCGCTATTGAGCTCGGGTAATAATTGCATGACTTTCATGGGTATTTCTCTGCTTTAGTAAATTTTGTCATAGCCTTGTGGGCGAGTTTTAAAACGACGATGGAACCACATATATTGCGTTGGTGCGATGCGTAAATTTGCTTCAATAATTTGATTGGTCAGGGTCGCATCAGCGATTTCATCAGCGCTTGGGAAGTTCTGCAAAGGGGGCTGCAAGATAATATGATACTGCGGATTGGCGATATCACCATAACGATAAAAATAAAGTGGAATCGCTGCGGCATGGGTCATTTTCATTAAGCGACGATGTGCAGTGACGGTCGCGGCAGGTACGCCAAAAAATGGCGCCATGACCCCTTGCTTTAAACCAAAATCTTGATCTGGACTGTACCAAATGGCGCGTCCATTTTTTAAATGGCCGATTAAGCCACGCATATCATCATGGTCAATTTGATGTTGGTAAATCGTGGCGCGGCAACGATAAATCAGCATATCTAGTAGTGGGTTGTTTTGCGGACGATACACTACATCGGGTTCAAAAAACTGCGCACAGGCATAGCCGCCAGCATCGAGTAATGTTGAGTGCGTGCCTAAGAGTAACACGCCTTGACCACGCGCTTGGGCTGCTTGTAAATGCTCTAAGCCTTCAATGGTGACCCGTCCAGCAAACCATTTTGGGCTATACCAAGCATTTAAGGTTTCAAAAATCCCCAGCATTTGGTCAATAAACACTTGGCATGCCTTGTCCTCACGTTCTTGGCGCGACCATTCGGGAAAACATAGTTCTAAATTACGTAAAGTGGTTTTACGGCGTGATTTAAGCTGTTTGAAGGCAACGCGACCCAGCACATGAGCAAGGCGTTGTTGCAGTGCCCACGGCAACATCGCCAATATCATCAGCAAGACAATACCAATCCAAATGCCCCAATAACGTGGCAGCAGAAAAGACCACTGAAATTTACCCGATGGATAATGCTGTTTTTGACTCATGAGCGCTGAAGATAACCAAACAAGTTTGGCAGTTTAGCATGAAGGTTAAAGCAAAATGCAAATTGCCAAGCTGATGATCATAGGTGCCACGATAAAATACACAAACCTAAAATGTTTCTATCAATATGTAAACTTAACGAATTTAAAAAATAAAAAGCTCTGATGTTTAAGCATAAAAAAAGCCGCATATAGCGGCTTTTTAGGCTTTAAAGTTACTTGGTTAAATTCTCAAGCTCTTCCCAACGTTCTAACTTTTCAAGTAATTGCACATCAATTTCAGTTAAACGATTAGACAGTTTCATAGCTTGCTCAGCATTAGACACGAACAATGAACCATCTGCTAATTGTGCGTTAATCTCTGCTTGCTCTTTTTCAAGTGCTTCCATTTCGGCAGGCAATTGCTCTAAAGCACGTTGATCTTTATAGCTGAGTTTAACTTTTTTAGGTGCAGCAGTTGCCGCTTGAGCTTTAGCAGCGGCTTTTTTGGCATCACTTTTTAAGCCGACAGCCGTTTGGTCAGGGCGTTGTTCTAGATAGTCTTGATAGCCACCGATGTATTCATCAATGTTGCCTTGACCATCAAATACCCAAGTTGAGGTCACAACGTTGTCCATAAAGGCACGGTCATGTGAGATGAGCAACAAGGTGCCTTTATAGCCACCGAGCATCTCTTCGAGTAACTCAAGGGTCACCATGTCCAGATCGTTGGTTGGCTCATCCATCACAATTAAGTTAGATGGTTTAAGCAGTAATTTTGCTAATAAAATACGGTTACGCTCACCACCCGATAAAGCTTTTACAGGGGTACGTGCGCGTTCTGGGCTAAATAAGAAATCTTGTAAATAGCTGTAAATATGACGACGGCTGCCGTTAACATCTACATGGTCTGAACCTTCAGACACGTTATCTTTAACTGATTTTTCAAGATCCAGCGCATTACGTAATTGGTCAAAATAGGCCACTTCAAGCTGTGTGCCTGTTTTAACCACACCTGTATGCTCAAGTTCACCTAAAATGGCCTTAATGAGCGTGGTCTTGCCCACACCATTGTCGCCGACTAAACCAATACGGTCGCCACGTAACACCAAGGCTGAGAAATCTTTGATAATCGGTGCATTGTCACCAAATTGTACACTGAGGTTATCAATTTCAAAGACCACTTTACCTGAACGGTTGGCATCTTGGGTGGCCATTGCCACTTTACCTTGTTGTGAACGACGTGCTTTGGATTGCTCACGGAGTTCTTTTAGAGCACGCACACGACCTTCATTACGGGTACGACGTGCTTTAATGCCTTGACGAATCCAAACTTCTTCTTCAGCTAAACGCTTATCAAACAACGCATTTTGCTTTTCTTCGGCTTCCATTTGCTGTTCTTTAAGCTCAAGATAACGCGAATAGTTACCGTCATAGCTACGCAAAGTACCACGGTCAAGTTCGACAATACGGGTGGCAATGCTATCTACAAATGAACGGTCATGCGAGATAAACAATAAAGTTAAATTGTTTTGATCAAGCAAGAATTTTTCTAACCATTCAATACTCTCAACGTCCAAATGGTTGGTTGGTTCGTCAAGTAACAACACATCAGGTTGGGTCAATAAAGCACGCGCCAATAAAACACGGCGTTTACGACCACCAGATAAATCGGCAAGGTCAGCTTCTGGGTCAAGCCCCATTTTGCTTAAAATCGAGTTGACTTTGGTCTCCAGCGCCCAACCGTCGAGTTGATCCATTTGGTGTTGTAAGTGACCCATGCGATCGCAGGCATCCATATCACCCAATACACACGATTCACTTGCCGCATGATAGTCACGTAACACTTGCGCTGCTTCACCTGCACCGTCTGCCACAATATCTGCCACGCGACCTGAATCCATTGGTACGTCTTGGGCTAACATTGAAATTGTGACACCATTTTGCAGGGAAACTTCACCGCTGTCGGGTAATAAACTTCCCTCAATTAGCTTGAGTAAAGTAGACTTACCTTCACCGTTACGCCCAATCAAGCAGACTCGTTCGCCGCGTTCTAAGTTAAAATTCGCGCCGTCGAGCAAGGCAGGTCCACCAAACGCAAGTTGGACATCCCTTATAGTAATATAGGCCATAATGTTTCCTGAAATCCCAAATGAGGACTTTAAATGACTAAACAACAAAATCTAAATGATCTAGCGTCATTGTCCGCACCCATTGAAGATTTGCAAGTGCGAATTGCATTTTTAGACGATTTAGTTGATCAGCTCAATGATCAAGTAGCACATCAGGCGTTAGAACTGGCTGATTTAAAAAAACAAATGCAGCTTTTGTATCAACGGGTAGAATCTTCTGATTTATCCGATGGTATTGCCACGTTTGACCCTGTAGCTGACCGTCCACCACATTATTAAGCCGCAGATTTGAATAAAGGCGCAGATTTTATTTGACCTTTGGAGGGCTTATGGTTGTAATCATGTGATTTTCTGATCACCTATAAGCCCTTATGTCTGATAAAGCCGTTTTACTTGACCTTGAAAATAACCCACCTACGCTGTCTTTATTACGTGAAATTGTGCAGCATTACCCTGTGATCTATGTATTTAATAGCACAGGAAAATTTGAATTTGCTCTAGATGATTTAACTGAATTTGCAGCTTGGATCAGTAGTGGTCAAGTGGTGATTTTAGAAGTAGGAAAAGCTGAATATAAAGAATATCAATATGCCATGCTGGTGGGTCAGCTCATGGCTTTATTAGCTCCAGACACCCATGTAGAAATTATCTCGGCTATGGATTCAAGCCCGATTTTATTGGAATTACTGCAAAGTTCTGAGATTAGTGCACATCTTATTCAAATTGAAGCTCCACAACCCACTCAAGCCAGCAATAGTATTCGTGTACCAAGTTTAACGCGTATTCAACAGCAGCCTAAATTGCAATTGGTGAAGCAATATTGCGAAGCTTTAGCCAAAATGAGCGGTAAGCCCAATACGCTAGAAAAATTAAAAAATTCGCTTGGCAACGTACTGAAAATTGCACCTGAAAAAGCCCAACATTTGGTGGGTATGCTGATTAATTTAAAATTAGTCAAACAAGACCGTGAGCACATTTATTTTCGTAAAAAAGTCTTAAAACAATGGTTACAGCTTAATACCGATACCCCTGATGCCGCCAAAGTTGCAAGTTTAGATGCAGCATGTGCACGTTTAGAGCATGAAATACCGCTTGTTAAAGATCGCAAAAATGCTGTGCCAACTCAGGATTCAATTCAAACAGTACAACAAGAATTATTTAAAAACTTTGCAACCATTGACCCTGTACAAGTTGAAGTGGCGCGTCGTTTGCGTCAATTAAAAGACAATAAACCTAAAGATATTTATGAGTTACGTGATTTATTGGAACAAATGTTCCCCAAAGCTGATATTCGTATGCTGCTTAAAGAACTGATTGAAAAAGGCTATATTTATTGGAATGGGCATGAAGTGGTGTATAGCCATGAAATGTTTTTAAATTAAACCTAAGGGGGAGGTGGCATGAAAAAAATCCTATTGCTTGATATCGAAAATTTACACAAAACAGAGCAAGAGTTAATCAAATATTTAAAACAATATTTAAATGTGTATTTAATCTATGCTAAATCTCCCGTGAATTTTTCTTTAGATGGTTTGGTGGCCCTTGCACCCTATATCACCAATGGCAAACTTCAAATTATGAAGATGCCTAAAGTGGGCAAAGATGCTGCAGATTTTGGTTTAGCATTTATTGCAGGCCAGCTTTCAGCACAAATTAAAAAAGATGTTTCATTTGATGTGATGTCAAATGATCACTCCATGCAATACGTGGTTGATCTACTCAAAATGAATAAATTTGAAGCAAAAATTATTCATGAAAAGCCCTTGGTCGCAGCACATATTTGTAAAGAAATCAAAGCGCATACTGATATTGATCGACATATGTATCAGTATTGTCTGAATTTGGCTAAAGCTACTTTTTCACAGCCTGCAAAAATAGACACTTTAATTAATTCTATTAAAGCCAACCTTAAGTGTGATGATGCCGTGGCCAAGGTAGTAATAGAAGAACTCAAAAAAATTAAAGTCATTAAAATCACTGAAAATAAGCTGCAATATCAAAGCACAGCTATTGCGAAGTGTTTGCAAAATTTAGCACATTTGGCTGAAACGGCTGAAACGGCTGAAACGGCTGAAACGGCTGAAACGGCTGAAACGGCTGAAACGGCTGAAACGGCTGAAACGGCTGAAACATCAGAGATTTTAGCTATTGAAAATCAGTTGAAAAAAATCTGTTTACCTATCCAATAATATTTTTTAGATCACCCTGCCAAAAAACCTCAATATCAAGCCAGTTTTGAAGCGTTACTGGCCAAATTTTTGCCTAAAACTGACATTGAGCCTGCACTTGAATTACTCACAAAATATGGACTGGTGGTGATTAATGACAGAAAAATCAGTTATCACAATATTTTAATTGCCAATTAAATTCTAACGAGCCACTTGCCTTTTATATTCAGCTTATGCAACTCTAATAATAGAACATAAAGGTTGAGCTATGGATAACATTGGAATTTGGATTGCTGTTCTTGTAGTCGTGTTCGTGATGGGATCAATATTTGGTCTACGCGTCAGTCCAAGAGAAAAGGCTTTAGGCTTAATACGCGAAAAAGCCCGTAAAATTGGCTTACATCCACGGCTTGTGGCTGCACCAGATTGGACAAAAATCCCAATGGCAACTGAAAATCGTGCCAGTATGGTGGCGTATTACAGCATCTTGTTACCCAATGCACGTTTGCCGCTGATGCGTGCACGTGTGGTTGAGCAACAACTTGAGGTTGTCTATGGTGATGAAAAATTCCAAGGTTTAGACGTTGCATTAAAAGGCATTTATGCTATTGATATGCAGGCCAACTGTGTAGGACTCTATTGGGAAGAAGAAGCAGACCTTAGAGGCTCTCAAATCGAAGAGATCAAGGCTTGGCTTGAATCTTTGGCACAACTTTAACTTTTTATCTTTAGTAAGACGGTTTAATTATGGCGAACGCTCCTCGATCCACATCCAAAAGCGCGACAGCAACTTCTGATGCTGCGAAAAAGCGTGCATTAGTGATTGTGGAGTCGCCTGCAAAAGCGAAAACAATCAATAAATATTTAGGCAGTAACTACATTGTAAAGTCATCTGTGGGTCATGTACGTGATTTACCGACCAGTGGTGGTGCTAAAACAACTGAGAAAAAACCGGCAACGCGTACTAAATTAACGGATGAAGAAAAAGCCCTTAAAGCACAAAGTGCCTTGGTCAACCGTATGGGCGTTGACCCGGAGCACGATTGGCAAGCGCAATATCAGGTGTTACCGGGCAAAGAAAATGTAGTGGCTGAGCTTAAAAAACTTGCCGCAGAAGTCGATGAAGTTTATCTGGCTACGGATATGGACCGTGAAGGGGAAGCCATCGCTTGGCATTTAAAAGAAGTGATTGGTGGTGATGAGTCACGTTATCAACGTGTGGTGTTTAATGAAATCACCAAGAATGCTATTCAAGAAGCGTTTAAGCATCCAGCACGTTTAGATATTAATAAAGTCAATGCACAGCAAGCGCGTCGTTTTTTAGACCGTGTGGTGGGCTTTATGATTTCGCCATTACTGTGGGAAAAAATTGCCCGCGGTTTATCGGCAGGTCGTGTGCAATCGGTGGCGGTAAAATTAGTCGTTGAGCGTGAACGTGAGATTCGTGCTTTTATTCCTGAAGAATATTGGCAAGTGTTTGCAGATACGCAAGCCAGCCAAGATCCTATTCGCTTAGAAGCGGTTAAACAAAACGGCAAAACTTTAAAACTGCGTAATCAAGCTGAAACTGATCGTTTACTTAAACTGATTGAAAAAGCCGAATATAAAGTTGTGAGCCGTGAAGATAAACCAACCAAGGTTAATCCAAGCGCACCTTATATCACCTCAACCCTACAGCAAGCTGCCAGCACCCGTTTAGGTTTTTCTGTGAAGAAAACCATGATGTTGGCGCAGCGTTTGTATGAAGGTGGCTTTATTACCTACATGCGTACTGACTCAACTTTTTTAAGTGACGATGCTGTGAGCATGGTACGTGGTCATATCGAAGCGGAATATGGCACTCAATATTTGCCAGAACAAGCAAATCGTTATGGCAATAAAGCCGGTGCGCAAGAAGCCCATGAAGCGATTCGTCCATCCAATGTCTCACTCAAAGGCGACAGTCTTGCCGGTGTTGAGCGTGATGCACAGCGTTTATATGACCTGATTTGGCGTCAGTTTGTGGCATGCCAAATGACCTCAGCGCAGTACTTATCTTCTACCATTTTAGCCGATGCTAACGGTGTAGAATTTAAAGCCAAAGGTCGTACTTTGGTGTTTGATGGCTTTACCAAAGTGCGTGGTGCCAATAAGGCTGAAGACGATATTTTATTGCCTGCGGTAAAAGTGGGCGAAGTCTTAAAGCTTGAAAAACTTGAGCCATCACAGCACTTTACCAAACCACCGGCACGCTTTACTGAAGCATCGTTGGTCAAAGAGTTAGAAAAGCGTGGCATTGGTCGACCATCGACTTATGCAGCCATTATTTCGACCATTCAAGAACGTGGTTATGTCAAACTTGATAACCGTCGTTTATTTGCCGAAAAGATGGGCGAGATCGTCACAGATCGTCTTGATGAAAACTTTAACAACCTGATGAATTATGCCTTTACCGCAGATTTAGAAGGACAACTAGATAAAGTCGCTGATGGTCAACACAATTGGAAAGATTTACTCAATCAGTTCTATGGCGATTTTAAACAGCGTTTAGGTAAAGCCCAAGGTGAAGACGGCATGCGCCGTAATTTGCCAGTTGAAGTAGATAGTGTGCATTGTAAAGAGTGTGAGCGTCCCATGCAGATTCGTACCGGTACCACGGGCGTATTCTTGGGCTGTTCGGGCTATAACTTGCCGCCTAAAGAACGTTGTAAAGGCACGCTGAACTTAACGCCAGTCGAGTCAATGGCAGCCTTATCTGATGATGAAGCCGCAGAAACTGCTGATTTACTTTCGAAAAAACGTTGTCCAATTTGTGCCACTGCCATGGACAGCTACGTGATTGATGGTGGGCGTAAGTTACATATTTGCGGTAATAACCCAGATTGTCATGGTTTTGAACTTGAAGAAGGTGAGTTTAAAATCAAAGGCTACGATGGTCCAACCATTCCGTGCGACAAATGTGATGGCGAAATGCAGCTTAAAACCGGTCGTTTTGGTCCATACTTTGCTTGTAACAGCTGTGACAACACCCGTAAAGTGTTAAAGAGTGGTCAGCCTGCGCCGCCACGTGTTGATCCAATTAAAATGGAACATTTACGCTCAACCAAGCACGATGACTTTTTTGTGTTACGTGATGGTGCAGCAGGTTTATTCTTGGCTGCGAGTAAGTTCCCGAAAATTCGTGAAACCCGCGCGCCTAAAGTTGCCGAAATCCGTACTGTGGCAGATCAGCTTGATCCAAAATATCAGTTTATTTTGCAAGCGCCAGATACAGACCCAGAAGGTCATCCAACTTTGGTGAAGTTTAGTCGTAAAAACCAAGCGCAATATATTGGTTCTGAGACGCCAGAAGGCAAAGCCACCAAATGGTCATTGGTGTATCAAGATGGCAAATGGGTTGAAGCTTAAACTACAAAAATGCTGACGAAAGTCGGCATTTTTTATATCTGAAATAATGAGCCAACGAGGAAAAGCCTATGCCACGTTTTGTTATTGCGCCTGACTCCTTTAAAGAAAGTCTAACGGCTATGCAGGCCTGCCATGCGATGCAACGCGGTATATGCTCGGTCATGCCGCAGGCTGAATGTATTTGTGTACCTATGGCAGATGGTGGTGAAGGTACGCTGGATGCATTAATGCAGGTGTGTAAGTTAGAAAAAATTGCCTGTCAGGTACAAGGCCCATTGCCTGAACAACAGATTGATAGTTATTTTGCCCTAACCGATGCAGGCAAAACCGCGATTATTGAAATGGCCAAAGCCAATGGCATTGCTTTGCTTAAACCTGAACAGCGTAATCCTATGCTGACCTCTACCTATGGCACAGGTCAAATGCTGTTACACGCGCTTGATTTGGGCGTAGACAAGGTGATTATTGCATTAGGGGGGAGTGTCACCAATGATGGGGGTAGTGGCTTAGCACAAGCTTTAGGCGTAGTTTTTTATGACAAGGCAGGGCAATTGCTACACGTCTGTGGCGGTAATCTTGATCAGATTGATGATATTGACATGACGCACCTAGATGCACGTTTAAAGCACATTGAGCTCATCATTGCCTCGGATGTGACCAATCCACTGTGTGGTCGTACAGGCGCCTCTTATATCTTTGGCCCACAAAAAGGCGCCACGCCTGCCATGGTAGAACAACTTGATGCCAATTTAGCGCATTATGCACGTAAGGTCAGCGAAGTGGTCGGCAAGGATTTGGCAGGGCAGCGAGGGGCAGGCGCAGCAGGTGGTTTGGCTTTTGCTCTCATGGCCTTTTGTGGTGCTCACATACAATCGGGGGCTGAGTTTGTAATCCAACAAACTGGTTTAGCACAACACATGCAACAGGCCGACTATGTATTAACCGGTGAGGGTACAATTGATGCACAAACTCATTTGGGTAAAACGCCTTATGCCGTCGCTCGGCTTGCGCAACAATTTAATATTCCAGTGATTGCCTTTGCAGGTGTAGTCGGCGAGGGCATCGAAGATTTATATACACAAGGTTTTCATGACATTGTGTCGATTAATCCAAAAGGTATAAGTCAAGAACAGGCAATGCAAAATGCAGCACTGTATTTAGAACAAGCCACAGCAAAATGGCTGTCCATAGCACATCAAGAATTTCTGTTAAAATAGCGCATGATGCCCCACAGATGCTATGCCATGAGTTTAGATGCCTTAATTAACGAATTAAATCCCCAACAAAAACACGCTGCGACGACAGCAGCACAGCATAGTCTGGTTTTGGCAGGGGCAGGTTGTGGCAAAACCAAAACCATTGTGGCACGCGCAGCCTATTTAATTGAGCAAGGCGTACCTGCTAGTCAAATCCAAATTCTCACCTTTACCCGACGTGCAGCCAGTGAAATTGTGGCACGGGTAGAATTGGCTTTAGGTGATGCGGCCAAAGGTCTACGTGCATCTACTTTTCATACCTTTTGTATGTATTTATTGCGCCGTGTGCCACAAGCCTTTGGTTTAGAGAGTTTCACCATTATTGATCGTGATGATCAGTTAATGATGTTTCGCTTAATCCGTGGAAAAGATGACAAAAAAAATCCCAATGCTCTGCCTGCGCCTAAAGATCTCTGTGATGTGTATTCATTAACACGTAATACGCAACAAAAACTCTCGCATACCTTACAACTGCATATGCCGGAATTTGAGCTGTATCATGGGCAAATTGCCGAGATCATGCAAGAATATGAAAAACGCAAACGTGAGCGTAATTTTTTAGACTACGATGATATTTTGGCGATTGTTGCAGCCGCTTTAGCGCAATCTGAAGGTTTGGTCGATTACGTGGCAGGTCTTTGCCAACATATGCTGGTTGACGAGATGCAAGACACGAATCCTCTACAATGGGCTTTATTAGAACCTCTAAAAGATCGTATTTCATTGTTTTGTGTAGGTGATGATGCGCAATCCATTTACGGTTTTCGTGGTGCAGACTTTGAAAATATTCATCATTTTAAAGAGCGTGTACCCAATGCGCATATTTATAAACTGGAACAAAATTATCGCTCTACCCAAGAAATTTTAGATTTATCCAATTGGTTATTAGAGCGTAGCCCTATTGATTACGATAAGCGCTTAGAGGCGTATCGGGGGCTTGGGCTTAAGCCTAAACTGCATATTTTCCCCAATGAATTTGATGAAGCCAAATGGATTGCTATTGATATCAAAGAGCGTCATTTTTTAAACAATGCGCCGTGGCGTGATCATATGGTGTTGGTGCGCTCAAGCTTTGCTGCACGTGCGATTGAAGCGGCTTGTATTGCCGCCAATGTGCCCTATCGTTTTATTGGTGGAATGAAATTGCTGGAAACCGCGCATGTGAAAGACTTGATCAGCTTGTTGCGAGCAGTGGCCAATCCCATGGATGATATTGCGTGGATGCGCTTTTTAACCCTATGGCCGGGAGTGGGGGATGTTGGTGCAAGCCGTTTAGCCCAAAAGTTGTTGCAAGCGAGCAATATGGATGAAGTATTTAGCGCGCTAGAAGATTTTGGCAAAGTTCCCTTACAAGCCATTTTAATCATGAAGCAAATGCAAGCCATTCGCCATGAGGTGCAGCATTGTGTGACTTTAGGGGTGCAAGCCTTAGAACAACAATTAAGTGATAACTACAAAAAAGATTGGCATAAACGTCAAGGTGATTTTGAATTGGTCAAACAATTGGCCAATAAGCACACTCAGCTCAGTGAATTTTTAGAAGAATATGTGCTCGATCCGGTTTCTATTTCTGAAATCGAGCGTCAATCCGACACCGATGTGGTGACTTTAATTACCATTCACTCTGCCAAAGGTACAGAGCAAAAGGTCTGTTATGTGGCCAATGTGTCGGCAGGGCAATATCCACATGCACGCGCCCAAGGTGATTTTGACCAAATTGAAGAAGAGCGCCGTGTGTTGTATGTGGCACTGACCCGTGCGCAAAATGAATTAATTTTAACCAAGCAAAATTTAAGTCATTGGGCAGTCACTAAAGTCGATGAGCAAGGGCGTAAACTGGAGAGCTATTTTTTCAATGAACTCAGTCATTTGTTGTGTGACATGCAAACCCATGCACGTCCGCGTCAGCAAAGTGTAAAAAGCGCATTAATTGAACGTCAGTCGATTAATTTAGATTTTGGCATTAATCTCGATTAAACTACGCCTATTGCGCCATTCAAAAAGTAACTTAGGCAGCTGCTTTTTGGTATTTTTTGCCTATTTTAAGGTTGTAAGATGAAAATTTTAGTTCGTAATTTAGAACGTACGGTTGAAGAAGCGGAGTTACTTAAATTATTCCAAGCATACGGCAAAGTGGATGTATGTAACTTAGTGCTTGATGCAGCAACAGGTAAATCAAAAGGCTTTGCTTTTGTGGAAATGCCAAATCCACGTGAAGCGATTAAAGCCATCAAAGGCTTAAATACTTTGCGTTTACATGGGCATGGTATTCGTGTCAAAGCAGCAGAAGATAAACCTGCTTAAATAAAAGGGGAGCATTTGCTCCTTTTTTTATGCTTAAAATTTGCTAAATTCGAGAAAAATAAAACGCTTATCTTGTGATCATTCATAGAATTTGATTGTCAAATAGTTGCAGAGCCTTTAAGTTAGAAGTGCCAAAATCTAAAAAAATTCAAGGAACTCTCATGTCTCGAGTTGCGCGCTTTCATGCCGACCGTACCAATCAAAAACTGTATTTTGCTCGTCTTGCCTGCCAAAGCGCTGAACAAACTGAGCATATGCAACATGCTCAAGCGCAACGTGAAGCAGCGGTATTTCATTTACACGGTGCACTATTGGCATTTTTACAAGAATTAAGCCGTTATTATCGTTTAAATGAAACACAGCCAACCTTTAAATCTATTGAAGAGGCGATGGCGGTTAAAGGTCAAGTCTCGCCTGAAATTGTAGTGCTTAAACAACTCGCTCAAGATGGTTTTATTGCCGAGCTTAAACGTGCCTATCGTTTAGCGCAGTATGCACCTGAGCCATCTGCACCTGAACCTGAAAATGAAACTTCTTCAAATTTAATTATTAAAGTGACCCAAAGCCCACAAGCATGGTTGCCCGATACGCATATTTTACGTGAGTGGCATAAAGAGCTGACCGAGCTGATTGAGGGTTTTCGTAACGAGATGGTAGAATTTTAAGGCTTTAACTTGTAAGTTAAAGCTTTGACCCAATCTTAACCCTACAGTCAGCAATGTAAGTCTTGGTGTTTGCCACCATGTTGACCATGGAGGAACGATGTCTATTGAACAGTTAAAGCAATTATTTGGTAATCAAGAAGCCATTTTAGAATTGGTTCAACTTGAAAGTGGTGAATTGGCATTGCGTAATGCAGGTTCAGAAGCACAGCCTTTAGTGACCATACAATTTAATGATGAAGTCAAAGCCTTATTGGGTGAACATACGGCTATAGTGGCACAAAGCATGGTGCAGGCGGCTTTATTTGGCTTGATTGAACAACAAATGAAAGAGATACAAGCGCATATTGTGGATGAAAAGCCTAAATTTATGAGCTAAAAAAACGCGCCTTAAGGCGCGTTTTTTAATTAATGACTCGGTGCTTGATGATGCGCCAATTGAATTTGGTTTAAAATATGATCGCTCATATTATTGGCCATTTCTTCTTTGGCATAATACACATCGCCAATATTGTCACGACGAATCACTTCAGCTTCTTCTTTACTCTCGGCACACAGTAACACTTGAATCTGTGGATTTAAGGTTTTGGCAATATCCACAATCTTATGAATATCGACAATATCCATCGGTGACAGTACCAAAAGCCGCGCATGTTGAATATGTGCTTGAATTAACACGCTTGGTTCGGTGGCAACGCCTGATACAGCGGCAATGCCTTTTTCACGTAAGCGTTCTACAATTTCACGGTTTTCTTCAGCAATCACCACTTTAATGTCATTTTGCATTAAGGTTTGGGTAATACGGCGCCCGACTTCACCATGTCCAACCAAGACCACTTGATCACGTAAGTAATCTTGTGAAACTTCATCGGGTAGCATGGCCAATGGGTCGCTGCTGCGTTCGAGTAAACGTGCCAAATATGAACGCTCACGAATCCAACGTTGTACCGGTTCAATGGCAGAGAACAAAAAGCTGTTGAGGGTAATGGAAATAAGCGCACCAGCTAAAATCAAGTTTTGACCCTCTAAACTCAATAGTCCTAAAGACACGCCAAGCGCGGCTAAAATAAATGAAAATTCACCAATTTGAGCCAGTGATGCCCCAACTGTTAAGGCTGTATTGATTGGATAGCGGAAAAATAAGACCAATGCCATGGCAGCAATCGTTTTACCGACCATGATAATGCCAACCACGGCTAAAACGTGTAGCGGTTGTTCGAGTAAAATGCGTGGGTCAAATAACATCCCCACCGCCACAAAGAACAAAATGGCAAAAATTTCACGTAGTGGTAGAGTTTCTTCTTCAGCACGGTGACTAAAGTCAGACTCTTTGACCACCATACCTGCAAAAAAAGCACCCAATGCCATCGAGACGCCAAAAACTTTATATGCACCAAAGGCAATCGATACTGCGGCTGCTACCACGGTTAAGGTAAACAATTCACGAGAACCTAAGCGTGCCACAAGCTGCATAATAAATGGCACCACACGTTTACCAACAATCAGCATAAAGGCAATAAAGCCAATGACTTTGACTAAGGTAATACCAAGGGTCAGCCAAATATTTTCATCATTTGAACCCTCTATAGCTTGACCACCCAATAACACTGCAGTTGCTGGCAATAACACCAAGGCCAACACCATGACCAAGTCTTCAACCAATAGCCAACCAACCGCAATTTTACCATTGACCGATTCAAGTAAACCGCGATCGCCTAAGGCTTTGAGGAGCACCACGGTACTGGCACACGAAAGACTCAAGCCAAAAATCAGTGCTGAGCCAAAGCTCCAGCCCCACATCATGGAAACGCCAATTCCTAATAACGTGGCCACCGCAATTTGTAAAATGGCACCGGGCAGGGCAATGCGTTTGACTTGCATGAGATCATTTAATGAAAAATGCATGCCGACGCCAAACATTAAAAACATTACGCCAAGCTCAGCCAATTGGTTGGCAAGTGCGATATCACCGACCACCCCTGGGGTATTGGGGCTAATTAAGATACCAGCCACTAAATAGCCAATTAAGGGTGGTAAATGTAAGCGTGCGGCAATATAGCCAAATAACAGGGCCAAGCCAAAGCCAACAGCAAGTAAAATAATCAGATCTACGTCATGAGGCACTAAATACTCCTTAAAAGGATGTTAAGGCTAAAAACAAAAGCATGAAAAATGCCAACAAAATAAGGCAAAAGTGTAACAACTTGGGCAAAAAAAATGCAAAAAAAAACGACCCCAAAGGAGTCGTTTTTTTAAGATAACTAAAATTATTTAATTTTAGCTTCTTTGAAGATTACGTGCTGACGGATTTTTGGATCAAATTTTTTGATTTCCATTTTTTCCGGCATAGTACGTTTGTTCTTAGTCGTGGTATAGAAGTAACCTGTACCAGCTGTAGAAACTAGACGAATCTTATCACGCATTGTAAGGACTCCTTAGATCTTTTGGCCTTGAGCACGAAGATCAGCAACAACCTTTTCAATGCCCAATTTATCGATAATACGCATACCTTTAGTGGTTAAACGAAGACGTACAAAACGTTTTTCGCTTTCTAACCAGAAACGGTGGTGGTGCAGGTTCGGCTCGAACCGGCGTTTAGTTTTGTTGTTGGCGTGTGAGACGTTGTTACCAACGACTGGACGCTTGCCGGTAACTTGGCAAACCTTAGACATGGTGTAACTCCAATGATTTAGCCAACAGCAAATCTGTTTGGCCAGTCAAAAATAAAGGATGAATTCATTCAAGGGGCGTTTTATATCAAAAATGCGCTTAAAAGACAAGCGATTTTGACTAAAACAAGGCATGACCCTGTCTGATAGGTTATGCCTTAATCACTTAACGCAATAGAAGCTTCGAAATCAGTTTATGAATCGGCTTATTAAAGGGCGGTAAAATAAATTTTAAACTATACAGCTTAGGATTCGACATTACCGACCGTTCATGCGACAAACTGAAGAAACCTTCAGGACCGTGATATTTTCCCATACCAGATGCACCGACGCCACCAAAAGGCAGATCATCTTGTGCGACATGGGTAATCACCGTATTTTGTCCAAAGTGCCCTGAATGGGTACGCTGCGCGACATAATTCGCGCGAGCGCGGTTAAAGTCGAAGTAGTATAATGCAAGTGGACGCGGACGGCTATTAATAAAGTCAATTACATCGTCAATTTGTTCATATTCTAGTATCGGCAAGAGCGGCCCGAAGATCTCTTCTTGCATAATTTGCATATCTTGAGTGACATGGGTGAGCAAGGTGGGTGCCACTTTTCGTGTGGTGCTTAAATCTTCTTTTTCTTTATAGATTTCAATGATTTTAGCTCCTTTTTCTTGCGCATCTTTAAGATAATTTTGCAAGCGTTGGTACTGTTTGTCATTGATAATGGCGGTGTAATCTTGATTGTCTTTAAAGCTTGGATACATTTTGCTCACATAAGCTTTAAAGTGTTCAATAAAGGCTTCAGTTTTGCCTTTTGGCAAGAACATATAGTCCGGTGCGACACAGGTTTGACCTGCATTCCACAGTTTTCCTGCGGCTATACGCTCGGCCACATCTTGAATATTCATTGAAGCATGTACCAAGACAGGTGATTTACCGCCCAACTCTAAAATTACTGGTACTAAGTTTTCAGCAGCCGCTTTCATAATGGTTTTACCCACTGCCGTTGAGCCGGTAAAAATCATTTTATCAAAAGCTAAATGACAAAATGCATCTGAAATTGCTCCGCCACCATTGACCACAGCCACTAAATCTTGTGGAAAGGCTTCTGATAAAGCACGTTCTAACACCCGACCAAAATGACTGGATGAGCTTGAAACTTTGATCATGGCATGGTTACCAGCCGCCAACGCGCAAATTAATGGCCCAATAGACAGTAAAAGTGGATAGTTCCATGGAGCAATGATCCCAATCACGCCCAAAGGTTGATACTCCACCCAAGCTTTGGCGGGTTGGTGAATCAGTGCAATACGACGCTTAGATGGTTTCATCCATTTGCTGATGTGCTTGGAATAATATTTAATTTGTTCTAAGCAGGTCAGTAGCTCGCCAATTTTGGTTTCACCAATTGAGCGATTGCCATAGTCTTTGTTAATGGCATCGGCAAACTGATCTTGGTATTTAAGTAAAATACGTTTTAAACGAGCCAAACGTTCTATACGCTCATGGGCACTTGACAAAGGATGACGCAAATACGCCTGCTTTTGCAGTGCTAAAATATCTTGTAAATGCTGTAAATTAAAACGTTGAGCGGTCATCGACGTTGTTTTTGTTTGACTGTTCATGACGTGATACCATAAAACGAAAGCAATAGTAAAATTTTTAGAGTATTTACTCTAATTGTCAAGCAGCTTTATGTTGTCTACGTGGTTATTTTTTTGAAAATGGTTTAGCGCATGTCTCATTTAAAAACATTGAAAACCAAAGAGCGGATTTTGCAGTTAAGTTTGCAATTGTTTAATGAGCGTGGCGAACGTTCAGTCACCACCAATCATATCGCAGCTGAACTCAATATGAGTCCGGGCAATTTGTATTATCATTTTCGTAATAAGAATGAAATTATCAAAGAGCTGATGGCACAGTATCAGCAGCAAACCCTGCAGATGCTTGCACTGCCTGAAGATCGTGTTTTAGATGCCAATGATAAAATTGGCTATTTTCAAGTGCTCAGTAGTCAATTGTGGGCTTATCGTTTTTTACATCGTGATGTGTATCACTTGGTAGAAAACAACGAAGATTTTAAACACATGTATCCTGAATTTGCCAATAAAGTTATGCAGCAGGGACAAAAGATTTATAAAGCTTTTGTGCAAGCAGGTTTAATGGAAATGACCGATTCTGAAATTGAAGCGCTGACCATTAACTTGTGGATTGTATTGACCAATTGGACCAACTTCTTATATATGTCGGGGCATTTGAGCGATTCTAATCATTTAGAAGAAAAGTGGGTCTGGCAAGCACTACGCCAAATGTTGTTTTTAGAAGGGGCTTATTTGCGCGGTGAGAGTCGAACCACCTACGAAAACTTGATGCACAGTTTAGGTCCATCACAATTATTTGCTCATCTTTCAACGCCTCAAAGCCCTAAGACCTAATCTACTATTTAGAAAGCTCAGTAAACGCGTTAGAATGCTCGGCTTACTTTTTTTATTAGTTTACGAGTGTGATCAACCACCATGAATATGAGTACTGCTAACACAGCACGTTTACTGATTACTTGTGAAGATAAGCCAGGAATCGTGCAGGCTGTATCGAGCTTTTTGTATCATCAAGGAGCAAATATTACCGCGCTTGATCAATATGCAACCGAAGCTCAAGGCGGACGTTATTTCATGCGTGTTGAGTTTGAGTTAGATCATTTACAAAGCCGCAAAGAAAGCATTTTACAGACCTTTGCCTCCAATGTTGCACAGCGCTACAACATGCAATGGCGCTTAGCATTAGTGAGCGATGTGAAGAAGGTCGGCATTTTAGTGTCTAAAGTAGATCATGCATTGCTTGAGTTGCTTTGGCGTCATGCACGTGGTGGCTTACCTTGTGAAATCACTAAAGTGGTGTCGAATCATGAAACCTTGCGTGAATCGGTAGAGAACTTTGGTATTCCATTTGAAGTGGTACCAGTGACTAAAGACAACAAACGTGAAGCTTATGACAAAATTGATGAATTGATGCAAGGCAACGATTTATTAGTATTGGCACGTTATATGCAAATTCTTGACGAAGAGTTTGTTGCGAAATGGGAAATGAAAGTGATCAATATTCACCATTCATTCTTACCAGCATTTGTGGGTGCTAACCCTTATAAGCAAGCGTATGAAAAAGGCGTTAAACTCATTGGTGCAACTGCGCATTATGTAACGGCTGACTTAGATCAAGGTCCGATTATTGAGCAAGATGTTGAACGTGTGAGCCATGACTTTACCGTTGAGCAATTACGTGAGTTAGGTCAAGATGTTGAACGTAATGTGTTGGCGCGTGCTGTTAAATGGCATTTAGAAGACCGCATTATTGTAGATGGCAACAAAACTGTCGTTTTTCAATAATTAAAGTTTGCTTAGCAAAAAAGGGTGTACATAAAGTAGACCCTTTTTTTGGCTTGATGATTTGAAAAATCTATGCACATGATGTAATTAAGGGTTGCAAATGAAAACACTTCTCATTTATCATGTTGCCACTTTAATTGTATGAACGGATAAGTGCATTAGATTAGGTTTTAATTTATTGTGCAGTTTCAAGGTAACAGATTCTTATGAGTCAGATGTCTACACTAAGCCCTCAAACACCACACCCGATGAAAAAGAAAATCATTACGGCACTCGTGGCTGTGGCCTTGGGTCATACTGTTGTGCTATGGGGTTTAGCCCATATGAAGACGCCTGAGCTCAAACCGGTAGAAAAAGAGCCGCTAAAGGTTCGTTTTGTAAAGATTCAAGAACCGCCTAAACCTGAACCACCACAACCAAAAGTAGAGCCAACACCGCCGCCGCCACCTAAAGAAGTCAAAATTGTAGATACACCACCACCACCAAAGAAAGTGGAAAAAGTGGAACAAGTTAAAAAAGCAGAAACACCAAAACCTGTGGCGAAACCTGTTGAAGTAAAACCGCAACCCGTTGCACAGCCTGCACCTGTGGTAGAAACCAAAGTGGTGGCAAAACCTGCACCTGTGGTCGTGGCTGAGCCTAAACCAGTTGCGCCTCCTGCTCCGCCAGCACCACCTGCGCCGCCGGCTCCACCTCCTGCGCCGCCGTCACCAAAATCAGTGTCGATTGGTGGTTCTGGAGTACAGTGGAGTCGTTCGCCAAAACCGCAATACAATAACCGAGACCTACAAGGCGAAACACGTCGTATTGTGGTCTTGATTGAAGCGGATGAAAAAGGGAATATTAAAGTTGCGCGTGTGACTCAATCGAGTGGCATTCCAGCTTTAGATGAAAAAATTCGTCGCGCTGTAATGAGTGCAAAATTCAAACCATATAAGGAAAATGGTATTGCTTATCCGATTTCGGCTTCGCAACCATTTGAATTAACGTTGAATCCTAACGGCTAACATTTATTAGGAGTTCGAATATGAACTTTTCAGTGTATTGGGAACATGCAGATGCGGTCAGTAAAACGCTGTATTTCGTGTTATTGGCGATGTCTATTGCAACATGGACAGTATTTGTACTGCGTTTAATCGGTACACGTCAGCTTAAACAGATTGCATATGCTCAATTGTCAACGGCCTTATCGGGTTTAAAAGCCAAGTGTGCACCGTTAAATTTTGAACAACGTAAAGCGGTGGCTGAACAAGCTTTATTACGTCAAATTGCAGCAGAACGTGCCTCTGCAGACAAAGGTGTATCGGTATTAGGTACCATTGCATCGCTTGCGCCATTTGTCGGCTTATTTGGTACAGTATGGGGTATTTTTCATGCACTTGTGGCGGTCGGTAAAAGCGGTCAAGCTGGTTTAGCCCAAGTGGCAACGCCTGTGGGTGAAGCTTTAATCATGACTGGTTTTGGTTTGGCTGTGGCGATTCCTGCGGTGATTGCCTACAACATCTGCATGCGTTTTAATAAAACTTTAAATAACGAATTACAAGATCATGCACATAGCTTGCTGATTGATACCATGTTGCAACAAGACAGTAGCGTTAAAACTGAAGCAAGTGTTGCGCAAAAAGGTTTAGTGGGAGGTCAAGCTTAATGGCTTTTCAATTGGGTGAAGACAACGATGCAGGCATGAATGAGATGAACCTCATTCCGCTTATCGATATTATGTTGGTATTGATGATCATCTTTTTGGTGACAGCCACTGTTGCTAACCCATCAATTCCATTAACCTTGCCACAAACCACTGCTGAAATTGTTGATTTACCACCTGAGCAAATTCAAGTCAGCATCAACGCCAATGGCGATGTGGCTTGGGATGATCAAGTGGTGACTCTTGCTGAATTAGAGCAACGCTTAACAGATGCCGGTCAAGCTGAGCGTCAGCCGACGGTCATTTTAAAAGCCGACAAAGAAGCACGTTATGATATGGTTGCACAGGTGATGTCTCGGGCGAGTAGAGCCGGACTCACCGATATTGCCTTTGCAACGGATAATTAAAAAAAGCGCCCATGTGGCGCTTTTTTTAGGCTCAAAAGTTAAAACTCAATCACCATCTAAGATTTTTGCTAAAGGAATCGAGAGCTTTGCTGCCAAATAATCATCGGCATCAATTAAAGCTGGGCCTAATTTTTTCATCCATTCATCATCAGGGTGAATATTGCCCACATCTTTACGCTGTGGCAAGGTATACGGCAATTGGCTGTAAAACTGCCAAAAATTCACTTCATTTAAATTACGTGACAGTACATAGTCATTGTTGTCGGTACGCTGAATCAGATTTTGTTTTTCCATTAAATCTACATAGATCGGCCAGTAGCCAATTTCTTCACGTCCTAAGACTTCAAGCGCTTGGGCTTCGGTTACAGGCTTGCCTAGCTTTTGTTTTTGATAGAATAATTCCAACACATCAAGCAACATAATGAGCGGATGACGTTTTTGTTCTTTTTCTGAGTTAAAAGCCGTCATGGCAAAACTGACCTCAACACCCAATAAAATGATGTTCCATGACAGATAAATCCACAATAAGAAAATCGGTACCGCAGCAAAAGCGCCATAGACCAACTCATAACTGGTGAAATTAGACATCACAAAACCAAACAGATTTTTTAAGGCCTCAAAGACAATGGCGCTAAATGTTGCCGCCACCAAAGCAGATTTGATTGGAACATTACGATTGGGAATGGTCCAATACAAAATAAAAAAGCCAAGTAACGTTAAGCCAAAGGAAATACACCACAGTACAAAGGCACCATTTAATTCATAACCGGCAAAGTTATTGCTTAAAATGCTCATTGAAGCCACAGCAGATGAAATCACAAACGCACTGCCCAATAAAATGGGGCCAAGCGAAATAATGGTCCAATAACGCATAAAGCCCATAATGCCGCCACGGGTTTCTTGCACCCGCCAAATACGGTTAAATGCAGTTTCAATGCTGGTCAGCATCATTACGGTGGTGACAAATAAGAACAACACGCCAATTACAGTTAAATTGCTGGATTTATCGGCAAAGGCACTTAAGGCTTTATCAAAGGCGATGGTGGTTTTAGGCAACAAATTGCTATAAATCAGCTGTTGAATCTGTTGTCGTGCTGGTTCAAGCGCTTTAATGGATGAGATAATCACCAAAAATACCGTCAGCATCGGTACAACAGCAAACAAGGTGGTATAGGTCAGTGAGCCTGCCTGATCGCGACATTTATCTGCTTCAAAACGACGAATCACAAATAACGTAAACTGAAACCAAGTGTGATCGTAGAAGGGCAGTTTCTTTAAATACTTTTCTAACATAGGCAAGACATCTCAATTTTTTTAATACGTTTGTCCATTTTTCGCCATAAGCTTAACCAAAAATGGCTAAAAATACCGTATAGTTTTCTTTTTTTGAGCTTTATTATGACAAATCAGCCTTATGTTTTGGTGCTGTATTACAGTAAATATGGCGCAACCAAACAGCTTGCCCATTTGATTGCCGATGGTATTGAAGCCCAAGGTGTGCAGGTTAAAATTCGTACGGTGCCGAACGTTGCGACTGTGGTGAACGAAGCGCAAGCGAGTATCCCTGATGAGGGCGATATTTATTGCACTTTAGAGGATTTGGCCAATTGTGCCGGTTTAGCTTTAGGCTCACCCACTCGTTTTGGCAATATGGCGGCTGAGATGAAATACTTTTGGGATCAAACCACCAGTTTATGGTTAAGCGGTGCATTACATGATAAACCTGCGTGTGTATTTACTTCATCAGGTTCGATGCATGGCGGTCAAGAGAGTACTTTACTGAGTATGTTGCCGCCACTTTTTCATCATGGCATGCTTATTTTAGGCTTAAATAATGATCATCCGGCATTATCTAATACCAAAACAGGTGGCACGCCTTATGGCGTCAGTCATGTCAGTGGTGCACGACATGATATGAGTATCAGTGCAGATGAAAAAGCCTTGTGTATTGAGCAAGGGAAACGCTTAGCACAGCTAGCAAAAAAGCTCTATGCTTAATAAAGGGTGAGTCTTAGACTCACTTTTTTTGATCTGTTGAGGAATCTTGAGCGCTCACTTCAGCTTTAAAACGCTTTTTGCAAGCTAAGCAGCGAAAATCTGCAAATAAGTTACGATCAACCATCACACCGGCTTTTTTGCCCAATAAGTTGCCCAACACACCACCAGTGACACCCACGGTAATCGCGCCCACAAATGTGCCAATGGTGCCACCTACAATCACACCTAAAGGTCCGGCTGCCACAGCGCCAATTGCCGCACCTGTTGAAGCACCCGTTGCTGCGCCACCCACTGTACCTGCGGTGGCACCTGCTGATGCCACAAGCCAACTGCCTGCGGTTTTTAAGCCACCTTCATGGTCACGTTGCTCGATTTGATCACTACCACACTTTGGACACTGCATAGGTTCTTCCATAAACATTTAAAACAACAACAGACATGAAATAATAAAGAACAATGCACAAAAAGTGTATGCCTAAATTGTGTTATCAAGATGGGGTATAAAATTTAAACAAAAAAAGAACGCCTAAGCGCTCTTTTTAAATTTCGCTTAATCGCGAACAAATTCTACGCTGCCATTGCTAAGTGACTTAACGCGCGCTAATGATTCTACGCGGTAGCCTTTTTCGAGCAAAATATCACGGCCTGGTTGGAATGATTTTTCAATCACAATACCAATACCCACCACTTCAGCCTGAGCTTGATGAATTAAATCAGCCAAACCTAGTGCAGCTTGACCATTGGCTAAGAAGTCATCAATGACAAGCACTTTGTCGCTGGCACTGATATGCTTATTTGAAATGGCAATGGTGCTTTCAATTTGCTTGGTAAAAGAGAATACTTTTGAGCGGTATAAGTCATCTTTTAGAGTTAAAGATTGGTACTTACGTGCAAAAATCACCGGCACACCAAGTTCCAGACCTGCCATCACCGCAGGGGCAATACCTGACGCTTCAATGGTAATAATTTTAGTAATACCCGCATCTTTAAATAAACGCGCAAATTCTTGACCAATTTGTTGCATTAATTTTGGGTCAATCTGATGGTTTAAGAATGAATCGACCTTTAAAACTTGATCAGAGAGCACAATACCTTCAGCCAAGATTTTCTGTTCTAGTGCATGCACGGGGAGTATCCTCTAAGGAGTGGGTGCTCATTTAAGCAAATGGCTATTGTAAAAAGCACCCCAAAAAATGCAAGTGTTAATTGCGAGGACCTTGATAGCCAGTTAAGGATAAACCATAAGAGGTCTTACCATCTTGATGGGTGACTTTAACCGGTAAATAGTCAAGTTCAGGTGCTAACCAAAAAATGGTACTACGATTAGGTTTACTTGGTTTTAAGATCACTTTTACCGTATCAAAAGTGCCGTAATTGGTAGTGATACGTTCGCTACCTTGTTTGGTAAAACGGCGCGCTTCAACTTCTTTGGCATCGGCAATTAAATAACTTGATTTTAAACCTGAGCCTTTTAAATCTTCACGCAACTGTAATTCAGCATTGAGTTCATCTAATACACCCGCTTGCCATGCAAATGAACGTGCTTTGTCATCTTTTTTAGTATTAATCAGTTTTTTGCTCGGATTAAATTGGATGCTCATGCTGTTATTGTGCACTAAAATTTTACTGGTACGGCTAAAGCTTGATGAACCAATTTTGCCATTGTTAAAGGTAAAACGGCTGGTTTCAGATGCTGAGGCAATTCCACCGGCTTTGGCACTAAATACATAGGTCCATGTGTTACCTGAGCGAGCTAAATTGCGTGTTGCTGAGCCCATATTTTTGCCGTTATAGCTAAATTGGTAAGTGGCTTGGAATGGACTCATGGCAAAAGCTGAGTGGGCAGTAAACAGCAAAGCAGAAGCGCTCAGTGTTGTAAGCAGCAGTTTTTTAAGTGAAGTCGCCATAAGTAATATTTCCTATGCATAATATTTATACAAATAATATTATGCACTTAGATTATGGATAAAAAATTGTGATTTGAGCGAAAACTGTAGCTTTATGTAGGTTATGCCACCGAGTTGTGCAAAAAATAGCAGTTATTTTTGCTTAATCGGGGTCACGCTATTGTCAGTGCTAATGACTTCAGCCGGTTGGGTTATTTTTTCTTCCTCAGACATTTTGTTCATTAAGGCCATTAAGTTGACATTGCCCATCACCACAATTTGCGCTTCACGTAATTCAGCATGATTGATATTGACCTTACTTAAGGTGTCAATGATGGAGCGGTTTTTACCCAACCAACGGTTTAAGTCCAAATACAGCAAATCATCTTTCACTTCGAGCACTTCAAACTTTTGCAAAATTGGACCTAAAGGGTCTTTTTTTAACACTTTATGATAGAAGAATAAGGCACTTTGTACGCCCCATTGGTACATCAGATTTGGATATTTGGCATCTAAAATCTGTGTATTGCTAATTTGCTCAAAGACAATCAATTGCTTGCTCTTATTGAGTTCCATTTGCAGCAGTTTTAAATCCACCGACAAGGTCAATTGCATGCCTTTCACATCAATTGAGGCATATAAGCGTAGCCAATCATCATGTAAATCGGCATGTAAATCTTTAAGTAGCCCAACATTATCGGTCACAAAACGCTGAAAAGTAGCATTTAAAAACACCTGCGACAGCGCGAACTCACGCTCATCTTCAATAAATCCTTCAGCCTTTTGGTACACTTGGCGAAGGCGGTTAGAAATATTGTTTATGAGTGATTGCATAATGGGCATCCTAGCTGTCGGTCACAATGTCGATAATTTTTTGAGTGTAGCAAAATTCTGCTTAAGGTTTTAGGCTACAATAATGTGCTGTAATCTATAAAAATATCTGTGGCTATGCTGTTCTTATACTGTATTTCTGCACTTTAGGGAATTAGGCTTTTTGTCGGTTTAATGTATGCTAAAAAAAATGACACCCTTACAGCAGCCATGGTGGCAAGATCGGCTCTTTATGATGATGGTGGCATGTGCTGTGATCTTGCATTTGGTCTTGCTTTCGGTGCAATTTGCCATGCCGACTACACCCGATCAAGCCGTTAAAGAAATCGCCATTAGTATTCGTCCAAGCAGTGATCAAATTGAGCATGCTGATTTCCTCGCCCAAGCTGATCAACAAGGCGCAGGTACATTTCGTGAAGCGCATCGTATTGCCAGCCAAAGCCCTGATCGTCAAACCTATAGCAGTCAAGGTCAGCATTTAGCCCAAAGCCAAGCCATTGAACAACAAGCACAGTCCACGTCTAGTCATGATCAACAGATTTTAATGACCACTTTAAGTTGGCAAAAGCAGCACCAACAAGATCGGGTACAAGAAAAAGTTGACCAGTTGCAGAGTCAATATCAACAGCAAGCCGCGATGATTGCCGGTATTGAAGCCGAATATTTAGAACAACAGCAAAATTTTAGCCGCCAACAAAAAATCAAAACCGTGAATGGCATTCATGCCAAAGCTGATCCTGCGGCAGGCTATTTAGAAAAATTTCGTAAAAAAGTTGAATTTTATGGCAACCGTGACTATCCGTTAGAAGCACAACAGTTGGGCTTGGCAGGTGAAGTGCGCTTAATGGTGATTTTGGCAAGTAACGGGAAAATTATGGCGTTACGCTTGCTCGAAAGTTCAGGTTACGCCGTGCTAGATGAAGCTGCCAAAGCTTCGGTACGTAAAGCTGCACCTTTTCCACGCTTTGATGCAGGACTAAAAGACATTGAAGAATTAAGAGTGGTACGTACATGGCGTTTTGACCCTGCGCATGCAGAGTTTGAAGTCAAATAAAAAAGCGAGCCGAAGCTCGCTGGTTTTTAATCTTGTTCTAAATAAGGATTAGCAAGCCCCAATTTAGCCAAAATCTCAATTTCTAAAGCTTCCATTTCTTCAGCTTCTTCATCTGAAGTTTCATGGTCATAGCCCATCAAATGCAGCGTACCATGCACCAACATATGGGTGAAATGTTCAAGCGGTGCTTTGTTCTGCTCAATGGCTTCTTCAAGCACTACCGGAATACAAATCACTAAATCGCCAATCGGAAAGCTGTCTAAGACTGCTGCCATTTCATCGGGTAAATCACTTGGAAAAGACAACACATTGGTGGGTTTGTCTTTTTGGCGATACTCTAAATTGAGTTTATGACTGGCTGGCTTATCTACACAGGCGATCCCAATATCATAATCACTTTGGGTTTGGATATAGCGTAGTGTGGTTTCTACCACCTTTTTGATATAAGCGCGCTTTAAGCTAAGCTCAGGCGCGTTAAATTCTTGTTGTAGCGAGAGACTGATTTTCAAAACAAATCCTTAATCTTTATCTTGATGCTGCTGATCAGCTTTAGCATCGTTGTCTGCAACTAAGGCGTGTTGTAGGGCTTTGCGTTGTTCACGCTCAGCACGGCTTAAGCGTTGCTGCTCACTGTCCCATCCTTCGTAGGCTTCAACAATTTTTTGTACCAATTGATGACGCACCACATCGCGAGAATGGAAACGCGTGATATGAATTTCTGGAATTTTATCAATGACTCGTAAGGCATGTGCCAAACCTGATTGTTGACCACGCGGTAAATCCACTTGCGTGACGTCACCGGTAATCACAGCACGCGAACCAAAACCTAAACGCGTTAAAAACATTTTCATTTGTTCGGGTGTGGTGTTTTGTGCTTCATCTAAAATCACAAATGAATGATTGAGGGTACGACCACGCATATAGGCTAAGGGCGCAACTTCAATCACTTGACGTTCAATCAGTTTGGCGACTTTTTCAAAACCGAGCATTTCATATAAAGCGTCATACAATGGACGTAAATATGGGTCGATTTTTTGAGTTAAATCGCCGGGTAAAAACCCAAGTTTTTCACCGGCTTCAACCGCAGGACGCACCAATAAAATACGCTGAATTTCATTGCGTTCTAACATATCCACGGCAGCAGCCACGGCAAGATAGGTTTTACCTGTACCTGCCGGACCAATACCAAATGAAATGTCGCTTTGTAAAATACGTTGCACATAGCGTTTTTGGTTTGCACCACGTGGGTTAATACGCCCTTTACGGGTTTGTAACCACACATGCTCTAAACCGTTATCTTCTGTAGCATCCTCTTGTAGCTCGCGATCGGTCTGACTGCCTTGGATCATAATATGCAAAGTATTGGCACTGATCGGTTGGCTTTCGGCTTCATCATGCAAGCTTTGCAACAGCATTTCGGTGCTTTCGACTGCTGCAATTTCCCCATCGACAAAAAAACTGTCACCACGATGAGAAATTTGTACATTTAATCGTTGTTCAATTTGCTTCAAGTGACCGTTATATGCACCCAGCATATTTTGTAGGCGGTCCATTGAAATGCCGGGAAAATTTACTGTACGTCGAATCGTTGCAGTCAAGAGAATTCCTTTTGAGATCGCTGATAGGGCAATAGCTTTACATTACGCCACGTCAGGCTCAAGATTCAAGAGCTCACCATAAACTAAATTTAAAGTTTTAATTTCGGTGATTTCAATCTCAGCAAAACGACCCACCCATGACGGATCACCAATAAACGTCACATAACGCGTGTTATCGGCAGTACCCACCAACAGATTAGGATCTTTATCAGAGACTTTTTCAATCAAGACACGTTGAATAGTACCGAGCATGGCATCTGTTTTATCAATACTTGAACGTTTAATCCATTGTTGAACTTTGGCTAAACGCTCTTTTTTCACCTCTTCAGGCGTGGTATCTTCAAGTTCTGATGCGGGTGTACCCGGACGTTTTGAATAGATAAAGCTATAAGAGTGATCAAAATCTAAGTCTTTGATGAATTGGAAAGTTTCTTCAAAGTGCTCATCGGTTTCACCAGGAAAGCCAATAATAAAGTCACTGGATAGATGCATATCTGGACGCACGGCACGTAATTTTTTGATCTTTTCAATATATACATCAATGGTGTGGTTACGCTTCATGCCTTGCAATACAGCATTTGAACCGCTTTGCACTGGCAAATGTAAATGCGACACCATTTGTGGCAAATCACGGTAGCACTGAATGAGATCATCATTAAATTCAAGTGGGTGCGACGTGGTGTAACGTAAACGCCCAATGCCCGGAATTTCTGCAACAAGGCGTAACAAATCGGCAAAGGTACAAATCTGCCCATCGAAGGTTTCGCCACGATAACCATTGACGTTTTGACCCAATAACGAAATTTCACGCACGCCTTTTTCAGCCAAAGTGGCAATTTCAGCCAAGACATCATCTAAAGGACGTGAGACTTCTTCACCACGGGTATAAGGCACCACGCAGAATGAACAGTATTTTGAACAGCCTTCCATGATGGACACAAAGGCTTTATAACCTTCCACACGAGGTTCAGGTAAAAAGTCAAATTTTTCGATGTCTGGAAAAGAAATATCAACTAACTTAATTTTGTCTTTTTTCGGCTTTTCAACTTGATCAAAATGTTGATCAAGCATTTGCGGCAAACGGTGCAAAGTCTGTGGACCAAATACCATGTCTACATAGTTGGCACGTTTTTGAATGTTATCGCCTTCTTGCGATGCCACGCAGCCACCGACACCAATAATTAAATCAGGATTCTTTTCTTTGAGCTTACGCCAACGTCCAAGCTCTGAGAACACTTTCTCTTGGGCTTTTTCACGAATAGAACAGGTATTCATGAGTAGAATATCGGCATCTTTAGGGTCGGTGGTCAGCACATAACCGTGTGAGTCGCCCAACAGATCTGCCATACGATGACTGTCATACTCATTCATCTGACACCCTTGGGTTTCGATATACAGTTTTTTGACTGATCCATCGACTAAGGTGTGCTGTGGCTGGGTAACAGTGTTTTCTGAGGCAGCTGGGGCAGCAGAAGGAGTGAAGGTTTGAACCGTCATGTAGGCTCCTAATAATAAGCAAATAAAGCACGGCGCATTTGGGATATAAACCCAGAATGTGGCAAAATTACCCAGCCATGCATGCGAAACGAAAGGCGCATATTTTAGCAGGAAATTTTGGCAAACGGACAGCGCTAATTGGCTTTGGCATCAGATTGATTTATGGAAAAAAAATGTCTGAAAATTAATAGTGCGTAATCATCAGGTTACACAACTCAACACAAGATGCGATTCAGACTCATTAAACTAACCAAAATGATGAGTAAAATAACTCAGGCGATACCCACATGATCAAGCAGCAGCGTATGTCTACCTTTAGCACACAGACAAAACATTTAAAATGGACATTAGGCGGCGTGGCCTTGGCAATGGCAGGCTGTGCTTCAGCTGCAGACGAGCAATTTCATGATGCACTACGCGCTGCCAACGCGGGTAACACCGAATTGTTAAGACAATACCAAGTGTCGATGCAAAATGACGTGTTGGGTTATTATCCTGAATATTGGTTGCTTAACCGTAATTTGGTCAGCCAAAGTCCACATGCCATTATGAGTTTTGCGCAGCGTTATCCTCATTCTGCGATGGCTGAAAAATTAAGTGCCGATTATGTGGAAGAAAAAGTCAAGCAAGGCGACTTTGTAAGTGCTGCGCCTGTGCTGCAGTATGTGAATAATGCCGATCAAGCCGAAAGCTGTGCGATTGCTCAAGTGCGTGCCCAAACGGGTGATCCTCTGGTGTTTGCGGAATTCAAAGATGTCTGGTTGACCACCAACACTCATCCTGAATCATGTAATGGCTTAGGACGTATGATGCTATCGAGCCCATTGATGACAATCAAAGATCGTGAGCAGCGTTTATGGGTACAATTGCGTGCAGGGCAAGCCGGTCAAGCCATCGCCACAGCGCAAAGTATGAATGTAAGTTTATCTTTAGCACAGCTCAATCAAATTCAAGCCAATCCACTCAATTATCTATGGTCAGCTCCCAAGGCGAGCATTGCCGATCATGCCTATTTGGTTTATGCCATGGGTCGTTTAGCCGATACTAACTTAGAGACAGCCTTGTCTTCTGTACAACGTGCAGCCGAGGGTGTGCCTCAAGATGTGCAGCGCGCTTTATATCGTGCCGTGGGGTACATTGGTGGCACTACGGTGATGAAAAACAATTTTAAGCCGGAAGTGGTTCAGTATTTAGATGCCAGTTATGGTTTGCCTTTTAGCCCAGAAGAAGCTGAAATTTATGCCCGTCAAGCGATTCGCTTTAGCAATTGGGAAGGGGTGATTCGTGCCATTGATGGCATGAGTGTCAATCAACGCCAAGAAGATCGTTGGCAATATTGGCTAGCACGTGCCTCTGAGCAACGTGGTGATAGTCAATCTAAACGTGTAGCTCAAGAAATTTATAAACGCTTAGCACAAGGTGATGATTACCATAATCTACTCGCCAAAGAGCGTGTAGGTGAAGCGGCTAAGATTCCTTTAAGTGTGGAGCCAAGTCAAAGCGATGTCCTGCGTTTAAGTCAAGATATTCACTTTAATCGTGCCTTTAATTTGCGTCAGATTGGTGCCAATGACAGTTATGTCAATCGTGAGTGGAATTGGGCAGTGCGCCAAGCAGTTTTAAAGCAAGATGATGGTTTACTCTTAGCAGCTGCCAAACGCGCCACCGATATGAGTTGGTATGATCGTGCTATTTATGCCGCAGATCGTACCCAGCAAAAACATAACTATAATTATCGTTATGCGATGCCACACAAAAATCTAGTCACTCAGCATAGCTATAGTGCAGGGATTGATCCGGCGTGGGCATATGGCTTAATGCGCCAAGAAAGTCGTTTTAATACCGCAGCTCGCTCACATGTAGGTGCTGGTGGTTTAATGCAAATCATGCCAGATACTGCAAAATTAGTGGCTAAAAATATGGGCGAAACCTATAACCCCGCGGCCTTAACTGACCCCAACACCAATTTACGTTATGGCACTTTTTATTTGTCCATGATTCAAAAGCAATTGAGTCAAAATGCAGTGCTTGCCACAGCAGGTTACAATGCAGGACCAAATCGCGCGCGCCGTTGGCAGCCGGAACAACAGGCTTTAGCTGCTGATCAATATACAGAATCGATTCCTTTATTAGAAACCCGCGACTATGTCAAACATGTGATGACCAATGCCACACATTATGGAGCATTGTTAGGTCAAGGGTCAAAACCACTGAGTCAACGTATGCCAACGATCCCAATGCGTATGGTGAGTCCATAGGTTTGAGAATGAATGCTGTAAAATATTGGTCAGGCCTCGGGGCAATGCTGTATTACAGTTGGAGTGTCCATGCATATGCTGGTACACCTGCGACCGGCTATGTGATGCATGTTCATCTGACTCCTGCGATGTGTGCTTTAAATAGTAACGACAGTAAAAAACGTAAATGTTTAGAGGGTTACTCACTCAACATTGCAGGTTTGTACCCTGAAAAAATATCTGCGCAGTGTCAGAGCAGCTCTTCAGCAACTTTACCGCTATTACAAGCTAAAGTTGTGGCACGCGTAATGCCAGATGAAGGGGCACGCTTGCATTTATGGCGTAGTATTGGGGGTTGTGTTGCCATGAATGCCAGTCAATATTTTCGTATCGTCATTAACTATGCCGATCGTTTAACAGTGCCCAATGATTTGTCTCATGCAGAAACCTATCAAGTGTCGGCGGCCTATATTCAGCAACGTTTTATGAAGTTAAACCCACAACTGCCGGCTAAGGCGATTCATTTTCAGTGTCAGCAGCAGCGTAAAATGACCTATTTAACAGAAATTCGGGTGTGTTATAAGCCCAATGGTCAATATAAGGCTTGTCCTGCCCATGTGCAGTCAAATTGCCCAAGTCACTATTACATAAAAGGCGCCTACTGAGTTTTTTGGCAAATTTATTTATATTTCCTATCATACTTTTGGTGAAATGCATTGCCTTTTACATGCATCTGTCAAAGTATTGGAGTACAATCTTTGCCGTTTATGCTTATTAAGATTAAATACAACTGCTATTTAATCATTATGATGACGATCCTCAATTGGAGATAATTACATGAAGCAACCTGTTCGCGTTGCCGTTACTGGCGCTGCTGGTCAAATCGGTTACAGCCTATTATTCCGTATCGCTAGCGGTGAAATGTTGGGTAAAGACCAACCAGTTATTCTTCAATTATTAGAAATTCCTGTTGAGAAAGCTCAACAAGCGCTTAAAGGCGTGATGATGGAACTTGATGACTGTGCATTCCCACTTTTAGCGGGCATGATCGGTACTGATGATCCTAAAGTTGCGTTTAAAGATGCTGACTACGCGCTTCTTGTAGGTTCACGTCCACGTGGTCCTGGTATGGAACGTGCTGATCTTCTTAAAGTAAACGGTGAAATCTTCATCGGTCAAGGTAAAGCGCTTAATGAAGTTGCTAGCCGTGACGTTAAAGTTCTTGTTGTAGGTAACCCTGCTAACACGAATGCTTACATTGCAATGAAATCTGCTGCTGACCTTCCTGCGAAAAACTTCACAGCAATGTTACGTCTTGACCACAACCGTGCGTTAACTCAACTTGCTCAAAAAGCAAATGTTGCAGTATCTGACATCAAAACAATGACAGTTTGGGGTAACCACTCTCCAACCATGTATGCTGACTACCGTTTTGCAACTGTAAACGGCGAAAGCTTAAAAGATAAAATCAACGATGGTGAATGGAACAAAGATGTGTTCCTTCCAACTGTTGGTAAACGTGGTGCTGCGATCATCGAAGCACGTGGTTTATCTTCAGCTGCATCTGCTGCAAACGCTGCAATCGACCATATGCGCGATTGGGCGCTTGGCACAAACGGCGAATGGGTAACTATGGGTATCCCTTCTGACGGTTCTTACGGTATTCCTGAAGGCGTAATGTTCGGTTTCCCTGTAACTTGCGAAAATGGCGAGTACACAATCGTTCAAGGTCTTGAAATCGATGAATTCAGCCGTGAGCGTATCAACTTCACTCTAAATGAGCTTGAAGAAGAACGTGCAGCAATTGCTGACATGTTGAACTAATTTAGTTTTAAACTAAATTAAAAAAGCACTCCATTTGGGGTGCTTTTTTTGTACAAAAAATAACATCTTGCAAAGCTGTTATAGCTGAAGCAACTCTCTAACAAGGATAGGGTAGAGTCTGACAAAACAAAAAAAGGACCCAACGCATGTTTGATGAACAACCTACTTTAACACTTTTATTTGAGCAACTTGGTCTAGACAGTAGCGATGCTGCCATAGACGCTTTTATTGAAGATCATCAACTTGATCAAAACATGCCCTTACATAAAGCGCCATTTTGGAGCCAGTCGCAACATGACTTTATTATTAGTCATTGGAAAAAAGATGATGATTGGGCGATTGTCGTCGATCAACTCAATGCCTTATTGCATCAGCACGATAACGAAGAAAATTAGTTAAATATTGTACAATTTGAAACAAGAAACCTAGTCTAAGCACTAGGTTTTTTTAGATCTTTCTTATAAGTTATAGAAATAATAAATTAAAGATAAACTGATAAGAGGCGCTCATCATGCAAAATAAACCATCTTTAGAGCTGCTATTTGCACAACTTGGCTTAGCGAATAGTCCTGCTGCCATTGAATTATATGTGCGTACCCATCAATTGCCTGCCACAGTGTCTTTGCATGACGCAGCATTTTGGAACAAAGGTCAACGTGCTTTACTGATTAGCCATTTGGTGCAAGATGATGATTGGGCGATTTGGGTCGATGAACTCAATCAACAATTGCATATGGATGCCTACAAATTACAAACTGCATAAAAAATGCCTCAACTGAGGCATTTTCTTTAGTGCATTTTTTGCTTTAACAAATGTACAAACCATTCTTGTTCGCGATAAGCGCTAAAGCAAGGATGTTGCTGTACCAGTTCAAAGTCAAAGTCTTTGCGCTTACTGTATTTGGTTAACCAATGACGCGTCATAGCAGGTTCTTCTTTCACAGCCGAAGCATATGCTAAAAAGAACAACACATCACCATGATCGGCATGACTTAAAGCTTTCATGATTTGTTGAGTAATCAGGGCATAACGCTGTTCGCGGGTAAGCTCAAAATACAACATATAGGCTTTGGCCAAATGCAGCGATAAATTGAGATAGGTATCTAGTGGCATTTCTTCAAATTCCACCCGACCTTGTTCAAGCAGTACAATCGCTTCTTGTAAAAAGTGATGCTGCTCTTGGGTCACACGGCTTAAAGTGACCAATTGTAAACGTAGATCGCCACGTTCTAAGGCAAGCTCAGGAGTATTGCCTTGTAAGAACAATTGATCTGTTTCACCAATACGTTGAATAATCTGTTTGGTGGTCATACGCATTGGCGGATTCCTCAAATTTTTTGCAGTGTGTTAGCTATTATGAGGCTGCTTTTAAAAATTTAAAGCACTAAAGCCTACTGTGGTCGCTACGTAACCAAGCGGTAATGGATAAACGCTGCTGTTGCGCAGGTAAAACTTCATGCAATAAATCACTTTGAAACAAGGCAATACGATTCGGCTGAGGCTGAATAATATGCCAAGCGCCATGTTTGTCTTGTAAGCGTAACTGACCACCAAAATCATCCTGCCAAGTTTGGTGTAAGTAATAAACGCTGGAAATCATACGGCCATTTTTACCTTGGGGGTTATCACGATGCAGAGCATAAAATTCGCCTGCGTTATAACAGGCAAAATGCGCCTCTACATCTTTAATCCCTAAATAAAAAGCGCGATTCAGTTGCTGTGCTAATGCCAATAAGGTCTGACTGTGTTGATCGGCAATTTTAAATTCAGGACTCAACCATAAAATATGATCGCTGCGAATATTGCTGACCACGCCATTTTGAATGGCCGCGTGGCGAAATTGCTGTAAATGCTGTAAACATTCGCCCACCACAGCCTGTTGATATTGTTCTGAATAAGCAGCATCAATTAACGTAAAACCATGTTCATCTAAATCATCTAAAATACGTTCTAGATTCCAATGAACCGGCAGTTGTGCAACTTGCATAGATCAACTCACGCGACATGATAAAAAGAGGTGAGCTATTCTAGAGCAAGAATCGGCTCGGAAAGAAATACTTTTTCATGCTAAAATATGCATTGATCTTAGGAATGAAAGAAACATGAATTACCGACACCATTTCCATGCAGGCAACTTTGCCGATGTCATGAAGCACGTTTTATTGCTTCAGATTTTGACTCGCCTCAATCAAAAAGATAAGCCATATCGTTATATCGATACGCATGGCGGTGCGGGTAAATATGATTTATCAACCTCAGCTGCACAAAAATCAGGTGAGTTCCTCACCGGCATTCATCGCTTGGTGAAGCTAGATGATTCAATTAAACGCAATGCGCCTGAAGGTGTAAAACAGTATTTAGATATTGTTGAAAAAATGCGTGAAGGTTCAGGCAAAGGCGCATATCCAGGTTCGCCGTGGTTTGCTTTAGAAGGCATGCGTGAAACGGATAAAGCCACGATTTTTGAAATGCAACGTGATGTGTTTCAACAGCTTTACATGAACATTCGTGACCGCCGTGCAGGTTTGCACGAGCGCGATGCCTACGAAGGCTTATTAGGTGTAATCCCACCTAAAGAAAAACGTGGTCTAGTGATGATTGATCCGCCTTACGAAGTTGAACGTAAGGATTTCCCACAGTTGGTAGAATTGATTGTAGCAGCCTATAAAAAATGGCCTACAGGTTGTTTTGCCATTTGGTACCCCATTAAAGACCGTGCCATGATTGAACGTTTTGAAAAGAAAATGTTTAAAACTGGTATTCGTCGTCAGTTGGTCTGTGAAGTATGTGTGTGGCCAGATGACACACCAGTGGGCTTAAATGGCTGTGGTTTGTTGGTGATCAATCCACCTTGGAAATTCTCTCAAGATGCCGATGAAGCTCTACAGTGGTTATTCCCACATTTACGTATGAGTGAAAATGGCGGTCACGCAGCAGTACGTTGGTTGGTTGGCGAATAAGCCGCCAACTCTTGAGTTAGAGATACACGGTTACATTTAGGATAGAAAATAATGACAAATCAATCGAAGCCTGAAGGAGAATATAGTTCTCAAGATCACGATCATGATGGGATTACCTTTGAAGTGGTGGAAGAAGAACAAACTCAAGAAGGGCAAAAGGTGAAACGTCGTGGCATCTATTTGTGGCCGAACCTGATTACAACCGCAGCGTTGTTATCAGGCTTTTATTCAATTATTGCCAGTATGAATGGCGAATTCCAACAAGCCATTTACGCAATTTTTGTGGCAGCGTTGTTGGATGGTTTAGATGGGCGTGTGGCACGAGCCATTGGTGCACAAAGTGCGTTTGGTGAACAATTTGACTCACTCTCAGATTTACTGGCTTTTGGGGTTGCGCCTGCAATCTTAATGTACAGTTGGAGCTTAAATGATCTTGGTCGTTTAGGCTTGGCCGCCTGTTTTGTTTATACCGCCTGTGCAGCGTTTCGTTTAGCACGTTTTAATGTGCAAATTGGCGTGGTCGATAAACGCTATTTTATTGGAGTGGCAAGTCCACTCGCCGCCATCATCATGGTGACTTTGGTTTGGGTGGGTTTAAATACCCCTGAAATCTTTGATTTAAGTGATATCGGTGTGCAGACCTTAAATGCAGTGTCTATTGTGGTGGCCGGTTTATTGATGATCTCGAATATTAAATACTATTCGTTTAAAACTGTAGATCGTAAGCGTGTGCCATTTGCGGTGTTACCGATTGCTGTATTTATCTTGGCAGCCATCACGTATAATATCCCTGTGGGTATTTTGGTACTTTCTGTGATTTATGCATTATCGGGTTTTGTTACCACCTTTATGGCGAGAAAAAACCCGGTGGCATAGCAAGAAAAGGAGCTTGATATGCAGTTGTTTCAGGATTTAATTAATCGTGCTAAACAATTTAATCAGGCTCCTACATGCCCCGAGCAGTTACATGCCCAACAAGGGCGTTATAAAATTATTCATCAAGCACTTAAAATCCCCAATCTCCCTGCACCCTTACATTATCTTAATTTTTATAGCTTGATCGGTCAGCCACGCGCCCCGATTTTTGAGCAATCTCATCTTAATATCATCCAAGCTCTTGATGTAGCAACAGTGTTGGTCAGTACCAGTATGCACAGCGTTGGGCATTTTCATGCTTACGATATAAAACAACAATTTGAATATCAGAACAGCCTATTTAACTTTGATGGACGTGAAATCTTGTCAGGCCATTTGCCTCATGTGCGTTTCACACGTCATGATGATGAGCTTAGCCTTGATTTGAACATTAAAACTTTAGATTCAGGACGGTGTTTTTATCAGTTGCCTTGGTCGTTAGGGCAATTTTGGTCATTATCTTGCCAATGCCTGGGACAATTACATTATGCAGGACAGACTTATCCGATTGAGCAACGCGGGGTACTCGAATATGCACGCAGTATCAATTTTGCGTATTTGCCGTTTGCATTTTATGTGTATCAGCTTATTGAGTTAAGTGATACACAGCAAATCATAGTGTTGCAATTAAGGGATCAATTTAATTCAATCTTGTATTCGCGTTTATATCTAAAAGACTTTGCGTCTGATCAAGTCCAAGTTTATGATCAGCATGTTGAACTACATATTGATCGTGTTTATCCTTTAGTGAAAACACCTAATCATCACAGCATGTATTTGCCGCGTAATTTTCATTGGCAACTTAAAGATGCCAATAGAGTTGTTCACATTGCAGGTGAAAGTCGTGGAGATTTTAAATTTGGGTTAGGTGCAGGCTTTGTTGGAAGTTTTAGTTATCGAGTTGTATTAGATGATCAGGTCTTTGAAGGCGAGCATGCTTATTGTGAATACATTGATTGTCGCAGTTTGAAGTACCAAGAACTTAATCATCCCGAAAAAATGAGTGCTCAAATTGATCAAAAGATGATTGCCGCCTTTAAAAATACTAAAAATGATGAATAAATGCTCAATTAATCACTTTTAGTTATCTTTTTTTGTTTTAGGGCTTGTTTAACTGAAAAAACTATCTATAATCGCCCTCCATCAGCAGCGCTTGATTAAATTACTTTAAGATAGTGCTTGACTCTTATGAGATTAAGAGT
>NZ_CANQTS010000017.1 GCF_947626835.1 uncultured Acinetobacter sp. | reverse complement strand
ACAAGTGCCCTTTTTATTTAAGTTTTGTTTATTCGACAGTTACTGATTTTGCCAAGTTACGCGGCTGATCAACGTCGGTACCACGTAATACTGCAACATGATACGACAATAATTGCACAGGTACGCTATACACGATTGGCGCAAGAATTGCGCTAATACTTGGTACAAGCACCACATGTTGACGGTCTTTACAGCCAATACCACTGTTTTCATCGGCAAAGACAAACAGTTCACCACCACGTGCTTGTACTTCTTCCATATTGGATTTGAGTTTATCCAACATGTCATCTTGTGGAGCTAAAATCACCACAGGCATCTCGTTGTCCACTAAAGCCAATGGACCATGTTTCAGTTCACCCGCTGCATAGCCTTCTGCGTGAATATAAGAAATTTCTTTAAGCTTTAATGCACCCTCTAGAGCAATCGGGAATTGTGTACCACGACCTAAGAATAGGCAGTGTTGTTTTTCAACAAACAATTCAGATAAACGCAAAATCGAAGTGTCATTTTGCAAAGTATCTAGAATCACTTTTGGTGTATGCCAAAGTTCAGCGCTAATTTCAGCAATTTTATCGGCAGTGATGCTTTGCTTCACTTGACCAATTTTTAACACCAAAAGCATGAGGGCGGCAAGCTGAGTGGTAAACGCTTTGGTTGATGCCACACCAATTTCAGGACCTGCAAGAGTAAGTAAACTGTGGTGGGTTTCACGCACCATAGATGAGGTTGCCACGTTACAAATGGCCATGGTAGTGATGTTTAATTGTTTTGCAGCAGCACGTTTTTGTGTATCACGAAGGGCCGCTAAAGTATCTGCTGTTTCACCTGATTGTGAAATGCACAGATACAAAGTGTTACCTACTACAACTGGTAAGCGATAGCGGAATTCACTTGCGATTTCCACTTGGCAAGGCAGATCAATAATTTGCTCAAACCAATATTTTGCAATCATACCGGCATGGTAACTGGTACCACAGGCAATGATTTGCACTTGCTGAATATTTTCAAAATCAGCCACAGCTTCTTTTAAGAAATCACTACGTAGGGCATTGCCATCTAAAGCTTGTGCAATGGTTTGTTGAATCGCTTCAGGTTGCTCATAAATTTCTTTGAGCATGTAATGCTTATATTCACCTTTAGACGCATTGCTGACCGTGGCATCTAACTCTTTGATTGGACGTTCAACTGCATTACCATCGACAAATACCTCAATGGTATTACGGGTTAAGCGTGCAATATCACCTTCTTCTAGGTAAATGAAACGATTGGTAATTGGCAGTAATGCCAATTGATCTGAACTAATAAAGTTCTCGCCAATCCCGACACCAATCACCAACGGTGAACCTTCACGTACCGTGATCAGTTCATCAGGATGCGCGGTGTGTACGATGCCAAGAGCATAAGCACCTTTAAGCTGTGGCACCACCAATTTTACCGCTTCTAATAGGCTCGGTGTTTTCTTGAGTGCTTCAGCCACCAAGTGTGCAACCACCTCTGTGTCTGTTTGTGAAGTGAAGATATAGCCCAATGCTTGTAAGTTGGCTTTGAGTTCTTCGTAGTTTTCAATAATCCCGTTATGTACTACGGCTACATCACCTGATACATGCGGATGGGCATTATTTTCAGTCGGCTTACCATGAGTTGCCCAACGTGTGTGTGCAATCCCCAATGAACCGGTAATTTTTGATTGTTTCACTGCTTCAGCTAAGTTTGCCACTTTACCTACACGGCGCTCACGTAACACTTGACCTTGGCTAACTAAAGCCAAACCTGCTGAGTCATAACCACGGTATTCAAGGCGTTTTAGACCTTCAATTAGAATTTCGGTAATACTACGCTCTGCAACGCCACCAACAATACCACACATATTTATATCCTCTTATTTCTTAACCTTTTTGGGGCGTTGATAATTTTCTTTCGTGAGTTGTTTATTACGTTCAAAAGCAAGGCTGTGATTCGCAACATCGCGGGTAATCACCGAGCCTGCACCAACTGTTGCACCATGACCAATATTGACTGGTGCAACCAATGAACTATTGGAGCCAATAAAAGCGGCATCACCAATAATGGTTTTAAATTTGTTGGCACCATCATAGTTACAGGTAATGGTACCTGCACCAATGTTTGAACCCGAACCAATTTCAGCATCACCTAGATAAGTGAAATGATTGGCTTTAGAACCAACACCAATGCTAGAATTTTTCACTTCTACAAAGTTACCAATATGCACATCGGCAGCCAATTTGGCACCCGGGCGTAAACGTGCAAAAGGCCCAATTTGGACATTTTCACCCACCACAGCATTGTCAAAAACGCTATAGGGTTGCACTTTGGTGCCTGCAGCGATGGTGGTATTTTTAATCACACAACCTGCACCAATTTCAACGTTGTCACCTAAAGTAACATCACCTTCAATAATCACATTAATGTCGATGCATACATCTTGACCCACAGTTAAATGACCGCGTAAATCAAAACGACTTGGGTCAATTAAATGTACGCCTTGTTGCATTAATTGCTTAGCTTGGAAATTTTGAAATTCTCGTTCCAGCGCAGCCAATTGCACACGATCATTGACGCCTTCTACTTCAAAAGCTAAATTTGGCTCAACTGAGGCTACAGTCATGCCATCAGCCAATGCCATCGCCACGATATCAGTTAAGTAATATTCGCCTTGGGCATTGTCATTGGATAATTTTGGTAGCCATTCATGCAATTTAGCATTGCTGACACAGTAAATGCCGGTATTAATTTCTTGAATTTGGCGTTGTTCATCAGAGGCATCTTTATGCTCAACAATGGCTTGAATTGCGCCATTTTTACGTACAATGCGCCCATAGCCTGAAGCATCTGGTAAGGTCAAGGTGACTAAACCAATGCCTGTTTGTTGTGAAACATCCAGTAAGCGTTGTAGGGTGTCTTGAGTGACACAAGGCACATCACCAGATAAAATTAAGGCCATACCGTCTTGTTTAAGCACAGGCAATGTCATTTGTACTGCATGACCTGTACCTAACTGTTGTGCTTGCTCTACCCAGTCAATATGTTCCGTTTGGAAGGCATTTTGAACTAAGTCACCGCCGTGACCGTAAATGGTAATAATATTATTGGCATTTAATTGTTTTGCTGTTGCAATCACGTGCCCGAGTAAAGGACGTCCTGCAAGTGGTTGTAATACTTTCGGTAAGCTAGAACGCATGCGCGTACCTTTACCGGCAGCTAAGATAATAACAGTCGTAGACATGAAAAATCCTACTTAATGATCTATGTCATTGTAAAATGTAAGTATGCCCAGATACAAAATGCTGCCCAAATACCCGCGATAATATCGTCGAGCATGATGCCAACGCCCCCACTGACTTGGCGGTCGACAACATTGATTGGCCACGGTTTCCAAATATCAAAAATTCGGAATAGCACAAAACCAATCAGTATCCAGAATAGACTCATTTGCTCTAAGTAAATGAGAGGTAAAAAAGCAATAGATTGTCCTGCAAACTCATCCCAGACAATGCGCCCATCATCATGTACCTGCATGATTTGAGCTGTCTTTCCGCAAATATAAATTCCAATCAAAGACATGAGGACGACAGCTAATATAGTGTTTATAAAGCCAAATGCAAGCCAAATAGGAATAAATATCAACGCAAAGGCAGAACCAAATGTCCCCGGTGCTTTAGGCATTAAGCCTGAGCCAAAACCTACTCCACAAAACACAATGCAGCGCTCAAAAGGTGACATATGGCTAAATTGAATCGGTTTTTTAGGCAAAATGTTGATATCCGTGAAAATCGAGAGAGTAAGCTAATCCATTTTGGGTAAATTCTAGCCCAAGTTTAGATTGTACTACACCAATTTTACGATAATTCGTTGTTAAATTTCTTTGTTTTAATTTTACATAGTGCTCGGGGCTAATGGTAAAACATAACTCATAGTCATCACCGCCAGCCAAGGCGTATTGATAACGCTGTTCATGCTGTAAATAACGCAAAGTTTCACTCAAAGGTAAATCATTCAGCTCAATTGAAGCGCCAACTTGAGAGGCTTTTAAAATATGCCCTAGATCTTGGGCTAGGCCATCTGACACATCAATCATGCTCGATGCTAAGCCTTTTAAGGCTAAGCCTAGTTCGCAACGTGGGGTTGGATAATCAAGACGCTGTTGTAGAGGATGACCTAAATGCGCCAGTCCATAAGCAGCGTCGCCGACGGTGCCACTGACACAAATATAATCGCCCGGCTTTGCACCAGAGCGTTGTACTGCTTGACCTTGTTCAATCCAGCCAAGAGCAGTGACGGTAATAGTTAAGTGTGGGCTTTGCGTGGTGTCGCCACCAATTAAACTCACCCCAAATTGATCGCAACAATCATATAAACCTTGGCTAAAGTCGCTAAGCCAAGCATGATCAATTTGGGGTAGGCTCAGGGCCAATAAAATACTATGCGGTTTGGCACCCATTGCAGCAATATCAGATAAATTTACCGCAACTGATTTCCAACCAATGGAGTGAGGATGGGTGTTGATCGGAAAATGACGACCTGCCACTGAGGTATCGGCACAAATCACCAATTGTTGACCGTGGGGTGGGGTAAGCACGGCTGAGTCATCACCCACACCTAAATCGACAGCATTTTTATTCTGTCGATTAAAGTAGGTTTCGATAATGGAAAACTCAGCCATGACAACACACCAATTAGTTGGCTTGTTGCTTTTCTGCTGCACGTAAAGTCGTTGCTAAGCGATCTAATACACCATTGATGTATTTGTGGCTATCGGCACCGCCAAAATGTTTAGCAAGCTCAATCGCTTCGTCTAAAACCACGCGATATGGAATTTCAAGATGTTCTTGAAGTTCATATGCGCCTAAACGAAGTGTCGCAAGTTCAACGCCATCTAAGGCAGTTAATTCGCGATCCAACACAGGGATTAATAACTCATCAAGAGATGCTGAGTTTGCAACCACTTGAGTCAACAATTCATGATAGTAGCCAAGGTCCACTTTATGCATAGCATTGTCGGCACGTGTGCGTGCTTCAATTTCATGCACAGGGTTGTGGCTCATTTGCCATTCATAAATACCTTGTACAGCAAAGCGACGTGCTTTACGTTTTGCTGCATAAGTTGCTTGAAGTGTTTGCGACATAGCGTTAAATAGCCTTTAACAAGTTAACCATTTCAATAGCAGTTAAGGCAGCTTCGCTACCTTTGTTGCCTGCTTTCGTACCAGAGCGTTCAATCGCTTGTTCGATACTGTCCGTAGTTAAAACACCATTAATTACGGGTAAACCGGTATCTAGACCAACAACGCCTAAACCTTTGGCACATTCACCAGCAACAAAGTCAAAGTGAGGTGTGCTACCACGAATTACCGCGCCAAGAGCAATGATTGCATCAAACTTATTGGTTGCAGCAAGTTTTTTTGCCACAACTGGAAGTTCCCAAGCGCCGGGTGCATGAACAACAGTGATATTATCCTCTGATACACCATGACGTTTCAATGTATCAATTGCACCTTCTAGTAAATGTTCGACCACAAAACTGTTAAAACGACCCACTAAAATCGCATAACGGTCTTCATTTGCAAGATGCAGCATACCTTCAATACGGCGAACAGCCATAATAACCTCGATAATTTCTTAAGATGTTTGATTTGCGGTGATGTATTCCACCACTTCTAAGTTAAAACCTGAAAGCGCATTAAAACGTAATGGTGAACTTAACAGTTTCATTTTCTCTACGCCTAAATCACGTAAGATTTGTGCACCCACACCAATGGTTTGGTATTGCTGTGACAAGGCTGCATTAGATTTAACGCTTTTGGGGGCGATTAAACTGTCTAAGGCAGGTCCTAAATCTTGTAAATGGCGCTGACCAATCCACACTAATACACCACGTTCACTATTGGCAATGGTTTTTAGTGCTTTATCTAAATTCCAAGCCGGCTCGCCATCTTGTTTGTTGAGTTTTAATAAGTCACGCGCGGGGCTAAAACCATGTACACGTACAGTGGTTACACCTTCGGCAGGCTCGCCTTTGACCAAAGCTAAATGAATATCAGGATTACCAAGTTCACGGTAGCGATATAAGTCAAAAGTGCCGTATTCGGTGTCTAATTTTTGCTGATCAATACGTTCAACAGTTTGCTCATTGGTCATACGATAATGAATTAAATCGGCAATCGTACCAATTTTAAGACCATGCTTTTCTGCAAACACTTCTAAATCGGGGCGGCGCGCCATAGTGCCATCTTCATTAATAATTTCACAAATCACAGAAGCGGGTTCTAAACCTGCTAAACGCGATAAATCACAACCGGCTTCGGTGTGACCGGCACGGTGCAATACACCACCTGGCTGTGCCATGAGTGGGAAGATATGTCCCGGTTGCACAATGTCGCTTGGTTTAGCATGTGCTGCTACTGCAGTTTGAATGGTATGCGCACGTTCAGCCGGTGAAATGCCGGTAGAGATGCCATTTGCCGCTTCAATTGACAGGGTAAAATTCGTGCCGTGTTGGGCACCGTTGGCATCTACCATCAGTGGTAAGTTCAGCTGCTGACAACGTTCCTTACTTAAGGTCAAACAAACAAGGCCACGCGCATGCGTGATCATAAAGTTGATGTCCTCAGGACGTACGTGGGTGGCAGCAATCACAAGATCACCTTCATTCTCACGGTCTTCGTCATCTATAAGGATAACCATTTTTCCTGCACGGATATCTGCTACAAGCTCTTCAACTGTATTGAGCGGCATCAACCTTCACCTTCTTGTTTGTCCATCAAGGACATTGCATTACATTGATTATGGGGCATAGTCTAACGCTTTTAGATGTGTTTTGACTATGCTTATTGATTTTCCCTAAAGGTCATTGTTATACACAGCGCATTACAATTTGAAAAGGGGCAGAGCAAAGACTGTGCCGATTATGACGCCTGTTTTGGGAATTAAAATGCATAAAAAATGCGAAAAATAGCAAAAAAAGTGCAAAGTTATGGCTAAAATCAAACAGATGCGTCCAAATCGCTCTATATCTTGGTCATTTTCATTTAAACGCCGCATTTATTTGATTGCTTATTCTGCATACAGACGAAAAAAACCCTGAATAAAAATTCAGGGTTTTTTCGAATTTGGAGCGGGAAAGGAGACTCGAACTCCCGACCCCAACCTTGGCAAGGTTATGCTCTACCAACTGAGCTATTCCCGCGGAGTCTATTCGGTTTTTTAAATAAAAAACTAAATCAAAAAAAATTTGGAGCGGGAAAGGAGACTCGAACTCCCGACCCCAACCTTGGCAAGGTTATGCTCTACCAACTGAGCTATTCCCGCGGAGTCTATTCGGTTTTTTAAATAAAAAACTAAATCAAAAAATTTTGAGCGGGAAAGGAGACTCGAACTCCCGACCCCAACCTTGGCAAGGTTATGCTCTACCAACTGAGCTATTCCCGCATGGCTACGTATAATACAGAAGGAAAAATTTAGGTCAACTACTTTTTATGATTGATCAGTTTGATTGCATAAAATTAAAGCAATTTGGCCGATTTTTTTAAATTTTTGACTTAAATAGGCTTAAAAAACCCGTCACTATAGCTTTTTAGCGAAGCACGCTATACTTAAATTGAATTTAAATAAAGGTTTACATCATGTTAGAACAGCAATTACGTGAGCGCTTAAACACGCTGCAACCTAGCTATTTACAAGTCGTGAATGAATCCTCAGGACACGGTGGCTATTATCCAGGCAAAGAATCACATTTTAAAGTTGTGATTGTTAGTGATGTATTTGCAAGTTTACGTTTAGTACAGCGTCATCAAAAAATTTATGCAGCAGTGGGAGATTTACTCAGTCCTGGGAATATCCATGCTTTAGCGATTCACGCTTTTGTGGCAGATGAGTGGCAAGGTCAAGATACATCAAGCCCTGAATGTGCTCATGCACCCAAAACTTAAGGTGATGTATGGATACTCAATTAATCATTAAAATTGTACATATGAGTCTGGCAAGCCTACTGATTTTGGTGGTGTTTGCACGTGCTGCAACTTTATTGGTTGGTGTACAGGGCGAACAGCCTAATCCTGTAGCACGTAAATTGTTGGTCGGCTTACAGCATTTTTCGGTCACTTTTGTTGTGATCACCGGTTTAGTAGCTTTGTATTTAAAGGATTTTGCGGTTGAGCCATGGTTTTATGCCAAAGTGGTGCTGTTTTTTGTGATGCTGTCTTCTTTAAGCAAAGCTTTTAAACAAGATCCTCAGTTGTTATTAACCCAACGCCGTGCTGGTATGATGCTTGCGGTAGTAGCGCTGCTATCCTTAATTGGTTTAGTGATGATTAAGCCTGTATTTTAAAACTTTTATGGCTTAAATCCTCACTAGCATATTGAATAAAAGCTCGGTCAATAAAATAAACCCAATTGACGGCAATTGGCTAATCATTGTTCAATAGCTTGAACGATATTTAATCTTGAGATGGGTATGAAAAAATTAACACTTGGCATGCTCGTGCTGACTACAATGTGGCTTAGTGCATGTTCTTCTGCGGTCAAACCAATTTACGTTTCACCTACCCAATATCAAGCACTGACCTGCTCACAATTGCAAAGTGAATATAACCGCATTGCTGACTATATTGCCAATGGTGTAGAAACACCTAAACGTACGGGTATGGGTGTGGGTATTGGTTTAGGTGGTGGTTGGGGCAGCCGTGGCGGTTGGGGGCTAGCACCTAATATCTCAGTCAATATGGGACAATCAAGCAATACCAAACGTACAGAAGAGGCACGTTTATTGGGTCAGCAAGAAGCGATTGCGCAAGCGGCAAAATTTAAAAACTGCCCATTGTTGATTCGTCAACCACAAAAATAATAAGACTTGGCATTCATAAGGATTTGAATGCTCTAGATCAATTTAAGGATAAAGCATGCTAGAGAATTGGTTTTTTCTTGTTGCAGTATTTGCTGTGCTGATGATTCCGGGGCCAACCAATGCTTTGTTGGCCAGTTGTGCGCATCAGCAAGGCATTGCCAAAACCAGTTTGTACGTGCCTATACAGTTGGCAGGCTATGCTTATGCGATTGGTTTATGGGCTTTATTTATTCATTTAATGCAGCCCATTTGGCCGAAAATTAATTTGATTGCACATATTGGAAGTAGCTTATATACCCTCATCTGGGCATTTTATTTATGGCAAGCCAAACATTTGGAAAAGCATAGCCAAACTCATCCCGCAATTAAGTTATATCAGTTATTTTTTGCCACCTTAAAAAACCCTAAAGCTTTACTGTTTGCCGCGGGTATTTTTCCCATGCAAACTTGGGAGCATCCCTCTATTGCACTGCGCGTATTTAGTTTTTTTAGTATTATTTTAATTCCGACTGCTTTTTTTTGGATGTGTTTTGGACGGGCATTACTCAATCCTGACAATAGCCAAAAAAATGCCGATCGCTTATATAAAGGATCGGCAGTATTGCTGGTGGTATGTGTCTTGCCTGTTTTAATTGGCTTACTTTAAGCTAAATTTTTATTAAAGAATTTTTGACGGATAAAACCAATCACCCCGGGTAATACACTTAAAATAATGATGCCAAAAATTAAGTAAGTGAAGTTATCTTTTACAATCGGTAAGTTACCAAAGACATAGCCTAAAATCACAAATGAGCTAATCCAAATGGCAGCACCCACCACGTTATAGGTTAAAAAATACTTATAATTCATGCTGCCAGCACCTGCTACAAAGGGTGCAAAGGTACGTGCAAACGGTACAAAACGCGCAAAAATAATGGTTTTTCCACCATGTTTATCAAAGAATTTTTGCGTAGCGTATAAATGTTTTTTATTAATAAAACGTGATTCGATTTCAAATACACGTGGGCCAATATATTTACCAATATGATAATTTAAAGTATCCCCCAAAACCGCTGCCACAAACAGTAATGGAATCAGCACCCAAGGATTCATCGCCCCTGTAGATGCCGCAAGAGCACCTGCTGCAAACAATAAACTGTCGCCCGGTAAGAATGGCATGACCACTAAACCTGTTTCGACAAAAATAATTAAGAATAAAATGCCATAAATCCATATCCCATAATTGGTGATGAATTCGAGCAAATGATCATCGACATGTAAAATAAAATCGAGCAATTCCATGGGCAGCAACAAGCGAAAGTTTGCGCAAATGCTAACAGTCTAAAAGCTGAAAGTCAGCAGTTAAAAGCAATAATTTGCCTTGGCTTTAACTTCTCAATCACACGTTCAAGCAATGCGCAAATACCACCAAAAATTACAATATATATGGATTGGCTCTTTACAATAAAATGACCAAAATATAAACAATAGAGGTAAGCATGAAAAAAATAATCACAGCGCTAACGGTGGCTATGGCACTTGCTGCAAGCCCAATGGTATTTGCAAAAACAGACCAAGCTTTACTCAAAGAAGCGGCTAAAAACTCAGTCACCGTCGCCAAAGCTAAAACACTAAAAGATGAAACAGGTGTCTCATTAACTGGCAGTATCGTACGTCATGTAGCAGGCGAGGAGTTTGAGTTTAAAGATGCAACAGGCAGCATTATGTTGGATATAGATGATGACTTGTGGCAACCGATGCAGCTAAAAGCAGGTGACCGTATTAGAGTAATGGGAGAAGTGGACACGCATCGTTCTAAGCCTACTGATATTGAAGTAATTAAAATTGAGCGGCTGAAATAAGCAGCAAAAAATTCAATTTGTCCTAAGATCTAGCCCTAAACTGGATAAAAATATCCAGTTTAGTTTTTCACCTAATCTGAATAGTGTGTCTAATCGTTGGAAAAATGCTAGAATAGCGCGCTTATATTCGTTGCCTGCATAGTTGTTTGCCATGACTACCAATACCCAAATTACTGAAGATCGTATCCTGATTTTGGACTTCGGTTCTCAATATAGTCAGCTTATCGCACGTCGTGTACGTGAAGCTGGCGTTTATTCAGAAATGTATGCGTTTGATATGTCTGAAGAAGACATTCGTGCTTTTAATCCAAACGGTATTATTCTTTCAGGTGGCCCTGAAAGCGTTTACGTTGATGGTAGCCCACGCGCACCGCAAGTTGTGTTTGAGCTAGGTGTTCCTGTTCTTGGTATTTGCTACGGTCTACAAACCATGTCGCATCAGCTTGGCGGTAAAGTTGAGCCAGGTGATGTACATGAATTTGGTTATGCAGAAGTTGATATTCAAGTACGTGACCAATTGATTGGTGATCTTGAAGATTCTGCCGACAAGCTCAAAGTATGGATGAGTCATGGCGATAAAGTGACTGCCATTCCGACAGGCTTCCAAGTGACTGCAAGCACACCAAGCTGCCCATTTGCGATGGTATCTGACGAAGCACGTCGTTTCTACGGCATTCAGTTCCACCCAGAAGTTACACACACGGCTAAAGGTGCTGAGTTACTGTCTAACTTTGTGCACAAAATCTGTGGCTGTCGTGCGCTTTGGAACTCTGAAAACATTATTGATTTACGTGTTGAACAACTTCGCGCGCAAATTGGTGATCAAAAAGTATTATTAGGTCTTTCAGGTGGTGTTGATTCATCTGTTGTGGCTGCATTGCTTCATCGTGCAATTGGCGATCAATTGACTTGCGTATTCGTAGATAACGGTTTATTGCGTTTGAACGAAGGCGAGCAAGTGATGGACATGTTTGCCAAAAACATGGGTATCCGTGTGATTCGTGCTGATGCTGAAGAGCGTTTCTTATCTGCACTTGCAGGTGAAGTTGATCCTGAGAAAAAACGTAAAATCATTGGTCGTGAATTCATTGAAGTTTTTGCTGAAGAAGCACGTAAGTTAGACGGCGTAAACTTCCTTGCACAAGGTACGATTTACCCAGACGTGATCGAATCTGCCGCAACCAAAAATGGTAAAGCGCATGTGATTAAATCACACCACAACGTGGGTGGTTTACCAGAAGATTTAGCCTTTGAATTGGTTGAACCAATCCGTGACTTGTTTAAAGACGAAGTGCGCCGTTTAGGTACAACTTTAGGTCTACCATTTGAAATGCTGTATCGCCACCCATTCCCAGGTCCGGGTCTAGGTGTACGTATTTTGGGTGAAGTGAAAAAAGAATATGCTGACATTTTACGTTTAGCAGATGACATCTTTATGCAAGAACTTCGCGCAAGCGGTTGGTACGATAAAACTGCACAAGCATTCGCGGTATTCCAACCTGTTAAATCGGTGGGTGTTGTCGGTGATGGTCGTCGTTATGCATGGGTGATTGCACTTCGTGCTGTTGAAACAGTAGACTTTATGACGGCACGTTTTGCGCATCTTCCGTATGATCTTGTAGATAAAATCTCGACACGTATCATGAACGAAATTGCTGATGTTTCTCGTGTGGTATATGACGTTTCAAGTAAACCACCTGCAACAATTGAATGGGAATAATTTCCTGACGGAAATTATTCAGTAAAAAAGGACGCTTAGGCGTCCTTTTTTACGCTTATAATTAATCAAAAGAAGACTTTATTAAGAATGATATGTCACTACCTACTTATGATCAGTTAATGTTGCCTTTAATGAAATTGTTGTCCGGGCTAAATGAGCCAATTAAAATTTCAGATGCAGCTGTAATTTTAGCTAAAAGATCAAAGCTCCCTGAAGAAGGTCTCCAAAAAGCATTACCGAGTGGGAAAAACATTTTTAAAGATCGTGTCGCTTGGGCGAAAACTTATCTAGTGAAAGCGGGATTAATTACGCAACCTAAAAGAGCATATTGTGAAATTAGTAGCTTAGGTAAGACTATTGATTTGGACAACTTGAATGCAATCACAAATAATTTCTTATCTCAGTTTGATGGATTTAATGATTTTAAATTTGGGGGTAAGCAAAGCGATGAAAATGATTTAAAAGTACCAATGAATAATGATCATCATAGAGAGTATCTTGAGACACAAACTCCAGAAGAAACTATTCAAAACACGACTGAATTATTACTAACAAATTTAAAAAGTGATTTATTGAATATGGTGAAGGAAAAAACGCCTTCATTCTTTGAAAGATTAGTGGTTGATCTTCTTGTGGCAATGGGATACGGCGGTTCACATCAAGATGCTGCACAAGCTATTGGTAAAACCAACGATGGTGGTATTGATGGTGTAATCAGTGAAGATCGTTTAGGACTCGATAAAATTTACATTCAAGCCAAACGTTGGGAGCAAACTGTTCATAGACCAGAAATTCATAAATTTTTAGGGGCTTTGACAGATAAAAAGGCTAAGAAAGGTGTTTTCATTACAACATCTGATTTTAGTAGTGGAGCCAGAGAAACCGCTAAAAATTCAGATATAGTTTTAGTTAATGGAAACTTACTAACATCACTCATGATTGAATTTGGTTTAGGTGTGCAAATTGAGCGGAGTTTTCACATTTACAAAATCGACCAAGATCGATTTGATGAAGATAATTTTTAGAGCCTTATAAGACTCTTTTTTGTTACCAAATAAAAATAGGCTTGTCCTACCCATAGGATTTAGCGTATCAAATCATATATGGCTTCGTAGCCTTACAGGAATTAGAATCTAGTCACAGCAACATTTAGGATGTGTCATGACCAATAACAGCTATACCGAAATTTCGCATTCTGATGATTGCGCAAAATATGTAAATCAATTTATTCAAACGTTTACCTTACGCCGTGCTGAAATTGGGCAGGGCACAGTGATTAAACGCGCTTTACCCAGCCGCGAAAAACGTATGATTGGCGCATGGTGTTTCTTAGATCATGCAGGGCCAGTACATTTCCCACAAGGCGATGGTTTAGACGTTGGGCCACATCCGCATATTGGTTTGCAAACCTTTACTTGGATGATTGATGGCACCATGTTGCATGATGATAGCGTTGGCTCAAAACAACTGATTCGTCCAAAACAAGTCAATTTGATGACCGCAGGTTATGGTATTTCGCATACCGAAGTGGCACCAGACCATGAAACCCAAATGCACGCAGCTCAGTTGTGGATTGCATTGCCGGATGATAAACGTAATATTGCACCACGTTTTGATCATTACCCAGAATTGCCTGTGGTGATGAAAGATGGTATTGAATTTACGGTGTTGGTGGGGGATTTCTTATATACCACATCGCCGGTAAAAGTACACAGCGAATTGTTAGGCGTAGATTTAACATCAAAAGCTGCCACAAGTAGCACTTTAAGCCTTAATCCACGCTTTGAGTACGGATTTATGGTGTTAGAGGGTGAAGCAAGTATTCATGGGCATGAACTTAATGATGATAACTTCTTATTTGCTGAACCAGGCTTAACTGAACTTAAGCTGGATTTAGCTGCCAATAGTCGTGTCTTGTTATTAGGTGGCGTGCCGTTTGAGTCGCCAATTTTATTATGGTGGAATTTTGTTGGTCGTACCCAAGAAGAGCTGGCCGAAGCACGTCAACAGTGGGTTGAAGGTCATTCACGTTTTGGCAGTATTCCGGCCTATGAAGGCCCACGTCTAGAAGCGCCTGTATTACCTGAACGGATGCGTGCCAGTAAATGAGACTGTTAAGGCTATGCGCGATCTCATAGCCTTTATGTAACTGAGGCAGATTTTCTTAAGCAAAGCTCGTTATATTTTATGTAAGACCATAACTGGAATGTTGAGATGATCTGCTTACACCACTTAGAACAATCACGCTCATTACGGATTCTATGGGCTTTAGAAGAATTACAACTGGATTACGAGGTTAAATTTTATCAACGCCTCAGTAATTTTGCCGCACCTGCCCAACTTAAAAATATTCACCCTTTAGGTAAAGCACCGATACTCACCGATGGTGAATATACAATTGCCGAATCTGCTGCAATTTTAGAATATCTACAACAATATTATGATGTAGACGAGCAATTTAAGCCGCAACAGCCAACACCAGCACTCGCCTATCGTTACTGGATGCATTATGCCGAAGGCTCACTTATGCCATTGTTATTAATGACCTTTGCCATGAATGAGGCACCCAAAAAGCTGCCGAAAGCTTTACAACATACTGTAGATAAGATGCTTACAGGGGTGAAGCAAAATTTACTCAGCGCACGTTTAAAAGAGCATTTAGAATATTTAGAAGATTATTTAACTCAGCAGGCTTATTTTGCTGGTGAGTTTTCTTTTGCTGATATTCAAATGAGTTTTGGCTTACAAGCAGTGGCAACACGTTTTGGGGCTCAATATGGCAATATTCAAGCCTACGTACAGCGTATTGAAGCCCGACCTGCCTATCAACGTGCTTATGCCAAAGATCAAGCTTTACAACAAGATAGATAAAAAAGCGACCTTTAGGTCGCTTAAGTTTTAGCGCTTAACCACAATTGAGTCAATGCCGCTATGTTGTAGAGTTTGTTGAGCATTAATTGCCGCATCTTGAGAGTCATATGGTCCTGAGATCACCCGATACCATGTTTCGCCATTTTCTTGGATTTCTAAAATATCAGCCGATAAACCATTTAAGATAATTTCAGCGCGGCGTGTATCAGCCTGATCGGGGTCGTTATAGCTGCGCACTTGTAAAATATAACTGCTTTTGGCTTCTTCAGCGCTGATTAAGCCAGCTTGATTAGCGGTTGCCTCAGATGCAGGTGCTTCGGGTGCCTCTACAATCACAACTTTGCTGCTGCTTTGCGTTTCAGGCACAGCTTGATCTGGAATTGGGGTGACTTGTTGCTGTGGCAACAGTTCATAAAAACGGTAATCTTTGTTGGTGTCTTCTTGATTATATTCGGTGGTGACTTGAGGTTTGGTCTGTACAGGTGACCACGGTTTCCACAACATCAATGCGACAGCAAAACACAGCAGAATTAAAATGACCACTAACATCCATAACCATGTTGGGATGAGTGGTTTTTTTTGCCGATTCGGTCGTTCAGATACACCGCGTTGCGTTTTTCCAAACACGTAGATTTCCTTTTGTAAGCAGATCGAGTTGATAACCACTTGTAACGATTCAAGGGCCTAAAGTCAAACCTTAAGCCCTTGATTTCACGATGTCATAACAATCGTTTACATCGTGATGTAAAACTTTAAAATTTGCCTCAAAGGCAAATCTATATTACATACTTTGTGGTGCAGATACGCCAAGTAACTCTAAACCGTTACGTAGCACTTGCTGCACATTTACAGACAACAACAAACGTGCTTGAGTCAGCTCAGCATCATCACCTAAGACTTTGTTTTCGTTATACCAACCGTGGAATAACGCAGCTAACTCTTTTAAGTAGTTACCTACTTGGTGTGGTTCATAGCTGTTTGCAGCACGTACCACAATTTCAGGATAAGCGGCAAGTTTAGCTAAAATTTCAGTTTCCGCATCTAACTCAAGTTTAGCGGCTAAAGCACGTGCAGTGGCTACATCAAAGTTTACATTTAATGTGGCGGCTTTTTCTAACATACGGCAAATACGTGCATGGGCATATTGAATGTAGTACACCGCGTTGTCTTTGCTTTGTGAAACCGCTAGGTCTAAGTCAAAGTCAATGTGTTGTTCTGATTTACGCATTACGTAGTAAAAACGTGCAGCGTCGTTGCCGACTTCTTTACGTAGGTCGCGTAAAGTCACGAACTGACCTGAACGAGATGACATTTGAACCATCTCGCCACCGCGCCATAAGCTGACAAACTGTACTAACAGTACAGTCAATTTTTTCGAGTCATAACCTAAAGCATCAATAGCTGCTTTTACCCGCGCAATATAGCCATGGTGGTCAGAACCCCAAATATCAACTACATCAGTATAGCCACGTTGTAATTTATCTAAATGGTAAGCAATGTCAGAGGCAAAATAAGTGGTTTGACCATTACGACGTTTGACAACACGGTCTTTTTCATCACCAAATTCGGTTGATTTAAACCAAATATTGCCATCTTTTTCATACAAGAAACCACGTTGATCAAGCGTTTGTAATGCTTCTTCAATTTTCGTGGTTAAAGAGGCTTCGCTAAACCATTGATTAAAAGTGACACCAAATTCGCCAAGATCGTCTTTAATGTCATCAAGAATGGCTTTTAACGCTGCTTGATGGAAAACACGATACCCTTCGCCAATTAAGTTTTGTGAGTTAAAGATTAAACCATCAATGTGTTTTTCTTTATCACCTGATAGCACCACTTTATTGCCATCTGCATCTAATTCGTCAGCATATTGCACATCCTCAGGCACATCTTTATACACATCCGCTACAGGACGAACATGAGCATCGCCATCTTGATCGATAATGCTTTGTGCGATGTGTTTTACGTAGTCGCCTTGATAGGCATTTTTAGGGAAAACAAGTTCCTGACCTGTTAACTCTAAATAACGTAGGTAAGTTGAAGTGGCTAAAATGTCCATCTGACGACCAGCGTCATTGACATAATATTCACGGTCAACGCTTGCACCGGTTGCTTCTAACAAGTTAGCCACTGTCATGCCGTATGCTGCACCACGACCATGACCTACGTGTAGGCTAGAGGTTGGGTTAGCAGATACAAATTCAACTTGGATACGTTTTTGCGCATTAACTTGAGTACGACCATATTGTGCAGCTTGAGCTTGAATGGCATCAAGCACAGCAAAACGTTGGTCGGCATTTAAGAAGAAGTTAATAAATCCCGGACCTGCGATTTCAGCTTTACTGATATCAGCCACTTCAGGGAGTGCTGCTAAAATCTTTTCCGCTAAATCTCGAGGCTTCATACCCGCAGCTTTCGACGCGATCATGGCGATATTAGACGCAAAGTCACCGTGAGTGCGGTCTTTCGTACGCGTTAAGTTACCGTTATTATTAAAGTCGGATGGGAGTACACCTTCAGCTTGAAGGGTTTGCACTGCATGATCGAGCGCTGCTTGGATTGCCGTGTTCATATTCAGTCGAAAATAAATGTCGCAGAAAAACGGCAAATATAGCAAATTTCGCACTGTTTAGGTGAAGGCATTTGTTGTGAATAAATAATGTACGATATTTTTTTTCAAAAAGTGCAGTACTTTTTAGCCATCTGAGTACTTGCCTGTAAAAATAAGCCTTTAAACGAAGCTGAAAAATGTAATATATTTCACCTATAACCTAAGAGCAGGCTAATCGTGGCTAACGGACTGTACTGGCTTTTGATGGCAGCAGTGACAATGCTTTTCAGGTTTTTTATACACAGCTAAAACAAAAAAAATGCACCCTTTTAGCACTATTATCTACAAAAATTAATTTGATATTGCTATCAATTTACTAAATATACAATTGTTGCAAAATAGGGTTAAGCTCAAAGCACAGGATAGTCAAAGTGCAATGGTTGCACGTCCATCATTGTAGTGAAAATAACGAGCTTAGGCATGACCGTAGACGATTTTAATAAACCTTTATATCTTCCTTATGCAGGCAATAATTTGCTTGAATTGCCTTTATTAAACAAAGGTTCAGCCTTTAGTGCAGAAGAGCGTAGCCACTTTAATTTGCATGGTCTTATTCCACATGCAATTGAAACGATCGAAGAGCAAAGCCAACGCTCTTATCAGCAATACTGTGCCTTTACTGATGACATTAACCGTCATATCTATTTACGTAATATTCAAGACACCAACGAAACCTTGTTTTATCACTTAATCGAAAATCACTTAACTGAAATGATGCCGATTATTTATACCCCAACGGTGGGTGAGGCATGTCAGCGTTTTTCTGATATTTATCGTCGTCATCGCGGTGTCTTTATTTCTCATGCTGACCGCGGTCATATTGACGAGATTTTGCATAACGTCACCAAAAAAAATGTCAAAGTGATTGTGATTACTGATGGTGAGCGTATTTTAGGTTTAGGTGATCAAGGCATTGGCGGCATGGGCATTCCAATTGGGAAATTGTCTTTATATACCGCGTGTGGTGGCATTAGCCCAGCGTATACCTTACCGATTACCTTAGATGTAGGGACTAATAACCCACAGTTACTCAATGACCCTATCTATATGGGCTTGGCACAACCGCGTATTAGTGGCGATGAATACTATGACTTTGTGGATGAAGTGATTGCTGCGATTCAACGTCGTTGGCCTGATGCACTGCTGCAATTTGAAGACTTTGCACAAAAAAATGCCATGCCATTGCTCAATAAATATCGTGATCAAATTTGCTGTTTTAACGATGATATTCAAGGCACAGCAGCCGTGGTTGTGGGCAGCTTGATTGCAGCAAGTCGTGCCGCAGGTAAGCAACTTAAAGATCAAGTGGTGGCATTTTTAGGTGCAGGTTCAGCAGGTTGTGGCATTGCTGAACAAATTGTGGCGCAAATGGTGGCTGAAGGTTTAAGTGATCTAGAAGCACGCGCTCGTATTTTTATGGTGGACCGTTTTGGCTTAATTACCAATAATCAGCCTAACTTGGTCGATTTTCAGCGTCCTTTAGCTCAAGATGCTGTAAAGGTTCAAGATTGGACCAACAGCGCAGACATGATTTCATTACTTGATGTGGTGCAACATGCCAAACCGACAGTACTCATTGGGGTGTCGGGTCAGCCGGGTTTATTTACTGAAGAAATTATTAAGACCATGGCAAGCCACTGTGAGCATCCTATTGTATTGCCATTGTCTAACCCAACATCACGGGTAGAAGCAGCACCAAGTGATGTGATTGCATGGACAGAAGGTCGTGCTTTAATTGCGACGGGAAGTCCATTTGCACCGGTGAATTATCAAGGCAAAATTTACAATATCTCGCAGTGTAACAACTCGTATATTTTCCCCGGTATTGGTTTAGGAGTCATTGCGATCGGTGCGCGCCGTGTTACTCACGCTATGCTCATGGCATCAAGTATTGCTTTGGCAGAATGCTCACCAAAACTACAGGACATTAGTGCTGATTTGTTACCAGAACTTGACCAAATTCAGCAGGTTTCTCGTTTCATTGCCTTTAAAGTGGCACAAGCAGCCATGGCAGATGGTGTTGCACCTTTAATGAGTGATGAAGCGTTAACAGCAGCCATTGAAAAGAATTTTTGGACGCCGCAGTATCGCCCTTATAAGCGTGTGACGTTTTAAATAAAAAAGGCGCTTTAAGCGCCTTTTTTTATGCAGTTTCCAGTATTTGTTCAAGTAACTCTTCACTTGGGGCAAAATAATACGCGCCATCCATTGGGGTCACAAAATGCAGTAAACGGTCATGAATACCATCACCACTAGTACCAAACATTTGCAATAGCATATGGTCAATAATAGTAAGGTCACGGGTATAGGCAATAAAGAATAAACCTTGATCACCGCGACCATCACCATATGGTAAGGAGTGACGCAAAATGGCCAGTTCTTCGCCTGTTTCATCTTCTACAATGGCACGTGCGGTATGTGCATTGTTCGGTTTAACGTCATCAGGCAGCTCAATACTTTCTAATTTAGTACGCCCGATGACTTGTTCTTGGGCATCTACTTTGAGTTTTTTCCATTTATCTAAATTGTGTGCATAACGCTGTGCAAATATAAAAGAACCATCGGCAAAAATCCCTGCGTCTTCACTTAACAATGCGGTTTCGGCACGATCATCAGGAAATTGTGGGTTTTCTGTGCCATCAATAAAGCCAGTTAAGTCACGACCATCAAAATTACGGAAGCAAACGCGCTCATCTAATACTTCAACTTGATCTTGAATGCCCTCAAAAAAGGCTTGGCTTAAGGCAAAGCAAATATCGGTACGCTGCGCGGCAATATGAATCAACACATCGGCTGGGTGTACGGGCATGTCAAAGGAGCCATGAATAGCTTCAAGTTGTTTAAAACCTTGAGGACTTTGGCTGTAGAGCTGTTGCCAAAGTTCTGGACCAAATGCCACTGCTGTTTTGATTTGAGCATGTGGATGTTGGGTGATTAAACGGTCGCGTGTACTGAATAATGCTTCAAGCTGTTGTTTGAGTCGTTCAACTTCTAAGTCTTTTAGGCGTAGCACAATAAAACGTGCATGGTCAGAAGGTAATGGCAAAATGACAGATTGAGCGGTCATGCTTAGCTCCTTAATATATTCTTGCTATTTGGCTGTGGACTATTGTGCCCGAGGCACTCTGTACTGCATAGGGGAGAGTGAACATTTAACTCAGCTTTGCCTCTGCTAGACCAGAATAAACATTCTATAATAGCCTTTGATTGTGTTTTGAGTATGCGTGATGTCTTATCAACTTTGGCTGGGCTTTATGGTGGCATGTTGGGTCATTAGTGTATCGCCAGGTGCAGGTGCAATTGCTTCTATGTCAAGCGGACTCAATTATGGCTTTCGTCGGGGTTACTGGAATGCTTTAGGTTTACAATTGGCTTTGTTGGTACAAATTGGCATTGTGGCAGCTGGCGCAGGGGTGTTGTTTGCCACCAGTCCGTGGGCATTTTTAGCCATTAAATGGTTTGGCGTGGGCTATTTATTGTATTTGGCTTATCTGCAATGGCGTGCACCGGTGCAAAGTATTCAGATTCAGCAAGAACAGCCTACAAAATCTGCGGCTAAATTGGTGTTGAGCGGCTTCTTGGTCAATATGAGTAATCCCAAAGCTATTGTTTTTTTATTGGCAGTACTTCCGCAGTTTTTAGATTTATCTCGTCCACAGTTGCCGCAATATTTAATTATGGCATTGACCATGATTACGATTGATTTGATGGTCATGGCAGGTTACACAGGTTTAGCAGCTAAAGTGCTACGTTTATTACGTTCTCCAAGTCAGCAAAAAATCATGAACCGTAGCTTTGCAACCTTATTTGCTGGTGCAGCTTTGTTATTAAGTTTGGTACATCAATAAAAGAACAGCCCGACATCCTGTCGAGCTGTTCTGTATGCGGTATTTTAGGTATAACTCCTGTTGTACATCACGTTCCTGATGCAAGAACTTATGATTGTTTTTTTATGTTCTGGAACTTCCTGTTCCTATGTAATAAGGATAATCCACTCGATAGGTAAGTGATATGCAGCATACGCCACAACTGTTGTAAGTATTGGCTTACAACAGTGTAGGTGAGGAGCTAAATGCACTTTTGAGGTGACTTTTTGGTGGGATATGGTAGGGCAGGGGAGTGCTTTTAGGCTGTCTTACGCAGCTTTTGTAGACTAAAGATCACAGCAAATAGCAAAGACATGGTCATGACAATGCTTAAACCGCTAGAGATATTTAAACCAGCACTTGACCATAAACCCACACTCACGCCAAGTTGTGCCACCACAAATGCCCATATCAACATTTGTTTAGGAGAATGTGCCAATAAGCGTGCGGTCAACGCTGGAATCACCAATAAAGCGCCCATGAGTAATGAACCAACAGCTTTAAGCGCCAATACGGTAAACAATGCCAACAGCAACATAAAGACTAAGCGTTGCCATTTGGCGTTAATGCCTTCACTGATGGCAATATCAGGGTCAATCGCAACTTGGATTTGTGCATGCCAATATTTATAAAGAATCACTAAGGCAGTGGCAATTACCAAAGCAAAAACAGGTAAGTCTGACCATGCAATTTGCAGCAAGTCACCAAATAAATAGCTTAGTAGTTCAGGTCTTAAACTTGGGATATGCTGAATAAACAGTAAACCTGAACACAGTAAGGTCGCAGAACACAATGCCAATAAAGCATCATTAGGTAGGCGTGGGTCATGCAATACCCAAAGAATGCCCACCAGAAGTAGGGCAATAAAACCGACTCCAAACCAAAGTGGTAAACTTAGAGCACCTGCAATCGCAACACCCAATAAAGTGCCATGTGCCATGGTGTCAGCAAAAAATGACATACGACGCCAAAGCATTAAACAGCCTAATGGTGCGGTCAAAAACACCAATAAGGTTCCCATGATCCATGCCGGCAGTAACAGCTGTAACCAATCCATCATGTATTAAACTTCCGGTTCTGGGTGAATATGCGGGCGTGGATCATGTTGACACGGGGTTGCTGTATCGCCATGCGCACAGTGGTCGTGATGATGTTGATAAAAGACCCGATTACTACCAAAGATCGCTTGGTATTCTGGATGCTGCTGTACGTTGGCCGGTGAGCCACTGCAACAGATATGCTTATTCAAACACACCACGCGATGTGTGCCTTGCATAACCCACTGTAAATCATGCGACACCATCAGTACCGCACAGCCATATTTCGCCGGCAAGCTACTCACATAGGTATAAAGTTCAGCTTCAGATTGAATGTCTAAGCCTTGCATCGGTTCATCAAGTACTAAAATATCGGGCTGACGCAATAAAGCACGAGCAATTAACACACGTTGCCGTTCACCACCTGAGAGTTGCTGAACTTTTAATTGATCCAATTTGGCAATGCCGGTATCGCGAATCACTTCGGCTTTAATGCTGGCATCACATTTTTCAAGTGCCAATAAATCACACACACGTAGCGGTAAACTATGTGAAGGATTAAATTTTTGTGGCACATAGGAGAACTTTAATTTTTTTTGGGTTAACACTTGTCCGCTTTGCGCTTTAATAATCCCAAGTAAGACCTTAATTAAAGTCGATTTACCCGCGCCATTCGGACCAATTAAAGTCACGATCTCTTGTTGATGCAAACTAAAGTCAACATGTTTTAAAATATCGCGTTGATCAATGCGCACGCCAATGTCACGTAACTCAATTAAAGGCGGATTCATAGCGTTTGACACTGTTGGCAAATACCTGAAATTTCAATAATGCTGTGATGCGGGGTAAAGCCATCATCATCGGCCAAAGTTTTAAGCTGTTGTAACAAGGTTTGGGCTGAGGCTTCTTTGACTATTTTACATTCGGTACAAATTAAAAATGCGGCTTGATGACCTTCACGTGGATGACAACAAGGAATATAAGCATTAATAGAGGTTAAGCGGTGAATCAAACCTTTTTCTAATAAAAAGTCTAAAGTCCGATACACGGTAGGTGGCGCCGCAGGGCGATCGGATTGACCTTTAATTTTGGCCAATAAATCATAGGCACCCATAGGACCTGTGGCATTTAAAATCAGTTCTAAGACTTCTTTACGTAAAGGGGTTAAACGCGCGCCCGTTGTAGCACAGAGACTTTCTGCTTCTGCTAAACGCGCTGCCACATTGTGATGATCGTGGACGCCGTGCAAAACATTATGGTGTTCATGCGAACATAAGCTCATGCGCAAACCTCAGTTCGGAGAGTCAAGAAAAGTGGACATTAAATTTTAGCACGAAGCGCTTAGACTTTCGATTACGCATAGGTATTTTTGTTCTATTGTTATATTATAACAGCAGTTAAAAATCTAGCGATCTCTCCTCATGTCCCGTTTCATTGCATTTATATCACTGGCTTTGTTCACAAGTTTAGCGTGGGCACAAGGTCTTGTGGTCTCTACACAACCTATTTACTTGATTGCCAAGGAAATCACCAAAGGCGTGGAAACACCGACCTTATTGTTGGCCGATCAAACAGGACATGATGTCAGCTTAACTCCCAAACATCGTAAGCTCATTCAAGATGCTGATTTGGTGCTATGGTTAGGTCAGGCGCATGAAGCGCCGCTTGAGCGCTTATTGGGTCAAGACAAAAAAGCAGTGGCTTTATTGGATTCAGGAATTTTACAAACTTTACCGTTGCGTAGTACCCGTGGGGTAGCCATTAAAAATAGTGTCGATACGCATGTCTGGCTTGATCCAAATAATGCAGTGCGTATTGGCTTTTTTATTGCTGCATTACGTTCGCAGCAAATGCCTGAAAAACGTGAGCTGTATTGGAACAATGCTAAGCAGTTTGCGCACAATATGTTAATGACTGCACAAAAATATAGCCGAAGCAGTAGCGATAAAAGCTATTGGGCTTATCACGATGCTTATCAATACTTAGAACGTGCTTTAAATCTTAAATTTGCTGGTGCTTTAACTGATGATCCGCATGTAGGGGCAACAGCGGCACAGATTAAATATCTCAATGACAACCGTCCATATCGTCAAATGTGTTTATTGGCTGAAGGGCATGCCAGTAAGAGTCAGTACCAAAAGCTTGGCAAAATTGTTTTTGCTGAAGTAGATGAAAGCATGGCACATGAACAAGATTTTATTCAAGCTTGGCAAGGTTTAGCTGACAAAACTCACAACTGTTTACTAAGTGCTCGGAATTAACTTAAAAAATAATCAATTTTGTAATGTTACAAGTGGATTACAAAGCGACAAAAAAACGCGACTAAGGTCGTTAAACGATTGCATGTTGAGGGGGCTAACTCTATAATGCCTGCGATAAAAAACGATCACCAGTTAAACTTGTCAAGCATTTATGCTGTGAGTGGATAAATAAATGAGCCGAACTAGTCGCTTGATTGACCGACGATTAGCGAAAGCTTTGGTCTTCCTACAAGCATTAATGATTCCAGTCTCAGGTCTTTTGGCTTGGGTGGTGAAGGATACGACGGCTGCCATCAGCGCTGCACTTGGTGCACTCGTCTGTTGGTTAGCAAGCTGCTACTTTACGTGGCAGTCGTTTCGTACAGCAGGTGCTCGAGCTTCGCAACAGGTTTATGTGAACATGTTTAGGGGCTTAATGGGTAAGTTTGCGATTGTGATCGTAGGATTCATTTTGATTTTGAGTAATGTCAAACCGTTGTCAGCGGGGGCATTGTTCTGTGGTTTTATTCTCGTTCAAGCCATGTCGTGGGTCGCACCTTTTTGTGTGTCACGTCTAAAACGATGAGTATCAGCACAAGCAAAAATTGAAAAGTTTTTTGGAGTTGAGCGAGATATCAAGCAGCACGCGATGTTCGCTTATCTCTATATTAGTATTTGACATTGACCAGGTGTGATTTATGGCTGCTGAAGAACATGCCCTTACTTCGACCGAGTATATCAAGCATCACTTGACTAACATGACGTATGGCAAAATGCCAGACGGTTCTTGGAAGTTAGCTGAAACTGCTGAAGAAGCTCAACAGATGGGGTTCACTGCTATTCATTTGGATTCAATGGGTTGGTCAATTGGCCTTGGTATGATTTTCTGTTTTCTGTTCTGGGTTGTGGCGAAAGCTGCAAACGCTGGTGTTCCGACCAAGTTCCAGTCTGCAATTGAAATGATTATCGAGTTTGTTGACTCAAATGTTCGCGACACTTTTCATGGCAAATCGCGTTTAATCGCACCGCTTGCATTGACCATTTTCGTGTGGATTTTCCTCATGAACGCAATGGACTTAATCCCAGTTGACTTTATCCCGTATACAGCTCAATTGATTGGTGCACACGTATTTGGCATGGACCCGCATCACGTCTACTTTAAGATTGTTCCAACAACAGATATCAACGTGACTTTAGGTATGTCGTTGTCTGTTTTTGCTTTGATCTTCTTCTACGGTATTCGTGCGAAAGGTTTAGGTGGTTTTGCAGGCGAATTTGCATTCAACCCGTTTAGTTCAAATAATATTGTATTTAAAATTTTACTAGTTCCAGTAAATTTAGTTTTAGAGTTAGCGACTTTCCTAGCGCGTCCAGTTTCATTGGCTCTACGACTGTTTGGTAACATGTATGCAGGTGAGTTAATCTTCATTCTGATTGCACTATTACCGTTCTGGATCCAATGGGCATTGTCTGTACCTTGGGCAATTTTCCATATTCTTGTAATTACACTGCAAGCTTTCGTATTTATGATGTTGACCATCGTGTACTTAAGTATGGCAAGTGAAAAACATTAATCGTATTTTTTTATCTAATTGTTCGTTAATGGTTAGATGATTATTAGTTTTGATTTAACCTAACATTTGAGGATTTTTTCATGGAATTAGTACTTGGTTTGTCTGCTATTGCAGTCGCAATCTTAATTTCTTTTGCTGCATTAGGTACTGGTATTGGTTTCGCACTATTAGGTGGTCGTTTCCTAGAAGCTGTTTCTCGCCAGCCTGAACTTGCTCCACAACTTCAAACACGTATGTTCATCGTAGCGGGTCTTCTTGATGCGATCCCAATGATCAGTGTTGGTATTGGCTTATTTATCCTATTCGCTAATCCATTTGTAGGTTAATCAGCTTAATTCCGAAATTCACTATTTGAGGAATTTGCAATGAATATCAACCTCACATTGTTTGGCCAAGCGATTGCGTTTGCGATGTTTGTCGCATTCTGCATGAAGTTTGTATGGCCACCACTAATCAATGCGATTAGTGAGCGTCAGCGTAAAATTGCTGACGGCTTAAATGCGGCTGAGAAAGCAAAAGCTGACCTTGCGGATGCGCAAGCACAAGTGAAAGCCGAACTCGACGCAGCTAAAGCACAAGCGGCTCAATTGATCGAACAAGCGAACCGTCGCGGCGCGCAATTAGTAGAAGATGCGCGTGCTCAAGCAGCAGCTGAAGGTGAGCGCATTCGTCAACAGGCTAAAGAAGCTGTTGATACTGAAATCAATGCAGCTCGCGAACAATTACGTCAACAAGTGGCTGCTCTTGCAGTAGCTGGTGCTGAGAAAATTCTTAGCCAGCAAGTTGATGCAGAAGCTCACAATGCCATGCTGACTCAGCTGGCTGCTAAACTTTAAGAGAGGCGGATTATGGCTGAACTCTTGACGTTAGCACGCCCTTACGCAAAAGCAGCATTTGCTTACGCTTCTGAGCAAAACGCAGCTGACTCTTGGTCAAATGCGCTTACTTTGCTCAGTGCTGCGGTGCAAGACGAAGCATTTTCAGCTTATCTAAATCGCCCTGAGCTTAATCCTGCTGAGCAGGTGAGTCTTTTTGCTAAAGTTTTAGGTGAAGACCAAACCGCAGCAGTGTCAAACTTTTTGACATTGCTTGCTGAAAATGGTCGTTTGAGTCTTCTACCTGAAATTCAAGCAGAATATGAACAGCTTAAATCACAGAATAACAATATTGTGGATGTCGTAATTGAATCGGCATTCCCATTAACTTCTGTACAAGAACAATTACTTGCACACGCCTTAGAGAAGAAATTCCAAGCAGCAGTAAATGTTTCTGTAGAAGTTAACCCGGCATTGATTGCGGGTGTGGTTATTCGTGCAGGCGACCAAGTGATAGATGATTCTGCGCTTAATAAGCTTGAAAAAATGCGTACTCGTCTTCTTGCGTAATTGCTCGAAGACTGAACTTTAAAAAGATTGAGGTATAGCGCAATGCAACAACTGAATCCATCCGAGATCAGTGCGCTCATTAAACAGCGTATCGGCGATCTGGACACCAGCGCAACCGCTAAAAACGAAGGTACCATTGTTATGGTATCTGACGGTATTGTGCGCATTCACGGTCTTGCTGACGCAATGTACGGTGAAATGATCGAATTCGACGGCGGCCTTTATGGTATGGCACTGAACCTAGAACAGGATTCAGTGGGCGTCGTTGTTTTAGGTAACTACTTAAGCCTTCAAGAAGGCCAAAAAGCTCGTTGCACAGGTCGTGTATTAGAAGTTCCGGTTGGTCCAGAACTTTTAGGCCGTGTAGTAGATGCTCTTGGTAACCCGATTGATGGTAAAGGCCCGATCGATGCAAAATTAACTGATGCTGTTGAAAAAGTAGCACCAGGCGTAATTTGGCGTCAATCAGTGGATGAACCTGTACAAACTGGTTATAAATCAGTAGATACAATGATTCCAGTCGGCCGTGGTCAGCGTGAGTTGATCATTGGTGACCGTCAAACTGGTAAAACAGCAATGGCGATCGATGCGATCATCGCTCAGAAAAATTCTGGCATTAAATGTATCTATGTTGCAATTGGTCAAAAACAATCGACGATTGCTAACGTAGTACGTAAGTTAGAAGAAACTGGCGCTATGGCGTACACTACTGTTGTAGCAGCAGCGGCAGCGGATCCAGCAGCAATGCTTTTCCTTGCTCCGTACTCTGGCTGTACAATGGGTGAATACTTCCGTGATCGCGGTGAAGATGCGTTAATTATCTATGATGATTTGTCTAAGCAAGCTGTTGCTTACCGTCAAATTTCATTGTTATTACGTCGTCCACCAGGTCGTGAAGCGTATCCAGGTGACGTATTCTATCTTCACTCGCGTCTTCTTGAACGTGCTTCGCGCGTTTCAGCTGACTACGTTGAGAAGTTCACGAATGGTGAAGTTAAAGGCCAAACTGGTTCATTAACTGCTTTACCAATCATTGAAACTCAAGCGGGTGACGTATCTGCATTCGTACCAACGAACGTAATTTCGATCACTGACGGTCAGATCTTCCTTGAAACATCATTATTCAACGCAGGTATCCGTCCTGCTGTGAACGCGGGTATCTCTGTATCTCGTGTTGGTGGTTCAGCGCAGACTAAAGTTATCAAAAAATTGTCTGGTGGTATCCGTACCGCTTTAGCGCAATACCGTGAACTTGCAGCGTTTGCTCAGTTTGCTTCTGATCTTGATGAAGCAACGCGTAAGCAACTTGAACATGGTCAACGTGTTACTGAATTAATGAAGCAAAAACAATATGCTCCATATTCAATCGCTGACCAAGCTGTTTCAGTTTATGCATCTAACGAAGGTTACATGACTGACGTTGAAGTGAAGAAAATCGTAGACTTTGATGCTGCGTTAATTTCTTACTTCCGTTCTGAACATGCTGCGTTAATGCAAAAAATTGACCAGACTGGTGCTTGGGATAAAGAAATCGAAGCTGAATTTAAAGCGGGTATTGAAAAGTTCAAAGCGACTCAAACTTACTAATTGAGCAACGGCTCATTTAGTCTGGGTTTGGTTCACGGAATCAACCTTCGAGGGCTCGCAAGGGCCTTCGAATACTAGGTTAAGCGTATGGCAAATTTAAAAGAAATTCGCGCCAAAGTAGCTAGTATCAAAAGCACGCAGAAAATTACTCGCGCGATGCAGATGGTAGCAGCTTCTAAGATGCGTCGTGCGCAAGAGCGCATGGCTCAAGGCCGTCCGTATGCCGAAAATATGCACCGTGTAATTGCTCATTTGGTTCAAGCGAATCCTGAATACAAACACCGTTATATGGTTGAACGTCCTGTAAAGCGCGTTGGCTATATCATTGTGTCTTCAGATCGTGGCCTTGCTGGTGGTTTGAACATTAACTTGTTCAAGAAAGTGGTCAAACACGTTCAACAGCAAAAAGAGCAGTCAATTGAAGTTCAATTTGCTTTAATTGGTCAAAAAGCGGTTTCGTTTTTTAAAAACTACGGCGGTAAAGTACTTGGCGCGACTACGAATGTAGGCGACACCCCAAGTCTTGAACAGTTATCTGGTTCTGTACAAGTGATGTTGGACGCTTATGATAAAGGCGAGTTAGATCGTATTTATCTAGTGTCAAACGGCTTTGTTAATGCCATGACTCAAAATCAAAAAATCGAACAACTTGTTCCTTTAGCTGCGGCTGATGAGAACGAGAATCTTAACCGTCAATATGGTTGGGATTATATCTATGAGCCACAAGCTGAAGAGCTTCTTAATGGCTTATTGGTTCGTTACATTGAGTCTGTGGTGTATCAAGGTGTGATTGAAAACATCGCATGTGAGCAGTCTGCACGTATGGTTGCTATGAAAGCTGCAACTGACAACGCAGGCGAGATCATTAAGAGCCTACAACTTATTTATAACAAGCTGCGTCAAGCCGCGATTACTCAGGAAATTTCTGAGATCGTTGGTGGTGCCGCTGCCGTTTAACATTATTTTGAATTGAGGAGACAGCAATGAGTGGCGGTCGTATCATTCAGATCATCGGCGCGGTTATCGACGTCGAGTTTGAACGCAACAGCGTTCCTAAGATCTATGACGCTCTCCAAGTTGACGGTACTGAAACTACATTAGAAGTTCAGCAACAACTTGGTGATGGCGTAGTTCGTACTATTGCAATGGGTTCTACTGAAGGCCTTAAGCGTGGTTTGAACGTAACTAACACTGGCGCGCCAATCTCTGTACCTGTAGGTACAGCGACACTTGGTCGTATCATGGACGTTCTTGGTCGCCCAATCGACGAAGCTGGTCCTGTTGCAACTGAAGCGCGTTTACCAATTCACCGTCAAGCGCCTTCTTATGCTGAACAAGCGGCTTCTACCGACCTTTTAGAAACTGGTATTAAAGTCATTGACTTACTTTGCCCGTTCGCTAAAGGTGGTAAAGTTGGTCTGTTCGGTGGTGCCGGTGTTGGTAAAACTGTAAACATGATGGAGTTGATCAACAACATCGCGAAAGCTCACTCAGGTTTATCTGTGTTTGCTGGTGTTGGTGAGCGTACTCGTGAAGGTAATGACTTCTACCACGAGATGAAAGACTCTAACGTACTTGACAAAGTAGCAATGGTCTACGGTCAGATGAACGAGCCACCTGGTAACCGTTTACGCGTAGCGTTGACTGGTCTTACTATGGCTGAGTACTTCCGTGACGAGAAAGACGAAAACGGTAAAGGCCGTGACGTATTATTGTTCGTAGACAACATCTACCGTTATACACTAGCAGGTACTGAAGTATCAGCACTTCTAGGTCGTATGCCATCTGCTGTAGGTTACCAGCCTACACTTGCAGAAGAGATGGGTGTTCTTCAAGAACGTATTACATCGACTAAGTCTGGTTCTATTACGTCAATCCAAGCGGTATACGTACCTGCCGATGACTTAACAGATCCATCGCCTGCTACAACGTTTGCTCACTTAGACGCAACTGTTGTATTGAGCCGTGACATCGCATCTTCTGGTATTTACCCAGCGATCGATCCACTTGACTCAACTTCACGTCAGCTAGATCCACTAGTAGTTGGTGCTGAGCATTACGAAATTGCTCGTTCAGTTCAAAACGTTCTTCAACGTTACAAAGAATTGAAAGACATTATCGCAATTCTTGGTATGGACGAATTGGCAGAAGAAGACAAACTTATCGTGTATCGCGCACGTAAGATCCAACGTTTCTTCTCTCAACCGTTCCACGTAGCTGAAGTGTTTACTGGTGCTCCTGGTAAACTTGTACCGCTTAAAGAAACGATTCGTGGCTTTAAAGGTCTTTTAGCTGGTGAATACGATCACATCCCAGAACAAGCGTTCTACATGGTTGGTGGTATTGACGAAGTACTTGCTAAAGCTGAGAAACTTTAATTAGTTCCCTAATTTAGGAGATTCTCATGGCGACTATGCAATGTGATGTTGTAAGTGTTAAAGAGTCTTTGTACTCAGGCACGATCAGCATGATTATCGCAAAAGGTGCTGGCGGTGAATTGGGTATTATGCCTGGTCATACACCATTAGTTACTTTGCTCAAGCCTGGCGCGATCCGCGTTGTGCTTGAAAACGGTACAGAAGAGTTAATCTATGTATCTGGTGGTGTTCTAGAAGTTCAACCGCATGTTGTTACGGTACTTGCAGATACTGCAGTCCGTGCAGAAAACTTAGATGAAGCGGCAATTATTGAAGCACGTAAAAATGCTGAAAACTTGCTTGCAAATCAAAAGAGCGATTTGGACACTGCTGCTGCATTAGCTGCTCTTGCAGAAACTGCTGCTCAGTTAGACACGATCCGCAAAATCAAAAACCGCGCTCAATAAGACGTAGTTTAAGATCGAAAAAGCCACTCATTTGAGTGGCTTTTTTTATGTTATAAATAAGTGAAATGATAAATAAAGAAAACATGATGATATGAAATTGTTTCTTAAGATGATTCTCACATTCCTCTTTATTTTTATATCTATTTGGTTCTTTGCTACCTATGTAATCTTACCTATATCAATGGATAAAGGTGCTACTTTGGCATCTTGTCTAAGTATGGGGGCAACGTTGTACGCTGCTGTAGTCGCATATTTGTTAGTCGGTTATTGGAAAGTTCAGCATAGAGAAAATTTAAAAAGTAATTACTTTCAAAAAATTTTTAATAAATATGTGGATTTAAAAAATGAAATTTCTACGCTTCAAAACTTGCATGATTCTTGGTTGGAAGAAATTTATAGCAATCATGGTGAGATTACAGACTTTGACGATGGAGGCTTAATTAAGCAAATTTTCAATGTAAATGCTCATTTAAGAGAGATAGTTAATAGATTTGAATATTATCAAATCATATTTCATGATAATCGTTACGAAGCAACAATCAAAGATTTTAAAAGTGAATTAAATCAGCTATTAAATCCAATTTTGGAGAAATATCATGAGTATAAGGGAGAAGTTTGTAACTCAACTCATTTAAAAAATGCTGAGCTTTTTAAAAATCGATTACCATTAATTATCGAAAAATATAACGATAGTATTTGCAGACTGATGTCAGAAAATATTATTTTCAAATAAGAAATATGAAATTAGAAAATTTTTATGAAACTCATCCAACAACAAGCCCATTTTTGGGAACTTTACCAAGATCAAAAAAACTATTATTTAGGCTTTGCAATCGATACAGGCGATGCCATGCATTGTTGGCATTTACAGTTAACTCAGCAGCAAATTTTAGATTATCAGCAACAGGGTAGAGCTGCGCTTGAACAGCTTGCAAAACAATTGAGCCAACAGGTTTATCAAGCCAACTTTACTCAACTCAAAGCTCAACAAGTAGATACCGCTACACAAGATAAGATGCAAGCAGCCTTTAAACAATGGCATCAAACAACTTCTAGTAGCTGAATTGAAAATTGTTGATCATCTACAATTTGAACCTGAAAAATTTCAGCAAAACCCTCAGCTAATTGAGGTATTTCTAGTTTTTTATAGGTTGCTCGTACACCTGCTTCAGGAATATTGGCTTTGCCTATGCGTTGCCGATTACGCTTTAAAGTACTGTTTAAATCAGTTGCAAAATAATAGGCAATCACCTCAAAGCCTGCATCATAGGCACGTTGAATATAGCGACCACGTGATGCAACATCAGGGTTGGTATTGTCAATCACCATTTTGGTTTTTGAAGCTAAACACGCTTCGAAAATCATATTTTCACGATGCCGAGTTTTCAGCATATCTAAATTTAAACGCAAATGCGTGTGATAAAAATATTGCTGATAAAAGGTAGACTTACCCGAGGCTTGTACCCCACACAATAAAATAAGTTGCATATCTCAATCATCTAAGTGCTAGCAAAATTGAGCATATGCTGACACGTCTTATTAAGCAATATTAAGATTCTTGTGGGAATTCTTCACGCTCACCACCGTTATAAGTTGAAAAACGGGGTTGTTCACGCTTAAAGGTAGGGGCAGCACTTGACCACGGCCAGTTGCCAAATTGGGTGGCGCGATAGCGTCCAAAAGCCTCATCTAACTCTTGTTGAGTATTCATGACAAATGGGCCACGCATCGCCACAGGCTCGCCAATCGGTTCGCCCTCTAACCATAAAATACGTGCTTCTTGATCACCTGCTGTTAAGCTGACTGCTACATCTGGTTGGAGTTCTATAAGATGTTTAGATTGTAGGCTCTGATCAAAGAGTTTTAATTCTGAGCCTTGATAAAAGTAGGCAAAGCGAGTGGAAGTAGCTGTAGTTGCAGGAATGGTGACACTGCTATGTGCAGTAATTTGGATCAGAAAAATATTCACATGATTTTCATCGCTAGCAGCCCAAGAATGTGTTGGGCAAGCTAAAGCAACTGTTTGATTAAATTGACCTGCCACCACACGAATATCAGCAATACTGCCTTGTGTATCCTCTAAATAAACATGTGGAATATCTTCGCGCCACAGCATTTTATAGTCAGGGTCTTGCTGCTTTTGTGTAGAAGATGAATTAAACCAAATCTGAAAAAGCTCTAAGGGGTTGGCTCGATCTTGGTGAATCAGCGGAAACATTTCACAATGTTCAACCCCATTGCCTGTACTGAGCCATTGCACATCACCGGCAGCATAACGACCAGCATTACCAAGCGAATCAAAATGATCAATTACCCCTTGTTCAACTAAGGTAATGGTTTCAAAGCCGGTATGTGGATGTTGCGGAAAACCGGGCACAGTTTCACCATAATACATATGATATTCTTGATTTACAGCAGGATATTGAGGCCCCAGCTCGGCATTGCCTTCAGGAAAATGATCGATATGATGTGCTTTAAAAATAAAAGGATCTTTTAAATCTAAACGAAATGTAACAGGCACGATAGAGTAAATGGACTGATGCATCTGCTATTCCTTATTGTTTTAATTTTTATACATGCTAGCAAGCTTTCAACACAGCGTATGTTATGCATCTGATGTGATGCTGTAATCAAGTCGTGAAGCCTAAATGGTTTAGACTTCACTAGGCGTTTTAAGACTCTGCTTTTTCCTGAGGGATTAACATGGCTGCAAGTTTAAGCATTTCACCTTGTACATTGCCCATTTGTGCTTCAATTTGTTTAAAGTCAACAGTGGCAAAGTCTAATTTGCCATTTAAGAAATCAGAATTAAGCACTTTTTCATTGGCTGCAATGATATTGCTACGAATTTGATCAATTTCCTGACTTTTTAAATCTAAGCTCACCAGTGCTTGATTAAAGCCAGTCAACTGACTTTGTAAACTCGTGGCTGCTTGTTCAAGTTTTTGCGCATCTTTTAATTCAACTGCATCTTGTAACTCAGTTTGAGTTTGCTGCAACTCTTCAATATAACTGCCGGCTTTGAGTTGTACATCTGCGACATCACGTACAATTGAAAACATGCTGCCTGATTTTAATTCAGCTTGAACATCTTCAGATGCACTTTGCGTCATTTCTGGCTCAGGTTGCGCAGTTGCCTCAGGTGCAGGCGTTTGGCCACATCCTAACAGCATCACGCTAAGACCCAATAACACCGTAGGCGTAGTCACGCGCTGTAAAACCTTTGTCATGCCTAAAAACACCAAAATATCTAATCGTAATCACAAGATACGACATAAATATGACCAAATAAGGAATTTTTTGTAAATACACAACAAAAATAAAAAACAGCGTTACTACGCTGTTTTAAATCTAGCTGAATATCTTAGCGTACCACTTTAATGACCTTATAGGTTTTGCTATCCATCAGCACATAATCACCATTGACCTTAATCCATGTTTGATTGGCTTTAGGTGGGGTGAGCTTCTTAGATTGTTTGTGATCAATCTTATAGTGCTTGGCCTGAAATTGTGCAGGAACTTTGCTGCCTGATTTCCAATCGCGTTTTGGTTGTTCACCTTTTTTAACCACATGTTGTTTAGGCATGTTGGGTTTATGCTGCTCAAATTTGGCAGGGGCTTTATGGGAGTTCGGTTTATGTTGCTCAAATTTACTCGGTGCTTTATGTTGTTGTGTAGCTTGATGCTTATGGTCAGGTGGTGCAGCAAAAGCAGAAGTTGCTGCTAATACGCTAGAGATTGAAAATACTACGGCTTTTAATAATTTCATTTTTAGAACCTATCTGTATTACTTGGGATAGGCTTAACTTAACAATAAGATTTTGATAAATAGAGAATAGACTGTTGTTTAAATATAAAAATTAAGCAGAAATGATGAAAAAATTACGTAGAGATCATGAAGATGAGTAAGGCAAGAAACTGTGTCTAGCCCTAAAACTAGACACACCTACATGACTTATTTAGCAAGCTCAGCTTCAATTGCACTAACAATACGTTCATCGTCGGCTGTGATGTCTGGTGCAAAACGCGCAACAATTTCACCATTTTTACCAATTAAAAATTTTTCGAAGTTCCAAAGCACTTCAGGTGGTTGATTTGGTGTTAAACCATAATCTGTTAAATCTTTAACCCATGGGCCTTCACCAATACGTTCAGGAATAGCTTGGGTGAGGGCTTGATACAACGGATGTTTATCTTCACCCACCACAGTAATTTTGGCGAATAGTGGAAAATCAACTTGGTAGTTAAGACTACAAAATTGCTGAATTTCCTCATTGCTGCCCGGTTCCTGTGCCAAGAAATCATTGGCAGGAAAACCAAGAATTTCTAAACCTTCGGCTTTTTTGTTTTGATAAAGTTGCTGTAAACCTTCATATTGTGGGGTTAAACCACATTTTGACGCCACATTTACAATCAGTAAAACTTTGCCTTGATATTGGTTTAATGTCGTTTGCGTACCACCGATGGTTTGCACGGCAATATCATATACACTGTTTGTCATAAACGATCCTTATTTGTTTTAAGCAAACCCTGTTGTAACGATAAAATTGCGCAGCGGCAAGTAAAAATTGTTGTCTTTAGCCTATATGTACAAAAAGCCAATGTGATGTGCATGCTTTTAAAGCAAAGGCAAATACACCTGAAATGAATTATAGAAAAACAGCATATGACTGAAAAAATAATACTGAAGGATCACAATATGACACAGCAACGCATAGCATGGTGGGTAATTTTATTACCAATGACAGCTGTTGTGATTTGGTCATTGAATATTGTGGTCACACGTTATGTCACCGATTTTATTGAACCGATGAGTATTAGCTTTTATCGTTGGTTGTTGGCATGGCTGTTATTAACTCCATTTATGCTGCATAAAACTTGGCAACAGCGACAATTAATTCAACAACATAGCTTAAAATTGGCAATTTTAAGTGCCTTTGGCATGTTGCTATATCAAGGTTTGGCTTATAGCGCAGCACATTATACGACCGCCACTAACATGGGCTTAATCAATGCCTTTATTCCGATTTTTACTATTTTTGTCGGTATTTTAATTTTAAAAGAATTTCCTAATCGCTATGCTGTAATTGGCAGTATTTGCTCATTTTTGGGTTTGCTATATGTGCTTGGACAAGGGCAGTTTGACGCAATTTTAAACTTGGGTCAGCACACGGGTGACCTGCTGATGTTGTTGGCCGTTTTCTTTTATGCTTTTTATGGGGTGTTTTTAAGAAAATGGCAGTTGGCATTGCCTTTAATGCTGATGCTATACGTGCAGGTGTGTTTTGCCTTGCTCTATCATGTACCCATCATTGTTTATTTTGGTTTAGATCCTATCACTCAAGATAATGTTGTGAGTGTGGCGTATGCCGGAATTTTCCCCTCATTGTTGGCACCTTTGCTGTGGATGAAAGCGGTACAGCAACTTGGTCCGAATCAGACCAGTATCTTTATGAACTTAATGCCAATTTTTACGGCTTTGATCGCTTATTTTTGGCTGAATGAACAATGGAGCATATATCATACGCTTGGTGGAATGGTGATTGTATTGGCTGTATTGTTGGCTCAGAAAAAATAATTAGATTAAAAAAATAAACAAAAAAGTTTTATTTTATTTATTTTTTTCACCTCTATACTGCAAAAAATCACGACAGCGAGAGGTGTTAAAAATTAGCTGAGTTTTTTTAAAAATAAATAAAAAATAGTCAGATAAATTGAACATAAGGGTAAAAAATTACTTATCTAATATATTTTTAGTCTAAATTGAGTTTAATATTATATTTGTTTAAACTATATGATTAACACATAATACCGTCATCGCAGATACTTAAGTTATTCTTAACGATCTTAAGTTGCTCCAGATTTGTAGACCCTCTGGATGTGATTTACACATCCTTTTTATGCTCAGCCGTCCCTATATGGCTGAGCTTTTTTTTGCCTAAAATTTAATGATTTAGCTTCGAATCACTGCGCCTGTTTCAGCATCTAAAATGCGACTTGTTTCACAACTTAAACCTAAATCACCATTCAGATAATTTAAATCTTGATGAAAATATTGCATAGCATCTTGTAAAGAACGTGCAGGCTCAAGGCCTGCAGGATTGGCGCTTGTTGATACAATAAAACGATCAAAGGCAGAACACAGTGCTACACATAGTGGGTGATTGGTCACACGTACTGCCACTTTGGGATGATTGCCTTTAATCCAAGTTGGAATTTCATCTGTTGCAGGCAGTAACCATGTTGTGGCGCGTTCACTGGCTGCTTGATTACGCCAAGAGTGTTCTACTTGAGCACGGATGTCTGGATCTAAATTGACTAGTAAAGATTCTACTTGACCTAAGTGAGCAGCAAGTAAAATAACCCCTTTTTCAATTGGGCGTTGTTTTAAACGTAAGATTTCTAAAAATGCCTCTTGGTTATACGGATCACAGCCTAAACCCCAAACGGCCTCTGTAGGATAAGCCAGAACTTGGCCTTGTTTAAGACATTCTGCAGCTTCGGTAACAGAGGTAGTAATCATCGACATTTTTATCTTTTCCCATGTGACGTGTGAAAAGACTATTGTGAACCTTATTGCGCTGAACCACAACGCAAGTACAGACCTGACTGCTGCATTGCTAAACCAAACAGTTCAAGTTCCATAAGTTTTGCGGTTAAATCCGCTGCGTCTAGCTGTAAACGTGCACAAAGTTGGTCAAGGCTTTGACCTTGCCAATCAAGTGTTGTGTAGAGTGCTTGTAAATGTGCAGGGACTTTAGGTTCAGCTACAGGTTTTATTGTAAGTGTAGCTGTATGTTGTGGATGCAATTGTTGATGCTGCCATTGGGTGGCTAAGGCCAAATCTTCAACAATTTGCTCAGGATGATCGACCAAAGTCGCACCTTCGCGAATGAGTTGGTGGCAACCTTGATGATGGTCACTATAAATATGTCCCGGAATCGCAAAGATACTTTTACCTTGCTCGGCCGCAATTTTGGCCGTAATTAAAGAACCACTTTTTAAAGTCGCTTCTGCTACTAATACACCTAAACTTAAACCACTGACAATTCGGTTACGTCTTGGGAAATTGTGCTGTAAGGGGGGGGTAAACGGTAAAAATTCAGTGATGACTGTGCCACCTTGGTCAAGAATCTGTGTTCTTAAGTTGTGATGTTGGCGTGGATAAGTTTGATCTAAACCCGTTGCCATCACCGCCAAAGTACGTCCATGCTGTAAACCACCTAAGTGAGCAGCTTCATCAATACCTAATGCTAAACCACTATTAATATAAAAACCTTGTTCACTTAAATAGTAGGCAAAATCATAAGCTACTTGGCGTCCATGGGGGCTTGGTTTACGACTGCCCACAATAGCAATTTGCGCTTCGTTTAAGATATTGAGCTGACCTTGCCCAAAAATCAGTGGTGGTTTATCCACATAGTTTAAAAGTTGCTGTGGATAAGCATCGTCTTGAAACGTGACGATAAAATCGCTGTGAGTTTGTATGCTATGCAGGAGTTTTTCAAAATGAGCTTGCTGTAGCGGTTGTTCAAATTCTTGGACACGTTTGACATGACTACGGTGTAAATTTAAAATGGCCCAGTCATGCCGTGCCGCAATAGCACTGGGGACTGAGCCATAATAGTCAAGCAGCTTATAAAAACTCGACAAGGAATGTTGCACTAAATACCACAAGCAAATGAAATCGCGTTGCGATTGTGAGAGCTGTTGCAACATACCTCACCTCGTTGTTTTTATCGTTTATTCATCATCGCTTGGAGTGACTAAGTTTGCGCCAACTTTAATTGGCAATTCACTACTTAATACATAGCCATAGCTAAATTGATCAAAGGTTTTAAATACCATGAGTTGACCAATACGCTGACCCGGCAATTGAATACGTTCTTTTGTTTTTGGATCAGTCACGATTTCACCTTGTTGTGAAATGCTAAACACATGTCCACTTTGTACGCCGTGTTGGCTACCACGATCTAGAGTAACAACACTACCCAGCGCGGCTGTGCCAATTGAACCTTGTACACGAATAACTTTACCATCTTTGACCACATTATCAGTTTCTACTGGGTAGAACAATGTTGGCAGCATTGGGTCATAAATTGGTAAAACACGATCACCACGACGCACTTCATAGCTAAAGGTGTCAGTAATTTCTAGTGTGGTGATGTCGTCGCTATTTTTGCTGGCAATAGCGGTGGCTACTTGAGTAAGTTCTAAGGCAACAGGGTATTTACGTCCTTTGGCATCAGTGGCTGTGTACGGTTCGCCTTCACGGTAAATGGCATAACGCTGACCGGCTTCTAAACCTGCACCGCGTGCATAAACTGTTTGTCCTTTAGCGGCTAAAACACGTTGATCTGCTGCACCTATAATATAAGGAGTCGCATCTAAAGCATTTGGTGCAATGATATGTGAGCGCTCAAGGAAGTTTTTAATATCATCAAGTGCAATCACAGGAATGGCATTATTTAACGACTCAAGGCGAACCTGAGGTTGTAACTTTTGGTCGCCTAAATAACGACTAATAATTCCGGCACAACCATCACCTTCGTCTTTACCTAAAATCGGACGACCTTGATAATCACACATTAATAAACGGTCACCGGGGAAAATCCAATGTGGATTTTTAACATGTTTATTGCTTGCCCAAATTTCACGCCAGCGTAGAGGATTCTTTAAAAAGCGCTTTGAAATATCCCACAGGGTATCGCCTTTTTTGACCACATAGACGTTTGGTGCATCGGCTTTTAACACAGGTGGATTGACATTGCGTGCAGGTGCCGCCTCAGCGGTTGCGATCATACCTAGCCCCAAACTCGCACACACTGCAACAGCCAATACATGCTGTTTAAACCCCAAGACACGAAAAATAGCTGTGTCTGTCAAAACTTTTTTCATTATCATAATTCCTAAAATTATGTATGCAGTTGCGTTATAATAACGATCTTACACACAATTTTCTGATGAAGCATTCCTTCATTGGTTTTTTTAGTTCAATGGCAGAGTTGAGGACGCAGTATGGCCTTATTACCTATTTTAAGTTTCCCGGATCCCCGTCTTCGTACCATTGCGAAACCTGTCGAAGAAGTTACTGATGAAATTCGTCAGCTTGCCGCAGATATGTTTGAAACGATGTATGCAGCACCTGGTATTGGTTTAGCTGCAACGCAAGTTGATCATCATATCCAATTGATCGTCATGGATTTATCTGAAACCAAAGATCAACCATTGGTGTTCATTAATCCAAAGATTACCCCACTGACTGAACAAACCCAACCGTATGAAGAGGGCTGTTTATCTGTGCCTCAAATATACGATAAAGTTGAGCGTCCGTCACGCGTAAAGATCGAAGCACTGAATCTTGAGGGGCAAGCGTTTGAGATGGAAGCAGATGAACTTCTCGCAGTTTGTATTCAGCATGAAATGGATCACTTAAATGGCAAATTGTTTGTCGATTATTTGTCTCCATTAAAGCGTCAACGTGCGCGTGAAAAAGTGGAAAAAGTGGTGCGTCAACGCCAAAAAGTGCAACGGTAAGTTTAAAAACTGTTTTGTTGGTTAGTATATTTGTTATACTCAAGCCCATACTCCATGTATGGGTTTTTTGTTCTTGGTGATGCGAAGCGGGTTGCTACTGGCGTTAGTCGCGGTGGCTTTACAAATCGCTGTTTTTCTACAGCCTCTACTGCCGATGCAATATCAGGTTGCGCCGGTGTGTGAGACCATCACCCAAGCATTATTAAATCCCACTTCTCCTAGTCATCATGCACATACAGCTGAGCATGCTGCTGACCACACACATCATCACGATGCCAATCATCAGTGTCAGTATTGTACTGTTTACAGTAACTTAGTTTTGCCGCCTGATTTAAGCATTAAAGAAGTGCTTGATCGTATTTTGGTACGTTTTTATGCATGGAAAAATCAAGCAGCTTATGTTTGGTTTGTACTGCAACGACTATTTTTACTGCCGCAAGGGCGAGCCCCACCACTTTTTGCATAAATTTCGATTGTTTGTTCTAGGGTCTTGATTGGCTCTAGCCCCCTCGTATTTATGTTTTAAGTGAGATCTTTTGATGCGCTCAGGTCAATTTTTACTTCAGCCTTTAGTGGCTACGATGGCGATCGCCTATTCAACCACAACTTTGGCGGTTGAAACCCCAACCCATGCTTTAACTGCGATTGTGGCTACGGCACAAACAGGTAACGATGCCAATGGCTTAATTGTTCGTGCTGATCCAAAACAACCGATTCAGCCGATTCCTGCCTCAGATGGTGCAGATTACTTACAAAGTATTGTGGGTTTTAGCGCAGTCAATAGCGGAGCAGGTACCAATGGTGATGTCACGTTCCGTGGCATGTTTGGCTCACGTATTAAAATCTTAACCGATGGCACTGAAAATTTAGGGGCTTGTCCAAGTCGAATGGACTCCCCAACCTCTTATATTTCACCTGAAAGCTATGATCAAATTTCGGTGATTAAAGGCCCACAAACGGTGCAATATGCCAACACAGGTTCAGCAGCCACCGTAATTTTTGAACGCCGTCCTGAAGATTTTTCTCAAGATCAAAACTATCGTGGTCAAGCGAGTGTGGTGGTGGGTTCTTATGGACGCTTGGATCAAAATATCGAAGCAGCAGTGGGTGATGAGCAAAAATACATTCGTCTTAATACCAATCGTTCGGTATCTAATAGTTATCAAGATGGTGATGGAAAAACAGTCCCATCCGATTGGAAGCGTTGGAATGCAGATATTGCTTTAGGATGGACACCCAATGCAGATACATGGGTTGAACTCACAGGTGGTAAAGCAGATGGTGAAGCAGTCTATGCAGGACGTGCCATGGACGGCTCTAAGTTTGCCCGCGAAAGTTTAGGTTTACGTGTTGAGAAGAAAAATGTCAGTGATGTAATCGAAAAGATTGAAGCACAGATCAATTATAATTTTAATGATCATGTGATGGATAACTATAGTTTACGTAAACCACCAATGATGCAGATGGCAACCAATGTGGCCCGTAAAACGCTAAACGCACGTTTAGCCATGACCCAAGAATGGGACAACATGAATTTGATCACGGGGATCGATACGCAAAACAATGAGCATAGCATTCGTAAAACAGATGCTATGCAAGGCATTGTCTATCAAGATCAGCCGCGTATGACGGATATGAAATTTCAATCATTTGGTGGTTTTGGTGAACTGACTTATCAATTTGGTGATGAAAATCGCTTAGTATCCGGTGTGCGAATCGATCAAGTCGAAGTTAAAGACCAACGTAATGTCACCGCTTCTTTGGATAAGCAACGTGAACATACTCTATTTAGTGGTTTTGTACGCTTTGAAAATACCCATCCTGACCATGATGATGGCAAAACCTATATCGGTTTAGGTTATGTTGAGCGTATGCCTGATTATTGGGAGTTGTTCAGTCCGAAATCGGGTAACGGTCAAGCCAATACCTTTAACCAAATTGACACTGAAAAGACCTTCCAACTTGATCTTGGTTATCAACATCAATATGCTGGATTTAATTCTTGGGCATCGGCTTATGTCGGTCTGATTCAAGACTATATTTTAACTACCTATCTCCCGACAGGAGCAAACCAAGCTTTAGAAGCGCATAGTCGTAATGTCGATGCCACCATTGCAGGTGCAGAAGCGGGTGTGGGTTATCAATTTAGCGATGCAATCCAAGCAGATGTGAGTGCCATGTATGCATGGGGTAAAAACACGAGCAATAACACACCATTACCACAAATATCTCCATTAGAGGGACGTATCAATTTACGTTACGTGCAAGACAACTACAACCTTGGCTTATTATGGCGCATAGTTGATGGCCAAAGCCGTATTAGTGAACGTGAAGGCAATATTGTCGGCTATGATGTTAAAAAGAGCACAGGTTTTGGCACACTTTCGTTAAATGGCACGTATAAATTAGCTCAGGATGTTGATCTATCAGTCGGTATTGATAACGTACTAAATAAAACGTATGCCGAGCATTTAAACAAATTGGGTAATGCAGGTCTTGGTTTTGCCGCAACTGAGCAATTTAACAATATCGGACGCAACTATTGGACACGTTTGAACATGAAGTTTTAGACTTAGGTGCTTAATGTAAGTTAAATCCTGAAAAAGCCACAATGTTAGGTTGTGGCTTTTTATTTAATGAGCTATGAAAAAGAAGTTATAAAGAGTAAATATAGCAAAAAATAATAATTTGGATTAAAAATTGCACAATTAATCACTTTTAGTTATATTTTTTTGGTTTGGGGCTTGTTTAACTGAAAAAACTATCTATAATCGCCCTCCATCAGCAGCGCTTGATTAAATTACTTCAAGATAGTGCTTGACTCTTATGAGATTAAGAGTATTATTGCTGACCTAACTTGCTAATGACGAATTAGCGAGTAAATCATTAAGAGATTATGAAGAACAACTTGTGTGGATTTTTACTGGTTGATC
>NZ_CANQTS010000016.1 GCF_947626835.1 uncultured Acinetobacter sp. | reverse complement strand
TTTGTGTGTAGGCTTCTTCATTTGGAAATTATATCGCTGAAAAAGCCTTTACAGATAGGTTTGTGCAACAAAGCCGTACAAATCCAAGTGATTATCAAACTATAGAATTACCAATTGTAAGGTCGATGGGAAATCTTGCAACATCTCAGCATGGAAGAACATTTACATACATTCATCAAGATGCTCCTAATAATCAACCAGGTTCTATTTCATTATGGCATCTATGGTTATCCTAAATAACGATAGTTAATAATTTTTAACCTTTTATTAAAGCTTCAATTTTTTGAGATAGATCAGCGAAATTATTATTGCGGTCATGTCTAAATTTAATAATATTCCATTTTTGTTCGAAGGGGACTGTATTTAAAAAACTCCAACTACGAGTTCTAGCAAGCTTATAAAACATTAATTTAAATTCAGAATTTTCAATTTTTAAACTGCTTTTTGGATTAATAAAAATAATTGAAAGAGATTCTTTGTTTTTAGGTTCAATATCAATTAAATAATAGTACTGACCATAAAATAAAACTTCGCCAATCACAAAAGCTCTAGGGGTGAGACCATCCATTTGTAAATGCCATGATCTTAAATGGCGTATATGTCGATCAAAACGATTAACCAAACCTTCAGTTTGAGTATGCTCGTTCATAATTGGTAGTAACTTGAAATCAATTCCACTCTTGCGCAAATGAGAGAAAACTGAAAATATAAAATCTAAGTTTGCTGGTGGAAGAGTTTCTACATCATATTCTGAAATACCATTCAGTGTGGTGGTTTTTGGCCCACTACTTGCTAGATTGGAGTTATTAACTATTGAACCTATTATATTTGTGTATTCAAGATTTTCATAATGTTGTAAATCTGGTGTTTCTTTGATTATCTCTAAATCATCTGGGTAAAGAACTAACCCAGTATATTCTCTAATAGGCTCATATTGTGAAGATGGATTTCCATCATTTAATAAAACTATATTTTGAGCAGTATCATCATGTGAGTTGTTTGGTTGTGGTATATGAGTATTCCACCCTGGTTTGACCTCTTCTGCTTTATTTCCTGACTTTCTATTGTTATTTTTTCTTAATATAAGTAATTTTTTAAAAGATAGTGCTGAATATGCCGAGCATATTTCTGTCACAAAAAAAGCCTTTTTATTATTTTCTTTAAATAGAACTCTACCTTTAACATTAATTTTTAAATCGTTACTAAATGGAAAGCCAACGGCAAGAGCGTTAAGTTTTTCAGGATTTAAATTATTTGCTGAAAGTGACAGAGTGCGTTGTAAATATTTGATATTTTTTTTTGCTTCTTGGTCTGTGACTAAATTTGAGATACAAGGGGCTTCACTATCCGCATAATTTTTATGAAGGTGTATTCTAAAAATACTATCCTCATTTTCGATATATCCTGATGAGTTAAGATCTAGAAGTTGATCCATTTGCCCAAAAATAATATGTCTGGCAGCTTTCGGTGAACTGACATAACATGATTGAAAGATAACTGGACATGGAATAACTACATATTCATATATTCCAATATTAAAATATATTAATACAGGGCTTCCTTTTTTTGCAGTAGAGTTAGTGAGAGAATATTCATTGTCAGTTAAAATGGGTACCCATCCTTCTGGTTGTAGTGTTGTATAGCCTTTTGCTGTTAAATATACAAGTTCTCTTGGGTGGTTTGCATCAAAAGAAAGTTTTGTAAAAGGTGAATCATATTCCCAAACTTTAATACAATTTTTCCACACACTACCAATTTTTAGAATTTGTATATAGCCAATTTTTATATCTCTAAAAATACTATTTGAGGAACCATTTATATTGATGGCATTTTTATTTAAAATTTTGTTCTGGGGTGTGTCAGAATTAATTTGAGATAGAAAGACTCTGATTTTTGGTTCGTTTGGATCATAAGAGACTCCGCCAAACCAATCAATTCTCCAGTACTTGTCATCATTTGGGAAACTTTCAATAGCAATATTCATAATTCGAAATTATTAATAATTCTTACTTTTATAATTTCATTTTCTATGAATAATTGCAAATAAAGTGAAAAAAATAGATATAATTTTACTTATTCTGACTACTTACACCGCCCCCCACTAAAGCGATGGCTGAGGCCGTATGATGCGGTGCGCGAAAAGGGCGTGTGCCAAAGGCATGAGGCATATTTGCAACAGAATAAATGCGCGCCACTTCTAAATTTTCGTTTAAGTCTAATGGTGGCAAAATGCCAGCTAAGCGCGAGGCAAGTAAAGTTTTACCCGTCCCTGGTGGCCCTTTAAACAATAAAGAATGTCCACCTGCTGCGGCAATTTCTAAGGCGCGCCGCGGTCTTAGTTGACCTTTGACATCGGCTAAATCTAAGCTACTTGCTTCAACAGTATGCTCAGTAGTGACCATATAAGGTGCTAATAGCTCGCTCTGATTTAAATGCTGACAAACCTGCTTTAAATTGTGCGCCGCAAACACAGCAAAGTCACTAAGTTTGGCAGCCTCTGCTGCATTTTCAGCAGGTAACATCAATTGATGACCTGCTTGTTGGCAGGCAATAGCAATACTCAAAGTGCCTGTGGTGGGACGCAATTGTCCATCTAAGGCTAACTCACCAATAAATTCTAAACCTGCTGTGCTGTGTTCGGGCAATTGATCTGAAGCGATTAAAATTCCAAGTGCAATGGCTAAATCTAGGCGTGCGCCATCTTTAGGTAAATCTGCAGGGGCTAAATTAATGGTCAGACGTTTAGTAGGAAAGTTAAAACCGCTATTAATAATAGCAGAGCGTACACGATCTTTACTTTCACGCACCGCAGCTTCGGCTAAGCCAACCATGGTTAAAGAAGGTAAGCCTTGGCTAATGTGCACTTCAACTTCAATTAAAGGGGCATCTAGGCCCAACACACCACGCGTATAAATTTTCGCAAAAGACATCACACATGCTCCTTATTAGTGCATATTCACTGGATGATTTTGCTGAAAAAATGCACAAAATGAGTGCTTATTTCTGTTTTAGCTGCTGCTCTAGTGCGTCAATATGTTGCATCAGTTGCTCAAGGCGTAAATTTGCCTGTTGCAACGCTTGGCGTTGACGTTCCATTTCATCTTGCGAGACCAAATCCATTTTACTCACCGCCTCTTGTAGCAAGGCACGTAGGTTATGTTCTAGATCTTTTTTAGGTTGATCAATCTGTTGCAAAATGGCTTGGATCAAAGTTTCAAGCATGCGTAAGCCCAGTGAATAATAAAGTCATTTTAGTGTAGCACCGCTCAGGCACTTGCCCTAGTCATGATAGAAAAATACGCTTTCTTTCGATGATTTTAATCGTTATTTTCTGAGTAAATATGTATTTTTTTTAGCATTGTGACTACATGCCGACCCTTAAAATAATGTATAAATAAGCAACGTGAAAAGCCTTAACATCCCCCAACCTTAGGGCTTTGGCACGGAATTTGAACATAAAACCTTACTGGTGCAAGAAACCGAAGGACTATAAAGATGAAACTCGTAACTGCAATTGTTAAACCGTTTAAACTTGATGACGTGCGTGAAGCGCTATCTGAAATTGGCGTACAAGGTATTACTGTGACTGAAGTGAAAGGCTTTGGTCGTCAAAAAGGCCATACTGAGCTATATCGTGGTGCTGAGTATGTTGTTGATTTTCTACCAAAAGTAAAAATTGAAATCGCAATTAGTGATGAAATGGTTGAGCCTGTAATTGAGTCAATTACCCGTGTTGCAAGCACTGGTAAAATTGGTGATGGCAAAATTTTTGTCACAAATTTAGAGCAAGTCATTCGTATCCGTACCGGTGAAACAGGTGCTGACGCAGTTTAATAGGTTGGCATGAAGTTTGCTCCTTTGGGCATAACTTAAAAAAACACGGTTGGGGGAAACGAATGAAAAAGGCGCTGCTTGCGTTTGGTTTATCCAGCGCATTATTAGGTGGGTCTGCTGCCTGGGCTCAAGAAGCAACAGCAGTAGATGCACCCAATTCACCAGTCACTGTAGTGACCACACAAACAACACCATCAGATCCGATTCCTGTTGTCACAGAGAGCATGAGCAGCGTAGAAGCAGCTGAACCAGAAGCTGTGCTTGATACTGGGGACACGGCTTGGATCTTAATTTCAACTGCATTAGTTTTACTTATGACCATTCCCGGTCTTGCACTTTTTTACGCTGGTATGGTGCGTAAGAAAAACGTGTTAAGCACCATGGCGCATAGCTTTGTTGCTGCAGCAGTGGTCAGTATTACTTGGATTGCAGTCGGCTATAGTCTTGCCTTTGGTGATGGCAATGCCTTTATTGGTAACCTCGACAAAGTCATGCTCGCAGGCATTACAACAGAAACTTTAAGCGGTTCAATTCCAGAAATCTTATTTGTCATTTTCCAAATGACCTTTGCCATTATCACGGTTGCCATTATTAGTGGTTCAATTGCCGAGCGTATGAAGTTTGGTGCCTTTGTGGCCTTTATTGCGATTTGGTCAGTGGTGGTCTATGCACCGATTACCCATTGGGTATGGGGTGGTGGTTGGTTAGGTAACGATGGCGCACTTGATTTTGCAGGTGGTACGGTCGTACACATCAACTCAGGGGTAGCAGGCTTGGTTGCAGCCTATATGCTAGGTAAACGTATGGGCTTAGGGCGCGAATCTATGGCCCCGCATAACTTAACCTTAACTGTATTGGGTGCAAGTTTGCTGTGGGTGGGTTGGTTTGGCTTTAACGGTGGTTCAGCTTTAGGTGCCAATGGTTCAGCAGGCTATGCTTTGGTGGTGACCCAAGTGGCAGCGGCAGCAGCAACCTTATCTTGGCTGGTGACCGAAAAAATCGTACGTGGTAAAGCATCGGTATTGGGTGGTGCATCAGGTGCAGTGGCAGGTTTAGTGGTGATTACCCCTGCGGCAGGTTTTGTCACAGTTGGTGGTGCATTATCTATGGGCTTAATTGGTGGTGTGGTGTGCTTTTGGGGCATTACTGCATTAAAACGTATGCTCAAAGCCGATGATTCACTTGATGCCTTTGGTTTGCATGGTGTAGGCGGTATTGTTGGTGCAATCTTAACTGCTTTCTTTGCCAGTGAATTTATTATGGGTGATGCTGTACCGACCAACTTAATGCATCAACTTTGGGTGCAGGTTGAGGGTGTCTTGGCCACAGTGGCTTACTCAGCAGTACTGACCTTTATTATCTTAAAAGTATTAGATATGACGATTGGTATTCGTGTGGCATCGGATGATGAGCGCATGGGTCTTGATTTAAGTCAGCATGGCGAACGCGTCGACTAATTAAAAAACTATATATAGTATTAAACAGCCCAAAAGGGCTGTTTTTTTTCTATATCTAGCGCAAAGCTCTACAAAGATCAGATTTTTTGCTACACTCAGCGTTCAGTTTTTGGGTTCAATTTTACCGCTATGCATTGTCCATTTTGCAACGCTGCAGACAGTAAAGTCATTGATTCACGTTTGGCAGCAGAGGGTTGTCAAATCCGTCGTCGCCGTGAATGTATCAGTTGCGGTGAGCGTTTTACCACTTTTGAAAGCTACGAAGTGGTGATGCCACGGGTAATCAAATCCGATGGTAAAAATGAACCTTTTGACGAAGCCAAATTACGTCGCTCACTTATGCATGCGCTGCAAAAACGTCCTGTCACACAAGAACAAATCGAAGCGGTACTCAGCGACATTCAACTTAAAATTCGTCGTTTAGGTGAACGTGATGTCAAATCACGCACCATTGGGGAAATTGTGATGCAAGCTTTGTTTGCCATGGATCATGTGGCCTATGTGCGTTTTGCATCGGTTTATCAAGATTTCCAAGATGTTGAAGCATTTCGTCGTCAGATTGAACAAATGCAACAACGTGACCAAGATGTTGAGTAAGCGTGAATGAGTGAATTAAGCCAAGATCAAAAATGGATGCAACAAGCCATTGCCTTAGCCAAGCAAGGACAATATTCCACTAAGCCCAATCCCAATGTCGGTTGCGTGATTGTCAAAGACGGTCAATTGGTCGGTGAGGGTTTTCATCCTCAAGCGGGTCAACCCCATGCCGAAGTCTTTGCATTACGTGATGCAGGTGAGCAAGCCAAAGGTGCAACTGCTTATGTGACTTTAGAACCATGCGCGCATTTTGGACGTACACCGCCATGTGCCAAAGGTTTAGTTGCAGCAGGTGTGGCCAAAGTGGTAGTGGCGTGTCCTGACCCAAATCCTTTAGTAGCAGGCAAGGGCGTGCAAATTTTAAAAGATGCTGGTATTGAAGTTGAAGTGGGCGTGTTACAACAACAGGCACATCAACTCAATTTAGGCTTTTTAAAAGCCATGGCGACAGGTCAACCTTATGTACGCTTAAAAATTGCCTCAAGTTTAGATGGTCGAACCGCGATGGCATCGGGTGAATCTAAGTGGATTACCGGTGTTGAGGCACGTCTTGATGTGCAACATTGGCGCGCTATTTCAGGTGCGGTGATTACTGGAATTGAAACGGTTTTGGCTGATGATTGTGAACTAAACGTGCGTGATTTAGGCGAAATAGATGTAGCGCATGTGGTACAACCCAAACGTGTGGTATTAGATCGTCAAGGGCGTTTACCACTCAATGCCAAAATCTTAGCCAAGCCTGATGAGGTTATGGTGATGACACCTTATCGCCAAGAATTGGCTGATTTAGGGATTGAGCAACTTGAAGTGCAAAGTCTGCAAGATTTACTCAAAACCTTAAAAGATAAGCAAATTTATGATGTATTGGTTGAAGCAGGATCTACCTTATCAACCGCATTTTTACATGCCAATTTAGTCGATGAACTCATTAGCTATGTTGCACCGACCTTTCTAGGTCAGTCTGCACGCGCGATGTTTAACGCCGAATTTAGCCGTATGGCAGAGCAACAACGTTTTAAACTCATTGATGTTGCCCAAGTCGGCAGTGATGTACGTTTAAGACTGATTCCAATGCAAGAGACACTATGAGTTCAGAGTCATCTACGGTTTACCATAAACGTCGCCATGCGGCGCGCACCACCGATGAATACCTTTTCCATCAATTGGTACCTTATTTAGGCAATAAGCGCCGTTTATTGCATCTGATTTTAGAAGCCTTAGAAAGTACCGGCACCTTAAAGCGTGATGATGGGCGTTCGCCAATTTTTGCTGACTTTTTTGCAGGTTCGGGTGTGGTATCACGTTTGGCGCGCCAAAATGGTTATCGCGTGATTGCTAATGACTGGGAACCTTATAGTCATGCGTTAAATAGTGCAATTTTATCCTGTACTGAAGCACCTGCATTTAAAGAATTGGGTGGTTATCAAAAAGCCATTGATCATTTAAACCGTTTGCCTGAAGTTAAAGGTTGGGTCACACATAATTTGTGTCCGCGCAATGATGAAATTTATGACCCAAGCCGTGACCGTTTATTCTTTAAACGTCGTAATGGGATGCGTATTGATGCCATTCGTCAGCAAATTGCAGCATGGCAAGCGCAAGGCGCGATTGATGATGTAGAAATGAGTGCTTTACTGGCACCCTTGTTATATTCGGCAAGTTTTGTCAGTAATACCTCAGGTGTATTTAAAAGTTTCCATCATGGTTGGGGTGGAAAAACCCAAACTGCATTAGAGCGTATTGAATCTTTATTGTGGCTCACTCCAAGTCGTTTTTGTGAAGTTGGTGCCACTCAGCAACCTGCGGCAGAAGTGTGGTGTGTGGATGCGCAGCATCTTGCCAATCAAATGAGCAGCTTTGAAGTAGATGTCGCCTATTTAGATCCACCTTATAATCAGCATGCCTATAGCAGTAATTATCATGTGCTGAATGCGTTAACGCTTTGGGATCAGGTGGATTTACCTACCCCAGACACCAAAGGCTTTAAAAGTGGTATTGATCGTGCATGGCGGAAAGAACGTCCAAGTCCGTACAATTCTTCAAGATATGCCAAAGAAGCCTATGAAAAATTAGTCGCAACCATTAACGCACGTTACATCCTGACCAGTTACTCAACTGATGGTAATATTGATGCAGTAGATTTACTGCAAGCCAATTTAAAACGTGGTCGTGTGACTTTACTGACGCAAGATGTACCGCGCTATCGGGTCAGTAAGCAACGTCAATCAGAACGGGCACGTGTCTTAGAATTTATTGTGATTACCGACACACATGCTAAATCTGGTCCACCTTTACGTCAATTGTTGACGCAATTGCATCATTATGCAGAGTTAGGTGGTGTGGATACCGCAAGCGTTGCGACCCAATTGGCACTGTGGTAAAGCCCTCATTTAGCTAATAGAGAAGCGCTTATGTTTACAGGCATTGTAGAAAGTTTAGGAAAAGTAGAAAGCCTACAAAGCGTAGGAGGGGATGTACGGGTACGTATTCAAACCGATTTAGATATGTCGGATGTGCATTTAGGCGATTCAATCGCCACCAATGGTATCTGTTTAACCGTGATTGCATGGGGTGAGCATTGGTATGAAGCCGATGTATCGCGTGAGAGTTTAACCCGTAGCACATTAGGCAACTGGCAAGTCGGTCAAGTGGTCAATGTTGAAAAAGCCATGCTACCGACCACACGCTTTGGTGGGCATATTGTGTCAGGGCATGTGGACGCTGTGGGCCAAATTACTGTGGCACGCCAAGATGCACGCTCTTTATATTTTGAAGTTGAAGCACCGCGTGAGATTGCCAAATACCTAGCCGAAAAAGGCTCGGTGACTGTAGATGGCATTAGCCTGACCATTAATTACTTACGTGGCAATATTTTAAGTCTAAATTTAATCCCCCATACCGCACAGCGCACCAACATTTCTACATGGAAAATGGGCAGCAAAGTGAACCTCGAAGTGGATGTGTTAGCCCGTTATATCGAGCGCTTGTTGCTTGGAGATAAAGCTGCTGAACAACCGCAAGCTTCAAAAATCAGTATGGATTTTCTTGCAGAAAATGGCTTCTTGAAGTAAAACTAACGCAACATAGAGACAGTCTAGTTGAAAAATTAGACTGTTTTTTTATGTGAAAAATTAGATTTTAACCAAAATAGCAGGAGAGGGCACGCTATGGAAATTATGCCATGATGGAGATTTTACTGCATTTAGAGCAATGGTTGCCCATGTTACTTGAGCAATATGGAGTATGGATTTACGCCATTTTGTTTTTGGTGATTTTGGCAGAAACCGGCTCAGTGTTTATGTTTTTTTTACCCGGTGATAGCCTACTGATTGCTGTGGGTGCATTGTGTTCAACCAGTAGCGATGTACATTTACAATATATGGGCATGTTACTGTTTATTGCCGCTACGTTGGGTTACACCATCAATTATTATACCGGTCAAGTATTGGGGCTAAAGTATTTTAATCAGCATTCACGCTTTTTTAAGCCGCAATACATACAAAAGACCAATCATTACTTTGTTAAACATGGTGCCTTAACCATTTTAATTGCGCGCTTTGTGCCTTTTGTACGCTCTTTTGCACCTTTCGCTGCGGGTTCAGCACGCATGAATCCTGCACAGTTTATGTTATACAACGTATTAGGCAGTGCCTTATGGATTGGGGTATTACTGTCGATTGGTTATGGTTTAGGCAATATTGTCGGTTTTTTTAAAGATTTACTGATATAAAAAAAGCCCATCGGATATGGGCTTTTTGCTTGAATATTTTAGTGTTTCAGCACCGTTAAAGATGCTTGATCTAACCACGCTGAGCGTTGCTGCATGTCATTAATAGAAAAATCGCCTTCACTTGCTTGACGTGCCAAGTACACCGCTAAAGATTGGAAATCAGCACGGCTAATCCATAGATCTTTAGCAGTTACAACCCATTGATCGCCACTTTTTAGTGCAGCAATTTTAGTTGAAACTTGATTTAAAATATTCATAGTGACCCTATCATACTATCGTTATTGAGTACCCTCTATGCTCAGATTACGAGAATCCTTGCACTCATTTGGCTATTTTGTGACAGAAATATGTCAATTTGATGACAAATCACACAAATTTGCTGAGTATTGGCCTGAAGTATAATAGGGCATGTTTTTGGTTTATGGTGATTCTTGGTGCGAAATTTCACTTGAAAATGCACTATTTTGTAGCACCAAATTAATTTCTTCTTTGGCAGCCGCTTGTAATAAACGACGTAACTCATTGACTTTAGCTTCAATGGCAGCTTCAGCTTCAAGTTCTAAACGTAAGCGTACACTTTCAAGTTCAGACAACATGCTGGTGTCTGGCAGATGCACAGCTTTATTAAAAGCTGTGTAAATATGCTCAGGATTTTTTTGGTAGCGTGCCACATAGGTGTTAAGCGCTTGAGTTTGTTGTTGGCGTAGTACCTGTAAAACTTGCAGTTGTTGTTGTTGGGCAGTGTGTTGCTGTTGCTCAAGCTCAGCGGCTTGCTTGGCCTGTACAGCACGTTTTGTGGCAAGTTGTTGTTCAAGTAGTAAACGCTGTTTTAAGCGTTTGGCTGCAATCAGTTCGGCTTGATAGTCCACATAAGCTTGTTGAATGCGTTGTTTGGATTCAACTGCATGATGTTGATCTTGCTCAAGCCAAGTCTGGCTATCAACTTCAGGTTGTAAGAGATCACAAATTCGGGCGAGGTCGTCTAAATAGACCTGACGTACCGACGTTGGTGTAGCCAACCAACGCTGTTTAAAATCTTGACTGACGTTTAAGCGCACCGAGGATCTCCTTTAAGCTTTATAATTTGAACGTACGTGGTTCAATTCCAAGACGACGATAATGTTTAAATTTTTCTCGGCCTAAAGTTTTGGCATCCGAATGATTTTCAACAATTTCAATAATGTGGCTAAAGGCCTGACATTGTTCAAGTGCAGTAGGGTTAAAATTAAACACAATCCAATCTTGTGCATCGGGCAATTGTGCCGAAATGCAAATCGTGGCGTTGGGTTGATCAATGCCATGCGGCAAGAAACTCACCGCATCAAAACTCCATAGCGCCTCATCGAGCTGCTGTTGCAACTGTAAATCTTGCACATACAGCCAAATTTTTGCAGGTTGCTTCAGAATTTTTCGGCATAAACGACAGGTGATTTCCACCTGTCGTTCATTGCTGTTTTCAAACAGATAAAAGCTAACTTTAGCCATTGTTGGCACGATTAGCGATCAGTTGCATTAATAAAGGTACAGGACGGCCTGTAGCACCTTTATTGGCGCCTGAATTCCACGCACTGCCTGCAACGTCTAAATGCGCCCAACGATAATCACGGGTAAAGCGTTGTAAGAAACATGCTGCTGTGACTGACCCTGCTTTTGGCCCACCAATATTGGCAATATCGGCAAATGGTGAGTCTAATTGTTCTTGATAATCATCAATCACCGGCATACGCCATACACGGTCAAAGGCAGTTTTACCCGCACTTTCAAGCTCTTGTGCCAATTCATCATCTGGGGTAAACATACCAGTGAGTACTGAACCCAATGCCACCACACATGCACCGGTTAAAGTGGCAATATCCACGACAATGGCTGGGTTAAAGCGTTTTACATAAGTTAAAGTATCGCATAACACCAAACGCCCTTCGGCATCGGTATTTAAAATTTCAACCGTTTGACCGCTCATGGTGGTCACAATATCACCCGGACGTGTTGCACCGCCTGATGGCATATTTTCAGCCGCAGCAATCGTACCGACCACATGAATTGGGAGTTTAGCTTGGCAAAGCGCACGCATCGTGCCTAACACTGAAGCTGCCCCACACATGTCGTATTTCATCTCGTCCATGCCAGCGCCCGGTTTTAATGAAATACCACCGGTATCAAAGGTAATGCCTTTACCCACCAAGACGATAGGTGCTTCTGAACGCTCGGCTTGATATTCAATATTAATGATACGTCCCGGACGATCTGAACCTTTGCTGACCGCCAAGAATGCGCCCATACCCAAATCAGCCATTTGCTGCTCATCAAGCACAGTGACTTTAATTAAATCAGGGAATTCAGCAGCTAAAGCTTGAGCTTGATCGGCTAAATATTCAGGGAAACAAATGTTACCCGGACGGTTGCCTAAATCACGCGCATAGTTTTGTCCCAATTCAATCGCTTCAACTAAATTAAGTTGTTCTGTTGTTAACGGGCTGTCTTTGGCAATTAAACTGATTTCATTTAACAGGAAGTCATTTTTTTTCGATTTAAATTCATCAAAGCCATAGGCCGCTTGCGTGAGGCTTAATGCAAATAAATAATGCAGCTCGCTTGGTAATGCCGAAATATCAATACTGATGTGAGCGAATTTTTTTTGTGTTGCTTTAATAATGCTTTGCGCAATCTTTGCCAATTTATTTGGATTTAATTCGCTCGCTTTAGCTACACCCACTAAGGCACTATTTGGCGCTGCATCAATCTGGGCAATTAAAGGCAGAGTTTCATTCAAGCTTGCTTTAAACTGGGTTGCTTCAATGAGTTTTGCCAAGTCAGTGATCGAATAAGTTGCTGCTGCCTGTTGTACTTGTTCAGAATCAACTAAAATCCACAAAGATTGGCTAAACGTATTCTGAGTGAATGACGTATTCATATTAAGTTTCATATACGGTATTCAGGCCTTTTTAAAATTTTATGATTCATTAAACCACTGAAACTTGCCAAAGGGTAGAGTTTCAATAAGCAGGTTTTATATTTTCAACATTCGGGTAAACTAATAGCAGTTTATTCGGGCATTTTTGGAAGAATTCATTTGATTATTCGGCGTTATCTGGTCAAGCAAGTCGTGTCGACCTCCTTGGTGGTGATTGCTTTACTGACCTTAATTATGATGGGCGGTCGACTGATCAAATACTTTGGTGTGGCGGCGCAAGGTCGTTTAGATGCCAGTATTTTATTTAGTATTATCGGCTATCGTTTACCTGAATTTTTAACCTTAATTCTTCCATTGGGCTTTTTTATTGGCTTGATGTTGGTATTTGGGCGTTTATATGTTGACCATGAAATGGCGGTGCTCAATGGCAGCGGCATCAGTCGTAACCGATTAGCACGCTTGTTGGTGCCCATGACGGTGGTGTTCTTGGCGGTACAAGCGGCGTTAATGTTGTGGATGGCGCCGTGGGGTATTCGTCAATTTGAACAGCTCACCAGTACCCAAGCGGTACGTACTGGCTTTGATTTGGTGCGTCCGAAAGAGTTTATTTCATCAGGTCAATACACCATTTATGCAGGCTCGTTATCGGATGATCGTAAAAATTTAAAAGATATCTTCTTCTATCAGCGAGCCAGCCAAGAAGGTAAACCTGATGTGATGATTTTGGCGCAAGAGGCCACCCGAGTCGAATTTGCCAATGACAATGCCAGTGTGGTGGATTTAACCGCAGGGCGTCGTTATGAAATTTACCCGGGTACGGCCAAATATAGCCAAGCTGAATTTGAAAATTATCGTTTACGTTTAGAAACGGATAAAGAAGCCAAATTTGAAAGCACCGAAGTTGAAGCGTTAAAAACCACAGAACTTTGGAAAAACCGCCAAGACCCCGTGGTGGCAAGCGAGTTAGGTTGGCGTGTATTTGTACCTTTTGCGATTGTGATTGCTTTAATTTTAGCCACAGCTTTATCTGAGGTAAGTCCACGTCAGGGACGTTATTTAAAACTGTTTCCTGCGTTACTGATTTTTGCCAGTTTGATTGTGGCATTAATGGCGGTGAAAACCCGAATTAGTAAACAAGAAATGGGCATTTGGGCCTATCCATTGGTGCTGTTTGTCTATGCCGCAGCAGGTATGTTGTTTTCGCGCAAACAAAGTTTGGCGCCTAAACTTCGTAAAAAGTTAGCTAAGTGAGGTCATAAAAATGCTTGCACGTCGTATTGTTGCCAAACATGTGACCCGAACTACAGCTTTAGCGATGTTAGGGGCAACTGCAATTTTATCGGGCTTACAAATTTTATTTACCTATTTAGGTGAATTAGGTGAGCTTAAAGATGGCTATGGCGCATGGCAGGCGTTGCTGTATGTGCTTTGGGGTGCACCGAGTGCCTTATATGAAATTTTACCGATTTCAGCCTTAATTGGTGCCGTTTTGGGTTTAGGCACACTGGCTTCCAATAGTGAACTGATTGTCATGCGTGCCGCAGGGGTGAGTTTGTGGCGTATTGTCGGTTGGGTCATGCGTTCGGCTTTATTACTGGTGGTTTTATCTTTTGCCTTAAGTGAATGGGTCATTCCGTATAGCTCTGAGCAAGCCAAAAGCGTCAAAAGCCACCGTGCAGCCGCAGAACTAGGTGAGGTCAAAGGTTATTGGACGCGTGAAGGGCAACGCTTTATCTACATTGATTATGCCAATGCCCAAGGTGAGTTACGTCATGTGCAAGTAACTGACTTTGACAATGACTATCGTCTACGTGGCACGCTGAATGCAGAACAAGGGCAATTTGTGCAAGATGGTCAATGGCGTTTACAGACCACGCAAGAGATGAATATTTTAGCCCAAGGTAATGCAAGTTTGACCAAACAGGCCAATAGCGATTTATCTTTAGCCTTACAACCTAAATACGTATATATGGTCACGATTGACCCTGAGGATTTATCACCGAGTCAATTGGTGAGCTTTATGGGTTATATGCATGAATATAGCCAAGTACCAAAAACCTATCAATTGGCGTTTTGGCAAAAAGTCGGTGCACCATTTGCGCTGATCGCTTTGGTGGTGATTGCTTGTTCATTTATTTTTGGACCCTTGCGTCAACAATCCATGGGCTTTCGTTTGGTGATTGCTTTATTTGTAGGTTTAACTTTTTTTTATTTACAAGATTTCTTGGGCTATGCAAGTTTGGTGTATGCACCATCACCGGCATGGTTTGTATTTATTCCGATTATTTTAATGTTTGTGGTGGGCGGTTATTTGCTGCATCGTGCACGCTAAACCCCACATCCAAGCATGGTGCTTTACGGTTTTAAGCCTAAAGCCAAACATAGAGTCTGATCCTAAAATTGGGTAAGATAGAGTTTAATTTGTAGACACAAGAGTATTGGTTATGACGGATGCAACTGCTGGCAAAATCCCACACGTATTGGTAATTATGGATGGTGTGGGTCACCGCGAAGCAATTGAAGATAATGCGTTTTTAGCGGCTGCACGCCCAAATTTAACGGCAATGCAGCAAAAACATCCGCATGGTCTAATCTCAGGTTCAGGCGAAGATGTAGGCTTACCTGATGGTCAAATGGGTAACTCAGAAGTGGGCCATATGAACCTTGGCGCAGGTCGTGTTTTGTATCAAGATTTTACCCGAATTACCAAAGACATCCGTACTGGTGATTTCTTTAATCACGAGGTACTTGTCGATGCTGTAGAAAAAGCCAAAGCCTCAGGTGGTGCGGTACATTTATTGGGTCTGTTGTCCGAAGGCGGTGTGCATTCTCACGAAGACCACATTGTCGCAATGGCGGAACTTGCGCTTAAACGCGGTGCTAAAGTGTATTTACATGCCTTCTTAGATGGTCGTGACACACCACCACGTAGTGCTGAACCATCATTACAAAAACTAGATGCGTTATTTGCCAAGTACCCAAATCAAGGTCGTATTGCGACTATGATTGGTCGTTACTTTGCCATGGATCGTGACAATCGTTGGGATCGTGTTGAACAAGCGTATCGCTTATTAACAGAAGGTGAGGCGACCCGTACAGCAGCCACTGCTGTGGAAGGTTTAGCACAAGCTTATGCAGCCGATGAATCAGATGAATTTGTTAAAGCCACTCTTATTGGTGATGCTGCAACAATTCAAGATGGTGACAGCATTGTATTTATGAACTTCCGTGCCGACCGTGCACGTGAGTTAACCCGTGCTTTTGTAGAAACTGACTTTGCTGGTTTTGAACGTAAAGTAGTCCCTCAGTTGGCTAAATTTGTGATGCTTACACGTTACCAAGCCAGCATTAATGCACCTGTGGCATATATGCCTGAAGATTTGGTCAACTCCATTGGTGAATATTTATCTAATTTAGGTAAAACCCAATTACGTATTGCCGAAACAGAAAAATATGCGCATGTAACCTTCTTCTTTAGTGGTGGCCGTGAAGATGAATATCCGGGTGAAAAACGTATTTTGATTCCATCGCCAGACGTAGCCACTTATGATTTAAAACCTGAAATGAGCGCCATTGAAGTGACCGATGAATTAGTCGCTGCGATTCACTCAGGTGAGTTTGACCTTCTTGTGGTGAACTATGCCAATGGTGATATGGTTGGACATACGGGTGTATTTGATGCAGCAGTCAAAGCAGTTGAAGCAGTCGATACGTGCTTAGGTCGTGTTTATGATGCAGTGATGGCCAAAGGCGGTCATATGCTCATTACTGCCGATCATGGTAATGTAGAGCAAATGCAAGATTACCAAAGCGGTCAAGTGCATACGCAACACACCACAGAGCTTGTGCCATTTATTTACGTGGGTCCAACCCAAGCAGAAATCGCACAAGGCGGTGTTTTGGCAGATGTTGCACCAACATTGCTGAGCCTGATGCAGTTACCTGTTCCTGCTGAAATGCAAGGTCGTAACTTAATTACATTAAAATAAGGAAAAGGTCATGACCCAATGGAAATCTATAGCATTGGCTTGTGCGATGTGTAGCAGTTTGGGTCATACCGCGGTCGATTCGGGAGGTTTTGCTCCCGAATTTGAACCGGCTTATACCGAAGTGCCGGTTGAATCCATTCAAGAATTTGTACAAATCTATGGCCTAGTCAAAGAAAACTATGTCGATGAACAAAATGATCAACACTTATTTCAACTTGCCATTCAAGGTATGGTGGCAGGCTTAGACAATTATTCTCGTTATTTATCTGCCCAAGACTACACCCAACTAATTCAATATACCGAAGGCGAAATCGCTACGGTTGATTTTGAACTTGAATATCACCAACAACATCAACAATGGGTGATTGCTGGTTTGGATCGCAATGCTGATTCTACCAAACAAGGCCTACGTAATGGTGTAACAGTCTTTAAAATTGATGATCAAGAACTCAAAAATTTAAACCAAGATCAAGTCAATGCTCTACTCACAGGACCGATTGCCTCAAATTTAAACCTGCAATTGGCAAGCAATAGTCAACAACTTAAAATTGTACGTAGTAAAAAAATTGATACCGCTATTCAAAGCCAAATGCTGCCCAATCAGGTTTTGGTACTTAAAGTACAAGTGTTTCAACAAGATACCGCCAATGAAATTAAAAATATTATCGAGCAATATGCAGCAGATGCCCCTAAAGCGGTATTGATTGATTTACGCAATAATCCCGGTGGTTTACTCTCGGCTGCGGTAGAAACTGCGGATTTATTTTTGGATCAAGGTTTAATTGTCGTGACCAAAAGTCGCGTAGAAGGCGAGCAGCAATTTCAGGCCTTACCAAGTCATGAATTTAGCAACCTTAAACTTGGTGTGCTCATTAATCAGCGCTCAGCCTCAGCCGCAGAAGTGTTTACCGCAGCCATGAAAGCACATAAACGTGCTTGGGTCATGGGGGAGAAAAGCTATGGTAAAGGTATGGTACAAAAACTATTTCCTTTATCTAATGGCGCTGCGTTACAAATGACGGTGGCACATTATTACACCCCCAATGGGCAAATGATTGAAGGTGTGGGTATTCAGCCCAACCAAAGCTATGCGATGCAATTGGGTATGAATGAGCAACATTATCTTGAGCGTGTGGCTGAGTTATTATTGGCGCACTAAGTCATTCATCTTCGGTGTCTAAACCAAATTTCTTTAAGCGATAACGCAGCGACCGAAACGACATACCGAGCTTTTTAGCCGCCAATGTGCGGTTCCAATGGGTCATATTTAAAGCATCAAGTAAAATCTGTTTTTCGATATTTTCTAAATGCTGTTCCAAACCTTCTTGTGGTAGTTTCTGTTTAGCCTGTAGTACAGGTTGCTGTGCAATGCTTGGGCTGGCTATGTTGGCTTCGATTACAGGAGTAGACGTACTGCGTAGAGTAGAGGCTTGTAAGTGTTCAACTTCAATTTCTGTGCTGTCACATAAGGTCAGCGCACGTTCCATCAAATTACGCAATTCACGCACGTTGCCTGGAAAATGCTGTTGCAGTAAAAAATTGGCTGCCGCGGCACTTAAATGTTTACGTGGGATCTGCCATTCTTGGCTAATTTTTTCAATAAAATGCCGTGCCAATAATAAAATATCATCGCCACGCTCACGTAATGGCGGTAACTGAATGTCCATGACATGAATACGGAAAAATAAATCTTGTCTAAATTTACCTTGCTGGACCAATTGCTCTAAATTTTGGTGCGTGGCACTAATAATACGAAAATCTACCTCAATTTCGCTGTCACTACCAATAGGACGGATGCGCTTTTCTTGTACTGCACGTAGTAGCTTAACTTGCATAGTCAGCGGTAATTCGGCCAATTCATCTAAAAATAAACTGCCGCCGTGCGCCGCTTGAATCAAGCCCTGTTTATCTTGGTTTGCACCAGTAAAACTGCCTTTTTTATGCCCAAACAGCTCACTTTCCATCAGCTCAGAAGGAATAGCACCACAGTTAATCGCAATAAAAGGGCCATGACTGCGGTTACTTAAAGAATGTACCAAATTGGCAACCACTTCCTTACCCGTACCGGATTCACCGTGAATAAATACTGGTGCTTGCGAGCGTGCAATTTTTTGAATGGTTTGACGTAAATGTTGAATGGCTGGTGATTGTCCAAGCAACATTTGTTCTTCTATCAGTTGTTGTTTGGGGGCATCAGCTGCGTGAATCGGACGATTAAGGGCTTGATTGAGTAAATGTTGTAACTCAATTTGATTGACTGGTTTACTGACAAAATCAAAAGCCCCTGCTTTTAAGGCAGCAATCGCAATATCCATATTGCCATAGGCACTGAGTACCGCAACTGGCAATTGCGGATGGTATTGGCTAATATAACTGACCAACTGTAGCCCTGAGCCATCTGGCATATTTAAATCAGTTAAACAAGCATCATATTGATGTTCTTTTAATAATTGCTTGGCTTGTTTCACCCCATTGGCAATATGGCTGTCGATTCCCATTCGACTTAAGCTCATTTGCATCAGCATACATAAATCTTCTTCGTCATCGACGAACAATACGAGTGGTTTGACGTCCACTGTGACACCCCAATTAATTTAAGCAAAATTGACGCGGAGGCATTCAATACGAAAGCATGCGCCTTGTTGTTGTTCTACATAATACAGTTTGGCCTGATTGGCTTCACAAAAGCTATGTGACAGATACAAACCTAAACCCGTACCGTTAATTTCGGTACTAAAAAATGGTTGAAATAACGAGGCAATATCTGCGCTTGCGACGCCTGCACCAAAGTCACGTACTTCAATACGCACATGATTATGCTGAGTATAAACATGTAATTCAATCTTGTGCGGACTAGATTGATTATGGTGTAAGCCATTACGCAATAAATTCACCAATACCTGACGCAGTTGATCTTCATCAAAATAAATTGCCACATCTTTTTCAATCACGCTATTGATCTGATCGCGTGCATAAGAAAAATCTTCTTCTAAACATAGCGGAATAAATTCTTCTAACCGAATCACACTGCTTTTGGTTTCGCGGTTGCGCACCATATTTAAGGTATCTTTAACGATACGATCAATGCGACTGGCTTGTTTGGCAATTAAATCGTTCAGCATGATTTGCTGATCAGGATCACTGTCACGCATTAACTCATTGGCTTGAACAATGGCAGCCAAAGGGTTACGAATTTCATGCGCAATACTGGCGGAGAGTTGCCCAAGCGCTGCAAGTTTGAGTTGTTGTACACGTTGATTAATAGTGCGTGCATCCTCTAACACTAATAGTGTTAAAGTTTGATTGGGAATACGAAGCTTTTGAATCCGTACATGCAATTGATACAAGCTTTGTTTGGCTTCAAATTGAAATTTTTCGCCTTCAATTAAACGCTCTAAATGTAAAACATCAAATAACTCTGGTTGTACGCTATATAACGGTTGTTTTTCGTAAGCATGAATCGGTGCAATACCTAAAAAATCACAAGCTGCCGGTGTGGTCAGAATCACGTGATAATTCTCGTCCAAAACCAAATAGCCACTTTCAATTTGATCCAAAATATAGCTACTAATATCTTGTAAACGGCGTAGCTGCTGCGCTTGGGTTAAATTGACATTTTCGAGTACTTCAAAACGCCGAATTGCAAATTGACCTAAGGCATACACACAAAAAAACAGTACAGCCAGTAAAGCACTGTTACTAATATTATTTAAAGAGTGTGAGGTGGCAAAAAATGAGCCAATAAAGTGTTGATAAACCACACAAATCACTGCAACCAAGGTCACAGAGAGCGCTTTATGTTTTTCTAGCAGCAATGAAGCTGTGAAAATGGTCATCACAAACATCAGGCTAATTTGTAAATTAGTACCATCACCAATAAAAATTAAGCTGGTTAAAATGGCAATATCCACAATAAATAAGGCAAGCAGTTGATAACTTGCCGCAACATGGGAATAGCGCAGCATTAACCACTGTACGGTACTGCAGATAAAGTACAAAAACAGAATAAACAGCTGCGATTGTGCGTAAGAAACAGCTAAAGTATCGCTATAATGCCCAACCGATGCGATCAGCAATAAGCTAAAAGAAATTAAAAAACGATAGGACGCATACCAGCGTCCTAAATAATAGCGATTTAGTTGAAGATTGCCATTTGCCATATTAAGGTTTAATCAGACCGTAACGAATGGCTAAGTGAGTCAGTTTGACATCACTATCGATATTGAGTTTTTCAAAAATACGATAGCGATAAGTATTCACAGTTTTTACACTCACAAATAGTTTATCGGCAATTTCTTGTGCGCTAATACAGTTGACTACCATCATTGCCACTTGCATCTCACGTTCTGATAAAGCATCAAAAGGTGATTGCTGTGTGTCAGATAAATAAGAACTGGCCAATTGTTCTGCAATATCAGCACTAAAGTATTTACCGCCTTGCATGACTTTTTTAATGGCACGTACCATCTCAGTCACAGGTGCACCTTTGGTAATATAGCCTTTGGCACCGGCTTTAAGTAATAAAGACGGATAGGGCTCTTCAGCCAAGCCACTGACGGCCAATACCTTGGTATCAGGTGCACTTTGTAATAAACGGCGTGTGGTTTCAACTCCACCAATCCCCGGCATATTGACATCCAATAACACCACGTTGGGATGATGTTGACGAACTAAATTAATCGCCTCTTCACCAGATTCTGCTTGCCCAATCACTTGTACATCAAGATGGTCTTCGAGCATACGGCAAATGCCGGTGCGAACTAACTCATGATCATCTACTACAAGAACTGTGATCACTGGCTTCTCCCTCTGAATGATTTTTCATCTTTTTTGTTACATAACGCAAAATTAGCTTGCAATGAAACGACAAAATTAGCAATCCTATCTGTATTCCAAACCCAAGTGATAGGCAGAATGTGACAGTTGCGAGATTTGTACATTTTGTGGCTCACTGTATGTAAATGTAAGGCATATTTGAGGTAATACGCAAATGTATCTTACCTCCTTGAGATGAGTAAGTGATTGTGAAAAAATTTAACAAATCGTTAAAGCATGTGTTGAGCCTATCAGTGCTGCTTGGTATGAGTTCGACTGGTTTTGCAGAACTCATTGTCAATTCTTCTTCAGGGAGCACAGCACAGGCCAACATCGCGTGGTCATCAGAACAAGCCAGTCAATTTTTAAATAACGAAGAAGCTTCACCTCAAGGCTCTGTGACTGCAACCACCACTTTACGTGCGCCCACTCAAGCCAGCACGACTTTAACTGCGCCAAGTGAAAGTACCACCAAGATTACCACCAGTGTGCGTAGCGTAGATGGTGTAGTAACGCAAGGTGAAGCAAAAAAAACCATTCAAATTTTAGATACCAACCGTTATAGCAATCAACCTTCGGTCAATGCACGTGCCGCTTTGGTGATGGATGCCAATACTGGCGAAGTGTTATATAGCAAAAATACCAATGCTGCATTGCCGATTGCATCTGTGACCAAGCTGATGACTGCTGTGGTGATTACTGACGCACGTTTAGATATGAATGAAACCATTACCTTGCAATCTGTTGACTTTGCAGGGGCAGGCGGTAAAAACTCAAGCTCCACTTTACGTGTGGGCGATAAGATGAATCGTGCTGAAGCATTGTTATTCGCTTTAATGAAATCTGAAAATCCTGCTGCAGCTGCGTTAGGACGTACTTATCCGGGGGGTAAGAGTGCTTTTGTTGCTGCAATGAATGCCAAAGCTAAAGAGTTGGGCATGCACAGTAGCCGCTTTATGGAAGCCACGGGTTTACATCCTGCTAACGTTGCATCGGCACGTGATTTAGGTGTGTTGGTGAGTACGGCATCGCAATATGGTTTGATTCGTCAGTTTTCAACCACGCCAACCTATGACTTTAATTTGGGTTACCGTGTACTTAAATCTAATAACACCAATGGTTTAGTACGTAATGGTGGTTATAACATTAATTTGTCTAAAACAGGCTTTATTAATGAAGCAGGGCGTTGTGTCGTGATGCACACCACTTTAAATAACCGTCCAGTGGCTTTGGTGATTTTAGGCGCAAGTAATACTGAAGCGCGTAATAATGATGCGATTCGCTTAATGAATTGGACCAGCAATTTACCTAAAGCAATTTAAGTTTTAATCATAAAAAAGCCCTGCATGTGCAGGGCTTTTTTTACAACATGAATTACATGTTATTTAAAATTGAATCACGAACTTGATCTAAAGTTGCGTCAATAGACAGCATCACTGCATCAGAACATTGTTTGATTGCTGTATCTGGATCTTTAAGACCATTACCGGTAACGGTACATACGATCACAGAACCCTCAGCAATTTTGCCAGCTTTAATGTCACGGATTGCACCGCCCACAGATGCCGCAGAAGCAGGTTCTACAAAGACACCTTCATACATAGAAAGCAGACGTTGTGCTTCTAAGATTTCAGCATCAGTTAATTCATCAAACCAACCATTTGAATCACGTACTACTGCTTTTGCATGGTTCCAGCTTTGTGGATTACCAATACGAATTGCTGTTGCAACAGTTTCAGGGTTTTCAACTGGCGCACCACGTAAGAATGGCGCAGCGCCAGATGCTTGGTAACCTGCCATAATTGGCAAGCCTGCAGGTTTTGGACCTGTGAAGGCATCTGTTGCAGGGTCGTAAACCACTTGCTCAAATTCACCTACAGGTTGGTTGGCTACAGCTTCTGTGTAACCCATCCAATGTGCTGTAATGTTACCTGCGTTACCGACTGGTAAGCAGTGGTAATCTGGTGCACGACCAAGCTCATCAACGATTTCATAAGCAATGGTTTTTTGACCTTGTAAACGGTACGGATTGATTGAGTTTACAATCGTCACTGGTGCTTTGTCGGCAATTTCTTTCACAAGACGCATACCGTCGTCAAAGTTACCGCGAATTTGCATCGTGATTGCACCATACATCATCGCTTGCGCCATTTTACCCATGGCAATTTTGCCTTCAGGGATTAAAACGAAGGCTTTCATACCGGCACGCGCCGCATAAGCTGCTGCCGCAGCTGACGTATTACCTGTAGATGCACAGATAATCGCTTTAGAACCTTCTTCAGCAGCTTTTGTTACCGCCATGGTCATACCACGGTCTTTAAATGAACCAGTCGGGTTTAAGCCCTCATACTTCACATAAATTTCAACATTTTTGCCAATAATGCGCGGAATATTCGCAAGCTTAATCAGTGGGGTATTACCTTCGCCGAGTGATACAGCAGGGGTAGTTGCAGACACTGGTAAACGGTCGCGATAGCGGTCAACTAAACCAGTATAACGATTGGCATTCGACATGATGATGTTCCAATTGTGTGTAGAGCTTGGTCAGAGGAGAGTATCCTCTGAACCCGATTAATTATCCAACGATTCTAAACGAATTCGTACAATTTCGCCATGAATGACAGGAAGAGCTTGAATTTGTTTTAACGCTTCATCCATTTTCGCTTCTTTAACAGGGTCTGTTAAGATCACGATTGGAATGAGGTCTTTGAGGCGTGGCTGTTGCATAATGGCATCAATACTGATACCGGCATTGCTTAAAATAGAAGTAACATTGGCCAATACACCCATTTGATCTTCAGCATTAATACGGATGTAGTAACCTGTGGTCATTTCTTCACGCGGAAGAATATGTAGATCGGTTAGGTTTTCAAAGGCCAATTGAGGAATGGTACCTGCACCATCTTCGGTATACGAGATATCACGTACAATATCAACCACGTCAGCCACGACTGCTGATGCTGTTGGACCTGCACCTGCACCTGCGCCATAGTACAGTGTTGGGCCTACCGCATTGGCTTGTACAAGTACCGCATTTTTAACGCCATTGACGTTGGCAATTAATTCTTCTTCAGGAATTAAGGTTGGGTGTACACGTAATTCAATGCCAGTTTCGGCACGGCGAGCAATACCTAAGTGCTTAATACGGAAACCTAAGTCTTCTGCGTATTTCACATCTTGTGCGGTAATTTTGCTAATACCTTCGGTAAACACTTTATCAAATTGCAATGGAATACCAAATGCAATTGAGGCAAGCAGTGTTAATTTATGTGCTGCATCAATGCCCTCAACGTCAAAGGTTGGGTCAGCTTCGGCATAACCTAAAGCTTGCGCTTCAGCCAATACGTCTTCAAAGGCACGGCCTTTTTCACGCATTTCGGTTAAAATAAAGTTACCTGTACCATTAATAATACCGGCTAACCAATCAATACGGTTGGCCGCTAAGCCTTCGCGCATCACTTTAATAATTGGAATACCACCGGCAACAGCCGCTTCATAGGCAATTTGCACGGCGTTGTCGTCGGCAAGTTTAAATAATTCATTACCATGTTCAGCAAGTAATGCCTTGTTGGCAGTGACCACTTGCTTGCCATGTAAAATAGCTTCTTTAATAATTTCGTAAGCCGGATGAATACCACCCATCACTTCAACCACAACATCCACGTCAGGTTGACGCACGATTTCGAGTAAATCTGCACTTTGCTTCACGCTGTCTGGTAGATTTAGATCAGGACGTGGACGACGTGTACCCACATGGGTAATTTGAATTTCACGACCGGTGCGACGTCTAATCTCAGCAGCATTTTCTTGTAATAGTTTAAGGGCACCACCACCCACAGTACCTAGACCGAGGATTGCCAGACGAACTGGTTTCACGTCACACTCCATATTTACCAATTTTAAGTGAGCCTAGATCATAGCTAAAAAAAACAGGATACTCTAGCATCCTGTTAACTTTATCTACATGTATAAAAAACAGTAATTTATAGCATAAGAATTATTTATCTAAACGCGCAGCTAATTCATCAGCACTCAAGTAACCGCCTAAGTACATGCCTTCACTGTTATAGATCGCAGGGGTACCATTGACCCCCATGGCCAAGCCCATTTCATATTGTTGCTGTACAGGATTGCTACAGCTAGCAGCGGCCAATTGCTCACCACTGATGGCACGGTTAAAGGCAGCTTTGCGGTCGTCGCTACACCATACGCTTTGCATGGCAGGCATAAACTGATCACCACGTGGCCATGCGATATAACGCACTTCAATACCTTTGGCATTGATGGCAGGCATTTGCTCATGCAATTTATGACAATATGGGCAGCTAATGTCAGTAAACACATACACGATATGTTTGGTTTTGCCTTGAGCAGGATAGACAATTAAATCTTGCAGCTTTAAGTTGCTTAGGATTTTTTTGTTGTTTTCAGCTTGTAAGGATTCACTCAAGTTATGCAAGGTTTTATCGCCTAAACGAATCACATCCCCTTGAATAATGTATTTCCCGTCATGGGTGGCATAGACTGAACCCATGCCTTCTAAAGATACCCACACCAAGTTTGGTACTTCAGTGGCCTTAATTTCATTCACTTTGGCTTGAATATTGGCTGTTTTAAAATGTTGCTCTAGGGTTTTGACTAAACGCTGTTCGGCATTGCGTTCAATAATATTTGATGCTTCACCAGTGGCAGGTGTACTTGCTGTAAAGGTGGTTTGCTTATCTTCATTATTTGAATTTGAGCAAGCACTTAAAGCAAAACTTAAGCTTAAACTACATGCTAAAACTAATTTGGCGCGGGTAAAAGACATCAGTAACCCTTCATAGATGACAAATAAAGAGCGCACAGCATAGCAAAAAACCATCTTGAAACTAAAAAATTTTACATTTAAGCGCGTGGATGGTGGGTCGCGTGTAACTGCTGCATGCGTACTTGCGCCACATGGGTATAAATTTGTGTAGTAGATAAATCACTGTGTCCAAGTAGCATTTGCACCACACGTAAGTCTGCACCATGATTGAGTAAATGTGTGGCAAAAGCATGCCGTAAGGTATGCGGTGATAGTTCAGCTTGCACACCAGCTTGCAATGCATAGCGCTTAATGGCGTACCAAAAATTTTGCCGGCTCATAATGCCGCCTTGTTGGGTTAAAAACACAAAGTCTGTAGCACTACGATACAGTTTAGGACGTGCCTCATTTAAATAGCGCTCTACCCATGCACAGGCATGTTGTCCGAGTGGTACCAGACGTTCTTTATTCCCCTTACCCAATACACGCAAATAGCCTTGATTTAGATTAATTAAATCAAGGCGTAAATTAAGCAACTCGGACACACGTAAACCTGAGGCATACAGCACTTCAAGCATGGCACGATCGCGTAAACCTAAGGCGGTTTTGTCATCAGGTGCTTGAATTAAGGCATCCACATCATGTTCGGACAAGTCTTTGGGTAAGTTGCGCCCAATTTTTGGGGTTTTATGGGCGGCAACCGGATTGTCGGTGCGTAAATTTTGTTCACGCAAGAATTTAAAAAAAGAGCGCAATGCCGACAACGTTCTGGCAATAGAGCGTGGGCTTTTGCCCATTTGCGTAAGGCTCAGTAAGACTACACTAATGTCATCACTGCTCCAGTCAGGCAGGTAAGTTTGTGACAGCTCAGCTGCTTGAATTAAATCGGATAAATAGGCATTACGTGTATGAGGACTCACCGTTTGCGCGACTAAATTGTTGGCAAACCCCTGTAAAAAGCTTAAATCTTCAGGAATCTGTACAGGTGCAGGAATGCGCGGTTTCTTATTCAGCATAGGTTTTTTTAATCTCTTAAAGCGATGAGAATGATTGATATTATCTAATCTAGAGTAATTTTGCCTGCATGTCGATGTGATATAAGAACAAGTCGAAATGTAACTCGCCCTTATTTGTTAATTATTCTCATTTGTTTGTATAATGAGCAAAAGTATTTAGGATTCAATCGTGCGTTTGTCAGAGTTGAAAGTGAAACAAACTGCCGTCATTCGCAAAGTGCATCGTACTTTGGATGGCACCAGCCAAAGCGATATTGTCGCAAGTCGTTTAGAAACCTTGGGCTTTACGCCAGGCACTCAAGTGCAAGTGATTACCAAAGGTATTTTCGGTGGTGACCCTATCTTAATTCAAATTGGTTTTACCCGCTTTGCGCTACGTAAAGTTGAAGCCCAAAAAATTGAAATTGAAGGAGTTGCTGCATGAGTGATGCACTACGTATTGCCCTTGTTGGTAACCCAAACTGCGGTAAAACCTCACTGTTTAACCATTTAACCGGTACACGTCAAAAAGTAGGTAACTACGCTGGTGTAACTGTGGAGCGTAAGGTGGGTCATTTTACCCTACCTTCTGGTCAAGCGGTTCGTGTCTTGGATTTACCCGGTACTTATAGCTTAGATGCCACCAGTCCTGATGAAGAAGTCACCCGTAATGTGGTGCTTGGTCATTTAGCAGAAGAACGTGAGCAAGATGCCTTTTTGTGTGTGGTGGATGCCACCAACTTAAAACTGCATTTAGGTCTTGTGCTTGAGATGCTTGAGCTGGGTCGTCCTATGCTGATTGTGCTGAATATGATGGACGAGGCACGTCGCCGTGGTATGCAAATTAACACCCAAAAGCTCTCGGAGCGTTTAGGTGTGCCTGTGGTAGAAAGCGTGGCAGTGCGTGAAGCGGGGATTGAAAATCTAAAACATGCCCTTGATCAAGGCAAGTACCATGCACCAAGCACCGAACTCAGTGGTTTAAAAGGTGATCAGCATCAAAAAGTTGAGCAACTCGTCAAAGATGTGGTGGTGTTTGCTGAACAAGATGACCAACGCTCAGCATTTTTAGATAAAATTTTCCTACATCCTGTGCTTGGTTTAGTCACCCTTGCAGTGATGATGTTTGTCATTTTCCAAGCGGTGTTTGCATGGGCTGCGCCATTTATGGATGGCATTGATGCGCTGTTTGGTTGGCTGGGTGAAGTGGTGGGTAGCAATATCTCACATCCACTTTTAAATAGCTTAGTGGTCGATGGAATTATTGCCGGTGCTGGTGGCGTGGTGATTTTCTTACCGCAAATTTTAATTTTGTTCTTCTTTATCTTGGTGTTAGAAGAATCGGGTTATTTACCGCGTGCAGCCTTTTTGCTCGATAAACTGATGTTTAAATCGGGTTTGTCGGGACGTGCCTTTATTCCGCTATTATCAAGTTTTGCCTGTGCTATTCCCGGCATTATGGCATCGCGTACCATTAGTGATCCGCGTGACCGTTTAACTACAATTTTTGTAGCACCTTTGATGACGTGTTCGGCACGTTTACCTGTGTATGCCTTACTGATTGCAGCGTTTATTCCTGAACAAACCGTGGCTGGTATTTTTAACCTGCAAGGTTTAGTACTGTTTGGTTTATATATGGCAGGGATTGTCAGCGCGCTGTGTGTGTCATTTGTGATTAAGTTCTTCCATAAGGACAAATCTCAACACATGTTGTTGATGGAATTACCAAGCTATCGCATCCCAGACTTAAAGAACATTTGGATTGGTTTACTCGACCGTGCCAAAATTTTCTTAAAACGTGTAGGTGGCATTATCTTTGCCTTGTCGGTGTTGTTATGGTTCTTATGTACCTTTCCACAACCACCAGAAGGGGCAACTTTACCTGCAATTGACTATACCTTAGCCGGTATGCTTGGGCATCTGTTACAACCGATCTTTGCACCACTTGGCTTTAATTGGCAAATTTGTATTGCCTTAATTCCAGCCATGGCTGCACGTGAAGTGGTGGTTGCTGCATTGGGTACGATTTACGCCTTATCTGCTGTGGATGACGACGCTATGTCAGAAGGCTTAGCCGCTTTAATTAGTAGTGGTGGCGAGTTGGGTTGGTCTGTGGCAACAGGTTTGGCTGTATTGGTATGGTTTATCTATGCACCGCATTGTTTACCCACCCTTGCCACTGTTAAACGTGAAACAGGTTCATGGAAAACTGTAGGTATTATGACCTTTTACCTATTTGGTTTGGCGTATTTGATGGCGTTTTTAACCTATCAAATTGCTTCAAAAATCTTTGCTTAAACTGTAGGAGCTTAAAAGATGTTGGAAGGTTTAATTATTGCTGTATTGGTACTGTGGAGTACGTTGGTGGTATTTAAAAAGGTGTTTCCAAAGACATCTTTTAAGTTATTTTTAAACTTAGCCCAAACAGCTGAGCAACGCGGTTTGCCACGTTTGGCCAAATGGTTAAAGCCTGCTATGGCAGCCGGGTGCGGTGGTAGTTGTGATTGTAGCCAAAGTGATCAGCCACAACAGCAAAAGCCACAAGCTCAAGCTGTAAAATGGAAATAAGCTAAAAGACCTTGCAGCCGCTCAACTGAGCGGCTTTTTTACGCCTAGACACAAAAAAAGCTAAAACACAAAAAGCCAAAGTGCTAACATTTTGCCAGTTTAAATATCAACAAAAGAGATGGAACACATGTTAATACAACGTGGTGGATTAAAAGTTGTTGCAGGGCTTGGGATTTCCGGTGTTGCGGCGGTGAATTTCTTACATGAACAGGGCTACCGCGTTGCTGTGACCGATTCTCGTGCCAATCCACCGGGGCATGACCAGATTTCAACTGAAGTACAAAGCAGTTTTGGTGCGTTAGACCAAGAGTTATTGCTCGCGGCAGAAGAAATTATTATTAGTCCGGGGCTTGATCCAAAATTGCCTGAAATTCAAGCGGCAATCGCTAAAGGCATTCCTGTGGTGAGTGAAATTCAGATTTTACGCCGTGCCACCGACAAGCCTATTGTGGCCATTACAGGCTCGAATGCCAAAAGTACCGTGACCACGTTATTTGGTTTAATGGCCGCCGATGCCGGTAAAAAAGTGGCAGTCGGTGGTAACTTAGGCCGTCCGGCATTGGATTTAATCAAAGATGATCCTGAACTTTACGTTTTAGAATTATCCAGCTTTCAGTTAGAAACCACCTCAAATTTAAATGCTGAAGTAGCTGTGGTGCTGAATATGAGCGAAGATCATCTTGACCGTCATGGCGATATGATGGGCTATCACACGGCCAAGCACCGTATTTTCCAAGGCGTGAAAAAAGTAGTGCATAACCGTGATGATTCACTCACTCGTCCATTGGTGCCAGATAGTACCCCGATGCAAAGTTTTGGTCTAAATGCACCAGATTTAAATCAATACGGCGTATTGCGTGAAGACGATGGTACGATGTGGTTGGCGCGTGGTCGTGAGCGTTTAATTCAAAGTTCTGAGTTATATATTCAAGGCATGCATAACATTGCCAATGCTTTGGCCTGCTTAGCATTAGGTGAAGCGATTGGTTTAGCACGTGAATCGATGTTAGCGACATTAAAAACCTTTAAAGGTTTAGAGCACCGCTGTGAATTTGTTAAAGAACTGCATGCTGTACGTTACTACAATGATTCTAAAGGCACCAATATTGGCGCAACTTTAGCTGCGCTTGATGGTTTAGGTGCTGCAATTCAAGCCAAAGGCGGCAAAGTGGCAATTATCTTAGGTGGGCAAGGCAAAGGCCAAGACTTTACCGCATTGCGTGAAGCCTTAACCCAGTACGCTAAAGTTGCGGTGTTGATTGGCGAAGACCGCACCATGATTGAAAACGCGATTCAAGGTACAATAGCCTTGCTACATGCTCAGAGCTTAGAACAGGCAGTACATTTGTGTCAGCAACATACGCAAGCCAATGATGTGGTGTTATTGTCGCCTGCATGTGCCAGCTTTGATATGTTTAAAGGCTATAGCCAACGTGGGCAACAGTTTGTAGCTTGTGTTAATGCACTGCACTAAAAAATAAAAGGAACGATGTATGGTGGGCTTTGCGCAGACAACCATCCTGAAATTACAGCAATGGTATCAGTACATTGCACCGAAAATGCCTGAGCAAATTACAGTACGCAATACCTTGATTTTTTGTGTCTTGGCATTGCTGTGTATTGGCTCAATTATGGTGGCTTCGGCTTCGATGCCGTATGCCGATCGCTTACATGAAAATCCATTTCATTATGTGATTCGGCATGGCATTTCAATTGCTGTGGCAGCAGTGGCAGCTTTGGTGGCCTATCGTGTGCCCATCGAGATGTGGTTTAAAAATGCCTTTCCAATTTGGATTGCGACGATATTGTTGCTTGCAGCGGTATTGGTTGTGGGTACAGAGGTCAATGGTTCAACCCGTTGGATTCGTATTGCAGGTTTTACCTTACAAGCTACAGAGGTAGCGAAGGTTGCCATGGCGATCTTTACCGCCGACTATGTGGTGCGACGCTCGCAAGAGGTGAGGAATAAGTTTTCAGCCTTATTCCGCTTAGGTGTGGTGATGCTACTCACGGTTGGTTTAATTATTAAAGAGCCAGATTTGGGTGCAACGGTGGTGATTGCGCTGATGATGTTGGGTGTGTTTTTCTTAGCAGGTGCACCAGTGATTCAGTTTATTATTGCCTTTGTGGCCATCTTACTTGCCTTTAGCGCATTGATTATCTTTGAGCCTTATCGCTTTGAACGCTTAATGTCGTTTACTAATCCTTGGGATGACCAATTGGGCGTGGGTTATCAGTTGTCTAATGCCTTAATGGCCTTTGGACGAGGAGAGTTCTTTGGGGTGGGGCTTGGGCACAGTATGCAAAAAATGTCGTACTTACCCGAAGCACATACCGACTTTATGTTGGCCATTTATGCCGAAGAATTTGGCTTTTTTGGTTTTGCCATTTTAATGATCCTAAGCTTTTTAATGTTAGCCTGTTCCATCAAAATCGCGCATCGTGCCTTACGTAATCAGTATTTACGTGCAGGTTACTTGGTATATGGCATTGCGATTATTTTCTTGCTGCAAATTTTGGTAAACGCCGGTATGAACATGGGCTTATTGCCAACCAAAGGTTTAACCTTACCGTTTATTAGTTATGGTGGTTCATCCTTAATTATGTGTGCGGTGATGATTGCCTTGGTACTTAAAGTTGAGCGGCAAACCCAAACCATTAACCCAAGTCGTGAAGAATCCAGTTTTTAATCAAATGGCCCTTTTTGCTGAGCATGTTGCAAGACATTGCTCGGCATTTGGGTGCCACAGTTTAAACACTTCACAAAGGCTGTTTTAGGCTTAGACAGTGGAATTAACGGAATAAAAAATAAAGAAAAATAATTGCGCTGTTGTTTGAGTTCATAACTGCTATAGGTGCGACATACTGGACAGGCAAACTGCTTTTTTTCAACCACCTTGGTTTTCGGTCCAATCCCAAAAATAAAAAACATCTCATGATCCTTTGTCTTTTAAGCTGATCTTAACCTAAAAAATTAGCTTTATAGATAATGACCTTGTAACTCAATTTGTCGTGGAATTAAACTGACATCCCATTGGGCAATCGCTTGCGCTAACATACGTTTTGGTTCATCCAAATCCACAGCGGGTTGCTCTAGTGCATGAATGGCCTGTTGTAATAATGTGGGTGCTTGTTGCAGGTCTAAAGCTTGCGCTAAATTTTGTTTTGAGAGCTTTTGTCCTTGATCATTCATGGCAAGGGGTAAATGCATATACACAAGCTCAGGATAGCCAAGTAACGCACCCAAATAGATTTGTCGTTCGGTATTATCAAGTAAGTCTGCACCGCGTACCACATGAGTGATGCCTTGCAAATAATCATCCACCACCACTGCCACTTGATAGTTAATAATGCCATCACGGCGCTTGAGTACAAAATCACCCAATTCTGTTTTTAATTGCGAACAATGACGACCCTGTAAACGGTCTTCAAAACGAATCTCCAACTCATCCACTTTTAAGCGAATGGCTTGATGGGCAAAGGGCAGATGTAAATTGCGGCAGGTGTCTTGATAAATATGATTAGAACCGAGCATCTTACGCGTGCATTGGCAAGCATAGACCAAATCTTTGGCTTTTAATTGCTCTAAGACTTGTTCGTAAATGTCTAAACGGTCTTTTTGAAAGATAATCTCGCCGTCAGGCTCAAAACCAAAAGCTTCAATACACGCTAAGATATGGCTTTGGCTACCGGGATAAATACGTGGGATATCGGTATCTTCAATGCGCACCAACCAATGACCCTGTTGGCTACGCGCATCGCAGTAACTCGCCACCGCAGTCAGTAGCGAGCCAAAATGCAAAGGGCCGGTTGGCGAAGGCGCGAACCGACCTGAGTAGTGCTGAGGCGAAACTGGGTTGCGCTGCTGTTCAAGCATTAAGCTTGCTTTGGTTGCTTCACCAATAACAGTCATACTTAACCGTTATTTTGCTTTTCTTTAATCTCAGCCAAGGTTTTGCAGTCGATACATAAAGTCGCAGTTGGGCGCGCTTCTAAACGACGTAAACCAATTTCGATACCACAAGTTTCACAAAAACCGTAGTCGTCATTTTTAATCGCTTGAATTGATTGCTCAATTTTACGGATTAATTTACGTTCACGGTCACGTGTACGTAATTCAATGGCAAACTCTTCTTCTTGTGTCGCGCGGTCATTCACATCAGGCAAAGCGGTATTTTCGTCTTGCATGGTGTTTAAGGTACGATCGACTTCAGACATCAGCTCTTCTTTCCATGCCAATAAAATTTGACTGAAATGCTCAAGCTGTCCTTCGGACATATATTCTTCGTTTTTCTTAGGCTGATACGGCTCGATACCAAATAGGCTCGCAGTAGACCCACCTTCAGTTGTCTTTGGCTTGGTCTTACGCACACGTTTTACAACGTCGGTTTGTTCGTTTAAGACTTGATTTTGGTTGTCATTCGCCATATAGGGCATTCCTCATCATATGTGTGTAGCGTATGTACCCACAAAAAAATATGGTGATATGCGATGTTGTTATCCACCCCAAATCGCGTTGTGCTGTTCGGGGGTCGTCATCATATAGACTTTTTATGCTTTTTAATAGTCTTTGATGCTTGGATTCGAATTATCACGGGTCCATGGGAAGGCATAACTTAAAACAAAAAAATCAAAATGGAAAGTTAATAACCTGAAATTTCAACATTAATATTCTGTTGTAGATGTGTAAGGCGATGTACCTCGGTGCTAAAGCTACCATCATGTTTTAAGTGTAAGACTCTGTAACCGGGGGCCTCTTTCCCTAAAGCAAAGTCCTCACTTTTTGGTTTAAATTGCACACAAGTTGAAGGGCTAGAAAAAAACTCAATCCCTTGCCATTGATGCCATGATTCTTGATGCACATGACCAAATAAAACCACTTTTACATTGCTGTGTCGTGCCAATACATCCGTTAAGGCTTGGCTATTTTTAAGTTTGTGTTGATCGATCCAATTCGATTGCATGGCAAATGGATGGTGATGACAACCCAATACAATGTGTTGCTCAGGACGTGCGCTTAACAAGGCATCGAGTTGCTCTAGTTGATCTTCATTGACCCAACCATCGACTTGATGTGGTACGGCACTATTGAGCAACACTAAGCTCCATGAATTAAAGTCAATGACATGCGCGGTATTTTGCTGTTGGTAAAAAGGAAAAAAACGAATGTCATCGTGATTGCCGGGCACTTGAAATGACGGCATTGCCAGTTGCTCAATCTGGTTTAAATAACGCGCATAAGTAGAGGTGACCGCTTCTTGTGCTAAATCACCAGTATGTAATAAGGCATGTGCATGCGGATAACGTGCTTGAATATCCTCAAGAACCGCTAAAAAGCTCTGTTCAGGATTCACATTGACAAAGTCGCTCGTAGCCTGAGCCATTAAATGTGTATCTGAAATTTGAATTAAAACAAAATCATCGGATAAAGCATGCTTCATCACATCTGCCTCTTACTTGACATCACTCAGGGTTTTAATATGTTGTTGTAACCATTGCAATGCCATAATGACAGGTGCATTTTTTAGACGACCAGTGGTCATTAATTGATTTAGATCTTTGTAATCAAACACATGCAGTTGAATATTTTCTCCTTCATCGGGCATGCTAAAAATTGAACCACTGGCTGGTAGCTCAGCTTGTGCTACATATAAATGAAAAAGTTCTGAGCATGCGCCAGCCGAAGGGTAGAAACTAAATAAGGGCTGTACATCAAATAAACTGCAACCAGCTTCTTCTTGTGCTTCACGATACAAACACGTTTCAGGCGTTTCATCGGCATCTAACACACCGGCAATAATTTCAAGCTGCCATGGTGAAGCTGCGTCATCGAGCGCGCCAATACGAAATTGTTCAATTAAAGCGAATTGTTGTTGTTGGTCGTTATAAATCAGTACCCCTGCGGCTTCAGGGCGATGCACCAATTCACGTTGCAAAGTTTTGCTATAGTGATCTTGCCCAAATAAACGATGTCGCAAACTTACTTTTTCAACCTGAATGAAACCACGAAAAGCATGTTCACGTTTTTCGATAATAACCGCATCTTTTAAATAAGTGGCCTGTTTAATAATCGTCATAAGTACAGTTAGGCTGAAGTATTTCACTTCATCCTAACTGAGAATAAACGGCAGAGAAAAGGCTTTTTATTGCTTGTGGTATATTTTTTGACCATGTTCAATAAAACTGTTTTTCATCTGCTTTAACCCATCGGCAATTTGTTGATTTTCTGCGTAATCGCGCACATTTTGACTAATTTTCATCGAGCAAAACTTAGGCCCACACATCGAACAAAAATGTGCTGACTTATGCGCGTCTTTAGGTAAGGTTTCATCATGCATACTTCGTGCTGTATCGGGATCTAAACTTAAATTAAATTGATCCTCCCAACGGAACTCAAAACGAGCTTTAGATAGGGCATTATCACGGGCTTGTGCACCGGGATGACCTTTGGCAAGGTCGGCTGCATGGGCTGCAATTTTATAGGTGATAATGCCATCTTTGACGTCTTTTTTATTGGGTAAACCAAGATGTTCTTTGGGGGTGACATAACACAGCATGGCGGTGCCATACCAACCAATCATGGCTGCGCCAATGGCTGAGGTAATATGATCATATCCCGGTGCAATGTCGGTGGTTAAAGGCCCGAGTGTATAAAAGGGTGCCTCGCCACAGACCTCAAGTTGTAAATCCATATTTTCTTTAATCATATGCATCGGTACATGGCCGGGGCCTTCAATCATCACTTGAACATCATGTTGCCATGCACGATGCGTTAGTTCACCCAAAGTACGCAGTTCAGCAAATTGCGCTGCATCATTGGCATCTTGAATAGAGCCGGGACGCAAGCCATCACCTAAACTAAAGGATACATCATAGGCTTTCATGATTTCGCAGATGTCATCAAAATGGGTATATAAAAAGTTTTCTTGGTGATGTGCCAAGCACCATTGCGCCATGATTGAACCACCACGCGAAACAATACCTGTTAAACGATGTGCAGTTAAAGGTACATAGTGCAGTAGCACACCTGCATGAATGGTAAAGTAATCCACACCTTGCTCGGCTTGTTCAATCAGGGTGTCTTTAAAAATGTCCCAAGTTAAATCTTCTATAACACCATTGACCTTTTCTAAGGCTTGGTAAATTGGGACTGTGCCAATTGGAACAGGAGAGTTGCGAATAATCCATTCACGGGTTTCATGAATATGCTTACCAGTAGATAAATCCATAATGGTGTCGGCACCCCAACGAGTGGCCCACGTCATTTTGGCCACTTCTTCTTCAATACTAGAGCCTAAAGCTGAGTTGCCAATATTTGCGTTAATTTTAACGAGAAAATTACGTCCAATAATCATCGGTTCACATTCAGGATGATTAATGTTGGCCGGAATGATGGCACGTCCTGCGGCCACTTCTTGGCGGACAAATTCTGGGGTAATTTCCTTAATATTTTTCGCACCGAAGTTTTGTCCGGCATGTTGACGCAGATCTGTACCGGCATGTTGACGCTGATTTTCACGAATCGCAATGTATTCCATTTCAGGGGTAATGATCCCTTGTTTGGCATAATACATTTGCGTGACATTGTGACCACATTTGGCACGTCGTGGCTTTGTTAAATGCTGAAAACGAATATCCGCTGTGGCAATATCACGTAAACGTGCTTGTCCAAATTGCGAACTTAACGCATCTAAAACGTCGGTATCTTGTCGCTCAGCAATCCAAGCATCGCGTACTTTTGGTAAGCCTTGTTGAAGATTAATAGCAACATTAGGGTCGGTGTAGACGCCTGAAGTGTCATAGACCAAAAGCGGGGGATTGTCTTCGCCGCCTAAGCCGGTTGGCGTTGCAGTAAGTTCAATCTCACGCATAGGCACTTGAAGATCAGGGCGTGAGCCTTGTACATACACTTTTTTAGACGCGGGTAAAACACGCGTGAGGTCTTGAGCATCTTGCTCGTGTTGTTGAATGAGACTGTCTTGAAGATTCGTTAATGGGTTCATGTCCATGATCCTTTGCAATATCAACGAATCAAGCACGACCAAAAACGTGGCAGGATTATGCCTAAAAATTAAATTTAAGCATAAAGAATACATGAGTTTTTAGTGGCTTGATTCCTACGCAGGTACTAACCTGATCAGGTTCAACGGTACTTTGGATTAAATGTAAAACTACATTGATCAAATCTCAGCGAGTCAATTACTCGCGCTCCGTCAAGCGGGCTTCAGTGTAACAGGACTAAAAAAACAACACTAATAGCCTAAATGTCTAACTGCATACGGCATCGGCAAAACAATTTTTATCATTAAAATTGACCTGTACTAAATTCAATTCCTGTTGAATAGACCGCACCGTGTTTTGATATTCTTGCTCTAAACTTATACTGGATAAATCGCTATGTTTTTGAATTAATTTTAAAAATTGTATAGCTTTTTGCCCAAGTGTAGATTTTGTCTGTTGTGCTAAATGTTCAATCGCAGCTAAATGTTGAGGATCAATGCTCTGTAAACCATGATAATTTTCTGAAACTTTATCATTATGATTGCCAATAAACAGCAATTGGCTATAACTGTGATACAGATAACGCGCATCACTTGCATAACGACTATCTGGGTAGTGTTTTAAATAGTTTTCCCAAAACAAGGCACGTTCAGCAAGTATCAAAGGCTCGACCTGAATCGTATGATGATCAAATATAGGTTGAGTGTTTTGATCAGCCAAAGCCTGAATAAAAGCTTGCTCGGCTTCGGGTAAGTAAGGTGCAAAGACACGTGCTAAATATTGTGGACTACGCCGATACCCCACACCACCATCATTTAAAGTCACCACTTCTACATAGCCTTGACCTTGGTGTTTCACTAAGTATTGATCACGTAAGTTCATTTGTTCAAAATGCTGTTGCTGTAGAGTTGGATGAGCAGCAACTGCGTTGACATATTGCTCAAAAGCCGCTTGTTGAGTGGGTGTACGCTCTACAAATAAGAATTTTTCATACATGTGTGTAGAATGATCTAGCAGTTTTAATTGCTCTGCTGTAGTCATTAAGGGCAGACACACTTTTAAATTTTGATTGATTTGCTGTAAGACAAATAAGGTACGTTGATGGTCGACTTGTTGCATTTCATGGCTTAATTGCTCACACAGCGCATTTAAATCAACTTCAACTTTATTATCATCATTGACTGTGGTGGTTTCTGGAATAATCGGGCGTTCTGAGGGCTGACAGGCAACAAAAAAGACGCAGCACAACACTGGCAAAAATAACTTTTTAATATCAGTTAAGGACAATGTTGGAAGCATAAGAACACAACTGCGATCTTGGGAGAAAGGATATTTTGCATGATTTATGCATATAGAAATGCTATCAATATGTAGTATTCTGATAGCGTTTAGTTAATGCTGAAGCTTTACTCTAAAGCTCAAGATAGTTTAAGCAAATGATACGTTTTTAAAAGGCAATTTATGTAAAAAATACGTTACAAGTATAGTGAAACTACAAAAGTTATTCCCCTATTATTTCTGATGAAATCGCTGTTTTGGCACTCGCTTAAGGCTTACTTTTATGAAAAAACAACTCTTATTTGTGGCAGGTTTAATGATTGCTGCGCCGTGCAGTTATGGGTTAGATTTAGTCACCGCATATCAGTTGGCACAAAAGAATGATCCGACATGGCAAGCCAATCAATTACAATATCAAGTCGATCAACTTAATTTAGGTTTGGCGCAAGGTAATTTATTGCCTACGGTGAGTGTGAATGCCAATATCATCCGTAAAAATCAAGCCACCAACAAAAATCAAGCCATTAACATTCCCGGTTTAGAAAATAGCAATTTAGTCCCAAGCAGCTCAACTCAGCGTCAAGCCTCCGTGACAGCACGACAACCTTTATTTCGTTGGGATGCATGGCAGGCTTTAAAACAAGTCAAAACCTCACTGTCTTTGAGTGAGATCAATTTACGTTTGCAACAGCAACAACAGATCTTAAATACCGCTCAAGCCTATTTTAATGTGTTAAGACAGCAGTCATTAACTCAAGCCTATGTGGAAGAAGAAAAAGCCTTACTTGAACAGCTCAATATGATGCAAGCCAAATTGCGTCAAGGTTTAGTGGCACGCAGTGATGTGAGTGAAGCCGACGCACAATATCAAAATGCACGTGCTAATCGTATTGCAGGGCAAGTACAAGTGTTATTGGCACAAGAACAACTTGAACAGATGATTGGTCCCTACCGTGAAAATTTAGCGGTACTGCGCGCTGATTTTGACTATCAAAAGCCGTATCCAGACAATATTCAAGCATGGCAAGATTTGGCACAAAGCCACAATTTATCTTTGCAACAAGCACGCTTACAACAACAATATGCACAAGACGCCAAACGGGTTGAGCAAGCTGCACGCTTACCACAAGTTGAAGCAGTGGCAAGTTATGGCTATAACCAACAACGTCCAAGCAGTGCCATTGCCAATGATGGTCAATTTGACCAAGTGGGGGTAGAGGTCAATTGGAATGCATTTAATGGTGGGCGCACCAAAATTAACATTGAAAAAGCGCAACTAAGCATTGAAAAAGCCATGGCAGAGGTAGATGCAGCTAGTCGTCAGGCCAATACTGAGGTGCGTAAAGCCTATATGCAGGTTGAAACTGACCAAGCCAAATTAAAAGCACGTCTAGCTGCTATGCAATCTGCACAACATGTATCGCTCGCTTCACAGGCCCAATATCGTGAAGGCTTGAAAAATATGGTGGACGTATTATTGGCGCAGCGCAACGCATTTGCAGCCAAACAGGACTATCTAAATAGCCAATATGACTATTTAATCAATGTGTTAAATCTTAAAGCTGCAGTCGGACAGCTCAATGAGCAAGACTTAATGGAGCTCAATACATGGCTTATCCAAAAATAAACTTGTCATATAATGGTCACATAAGCACGCTTTAATAACACGCTGCTAACCTTCTGTCTTCAACGTGCCGTGGAGTGATAACTTTGAGCCCAACCAATCCTGTCCTAAACCATCATATTTCTTCGCAATTTAACGAAGACTTGCAGGCTGTAAACACCAAGTTTATGACCATGGGCGGTTTGGTAGAGCAGCAAGTCACTAACGCCATTCATGCTTTGTTAGATACCGATGTCAACATGGCGCTTGAAGTGCAGTTTAAAGACAATGCAGTCAATAAATTAGAAAGCGAAATTGATGAAGCATTGACTTTGATTTTGGCGCGTCGTCATCCTGCGGCAAGTGATTTGCGTATGGTGATTGCCATGAGCAAAGCCAATACCGATTTAGAACGTATTGGTGATGAAGCGGCCAAAATTGCCCGTATTGCACAAAATCTGTGTGAAGAAGGTGGCTCGCCACGCGGTTATATGGAAACCCGACATATTGGTAACCAAGTCCGTGTCATGATTCATGAAGCTTTAGATGCATTTGCCCGTTTAGACATTGATCAAGCATTGCATGTGTTATTGGCAGATGCCGATATTGACCGTGAATATCAATCGGCAACACGTACTTTAATGACCTATATGATTGAAGATCCACGTCATATTTCGCGTGTGATTAACGTACTGTGGGTGCTACGTTCGCTAGAGCGTATTGGTGATCATGCACGCAATATTTCTGAGCAAGTGATTTATATGGTGAAAGGCTTAGATGTGCGCCATGCCAGTTTGGAAGAAATTGAACAAAAAGTACAAAAAAACTAAATCTGTTTAAGTGAAAAAACAGTCCATATGGGCTGTTTTTTGACAAAAAAAATCCCAAATCTTTGGGGGAAGATTTGGGAACAAATTTAAAACTATTTAGAAAATCTATAACATTTCCTTAATGATGATCAGTGTATAGATAAGCCGTGGGCTTGTATTGTGGCTTATTGTATAGGATTGTTGTGTTTTATGCTTATATGTATCTACTTTGTAAAAAACAAGCACTTTTGTTGGAAAAATAATCTATAAACCACGCTTTTTAAAGAATATCTGTGATGCTTAGCACATTCAAAATTTAATTATTTGGGTGAAAATTAAAAGCGAAGCCGAGCTTTTCAAGCAGTTTATTTAAATGCTTTAAAATTTAAAAACAATCGATTCACTAAACATCAGCATTAATTCAACTGTATAGTTCGTCTAAAAAATCTATCTATTGTGGTTTATTGTTATACTAATATTGATGATTGAATAGATGGTTAAGCAGTCAAGCTTAGCGCAAATTTATGTAAGGGCTAAGTTTGTAGATGTGGCTAAACAACTAGATCGATTAAAAAGGCAATTGCTTTGAAGCGCTTTTTATCTTGTCTAGTTTTGAAGCTGAATAAAAAAAGAATCCCCAAATATGGAGATTCTTTTTAAAGCGAGCTTAGATAAGAGCCTTAGATCAGACTTAAAGCAGAGTTTTTGCCTTATGTTTGCTTAGCGCATTGCTGTACTCATCCTTACTCAGGCTTTAGACCTTCCGCTTTTTCCAAACTTTCATCATTGTTAAAGAACTTTTCACGTTGTTCTTCTAGAAATTTTTTGGCATCTGCTTCAAACACATTTAAACGTTTTTCGTTAATCAGTGTAGTTTGATGCTTTAACCATTCGCCCCATGCTTGTTTAGATACAGTGTCAAACAATTCTTGACCTTTTGGGCCTGGGAATGGGGCAAAGGCTAAGCCTTCCATTTCTTGTTGGTACTTACGGCAAAATACTTGGCGAGACATCGTACAGCTCCAGTAAATATGAAAATTTTAAGCGTATAACTGCGCTAAACGCTCATGTGCACGCGCAATAGCGGCTTCTACTTGTGCAGGCGCTGTACCACCAATATGGTTACGTGCATTCACAGAAGCTTCTAAGGTTAAGGCTTTTTCAAACACATCGGCTTGGATTAAGTCTGAGAATTGTTGTAATTGCTCAAGGCTTAATTCAGATAAGTCTTTAGATTCTTGAACACCAAGTGCAACTGCTTTACCAACAATTTCATGCGCATCACGGAATGCTACGCCATTTTTCACTAGGTAATCGGCAAGGTCGGTTGCCGTTGAGAAACCACGCAGTGCGGCTTCACGCATCTCTGCAATGTTTGGTACAAGCGCAGGAATCATGTCTGCAAATGCCATCAGTGAACCACGTACGGTATCAATGGCATCAAACAATGGTTCTTTGTCTTCTTGGTTGTCTTTGTTGTAAGCAAGCGGTTGACCTTTCATGAGTGTTAATAGGCTCATTAAATCGCCATAGACACGACCCGTCTTACCACGTACTAATTCAGGTACATCTGGGTTTTTCTTCTGTGGCATGATTGAAGAACCGGTACAGAAGCGGTCAGGAATGTTTACAAACTTAAATTGCGCTGATGTCCAAAGAATTAACTCTTCTGACATACGTGATAAGTGCATCATAATTAACGACGCTGCGGCATTAAATTCAATAGCAAAGTCACGATCAGACACCGCGTCAAGAGAGTTTTCGCATACTGCTTCAAAACCTAAAAGTTCAGCGGTATAAGCACGATCAATTGGGTAAGTCGTACCTGCAAGGGCAGCAGAACCAAGCGGCATACGATTGACACGTTTACGGCAGTCAATTAAACGCTCTGAGTCACGTACTAGCATTTCAAACCATGCCAGTAGGTGGTGACCAAACGTTACTGGTTGAGCAGTTTGTAAATGAGTAAAACCGGGCATAATGGTGGTGGTATTTTTAGCTGCTAAGCCTAAAATGCCTTTTTGTAGTTTTTGCAATAAAACTAAAATCGCGTCAATTTCATCACGTACATATAAACGAATGTCAGTTGCTACTTGGTCGTTACGGCTACGACCTGTATGTAATTTTTTACCTGCAATACCAATACGCTGGGTTAAACGTGATTCAATATTCATGTGCACATCTTCAAGATCAATGCGCCATTCAAACTGACCCGCTTCAATTTCAGCTTTAATTTGGGTTAAACCATTGACGATGTCGTGACGTTCTTGTTCAGTGAGCACACCCACTTTAGCAAGCATGGTCGCATGTGCGATTGAGCCTGCAATATCTTGTTGATAAAAACGTTGGTCAAACTGTACAGATGCGGTAAATTCTGCAACGAATGCGTCAGTCGCTTCAGCGAAGCGGCCGCCCCACATGCCTGAAGTTTGGGCTTGTGAATTTGAGGAATTAGAAGATGTGGTCATGTCGGCTCAACAAAAAAAGCAGTGATTTAACAACGAGTATAACAAATTCAAAAAGGCTTGCTCATACACAAGCGGCTGAAACTGTCGTGTCTGCGTCGGATAAAACGCAATTTACTTATTTTTTTACTAAAAATACCCGTTGGCAACATCTAATTGAATTATTTATTGCCAGTAATATTTTAGCGATGCTGTTAAGTTTGGCCGAAGCACGTGGGTGGGGCAATTTAAGCGGTTTACGTTTATTAGAATACGCCTTATATATCAATTGGGTATTACTAAGCTTTGTGGCGTGTTTTGAAAAAATACAGCCTAAGCTTAAGCATTTTTCTTTAAGCCAAAATTTAATTTCAGGCTTTTTTTTATTACAAGCTTTGGTGGTACTCACCACTATTAGCATTAATTTTTTAATGTATTGGGGCAGTTATTGGCAGTTAGAACATTTTTCTATTGAGATATTGTTTGAGGGCTTAAGCCTGCATTTAAGTTATGGGGTATTATTGGGTTTATTTTGTTTTCGTTATGTTTTTTTACGCGAGCAATGGTCAAGACAACAACAAAGCGAACTCAAAGCTCGTATTCAAGCCCTACAAGCCCGTATTCAACCGCATTTTTTATTTAATAGTTTAAATAATGTTTTAAGTTTAATTAGTATTGACCCAGATAAAGCTGAACAAATGCTGATGGATTTATCGCGTTTGTTTCGCGCCAGTTTACAAGAATTAAAATTGGTCAGCTTAAATGATGAAATTGAATTATGTCGACGTTATTTGGCTATTGAAAAAGTACGCTTGGGGGAGCGCTTAAATATAGAATGGAAATTTGTACATTTAGAACGCGCGCGTGAGGTTAAAATTCCATTACTGACCTTACAGCCTTTACTTGAAAATAGTATTGCGCATGGGGTAGAAAAAATTATTCAACCGAGTCAAATTACCATTTTGATTGAAATTTTAGACAACCAAGTCAATATTATTATTAGTAATCCTTATTTGGCTGATGATTTAAGTACAAAACGTGGCAATGGAATTGCGCTAGATAATGTCAAACAGCGTCTGCAAGCCTATTTTGGGGAAAAGGTAACATTTCAAAGCTATGCAGGCGATGGAATATTTACTACAGTGGTACAATATCTTTATAAATAACAACAATAGCCACACAAAACTTTGATTTTTTTGGATAAAAGGAGGAAGCATGGACATCCTAATTTGTGACGATGAAGCTTTAGCAGCTCAACGTTTGTCACGATTGGTGGAGCAGCTTGGACACCACGTGGTGGCAGTGGCAAGTCATGGTCAGCAAGCAATTGAACTGACTGAATTCCATCAACCGGATGTCGTATTACTTGATATTCAAATGCCTGAAATGGATGGCTTAACCTGTGCAGAATATTTACAGCAGCTTGACCCCATGCCTGCAATTGTGTTTTGTACAGCGTATGACGAACATGCGCTTGAAGCATTTCGTATGGCAGATGGCTACTTATTAAAACCGATTATGCAACAGGAATTGCAACAGGTTTTAGGGCGGCTAACTAAAATTAACCAAGCTCAATTGAGCGCTTTAAAACAACAAGAAGATATGGACGAAATTAAAGTAACACGTCAGCAAATTGCTGCGAAAACCTATCGTGGTGTGGAATTAATTCCCATCGAAAATATTTATTATTTTTTAGCCGATCAAAAATATGTCACGGTGCGCCATAAAAATGGCAGTGTTTTAATTGATGAAACTTTAAAAGATTTAGAACAAGAATTTCCTGAGCAGTTTATTCGTATTCATCGCAATGCTTTGGTGGCTGTGGCGTATTTAGATGGCTTAGAAGTTTTGGGCGCGGGACAGTATCAAGTACGCTGTCGTGAGTTAGATGAGCGCCTTGCAGTGAGCCGTCGGCATTTGCCCAGCTTACGTGAGCGGATTCAAAAACTTTAAAAGCACTTGCATTTTTAAGGGATCAGGTTAAGTTTAAGCATATTGCAAAGATGATGTTATAGCCTATGAAAACCCTGAAAATTGCCACTCGACAAAGCCCGCTTGCACTTTGGCAGGCGGAACACATTCGTGCACGTTTAGAAATCTTACATGCAGATTTAAAAGTGGAATTGGTGACCTTTGTCACTCAGGGCGACAAAATTTTAGATACCCCATTGGCTAAAATTGGCGGTAAGGGTTTATTTGTTAAAGAATTAGAAGCAGCTTTGTTAGATGGTCGTGCCGATTTGGCGGTACACTCAATGAAAGATGTACCGATGGCATTGCCTGAAGGTTTAGAACTTGCTGTAATTTGTGAGCGTGAAGATCCGCTCGATGCCTTTGTATCCAATACTTATGCCAATTTTGCCGATTTACCGCAAGGCGCCAAAGTGGGCACCTCAAGTTTGCGTCGTAAATGTCAGATTCTACAAGCCCGTCCTGATTTAGAAATTTTAGATTTACGTGGCAACGTAGGTACGCGCTTATCTAAGCTTGATGCAGGTCTTTATGACGCGATTATCTTAGCCAGCGCTGGTTTAAAGCGTTTAGAGATGCCTGAGCGTATTCGTCATAGTTTAGATGCCATTGTCAGCTTACCGGCTGTTGGGCAAGGTGCCTTAGGCTTAGAATGCCGCAGCAACGATCAAGCTGTGTTAGATTTAATTTTACCGCTTATGCATGCTGAAACTAATGTTTGTGTACGTGCAGAGCGTGCCTTTAATGCCTATTTAGAAGGTGGATGCCAAGTCCCAATTGCAGGCTATGCCACACTAACAGATGGACATATTCGGCTTGAAGGTCGTGTGGGCAGCGTAGATGGTAGAACCTTACTTAAAGCCCAAGTGCAAGGTCTGCCACAACAAGCCGAAGAGTTAGGTATTGAGCTTGCCAACCAGCTTTTGGCGCAAGGCGCAGGTGAGTTACTCCAAGCGTTGTATCAAAAATAATATGTTATTTGTCAATACTCGCCCTCAAGATCGTGCCGCAGCATTAACTGCGGCATTGTCTCAACAGGACATCACTGTATTTGAGCTGCCGTTACTTGAGTTACAAGCACTTAAGTTGAGTCCAGAACTCTACGAGCTCTATCGGCAGTTACCCAGTGCGCAAGTGATTGTGGTGGTTAGTCCAACTGCAGTTGAAGTTGGTATGCAGTATTTGCAACAAACAGGCATTCAACTTGAAGAATTGAGCCATATTCAGTGGATTGCTGTGGGTATTAAAACTGCACAAGTCTTGGAAAAATACGGCATTCAAGCGTTGATTCCTGAGGTAGAAACTTCAGAAGGGATGTTACAACTGCCATGTTTACAAAAGCTACCACAAGGCAGTCGGATTACTTTTTGGCGCGGTGAGGGCGGGCGGCAATTTATGATGCAACAATTGCAAGCGCAAGGCATGCATATTTTAAATTTTGTCTTGTATCAACGCCAATGTCCGCCCATGTGTCAGACGTTAATGCCTTTACTTGCCAAAAAAATACAGGAAAATTTGGCTTATACTGTATTAATCAGTAGTGAAGCAAGTTGGTTAAATTGGCAAGCATTGTGGCAAAATCAACCTGAGATCATAAAAAAGGCGCACTACATGGTGCTTGGCACACGTGTTGCAAAGTTGCTACAGCAGGCTCGCCAACAGCAACAGGCTGATTTTCAGATTACACGATTAGATACCTTACATCCCACCACGATTTTGGCACATCTTAGGCTTGAGAAAGGAAAAGCATGAAAAAAATCTTGATCTTAGCTGCAATTTTGCTTTTCGCATGGCTTGCCAAGCTCAGTTATGATTTGATTCAACTTAATCAAGCGCAAGCCCAATTACAGCAAAAACTTCATCAAGCCGAGCAGCAAAATGCCAATCTCAATGATCGTTTAGTGGCACTCAAACGTGACAACGTGCAACAAACACCTGTAACTGAGCCTCATAATGACGTGCAAGAGATTCATCCTGTGGTGTTGATACAGCAACATTTAGATTTAATTGAATTTGCTTTAAAACAACAGCAGTATGCTTATGCTTTAGAAAAGCTCAGTCATTTAGATGCTGATCTAAAGCAATCGAGCCTTGCTGAGAGCTTACAAGCTGCTTTAGCTGCTGCGATTATTCAAGATCGTCAAGATATTCAAAATTTTGTAACTGCCAAACAAGCGCAGCAGCAACAATTTAATCAAGTATTGCAGCAGGTTGATGTGATGCTCAATGCAGAGATTGGTCAGCAAAATTTAGCGGTACCGCATGAAAAACAGGCTGCATTTTGGCAAAAATGGTTCAAACTAGAACAAGTAGAACAACCATCTAAAGTCTTGATGCAACGCCAATTTGTGCTTAAAGAAGCACAATTACATTTACTTTTGGCACGTCAATTATTGCTACAAGGTCAGTATCTTGCCTATCAACAAGAAATGAATGCTGTTGTTACTATTTTAACAGCTTTACCTGATCAAAAAGCCAGGCAGTTGATCATGCATATTGAACAGGCCAAGGCTATTCGTCATTTAGCAATGCCTGCACTGACTACACGAGCTTTATTGAGATAAGTTATGCGCCACATTTTAATTGCTTATACTTTGATGAGCTTGATCATATTTGCACTGTTGACGCTGCTCAGTTATGGGCATGGTGTGGGCTATGTATATCTGTATTGGCGTGATTGGCAACTTCAAACCAATGTGTGGCTATTATTTATTGCTTTAGCGTTGTTAAGTTTAGTGGCACAAACTTATTGGTATCTATTAAAGCGCTATTTAAGCCGCGTACAGCGTCAGCGTGACAATGTATTTAATTTTAAAAATCTGCATCCTTATGAACAATTGGCTGTGATTTGGTTATTAGATGCAGGACGCGATCAACAAGATTTTATTCAGCGGGTATTTCAACACTCTACCTTATTACAAGGGGTGATGGATGCACGTCTGGCCAATATGCAAGGTCAGCCTAAAAAAGCACTGTTAGCACTTAATCAAACCCATAGCATGGCCTTTGAATTGGCTGAATTACAACGCATTGAAATCTATTTGGCTGAAAAAGATGCCCAACAGGCACTGACCCATTTAGAATTTTTACATCAACATGCGCTCTCGCCATGGTTAGAAGATGTAGCACAAGCCTATCAACAACGTCTGAATGCCTTATGGGCTAAGTTTGCCTTGCAATTTCCTTGGGACTATTTACGCGCTACTCAATATGGACATTTACCAACACCGAGTAAAATTGTTTGGCTTGAACAATTATTACAACAATTTGAGAAAGCTAATACAGATGACTTAAACCATCTTAAACAACGTTATATGGACTTATTGCCCGAAATTGAGCAAAAAACCTCTGAGGTAAAATTATTATGGCTGAAGCTCTTAGTACGTTTAGACGATATGCAAGCACATGCAAAGAATCTAGCTGAACACTTATTGCTAAAACAATTTCATGAAGATGTATTTTATTTATGGTTTGAACAACAAATGTTACAAACTCAACCCGATTATCAGGATGTAGAGCAACATATTGCCTCTTGGGAGGAGCAATATCCAAGTGTACCTGTATTAACTTTTGCCAAATATTATGTTTATAAAATTACCAACCGTAAAACTGAGGCTGAACAATTACTACACATGTATCCTGAACATGTTTTAATGAGCTATTTAAGAGTTCAACATGCATTAAAAGAACAGCCAGAACTCCTTACGCATTTAAATATTATTTTTGAGAAAAACACTAACCATATTGTAATTAAGTTATAAGGAAAAATAAAAATGCTCTCGCTGAGTGATTATCCAATGATATTTGAACAAGGTGTCGATTGGGGCGATATGGATGCCTTGGGTCATGTCAATAATGTGAACTATTACCGTTATAGCTAAATAAAAAACATAAGCTACATTAAGTTAAATGCAATGTCTAAGGCTTGTGGGAGATTTCTATTGTCCT
>NZ_CANQTS010000015.1 GCF_947626835.1 uncultured Acinetobacter sp. | reverse complement strand
AATAAAAGTGTGTGGTAACTCTCTTATCAACTCAGTCATCTTTTTTTCAACTAAATTCCTTATCCATGATTCGGGTTAATTAGGTGGTTTATTTCATTTTAAATAAATCTAAGATACACCTGATTAAATTTAAAACATCATTAATCTCACCATACCTTATATAAAATGAAGTAGCACAAGATGTTATAAAACCTTATCTTGTTTTATGACTTGTCTATCAATCTACAAATACGCAATCACTTAATCAAGCCTATCGCATGCAAACTCAGTGGCATCAGCAACAGATACAAGTTTTAGCGCAATAGATTTTATTCACATAGATCGCAGCACAGCTTCATATAGCTAAGTACAAAATATAAGCTACATCATTTTAAAGACGATATCTAAAGCTTCCTGAAGGGTTTTATTATTCTGAGCAATCATATGTCTAACTTTACTTTTTAATACAGACCATGCTTTTTCAATAGGATTAAGGTCAGGACTATATGCAGGTAGATAAACAATTCTCGTCTGATATTGAGCTGCTAAATCATCGATCACTTTACCTTTACGTATCGATGCATTATCGAGGATGACCAAATAGCGCTTAGCTTGAATGTCCTTGTGCTGTAAGCTTTTCAACAAATATTCCAACCAACAGACAAAAATATTCCGATCACATGAGCCTTGAAACACTAAAAGTTGAATAAACTTCAATGGAGCATTTGATCTGACAGCACTGATCATGCTGAGTCTCGTACCATGCCCACCTGACCTGAACGCATGACAGCGTTGTCCCTGAGGAGACCAGCCATATTCTGCGGTTTCATTGGTATTGATGCCTGATTCATCGATATAAAGAATGTGATCCTCACCATATTGTGCTTTCCATTGAGGCAAACACCATTCAAATACAGCACGACTTAATTTACAGGCTTGTCTGTAAAGGAAACTCTTTTTTTACGCGTCCAGCCCATCTTATTCAGAGCTTTTAAAATGACATGATACCCAACTGAATAACCGAAATGTTGTTCAAATAATGGGACCAAATCTTTAGCCTGAGTAAAGGGTGTATTTTTTATAAAATGCTCAAAAGCTCGGAGATCCAGAATCTTTGAGGGACGTCCTGCGTTTGGAGATTTAGGTTGTTTAAGTTGACCGGTCTGCTGTTCGAGTAAGATCCAATCGTCTAGAGTCGTTCGAGCGATATGAAAAAGCTCACAAGTCTTCGACTTATGCTTTGATTCTTTATAAAACTGCATTGCTTTTTCACGTAGATCAACAGAATATGTTTTTGGCATGATCTTAAATTCTAGTATTTTTTGTGTTGTAGCTCATATTAGGTTCTTAGCTATACCTACCTGATTTGATAGGGAACAAGATCAAAACCTAGACATATAAACTAATCATTAAATGATCTTATTTTAACTTCCGGCTATAAATAAGTGGCTATTAAACACTTTGATTGTTTAAAAAACACTCCTTTTATGAAAAAATATGCAAAAAGATGAAATAAATTTGCATTATTGGAATATTGAGCGTATAAAGTAACTTCGTTGATGCGGGATGGAGCAGTCTGGTAGCTCGTCGGGCTCATAACCCGAAGGTCGTTGGTTCAAATCCAGCTCCCGCTACCAACGAGAAAAGTGATTTACCTTGCTACATGAGATATGTAGCCTACTATCACAAAAAACAAAACATATATTTTAAGTCGTTTTAGACCTCTTCTAGATTAATCAGCTATTAATCTCCTTGTATCTAACTCTCTCATTTAGATCGTTGTATGTTCTGTTAAAATCAAGTCAAGTAGTATTTAATTATTTGAATTTTAAAAATATTTAAGCGCCAAATATCGCGCTGTAAAAAGTTATTGGTATATATATGTTAAAGCAAACTGAAAATTTAATTGCAAAATCTGTAAATGGTCATGAAATTATTGTGTCGTTAATCGCAAATAAAAAGCGTCAAAATACAAATGATGGTTTTAAATGGGTTGAAGTCGGTAAAAAAGTTTTACTTTCTTCTGGCACAGAAATTGAATTGAATTTAGACGGCCGTAGTTTCTATACGGGTTTAAATGAAATGTTTAAATTAGAAAACCGTGTATGTTAATAAAAAACCGCCCAAGGGCGGTTTTTTATTGGTCATAGCCTAATTTCAAAGCTATTTCTACACTTTTTCTCACATCAATAGAACAAAGTTTTATTTCGCTATATAGCTCATCCCTATTTTTATCATCAAAACCTAATAAAACAAAAGGTATTTTTTCACACTCAATGATTTGGCAACTACTATAATCCTTACCATTTAAGACGTCCTGATTTACGCTTTTGTCAAAAATATTAACGAAATTAGCTAAATTGGCATTAATCCACTTTATTTGACGTTCTAGGCTAATATTATCTGGGTGTTTATCACCCTCATTAAAATTATAAAAAAAGTAATCATCAATATGATAACCATACTTATATTCTAAATTGTCAAATGATAGAGGCTCATCTTGTTCTTCTTTTAATTCATCTGCAAGGTCAGCGTAGTTTTCAATCCACTTTAAGCCCTCCTTAACATAAATGGCGCCACCGTTATCATCTTCTTCTAAAAATCTATATCCTAGAGAAATTGCTTTTGCATAGCGCTCTTCGTACATTTTTAATTATCCAAATAAAAAACCCTACCTCAAAATACGGAGGGTTTGAAGTATTTAAATTTATTGATTAAAAATCTTAATCAAATTCTCCTGAGGTCATGTGTTTTATGAGCTTGTAAAAAATCTTATTTTACCTTATGACTTGTTGCTCGCTTCAACAAGTCTAAAAATATTTAACTATAAAATAGTAAAGCTAAAGTTGGTTCCTTTAATGTTTTTACTTAATAGATGATTAGGATCGAATTCATAACCTTCTTTATTTGCGTTGATATAATCTAAACAGGTTTTTTCTTGCACTTGCAAATGCACACCTATGCACCAAAATGTACGAATATAATCATATTCACTCGGTTTCAAAGAATAAAACTTATTTAAGTCTTTAATCATTGCTGTAATACAGCTTTTGGCTGATTGGGATTGTTTTAGCTCAATAGCAATCATCGTTTCAGTTGACTTATTTTTTTCTCTAACCCAAAAATCAATAATTCCTTTTGCTTTTAATTTTTCAACTCTTCTATCAGTCGAGCAAGATATCTCTCTCATCCATTCCATCACATTTTCATGTTCGTCTAAGAAGAATGCCAATTCAACCTGTAGCCATATTTCCCAACCTGTGATATTTCGTTGTTCAATCAAATTTAAACGATTACGAATATATTTTTGTGAAAAAAATTTATCAAATAAGTTAGATAAAAATTCAAAATCACCGTTTCTAACTCTATTTACCATTTTTAATCTCAGTAAAAAAGCCCTACTTTACAGTAGGGCTTTTTTAAACAATTTCAATTACTTTAAATATAAAGTCTTAAGCAATCGCTTGTGCATCTTGAGTATTTTCATTGGCTTCTAGGAAGTCTTGTGCAAAGCGTTGTAATACCCCACCCGCTTCATATACAGATACTTCTTCTTCTGTATCTAAACGGCAAGTTACTGGCACTTCTACGATTTCATTCTTACCATCAGCAGTTGCACGTTCCACCACTAAAGTTAAAGTCGAACGTGGCGCAATATTACCAATCACGCTATACAGCTCAGTACCATCTAAACCAAGTGTTTTACGGTCTGTACCGGCTTTAAACTCAAGTGGTAATACGCCCATACCGACTAAGTTAGTACGGTGAATACGCTCAAAGCCTTCTGCTACAATCGCTTCTACACCGGCAAGGCGTACACCTTTGGCTGCCCAGTCACGGCTTGAACCTTGACCATAATCTTTACCCGCAATAATGATCAGCGGTTGCTTACGGTTCATGTAGGTTTCAATCGCTTCCCACATACGCATCACTTCGCCTTCAGGCTCTACACGCGCTTTTGAACCTTGCTTAATGCTGCCATCTGAGCGAACTACCATTTCGTTAAACAATTTCGGGTTGGCAAAGGTGGCACGCTGCGTAGTTAAGTGGTCACCACGATGCGTTGCATAAGAGTTAAAGTCCTCTTCAGGCACACCCATTTTCTTTAAGTATTCACCTGAAGCACTATCTAATACAATTGCATTGGATGGTGATAAATGATCGGTGGTGATGTTATCGCCTAAAATCGCTAATGGACGCATATTGGCTAAAGTACGTGGTGCTGCAAGTGCACCTTCCCAATATGGCGGACGACGAATGTAGGTACTTTGCGGACGCCAATCATAGAGTGGGCTTTCAGACTTGGCATTCACGCCTAAATCAAACATTGGAATATAGATTTTTTTGAATTGTTCAGGCTTGACTGCAACCTTCACCAATGCATCAATCTCTTCATCCGATGGCCAAATGTCTTTTAAGTAAATTGGGTTGCCATCTTTATCGTGCCCTAACGCATCTGTTTCGATGTCAAAACGAATGGTTCCTGCAATCGCATAAGCCACTACCAGCGGAGGCGATGCCAAAAAGGCTTGTTTTGCATAAGGATGGATACGACCGTCAAAGTTACGGTTACCCGATAACACCGCAGTGGCATATAAATCACGGTCAATAATTTCTTGCTGGATCTTTGGATCTAATGCACCAGACATACCATTACAGGTGGTACATGCATAAGCCACAATACCAAAACCAAGTTTTTCTAAATCACCCAATACACCTGCTTCTTCTAGGTATAAAGCAGCTGCTTTAGAACCCGGTGCAAAAGATGATTTCACCCAAGGTTTACGCACTAGACCTAATTCGTTGGCTTTACGTGCCAGCAAACCGGCTGCCACAGTGTTACGTGGGTTTGAGGTATTGGTACATGAGGTAATCGCGGCAATAATCACCGCACCATCTGGCATTAAACCTTCTGCTTCTTGTGCGCGTGCAGCCTCTAAATTACCTGCAATACCTTTGGCTTTTAAATCACTTGTTGATACACGTGCATGTGGGTTGGATGGACCTGCAATATTACGCGTCACCGTCGATAAATCAAAACGTAGTACACGCGGATACTGAGCTTCGGTCATATCACTTGCCCAAAGACCAATTTCTTTGGCATAGGTTTCAACCAGTTTGACTTGCTCAGACTCACGACCCGTTAGGGTTAAATAATCAATGGTGTTTTGATCGATATAGAACATGGCCGCAGTTGCGCCATATTCAGGGGTCATATTAGAAATCGTGGCACGATCTCCGACCGACATGCTATCAGCACCTTCACCAAAGAATTCTAAGTAAGCACCCACTACACGTTCTTTACGTAAGAACTCGGTTAATGCCAACACGATATCAGTTGCGGTGATTCCCGGCTGACGCTGCCCCACAAACTCAACACCAATAATATCGGGAACACGCATCCATGATGCACGACCTAACATTACATTTTCCGCTTCTAAACCACCAACACCAATTGAGATGACACCTAAAGCATCGGTATGCGGGGTATGTGAATCTGTCCCGACACAGGTATCAGGGAAAGCTACACCAGCACGGTTTTGAATCACTGGAGACATTTTCTCCAAGTTGATTTGGTGCATGATACCGTTGCCTGCCGGAATGACATCGACATTTTCAAAGGCAGTTTTGGTCCACTCAATAAAATGGAAACGGTCTTCATTACGACGATCTTCAATAGCACGGTTTTTCTCAAATGCATCTGGATCAAAACCGCCATATTCAACAGCCAATGAGTGATCCACAATGAGTTGTGTTGGCACCACAGGATTGACTTTAGATGGATCACCGCCTTTTTCAGCAATCGCGTCACGCAAACCTGCTAAGTCAACCAATGCTGTTTGACCTAAAATATCATGACAAACGACACGAGCAGGATACCAAGGAAAGTCTAAATCTTGGCGATTTTCAATGAGCTGCGTTAAAAATGCACTGAGTTGTTCTGGCTCGGCACGACGTACCAATTGTTCTGCCAACACTTTAGAGGTGTAAGGTAATTTGGCATAACTTCCCGCTTGAATATCTTCAACCGCTTGGCGTACATCGTAATAATCTAAACCTGTATTGGCCAATGGTTTACGGTACAACTGATTCATTAAACACGCTCCGCCAATGGTTTGAATTCTAAATCTTCAGGTCCTGTGTAGTTGGCGCTTGGACGAATGATTTTGCCATCTTGACGTTGTTCAATCACATGCGCTGCCCAACCTGAGGTACGTGCAATCACAAACAATGGCGTAAACATCGCTGTTGGTACACCCATGAGGTGATAGCTCACTGCACTAAACCAATCTAGGTTCGGGAACATGTTTTTTACTTCTTTCATCACTGCTTCTAAGCGTTCCGCGATGAGATACATTTTTTTGTTGTTTTGTGCATCAGCTAAGTCTAAAGCCACTTTTTTAATCACATCATTACGTGGATCAGCAATGGTATACACTGGATGACCAAAACCAATCACCACTTCTTTGTTGGCAACACGTTGACGGATATCAGCTTCTGCTTCGTCAGCATCGTTGTAACGTTGTTGAATCACAAAAGCAACTTCGTTGGCACCACCATGTTTTGGTCCACGTAAAGCACCAATTGCACCGGCAATGGTTGAATACATATCAGAGCCTGTACCGGCAATCACGCGCGAAGTAAAGGTTGAGGCATTAAACTCATGCTCTGCATACAAAATTAGTGACGTATGCATCGCGTCGATCCATTCTTTTGATGGTGCTTTGCCATGTAACAAATGCAGGAAATGCCCACCAATTGAATCATCTTCTGTTTCTACTTCAATACGACGACCATTGTGGCTAAAGTGGTACCAATACAATAACATTGAACCAAAGCTTGCCATTAGTTTGTCGGCAATATCGCGTGCGCCTGCATAGTTATGATCTTCGTGTTCTGGACTTAGGCAACCTAAAACTGACACACCAGTACGCATGACATCCATTGGATGCGCTGAAGGTGGTAATTGTTCTAAAGCTGTTTTTAAACCAGCAGGTAAACCACGTAATGCTTTAAGTTTAGCTTTATACGCGTTGAGTTCTGCTTGATTCGGTAATTTGCCATGGACCAATAAATAAGCCACTTCTTCAAATTCACATTGACCTGCTAAATCCATAATGTCGTAGCCACGGTAATGGAGATCATTACCACTACGGCCTACGGTACATAACGCAGTGTTACCTGCGACTTGACCACTTAAAGCAACTGATTTTTTTGGTTTAATTGCGGTTACTGCACTTGTCATGATAGTTTTCCTTATCTTGGCGGTTTGGCTACTTAGCGCTCCATGCGCGATCTTTATTTAAGTGTTGACAACAATAATTTATTTGGCTTTGACAAAAGCTGCATCCAGATATTGTTCAAATGCATGATAGTTAATACGCTCATACAACTCTTGACGAGTTTGCATGGTATCTACGACATTTTTTTGCGTGCCTTCTTGACGTAAAGTGACATAGACATTTTCAGCCGCTTTGTTCATAGCGCGGAAAGCTGATAACGGATATAACGCCAAGCTTACATCGGCAGAAGCAAGCTCTTGTGTGGTAAATAATGGGGTTGAACCAAATTCAGTGATATTGGCAAGAATTGGCGCTTGAGTGGCTTGTGCAAATTGGCGATACATTTCAAGTTCAGTAATCGCTTCTGGGAATAACATATCTGCACCTGCTTCAATATATGCACCAGCACGGTCAATTGCAGCTTGTAAACCTTCAACTGCTAAGGCATCAGTACGTGCCATAATCACAAAGCTACTATCGGTACGCGCATCCACTGCTGCTTTAATACGATCGACCATTTCTTGCTGGGTTACAATCGCTTTATTTGGACGATGACCGCAACGTTTTGCACCCACTTGATCTTCAATGTGCATCGCTGCTGCACCAAACTTAATTAAAGATTTGGTGGTACGTGCCATATTAAATGCTGATGCGCCAAAACCTGTATCTGCATCAACCAATAATGGTAAATCGCATACATCGGTAATACGGCGTACATCTGTTAACACGTCATCTAAATTACTAATCCCTAGATCAGGTAAACCCAACGAACCAGCTGCAACGCCACCGCCTGACAAGTAAATCGCTTTATAACCTGCACGCTTGGCAAGTAAAGCATGATTGGCGTTGATGGCACCGACCACTTGTAAAGGATGTTCGTTTGCAACCGCATCGCGGAATTTTTGCCCTGCTGTAAGTTGTGACATGTATTTCTCCTGATTATAAAACGATATTGTTTTTAATATTTTGATAAGATGCGCTAATATGACGACGCATCAACAATTCAGCCAATTCACCATCTCCCTCAGCAATTGCATCTAAAACACGCAGATGCTCCATCAGTGCCTTGCGTGGTCGATTTGGCGTATTAGAGAACTGAATACGGTACATACGAATTAAATGATATAACTCTTGGCACAACATTTTTTCTAAAATCTTGTTGCCACAATTACGAATCACGCAGTAATGAAAGTCATCATCACCATGTTGCACATAGTAACCCTTGCCCTGTTTAAAGTTCGGATCTTCACTATGTAAACGTAAGACCTCTCTTAGGCTGAGAATCTGCTCTTTATCAATATTTTGTGCCGCAAGACGACAAGCTAGGCCTTCTAAGTTCTCACGAATTTGATAAAGCTCAGTCAACTGCTGACTCGACAAAGACACCACACGCGCACCGACATGTGCTGTACGCTCCACCAATTTTTGCCCTTCTAAACGATGAATCGCCTCACGCAGTGGACCACGACTAATGCCGTAGATACGTGCCAACTCAGGTTCAGAGATTTTGCTACCAGCAGGTAAATCACCGCACACAATCGCATTTTGAATCTTTTCAAAAATCTGATGCATTAAAGTCGTGCTGTGGTTTTTATCTAATGTAGCGTCCATAGAGTCCTTGATTAAATTGTCAACAATGTGATCAACATATATTCAAAATACGAGTAAATTTGCTTTTTTTCAATCACAATTGTCAACAATAATCGAATTTAAGACTAAAGACTAAGAAAAAAACGATAGATACAGCACAAAATTTCAATAGTTGAGTCGGTATTTAGGGCAAAAGTGCGCTGTCGCATTGATATGTGCTAGTACTTCTCTATATTTGCCTGCATAGCAGAGCTTAACTTGGATAAAATTTTAGATAGTACTGAGTATTGTTTTTATATGCTGTTGTCAGCTTAAACTGATAGTACGGTAATTTTGCTCATACAATACTATATAGATGAGATGCATATTAACTAGACCCCAGTACTGATACAGCCTATTTAAACATAGGCTTCAATAATAGTGACATTGGCCATACCACCACCTTCGCACATGGTTTGTAAACCATATTTTTTCTTTTCACGTTGTAAGCCATGTAATAAGGTACTCATTAATTTTGTACCACTCGCTCCCAATGGATGACCCAATGCAATTGCACCGCCATATTTATTGACTTGAGCGGGGTCAACCTGTAAAGCTTTTATCCATGCTAACGGTACACTGGCAAATGCTTCATTCACTTCAAAAAGATCAATATCTTTTAGGCTTAAACCTGCTTTTTTTAAGGCACGTTGCGTAGCAAAAATTGGCTCTTCTAACATGATCACAGGATCACCTGCAGTGACAGTCAGGTTAATAATGCGAGCTTTCGGCACTAATCCATAGTGTTGTAATGCGCGTTCACTGACAATCAAACAGGCACTTGCACCATCGCAAATTTGACTCGCATTAGCAGCACTGATCACACCATCGGGTTGTAAGGTTTGTACACTGGAAATAGCATCTAAGTTGGTATCAAAGCGTACACCTTCATCTTGGCAATGCCATGTACCATCTTTTAATTGAATTGGAATAATTTCCTGATCAAACCATTGTTGCTCAATGGCGTATTGCGCGCGTTGGTGACTACGTAATGCATAACAATCTAAGTCATCACGGCTTAAATCATATTTTTGAGCCAATAGTTCTGCGCCGTGAAATTGGCTAAATGCGTCTACGCCAAAACGTGCTTTGATTCTGTCACTTAAAGGATCAGCTGCCAAACCTGCTTGTTTCGCCAATTGAATATTACTAAACATCGGCACACGGCTCATGCTTTCCACACCAGCTGCAATAATCATATCTTGTGTGCCACTCATGACTGCTTGAGCTGCAAATTGAATGGCTTGCTGTGAGCTACCACATTGGCGGTCGATTGTGACCCCCGGAATATGATCTGGAAGTTGTGAAGCTAAAATTACATTACGCGCAAATGAAAATGCTTGTTCGCCACCTTGGGTGACGCAACCTAAAATCACATCATCAATCAGATTAGGGTCAACTTGAATACGACTGAGTAATCCATTAATTACATCTGCACCTAAGTCGGCTGCATGTATATCACTTAAACGTCCTTTGCGGCGTCCACCTGCACTACGTACTGCATCAACAATATATGCGTGTTTCATTCATCTTGTCCTATGATTATTTTTTGTTGTCTTTAATAAAAAAATATTTTTATAAATTTCGCAGCGAAACTTAAACTGATCTCAAATTTAAGTTGCTTTATATTTTAAATAGAGTTGCCATCTTAAAATGCCTAGCTCAGACAATCAATTAACTTTTAGAAGTTTCGCAGCGAAATTTTTTAATGAATATAACTTGGCTAAATAAACTATAGTTTTCATGCAAACTATACAAAGTGTTATTTTTTGTCTACTGTAATTGCATGCCATCATAAAAAATATAGGCAATCTTAAATGGAATGTAAAATAATAAGGAATCTTTATGTCAAATCTATCAAACACTGTACAACAAGCCCGCAATTATCATATCAGTGATATTCCGAAAAGGAGCGCACAGCGTCATCCACATAAATTAGCATTAGTTGATGGCGACACTCGTCTGACTTATCAACAATTACATGATCAGGTTGAACAACTGGCAGCTTATTTATTGCAGATTGGGTTAAAGAAAGCTGATCGATTACTATTGCTGTCGCATAATTGTTGGCAATTCCCTGTCATTCACTTTGCTGCGGCTAGAATTGGGGTGCTTACAGTGCCTGTCAATTTTATGCTCAATGCTCAAGAGTTGGCTTATATTATTGAAAACAGCAAAACCCAGATTATTTTTGCAGAAGATCAACTCACGGCAACTGTAGATACAGCCTTAGGACAAGCCAAACACCAGTTAACTCATTTTTATAAAATCCCTTTAAATGATGGTGTAAGCTCAGCAAGTTGGAAGAACTTCAATGAATGCTTTACGCAAAAATTAAGCCCTTTACCGCCACAACTGCTTAGTGCCTATGAACCTATTCGTATGATGTACACCAGTGGGACTGAGTCCATGCCCAAAGGAGTACTTCTCAACAGTGAAGCACTAATGTGGCAATATATGAGTGCTATTTTAGAAGGTGAGATGCAGGTAAATGATCGGGAATTACATGCCTTTCCGTTGTATCACTGTGCACAATTTGATGTGTTTTTAAATGTAGATCTCTATTTAGGTGCAACCAGTTATATTTTACGTGGCTTTGAACCTAAACGCGTTCTTGCTCTGATTGAAAAAGAAAAGATCAATAAACTATTTTGTCCACCCACTGCATGGATTGCCTTACTCAATGCAAAAGGCTTTGCTTCAACAGATTTAACTTCATTGAATAAAGCTTATTATGGTGCCTCAAGCATGCCAAAGAGTATCATCAGTAGCTTGATGGAAAAATTACCCCATATTCGTTTTTGGCAATTTTATGGTCAAACAGAGATGGCCCCGGTTGCAACGGTACTTTATCCCGAAGACCATCAAGAATTTTCCACTTCAGTTGGAAAACCTGCGTTCCACGTGGAAACTGCCATTATGGCCAAAGATGGGCGCTTAGTTGAAACTGGCGAAATTGGTGAAATTGTTCATAAAAGTCCACATTTAACCTTGGGTTATGCCGATCAAGATGATAAAACCACTGAAGCATTTGTACATGGCTGGTTTCATAGTGGAGATTTAGGCTATTTTGCAGAAACTGGTCATCTGTATATTGTAGATCGTATTAAAGATATGGTGAAAACGGGTGGTGAGAATGTTGCAACCCGAGAAGTTGAAGATGTGATCTATCGTTTTAATGCCATCCAAGAGGTGGCGGTGTTTGGTGTCCCTCATCCACATTGGATTGAAGCGGTCACTGCTGTCATTGTCATTAAACAGGGACACCACTTTGTTTTAGACGAGTTATTAGCGCATTGTAAAAAGCATTTATCCACCTATAAAATGCCGAAATCTGTGCATATGGTTGAAGCATTACCTAAAAATGCCAGTGGTAAAATTTTAAAGCGTCAGTTGCGTCAACAATATCAATCACTTTATATACAAGAGCAAACTGCTTAAGCGCATTTATAAAATGGAGACGCACTATAGCTACAAACTCTAGTGCGTTGCGCTATGATAGAGGTTTATTCCAACACCAGCTTTATTTTATGAAAAGAACTCTTTGCCTTGCTAGCGCAATTTTTATAAGTTTCGCAGCGGGATGTGAAAAAAACGATGTAGTCATACAAACTACATCCTCTTCTGAGCCTCAAACTCAATCTTTAAACTCTTTTGAAAAAGCCGACTATAAACTTAGCTTCTTAACCGATCAAATTGAAAATACGACACTCAGTACATCACAGCGTCAAAAACTACTTTGTATTGAATGCCCTAAAACTTACCAAGAAGAATATATGCCGGCATTTTTAGCACTTCAGCCGGCAGATACTAGTCAAGAAAAGCTTATTCAAGAGATGCAATTTACTTTGAATTATTACCAGCAACGCTTCGACATTAAATGCACCTAAATATTGACCTACCTGAGTAGGTCTTTTTTAACATTCAATGCTGAGTTTTAGGTAAGAAAATCGTCAATAAACCCAATAATGGTAAAAAAGCACATAGTTGATAAACAAAAATAATCCCAAAGTGATCAGCTAATACCCCCAAGCCTGCTGCTGCAATACCACCAATCCCAAACATCACACCAAACATCAAACCGGACACCAGACCTACACGCCCAGGCATAGCTTCTTGTGCATACACGACCATAGCTGAAAATGCCGAAGAGATGACTAAACCAATCATAATTGACAAAATGGCTGTCCACATCAAATTGACATAAGGTAAAACTAAAGCGAAAGGGATAATGCCTAAAAATGACACCCAGATCACTGCACTACGTCCAATTTTATCGCCAATGGGTCCACCTGCAAATGTACCTAAAGCCACTGCTGCTAAAAAGGCAAATAAATAGACTTGCGACTGTACAAGGCTTAAGCTAAAACGTTCCATCAGATAGAAGGTATAATAGTTACTAATACTTGCAATATAGGTAAATTTAACCAACATTAATATGCCAATTACCCCAAGTGCACGATAAAGTAAAATTCCCTTTAAACCTGTATGCTGAATAGCACTTTGTTTTTTAGGTTGCTGATCTTGTTGTATCAACCAACGACTGACTCGAAAAAGTATAAAAATAGCTAAAAGTGCAAAACCTGTAAACCAAGCCACAGCACTTTTACCATTAGGTACAATAATTAACGCAGCCAGCAAAGGGCCTATTGCAGAGCCACTATTGCCACCCACTTGAAAAGCAGATTGCGCTGTACCAAAACGACCACCAGAGGCCATACGTGCCACACGGGATGCTTCTGGATGAAACGTTGAAGAACCGATTCCCACCAATACAGCTGCTAATAACAAGATATAAAAATGTGTAGCAAACGCCATCACCGTAATGCCAACCAAGGTGATGCTCATACCGACAGGTAGCAAATACGGTAATGGATGTCGGTCAGTATATAACCCAACAAAAGGCTGCAATAATGAAGCGGTAATTTGATAAATAAGCGCGATTAAGCCGATTTGTGAAAAACTTAAATTAAATTCGATTTTAAGCATTGGATAAATTGCAGGTAAAACTGCTTGAATCAAATCATTTAACAAATGTGCGATTGCTACCGCAGCAACCATAGATATAACCATCTGATTCGGTAGATGATCTTTAGAAGATTTAGCTGTACTTTTGGGTGGCATAATATTCCTGACTGCACATGAACATGTGTCATAGCAACTTTAAACACTGTCATCATAACCTGACTTTAAAATGATAGCTAAAGATGCATATATTTTTGTTGGATTCACTTACGTAAATACAGGATGTAGAAAAAGCACCGGGTCGGTGCTTTTTTTGATGTTTCGCAACGAAACTTAAAAAATTAAGCGAGTTCTTTTAAAAAGGCTTTAATTTTATCAAGTTTACTTTCATCCAAATCCTCTACACTCATGCGAATAGACACGACTGTTTTGCCTTTTAAGCTTTCAGAACATTTTAAGGAACCAAACTTTTTACCTGCCGCATTAAGTAAACTTTCTTGTTGAGGTGTAACTTTACTAGGTGTAGGCATCTGTACCAACTCTGGAGCTGGTCTGTGCATATCCTTTGTTATAGGCTGAGCATCCTCATACAAAGTTTGCGCCTGTTGTTCAAAACTTTTAATAAACTGTGTATTTCGTTTTTTATGATGCGCAAAATCTAAAGTCAAATAATCTTTCCAAGCTTGATATAAAAGTTCATCTGCCTGTTGTGGACCAAGTTGTTCTTTGACCTTATTAAAAGCTGTTTTTAACAGACTTGCTCCTGAACCACTTAAAGCATCAGGCATAACGTTTAAATCATCGCGAATACATTCAGGCAAATCAAACAGACTGATCAAACGATAATATTTATTACGGGAAATATTAAATTTTTCTGTTATAAACTCGACATTGTCGATGGGATAACCAAAACGTTCACAGTTATTTAATAATGCATGCGCAATTTCGTAGTCAGATAAGTCTGCACGATTAATATTATCAACCAATGCAGTTAAAGCAGCTTTTTCATCACTAACATCTTTGATCAAACAATCAATGTCTTTAAGCTTTAATAGATCTCGAATAGCATGTAAACGACGTTCCCCACCAATCAGTTCATAACGACCATTTTTAGGACGTACAACAATTGGATTGATCTGTCCATGTTGACGAATATTTTCGGCAAGCTCTTGTAGATCTTGAGTATCTAAAGCTGCAACGAGACGTGGCTGATACGGTGAAGGATCAATTAAATCTACGCTTAAACGTTTTAGAGCACTACCATACTGGTTACCAGTTTGCGCACGACGTTGTACTGGAGATAAATGTTCCTCTTGTGTTTGCTGGTTTTCAGGCTGAATTGAAGTAACTTTTTTTTCTTGCTTTTGTTTATGAAGCAACTGATTAAACTTTGACATAAAGGTTGTCCCTTAAGCTGCTTTTTGTTGCTGATATTGTTGTTCAAGCAAATCTACAATACGATTAATTGCTGCAACTGCAGGGGATTTACTTGCGGCCAAATCATAAATTGACATTTTAGTAATCGCAGCTTGTTCAAACACAGCTGATTGTGGAATCAACACAATTTCAGGATGAATGACCCGATCCTCTAAGACAACAGTAGAAAATTCATCTTCTAGTTGTTCCTTCATATTCTTATCAGCAAGTTGATTCTTTTTAAAGAAGTTTAAGACCGGACATAAAATTTTCAATTCAGGATTAATTCGATCTAGGCTATCCATGGCATCTAGAATCTTTTCAAAGCCCTCAATTGAGTATTGTCCTTGAGCAGGCAGGATAAAGTTATTTACAGCCACTAAGGCATTAAAGGTGAGTGTTTCAATTTCAGGTGGGCAGTCAACCAAAATAAAATCATAGTCACTTTCTATACGCGATAAAATACGCGATAAGATTTCATTTGGAATTGGACTATTTCTTTGTAAGTTACGTGCAGCATCACCAATGCGTTTTGAACTTGGCAATAAACTGACATTGTTAAAACGCGTTTGTTGATCTTTTAATAGGGCAAGATTTGGCTCAAAGCGTTTATAGTCATCAAAAAAATCAGCCACAGAGTAAGACAATTCTACTGCAGGTGTCACACTAATATGATTGGTCGCATTACATTGTGCATCTAAATCAACAATAAGGACTTGATAACCTCGATTGGCTAAAGCGACTGCAACATTCACAGTGATTGTGGTTTTACCCACACCACCTTTATTTTGAGCGACTGCGGTTTTTAACGCTTTATTTCCATTCATATAGATACCTAGCAATGTATTTTTGTACTGATATGAATCTAAGTATTTTTTGAAAAAAAAGCAATGTGTTTAAAAAAATAAATACTTAATTGATTATTTTTTAAATTTTATTTCGCTGCGAAACTTGAAAAATATTGTAGTAAATTGAAAGGTAAATTTTTTACTTTGAGCTATAGCAGAAGGTTAGAAGGTTAGAAGGTTAGAAGGTTAGAAGGTTAGAAGGTTAGAAGGTTAGAAGATTAGAAGATTAGAAGATTATTTAAATTTTTTACTCGCAGTTTTCAGTTTTCAGTTTTCAGTTTTCAGTTTTCAGTTTTCAGTTTTCAGTTTTCAGTTTTCAGTTTTCAGTTTTCAGTTTTCAGTTTTCAGTTTTCAGTTTTCAGTTTTCAGTTTTCAGTGATTATCGTTTATTTAGGTTTGAATTATATTTAATTTTATTATTTTTCTTTAAATTTAAAACTGTGGATAAGATTATATGAGTCTCATAACTTTGTAAAGAGATTTAAATTTAAAAACTGTTAGCTTGTGGATAAAATAAGCTTTTATTTGTTCTAAACAATTTATTTAATCAACAGAAAAATAGTATTTTTAAAAGTTATCCACAGATAAAGTCTTTTTAAATTTATTTTAAATTTATTTTAATGCTTTTGGGATCATAGCAAAGCTATACCCAGCAAGGCTTTCAGAAGATATAAAGATAGTTTTTCACTACTTCAAAGATAGTTTTTCACTACTTCAAAGATAGTTTTTCACTACTTCAAAGATAGTTTTTCACTACAAATGAATAGTTAATATATTGACTATCTTTATTAAAAAGGGCATGCTTATTTCTGAACGAAGAAACGTTAAAAGAAATGACTGTGAAACCTAAAAAAATTGTTGTTAAGGATAACTCTTTAATCGATGCGAGCTTTAATTTAAGCCTCGTTGAACAACGTCTTATGTTATTGGCGATTGTAGAAGCACGAGAATTCAGTGAATTAACCTATAATACACCTGTTGAAGTTAGTGCCAAATCATATATGGAACAATTTGGTATCAATGAAAAGGAAAGTTACAGTGCCTTAAGAGATGCTGCATTGACCTTAAAACGTCGTGAGTTTAGCTACATTGATCGTTATAAAAGCTTTGATGCTGTAACGTGTGATAATTGGGTCAACAAGATTACTTATGTAAAAGATCAAGGCTTAGTGGTACTGTATTTTACTGATATTGTTATTAAAATGATTAGTCGTCTCGAACAACAATTCACTCGGTATTATCTTGATCAAGTCAGTAATTTTAAAAGTAAATATTCAATTCGATTATATGAGTTGATTATGAAATGGCGTATACGTGGTATGACGCAACGTTACGACATTGATGATTTACGCAGTAAATTAGGCATTGAACCTCAGCAATATAAAACCATGAGTTTATTTAAAGCCAATGTTCTAGAACGTGCTTTAGAAGAGATTAATGATCAAACGGATTTAATTGTCAGTTATGAACAATTCAAACAAGGTAAAACCATTACCCATTTGCAATTTAAATTAGAACCTAAAGATCCAAAGACAGTACAAATCATTGAAGGGGATGACTTAGGCGATTTTAATTATAATTTGACTGAGCCACAAATTGACCTATTCAGTTCTAAACTAAGCCAAGATCCTTTGTTTGGTAGTCAACATGCCAATATGGGTGAAACAAGTAAAGAATTCCAAACACGTATTAAAAGCATGCTCAGCGATCCAGATTGGGTTGAACAAAACTTAGAAACCCTGATGGGTGTCGGTTTTATCCCTTAAGTTAATATACGAATAAACAATGCCAAATTATGATGACTTGGCATTTTTTATGTGTTTTTGTATCTGAAGTAGTGAAAAACTATCTTTATCTTTAAGCTAATGAAAAATTTATATATTTTTAAGTAGTGAAAAACTATTCTTATCCAATCAATCTCAGTGCATAGTGCGTAAAACTAAGTAGTGAAAAACTATCTTTATAGAAAAATTATTAAGCAAATCAATAATGAATATCCTCAAAGATAGTGACATAAGCAATGAAGATAACATAAGTAGTGAAAAACTATCTTTATAACTGCCATTAGCCTAATTTTCGCCCAAAAAGAGTAGTGAAAAACTATCCTTAAATAATTTTTTGTATTAAAAAACAACAGTTAAGGATAATAAATAAGCATTTTTTATGCTCTAAGTAGTGAAAAGCTATCATTATTTATGAGCTTGCAATCTCTTGGTAGTGAAAAACTATCTTTAAGCAGAATATAAAAGTTTATTTGTAGAATTGATAAACAATATTTGTATTTAAATTAAGCAATCACTGCTATTTGGTAGTGAAAAACTATCTTTATAGAGGCTAAGTAGTGAAAAACTATCCTTATTAATGCTGGAAACGAGGTGGTTTGAGTAGTGAAAAACTATCTTTATTGCCAGAAATTCACCTGATACAATACGGCTATGATATTTTTTGATCTCATTTTTCCTATGTTGATCAGTTTAGTCGGGAAAAACTATCTTTATTTGCACAGAATTTGGGACATAGGTCATTAAAGTGCTAAATTTTAGTGCTATTTTTATATTACAGTACTAAAAAACTATATTTGAGTATACTGCCCCATTAGGGTAGCTCGTTCTTCAACAGCGACTTGACGTAAGAAATCCCAGACAAGTTTAATGCGTGGTTCGTGTTTTAAATCGGCAAAGGTGAGCATCCAAAAGGTATGCACAAATTGAATTTCTTTGCTTAAGACTTCTGTTAATTCCGGCTGATGACCCGCCATAAATACCGGTAAGATGGCTAAACCTGCACCAGCTGACACTGCCATTTGCTGTGCCACAATACTGCTGCTACGTAAACAGGCGCTGACCTCAATAGGAAGGCGTTCTAAACAGTATAATTCTGAACTATATACTAAGTCATTAATATAATTGACAAATTGATGTTGTTTTAAATCTTGAATACATAAAATAGGCGCATGTTGAGCAAGATAGTGCTGGCTACCATAAAGCTTTAAACAATAGTCAGAAAAGCGCGTGATAATGTAAGGACCATTTTTAGGGCGGTCGATCGAGATCACAATATCCGCTTCACGATGCGATAATTTAATGGTTTTAGATACAGGAATTAAGTCGATTGTTAAGCTGGGATACTGTTTGGAAAACTGTGCCAAACGTTGTGCTAAAAATGTGGTTCCAAAGCCTTCAGGCGTACCAATGCGTATGCGTCCTTGTAAGGGCGTGTTCACGCGTTCAATTTGAAAAAATGCCTGCTCCATTTGTTCTACACGTGGCATTAAAGCTAAACCTTCGGTAGTCAGTTCGTAACCGTGTTGCTCACGTTTAAATAAAGTGATGCCTAAATTGTGTTCGAGTGCTTGAATGCGGCGTGCTACAGTGGTGTGTTCAACGCCCATTAAACGTGCCGCATTGGTGAGCGTTTTTGCACGTGCCAACACTAAGAAAAAGCGTAAATGATCCCAATCAACTTTCATCGTTGTTATTTTTCCTAAATTTTATGGTTTTTAAAACATGGTGTGTGCAAATTTGCACATCAATCGTGCATGAATTTGGCTTGTTGGTCAAAATAATCTTTGTTAGTGTCAATTACAAGGACAACAACAATAATTCAATTTGCTCGTCAAATTGAGATTAATACAACAATCATAGAATCACGCACGGAGCGAACATGAACGCAATTTATAAGAATCTGCAAGGACAGCAATTAACCACAGCCAAATTGCTGATCAATGGTGAATTTGTTGAATCAACTACTTCAGATTGGCAAGATATTTTAAATCCAGCCACCCAAGAGGTTTTAGGTCGTGTGCCTATGGCGACTCAAGATGAAGTCAATGCAGCGATTGCATCAGCACAGGCAGCTTTTGCGACATGGCGTCAAACACCAGTACAAGCGCGTATGCGTATTATGCTTAAGTTGCAAGATTTGATTCGTCAAAATGCTAAATCAATTGCGCAGGTGCTGACTGCTGAACAAGGTAAAACCTTAGCCGATGCTGAAGGTGATATTCAACGCGGTTTAGAAGTGGTTGAACATGCCTGTTCGGTAGGTACCTTGCAAATGGGCGAGTACTTAGATGGTGTGGCACGTGGCGTTGATACTTACACCTTGCAACAACCGCTAGGTGTATGTGCAGGCATTACCCCTTTTAACTTCCCTGCCATGATTCCGCTTTGGATGTTCCCCATGGCGATTGTATGTGGCAATACCTTTGTGCTTAAACCTTCTGAACAAAACCCATTAACGACTATGTTGTTGGTTGAATTGGCGATGGAAGCGGGGGTACCTGCTGGTGTGCTGAATGTGGTACACGGCGGTAAAGAGGTGGTAGATTTACTCTGTACACATCAAGATATCAAAGCTATTTCCTTTGTAGGTTCAACCGCTGTTGGAACGCATGTATATAACTTGGCAGGCCAACATGGTAAGCGTGTGCAATCTATGATGGGTGCAAAAAACCATGCGGTGATTATGCCAGATGCCAATAAAGAACAAACCTTAAATGCACTAGTTGGTGCGGCATTTGGTGCAGCGGGACAACGCTGTATGGCTTTATCGGTTGCCATTATGGTGGGCGAGACCAAACATTGGGTCAATGAGTTGATCGAAAAAACTAAAACTTTAAAAGTCAATGCAGGGCATGAACCCGATGCAGATTTAGGTCCTGTGATTTCGTTACGTGCTAAACAACGCGTATTGGATTTAATCCAAAGCGGTGTGGATGAAGGTGCAGAGTTATTGCTGGATGGACGTAATGTTGAAGTTGTAGGTTATGAGCAAGGTAACTTTGTTGGACCAACCGTCTTTAATCAAGTGACCACAAAAATGCGCATTTATAATGAAGAAGTGTTTGGTCCAGTGCTTGCCATTATTCATGTCGATACGCTAGAACAAGCCATTGCTTTGATCAATGCCAATCCATTTGGTAATGGAGTCGGTTTATTTACTCAAAGTGGTGCAATTGCACGTCAATTCCAAGATGTGATTGATGTTGGTCAGGTCGGCATTAACATTCCAATTCCTGTACCAACCCCGTTTTTTAGCTTTACTGGCTCGCGTGGTTCAAAGCTCGGTGATTTAGGCCCTTATGGTAAACAAGCTGTTCAGTTCTATACACAGACCAAAACCATTACCAGCCGTTGGTTTGAAGATCAATCACCAAGTACTGGTGTGAATACCACCATCAGCCTACGCTAAGGAGCAGACCTATGCAGATTGCATTTATTGGCCTTGGTAACATGGGCGGCCCAATGGCACACAACCTACTTAAAGCGGGTCAAAAGGTTTATGGTTTTGATTTAAGTCCACATGCGCTGGAACAATTTTCTCAAGCAGGCGGTATTATATGTGATAGCCCACAAGCTGCTGCGCGTCAAGCAGATGTAGTCGTGACGATGTTGCCTGCGGCTAAACATGTACAAGAGGTCTATTTAGGCGAAAAGGGCATTTTAGCGGTACTCAAACAAGGTGCTCACTGTATTGACAGCAGTACTATTGATCCGCAAACCATTCAAGAAATTGCTAAAGTTGCAAAATCACGCGAAATTTCGGTGTGTGATGCCCCTGTTTCGGGTGGAACATTAGGTGCACAAGCCGGTACGCTGACCTTTATGGTGGGTGCTGAACATGATGTATTAATTACAGTGAGTTCTGTACTTAAACATATGGGCAGCAATATTGTACATTGCGGTGATGTCGGCACAGGACAGATTGCTAAGATTTGTAATAATTTAATTTTAGGTATTTCCATGGCGGCTGTCGCGGAAGGGATGGCCTTAGGTGCACAGTTAGGTATTGACCCACAGGCACTTGCAGGTGTAATCAATAGCTCAACTGGGCGTTGCTGGAGTTCAGAAGTATACAACCCATGGCCGGGCATTTGTCCAAATGCGCCTGCTTCACGTGGTTATCGTGATGGTTTTGCAGCACAACTGATGCTCAAAGATTTAGGCTTGGCCGTGCAAGCTGCCCAGCAAGTCGATCAGTCGGTGGTGTTGGGTGAGTTTGTACGTCAACATTACCAACAACTGTGTGATGAAGGACAAGGTCATTTAGATTTTTCTAATATTATTCAACATTATTTACCCGAACCTGTTTTAGCGTAACTTGGGTTCACCAGGTCGCAAGGAGCTGCGACCTGTTTCATCTTCATGTCAAGACATAACAACAAATCGACAGAGGTATAGCGGATGCTCACATATCAACAAACAGCAGCAAATTTTGATTTAAATCAAGCTGCACAAGAATTTCTATCTGGCAAACTAGATGCCTTAAATGCCTGTGAGGAGTGTTGTGATCGTCATGCCTTACCGGGGCGTATTGCTTTATTTTGGCGCGGTAAAGATGGTCGAAAATTGCAATATACCTTTGCTGAGTTACAAAAACGTGCCGCACAGTTTGCTAATTTTTTAAAAGCCAATGGTGTGGGTAAAGGAGATCGTGTTTCAGGTTTATTGCCACGTACTCCTGAGCTGATTATTACCATTTTAGCCACCTGGCGGATTGGTGCAGTTTATCAGCCTTTATTTACAGCATTTGGGCCTAAAGCGATTGAGCATCGTTTAAATTTAGCAAAAAGTAAATTTGTAGTGACTGATCCCACCAACCGTGACAAGTTGCACGAGGTAGAAGGCTGCCCAAGTATTGTGACGGTAACGGGTGAAAAAGGCACTGGATTATATCAAGGTGATTATAGTTTTTGGGCAGAACTTGAGCGTCAATCGACCCAATGTGAGATTGAATATTTAAGTATTGATGATCCGTTTTTATTGATGTTTACCTCGGGGACCACAGGTCCTGCTAAACCCCTCAAAGTGCCACTTAAAGCGCTAATTGCCTTCGGTGGCTATATGAAAAATGCCATTGGCTTACAACCTCAAGATAGTTTTTGGAATATTGCTGATCCGGGCTGGGCCTATGGTTTGTACTATGGGATTACTGGACCACTATTGCTGGGTCAACCGACCTTGTTTTACGAAGGTGGTTTTAGCATCGACAGTCTTTGTGAAATTGTGAAAGATTATGGTGTGAATAATTTGGCTGGCGCTCCAACTGCTTATCGCATGATGCTGGCCGCCGATCCAAAACAAATGCAAAAGCTACGTGGTCAGTTCCGTGTGGTGAGTAGCGCAGGTGAGCCTCTTAATCCAGAAGTGATTCGTTGGTTTGATCAAGTATTGGATGCCCCAATTTATGATCACTACGGTCAAACTGAAGTGGGCATGGTGGTATGTAATCATCACGGTTTACAACATGAGGTCAAGCCCGGTTCTGCAGGTTTTGCAAGTTTAGGTTATCGTGTGGTGACTGTGGATGAACAAGGCAATGAATTAGCGCATGACACACCGGGAATCTTAGCAGTAGATTTAGAAAAATCGCCGATGATGTGGTTTGGTGGTTATGAAGAAAGCCGTAAGTCTCCTTTTGTAAAACACTATTATTTAACCGGAGATACTGCTGAAATCCATAGCGATGGCAGTATGAGCTTTGTTGGGCGTAGTGATGATGTGATTACCACATCTGGCTATCGTATTGGTCCATTTGATGTAGAAAGCGCTTTACTTGAACATGAAGCGGTGATTGAAGCGGCAGTCATTGGCGTGCCTGACCCTGAGCGGACTGAAATTGTCAAAGCCTTTGTGGTATTGGCCGAGCCTGATGCTGCATCAGATAGCTTAGCGGAAAGCTTGAGTCAATTTGTCAAGAAGCGACTTTCGGCGCATGCCTATCCACGTTTGGTTGAATTTGTGACAGAATTGCCAAAAACCCCAAGTGGTAAGATTCAACGCTTTTTACTACGTAACCAAGAAATTGAAAAACAAAAAGTTAAGCTCAACGTGGCAAGCTAAAGATATAAGGATATAACAATGAATATGCAATACGAACAACCACAGCAAGATCAAGCAGCAACTTTCCCGACCTCTGCACAATACACAGAAGAGCAGTTGCTGATTCAAGACATGACCAAAAGCTTTGCTCATGAGCAAATTAAGCCTTATGCCGCCGAATGGGATACGCATGGTACATTTCCGACGACTGCGTTAAAACAAATGGGTGAGTTGGGACTTATGGGCATGCTTGTGCCTGAACAGTGGGGCGGTTCTGAAACAGGTAACTTAGCTTATGTTTTAGCGTTAGAAGAAATTGCTGCGGCAGATGGTGCAACCTCCACGATTATGAGCGTGCATAATTCAGTCGGTTGTGTGCCGATTTTAAAATATGGTACAGATGAACAAAAACAACGTTTCTTGGTGCCTTTGGCACGTGGTGAAATGATCGGTGCATTTGCATTGACAGAACCGCATACCGGTTCAGATGCAGCCGCGATTAAAACGCGTGCTGTAAAAGACGGTGAGCATTATATTTTAAATGGTGCCAAACAGTTTATTACCTCAGGTGATAATGCAGGCGTGATCATTGTGTTTGCTGTGACTGATCCAAGCTTGGGTAAAAAAGGCATGAGTGCATTTTTAGTCCCACGTGATACGCCGGGATATGAAGTGATTCGTGTAGAGGAAAAGCTAGGCTTACATGCCTCAGATACTTGCCAAATTGCCTTAACCGACTTACGTCTGCATGAAAGTCTACGCTTAGGTGCTGAAGGAGAAGGTTTAAAAATTGCACTGTCAAATTTAGAAGGTGGACGTATTGGCATTGCAGCCCAAGCGGTAGGTCTAGCTCGTGCTGCACTTGAAGAGGCCACCAAATATGCCCATGAACGTGTCGCCTTTGGCAAACCAATTTTTGAGCAACAAGCGATTGGCTTTCGTTTAGCCACTATGGCAACCGAAATTACCGCAGCGCGTCAATTGGTGCATTATGCTGCACGTTTAAAAGAAGCAGGACAGCCCTGTTTAACAGAAGCCTCTATGGCAAAATTATTTGCCTCAGAAATGGTAGAGCGTGTGTGTTCTAAAGCACTCCAAATCTTTGGTGGTTATGGCTACTTAAAAGATTTCCCAATTGAACGTATCTATCGTGACGCGCGTATTTGCCAAATTTATGAAGGCACCAGTGATATTCAGCGCTTAGTGATTGCACGTAGCTTGGCACAATAAGGAGCATGGCATGACACAAGAACTGATCATTGAACAACAAGGACATTTAGGCATTATTCGCCTGAACCGTGCTGCAAGTTTAAATGCATTGTCGATTGACATGATTCATGGCATCCGTCAGCAAGTATTGACGTGGCAAGCATTTCCTCAGGTAGAAGCGATTTTAATCACCTCGAACAGTCCAAAAGCCTTTTGTGCCGGTGGTGATGTACGTTATATCTACGACGGTTATCATGCTCAGGGCAATCAGCATTTAAATTACTTTGCAGATGAGTATGCTATGTTGGATACTTTGTCGGCTTCAACAAAACCCATCATCGCATTGTTAGATGGTTATGTACTTGGCGGTGGGTTGGGTTTGGCACAAGCCTGTCATCTTAAAGTCACATCAGAAAAATCGCGTTTTGCCATGCCTGAAACCGTGATTGGCTACTTCCCCGATGTTGCTGCAACGCATTTTTTAGCACAACTTAAGGAAATTGGCTTGTATTTGGCACTCACAGGTGAGCAAATCAGCGCTGCCGATGCTTTAGCATTGCAACTGGTTGATGCGATGGTGCAACAGCAAGATTTAGCTCAGCTTGAACATACTTTGATTGCAGCACAAATGCTTGATATTGCCAGCATTAAGCGCTTGATTTCTGAACATGCAGTGCAGCTCGAAACGTATCCTCTAAAGAGTCATGTGGCTTGTATTGAGCAATGCTTTAAACAGGCCAGTGTAGAAAATATTGAGTCAGCTTTGCAGCATGTACAAGATGAAGAGCAAGCATGGGCACACCGCGTCCTTGCTATACTACAGCAGCGCTCGCCTATGGCAAAACGTGCAAGTTTTGTTTTACACCACTTGGGGCGTAATCTATCACGTCAGCAAGCGATGTTGCTTGAACGTCAAGTCCAAACACTTTGGTTTGAACAAGGTGACTTTATTGAAGGCGTACGTGCTTTAATTATTGATAAAGATAAACAACCCAAGTGGCGTGCTGATCAGCCTGATTTAGATGCAAAAATTAATGCTTTGTATCAACAGCAACTGGCTTTAAGTGCTTAAAAATAAAAAAATCCCCAAATGTTGGGGATTTTTTCTATCTTATATTAAGACGTTGTGGTTATAAAATCATGTACTGCCCGATTAAAACATTCAGCTTGCTCAATATTGGAAATGTGCGAGGCGTTAATTTCAAAAAGTTGGCTACCTGCAATGCCTTGTTGCATAAATTCACCATCTGCAACGGTGGTAATCGGGTCTTGTTGACCTGCCACAATAAGGATTGGAACATTAATCTGTTTTAACTGCTCACGTACATCCGCCTTTGCCAAAGCTTCACAGCAACTTGCATAACCTTCGGGGCTGCCAGCACCTAAGTCGTTTGAAAGTTTTGCAACGATATCTGGGTTGCTTTGTACAAAGGCTTCAGTAAACCAACGGCCTGCAGCGGTTGATGCGATCGGTGCTAAACCTTGTTCACGAACCAAAGATGCGCGATCCAACCAAGCCTGTTCTTGACCAATTTTGGCTGCTGTATTACATACAACAATATGACTAAAACGCTTTGCGTGATGAATGGCAAGCCATTGACCTGTTAAACCACCCATTGAAATACCGCAAAAAGCTGCTTTTTCAATATTTAGGTGATCCAATAAATTCACCACATCTTGAGCCAATTGTTCAATCGTATAGGGGCCTTGAGGTGCTGTAGATGCACCATGTCCACGTGTGTCATAACAAATCACAAAATAATCTTGGCTAAACACTTCAATTTGTGCTTGCCACATGCTGAGATTTGTCCCTAAAGAATTAGAGAAAATCAGTGCAGGATGGCTTGAATCACCAAAAGTTTGGTAATAAATATCTGCATTGTGAGATGTAAATTTTGGCATTGAATCCCTCCCAACCTTCCTCTATTAAAGGAAGGGGATTTTTAAATAGTTAAACGCGTTCAATCATCAAAGCGATGCCTTGACCGACCCCAATACACATTGAGCAAAGCGCATATTGACTACCTGTTGCTTCAAGCTGATTCAGTGCGGTGATCACCAAACGCGCACCCGATGCACCGAGTGGATGACCCAAGGCAATGGCACCACCGTTCGGGTTAACACGCACTTCATCATCGGCAAGACCCAAATCACGCATTACAGAAAGTGCCTGCGCTGAAAATGCTTCGTTTAATTCGATCACATCCATTTGCTCAAGCGTTAAACCGGTTTGAGCAAGGAGTTTTTTAATAGCGGGTGCAGGACCAAAGCCCATAATGCGGGGTTCAACACCCACCACTGTTGCAGCAATGATTTTGGCGCGTGGTTTCAGATTGTATGTTGCAACCGCATTATCCGAGGCAATCAAGATTGCAGCTGCACCATCATTAATGCCTGAGGCATTACCGGCTGTAATGCTACCATCAGCTTTGACCACAGGTTTAAGCTTGTTTAAGCCTTCTAAAGTAGTCGATGCACGTGGATGCTCGTCTGTATCAATAATGATTGGTGCGCCTTTACGCTGTGGAATTTCAACGGCAACGATTTCTTTATTAAAAAAACCTTTGCCTTGAGCAGTAGCGGTGCGTTGTTGGCTGTTGAAGGCAAATGTGTCTTGATCTTCGCGGCTGATGTTAAATTGTTCGGCTAGGTTTTCAGCCGTTTGCGGCATGCTGTCTACACCATACAATTCTTTGAGTTTTGGATTGATAAAGCGCCAACCCATGGTGGTGTCTTCGAGTTTTTGGTTGCGACCATAGGCTGCTTCTGGCTTGCCCATCACTAAAGGAGCACGTGACATGCTTTCCACACCACCTGCCACAATTAAGTCAGCTTCGCCGGCTTTAATGGCACGTGCTGCTATCGCTATAGCATCCAAAGATGAACCACATAAACGATTAACTGTGGTTGCAGGCACTTGGTAAGGCACACCGGCAAGCAGGGCGGACATACGCCCCACGTTACGGTTATCTTCGCCTGCTTGATTCGCACAGCCGTAAATAATATCGTCAACCTGTTCCCAGTTAATATTTGGGTTGCGTTCCATGAGCGCTTTGAGTGGTACAGCACCCAAATCATCAGCACGTACAGAAGCTAAACCACCGGCATAACGACCAAAGGGTGTACGGATGGCATCAATAATATAGGCATTTTTCATCATGATTTATTCAATTTTAATTTAAAATAAAAAGAAAGAGGGATACGGCTAAAATGTATTTTGTACCCCTCTTAAGAGGAAACTTGATTAAATTGTGGCATCAATCAGCGTTGCACCCGTCATGGCTTGCAATTCATCAAAAGACAATCCTTCAACTTTTTCAATCACTTTCATGCCGTCACCGGTCACATCAATCACACACAGGTCAGTGTAAATACGATCGACACATTTTAAGCCTGTTGCAGGGTAAGACAGCTCAGCTACAATTTTGGGCTCGCCTTTTTTGGTCACATGATCGGTGGTGATAAAAACTTTTTTAGCACCGACGGCCAAATCCATCGCGCCACCCACAGCAGGAATCGCATCAGGTGCACCTGTGTGCCAATTGGCAAGGTCGCCATTTTGTGCCACTTGAAATGCACCCAGTACAGCAATATCTAAGTGACCGCCACGCATCATGGCAAATGAATCACCGTGGTGAAAGAAAGCGCCGCCTTCGAGCAAAGTGACAAATTCTTTACCCGCATTAATCAATTCAGGATCACGCTCTTCTTCGGCAGGTGGTGGACCAAATGCCAGCAAGCCATTTTCAGAATGCAAAAATACATCTTTATCTGAAGGTAAATAGCTCGAAATTTTGGTGGGTAAGCCAATGCCTAAATTGACATAAGCGCCATCAGGAATATCTTGTGCAACACGCTCAGCAATTTGGTCACGGGTCAGTTTGGTATAGCTCATTGGTTTTCTCCTTATCCGTGCTTACTGTGCTGGTGTAACTTGTACGACGTGTTGTACAAAAATGCCCGCGGTGATGATGTGTTCAGGGTCTAATGCACCCAGTTCAACCACTTCAGAGACTTGTGCAATGGTCACGTCTGCTGCCATGGCCATGATTGGACCGAAGTTACGTGCAGATTTGCGATATACCAAGTTGCCCCAACGGTCGCCTTGATGTGCTTTAATTAGGGCAAAATCGGCTTTAATTGGGTGTTCTAAAACGTAGTCTTTGCCTTCATAGTTCATGGTTGGTTTCCCTTCTGCGAGCAAAGTACCAAAACCTGTCGGGGTATAAATCGGACCTAGACCCATGCCTGCTGCTTGAATACGACATGCCAAGTTACCTTGTGGTACAAGTTCTAATTCAATTTTGCCTGCCCGATACAGTTCATCAAAAACCCAAGAATCTGACTGACGCGGGAAAGAGCAGATGATTTTACGAACTGCACCCGCTTTTAAGAGTTTGGCTAGACCATAGTCGCCATTGCCTGCGTTATTGTTGACGATCACGAGATCTTTGATGCCAAGTGCAATCAGACCATCAATCAGTTCAGCAGGTTGACCTGCAGTACCAAAACCACCAATCATGATGGTTGAACCATCTTTAATTTGGGAGAGCGCTTCGGTTAAAGACGCTGTGCTTTTATCAATCATAGAATTTCCTAGAGCAAAGGTTGCCAGTTAACTTTTAGAAGGGTGTGTTGATGTGCTTAAACCACTTGAGCTTTGCGGTTTTCTTAAGATCAAATGTGCAATCATGCCGATGCAAATGCCCCAAAATACCGAACTCAAGCCTAAAAAATGCATGCCAGAAGCAGTGGTCAAAAATGTGATGAGGGCTGCGTCACGTTGTGATTCATGACCCATGGCCAGTGTAATGTTGTGGCCAATTGCACCTAGGAGGGCTAAACCTGCAAGAGCTGCCACCAGCTCTTTGGGTAATAGACTAAATAACATCACAATGCTGCCGGCAAATAAGCCACCTAAAATGTAAAACACCCCATTTGCAATGCCTGCGATATAGCGTTTATGGGTCAACTCATGCGCATCTTTGCCGGTACATAACGCAGCAGTAATTGAAGCCAATACGATGCTAATGCCACCAACGCAGGCGACCGCCATAGAAACAATACTTGTGGTTGCAATAATCGGTTTGGCTGCTACCTCATATCCACTGAGTTTTAAAATGGACATGCCGGGTAAAAATTGTCCTGTCAAACTGACTAAAACTAATGGAATGGTTAAGTTAAATAGGGCATTCCAAGTAAACTCAGGCACAATCAATTGCGGTATAGCCAGTTGAAAATTCCATGTGATTGGATTCATATGACCGAGCAATAGGCTTAAAACAACACCACTGGCCAGTACCCAAAGCATGCTATAGCGTGGCGCTAAACGTTTACTCAGCAAAAACACCAATAACATGCTCAGTACAATCCACGGCATATGTGCTGAGGCACTAAACAGTCCTAAACCAAACTGAAATAAAATACCAGCCATCATGCCAGCTGCAATTGATTGCGGAATAAGCTGTAGCAGCTTGTCAAAATACCCACTGATACCAATAATAAACATCACCAGCGCAGACATGATGTAAGCCGCCACAGCTTCATTTACAGATAAGCTTGGAAAAAGAGTCACCAATAAAGCCGTACCTGGCGCTGACCACGCCGTGACGATCGGGACTTTAAACCTAAGCGATAGCCATATACCGGCTACAGCTGCACCAATTGAGATTCCCCATATCCATGAAATCAACATATCAGGAGGCACTTGGGCATTTTGAGCGGCTTGAAAAAGAATGATCAAGGGGCCTGCATAGGAAATCAGCACGGCTAAAAATCCTGCCACCGTGGCTGAAATTGACCAATCTTTTTTTAAGTCTTGCAATAGGGTTGTCATTGTTTCTGCCTCCTTGCAACAATGTGCTTAAAAAGTGATCAGATTTAACCCTGATCACCGCCACCTACAGGCACTACCGTACCTGTCATATAAGAAGACTCATCTGAGGCAAGAAAGACAATCGCATTGACTTGCTCTTGAATCGTGCCGTAGCGTCGCATAAAACTACGCTCAATGGTTTGATCGACCACGTCTTGCATCCATTGCTTTTCATCCTCAGTCAAAGGATTGGCATTGCGAGGCACTTTACGAGGAGGCGCTTGTGTACCACCTGTGGCAACAGCATTGACACGGATCCCATCTTTTGCATGTTCAAATGCAAGCGAGGCAGTTAAAGCATTGACGCCGCCTTTGGCAGCTGAGTAAGGCACACGGTGAATACCACGCGTGGCAATGGATGACACATTTACAATTGTACCCTTTTGATTCTTGATCATTTCAGGCAGTACGGCACGGCAGCACCACAATGTTGGGAACAATGAGCGATTGACTTCTTTGATGATTTCTTCTTCAGAAAATGCATCAAAAGGCTTCATCCAAATTGCACCACCAACGTTATTGATGAGCACATCTACACGACCATAGGTTGCAACTGCTTTTGCTACCACAGATTCTGCACCCGAGAAAGTCTCTAAGTTGGCTTTCATCACAACCGCTTGACCGCCTGCATGGGTGATTTCTGTAAGTACATCATCCACATAGTCTGAAAAATCAGCCAATACTACTTGAGCACCTTCGCTTGCTACTTGTAATGCAACCCCACGACCAATGCCTTGAGCAGCACCCGTCACAATCACGACTTTATGTTCAAATCTTTTTGACATAATGCGCTCCGAATTAATTTGCAGAGAATTTTTCAAATAAGAAATTGGCAGGTTTCACGCCTTCTGCATCTAACCAACCACGAACTGCATCGACCATGGGTACAGGACCACACAGATAAACATCTACGTTGCCACCGTTTAACCATTCGGTTTCGATATGAGCTGTGACATAACCTTTACGTGCATGTGCAGAGTCAGGATTTGCCACCACTGTGCGGTATTCAAACCAAGCGAATTTTTCTTGCAAATTATTGAGTTCTTCCAGGGCCACCAAGTCAAAATCATTGGTCACGCCAAAGACTAAACGTACTGGATGATCAGAGCCTTTTTCTGCCAATACTTGCAGCATCGACATAAATGGTGCAATACCTGTACCACCTGCAAGCATCACCACAGGGCGTACAACATGACGTAAATAGAAGCTACCAAATGGACCTGTAAACGACATTTTTTCGCCCACTTTAGCATCAACGCTTAAAAAGCCACTCATTTTGCCATTCGGGACATTACGTACCACAAAGCTGGTTAAACGATTTCCCGGTTTAGAGCTAAATGAATATGAACGCGTGTCGTGAGTCCCCGGAATCCCAACATTCACATATTGACCGGCAAGGAAGTTAATCTCTGGCTGACCTTCATCAAGTTGAATATCAAACGTAATAGTTGATTCAGATAAGTTATCTACACGTGCCAAAGTACCTTGATAAGTATGAATTTCTGTTTTACAGACATCAGAGGAGGCTTGAATTTGAAACACGGCGTCTGAAGACGGACGACATTGGCAAGCAAGGATATAACCTTGTGCTGCCTCTTCAGGGGTGAGTGCATCTTCAATATAGGTTTCTTCAGGCATGTCATAGCTGCCAGATTCGCAAAATGCACGACATGTGCCACATGCACCATCACGGCAATCGAGTGGAATGTTAATTTTTTGACGGTAGGCTGCATCAGAGAGTGATTCACCTTGAGTAACTGAAATAAAACGGGTAACGCCATCTTCAAATTGAAGTGCAACATTGTGACTAGACATGGCTGAATCCTTTTAAAAACTCTTAAACTGGGGAGAACTTCAGCCAAAATTCCATTTGGCTGAAGCAAATCTGTGATCGAGGCAAATTACAGATGGTAAATGTCGATGACTTGATTGATATAATCGTTTTTCAGTACCACGTATTTACTTAAAATTTGTGGCTTTTCACCTGAAAAATCGATTTCATAACGTGACATACCAAAGTAGCTGTATGCGGTTTTGTAACGAAAGCTCAAGGTATTCCAGTTAAAACGTACGGTGACTTTGTCAGCCTCTTGTGCAATCACTTCAATGTTATTGATGTTATGGCTTGTACGTGTATCCGGCATAGTTGCAGAAGAACGCTCGGTTTTAATCCGAAAAACGCGGTCTTCTAAACCTTGACGGTTCGGGTAGTAGATCAAGGAAATTTCAGATTGTGGATCGGTGGTGAGTTTGTCATCGTCATCCCAAGAAGGCATCCAAAATGTTGCGCTTGGTGCGTAGCAGGCTAACCAATCATCCCATTGCTCATCATCTAAAAAACGTGCTTCTTGAAAAAGGAATTGAGAAATTGCGTCTAGGCTCACTTGGTTTAAGTTGGTTTGAGCATTCATGCCATTTCTCCTTCTACAGATGCTGCCAGTGCTTTTTCATTGGCAATCGCGATTTTCATCATGTCTAACCAATATTGGTGCTGTGCAAGGTATAAACCTTCATCTTCAGTTTTAATCCCAGATAGTTTTGGTTTCAAACCGATTTCATTGGCTGCTTCATCAGGCCCATGAATCCAGTGCTTAGAACCACGGCACATGTCATTCCATTGGGTTTCAATACCTGCATAACCGGCTTGGCAGGCGCGGAATTCTTCTAAATCATCTGGTGTTGCCATCCCTGAAGCATTAAAGAAGTCCTCGTATTGGCGAATACGGCGAGTACGTGCTTCAGGCTCTTCACCCACAGGTGCAATACAGTAAATGGTCACTTCAGTTTTATTGACTGAAATTGGGCGAAGTACACGAATTTGAGAACCAAACTGATCCATCAAATACACGTTTGGATACAGACATAAGTTACGTGAACGTTCGATCATCCATTTGGACATGGCCTGACCAAATTTTTCTGAATATTCATCCGCTTTTGGGAAGTTTGGACGATCTTCAGGGTTCGCCCACTGTGTCCAAAGCAGCATATGACCATTGTCAAAGCCGTAAGAACCACCGCCTTGTTTGCCCCATGAACCTGCGCTCATGGCGCGGATGTCATCACCGGCTTCTTTTTCTTTACGCTGCTGTGTGGTTGCTGCATAGTTCCAGTGAACTGCCGATACGTGATAACCATCGGCGCCATTTTCAGCGGTGAGTTTCCAGTTACCTTCATAGGTATAGGTGGATGAACCACGAAGCACTTCTAAACCTTGCTCAGACTGACCGACAATCATGTCGATGATTTTGGTGGTTTCACCTAAGTAGTCTTCAAGCGATGGAACATCTGGGTTTAAGCTACCAAATAAGAAGCCTTTATAGCTTTCAAATTTCGCCACTTTGGTCAGGTCGTGTGAACCTTCTTTATTAAAGCAGTCTGAGTAGCCTGCATCTGTTGGGTCTTTGACTTTTAAAAGTTTGCCTGAGTTGTTGAATGTCCAACCATGGAATGGGCAAGTATACGTGGCTTTATTGCCTTTTTTATTACGGCAAAGCTGTGCACCACGGTGTGAACAGGCATTGATCATGGCATTGAGTTCACCGTTGCGGTTACGTGCAATGATGATCGGTTGGCGCCCAATATGGGTGGTAAAGTAATCGTTGTTGTTTGGAATTTGGCTTTCATGTGCCAAATACACCCAATTGCCTTCGAAAATGTATTTCATTTCAAGGTCAAATAGTGCTTGGTCGGTAAATACTGAACGATGAAGTTTAAATTCACCGGTTTCAAAATTGTCGACAAGTAATTCGTCAATACGATCGAGATGGCTGGTATTAATTACAGGAATACGTGGCATATCCGTTCTCCGACTTGGTCAAGTATGGGGAGTGAATCGGGATAAATGATTTATCCCGATATGGCTTGAAGTGTTATGCAGCTGCGCGGCGACGTTCGACGTCTGTTGATGGTGCACCTTCAACCATCGGCACTAACTCAATGTCAAAGCGAATATATTTAAATGGACCAGTTAAACCACGGCGCGCGATTTCAGCCTCATCTGTGATATCAATAGCAGTTGCCACTAAACCTTCACGTGTTGCAAATGCAAAGTCATCCCAAAGGTATTGATCACCTTCAATGTTAAATTGCGTGGTTAATTTACGAAAACCCGGTGCAGTCACAAAGTAGTGAACGTGTGATGGACGGTTGCCATGACGCCCCAGTTTATCCAGTACAAATTGTGTGGTGCCTTCTGGTGGGCAGCCATAGCCAACAGGCATAGTGGTTAACGCCGTGTATTGACCCTGAGCATCGGTGAAAATGCTGCGACGTAAGTTAAAGTCTGATTGTGACTTGTCAAAGAATGAATAGTTGCCTAGGCGGTTGGCATGCCACATTTCAACTTTAGCACCTTCGATGAGATTGCCTTGGGTATCTTTCACTGTGCCTTCAATAATTAAGGTTGGAATTTCACCTTCTTCAGAACCATCATCCATGCGCGCAAATCCGACAGATTCAGGCGCACCGGCCACATAAAGTGGTCCTTCAATGGTACGTGGTGTACCGCCTGTGATACCGGCTTTGGCATCGGCTTCATCAGCACGTAAATCTAAATAATGTTCTAAACCTAAACCTGCTGCCAGTAAGCCCAGTTCATTGGCTTGACCTGCGTCCGTAAAGTACTCTAAGCCTTTCCATAGCTCAGTTTGAGTTAAGTCCAAATCCTCAATGGCTTGGAAAAAATCTCCTAATAAACGCACCACAATTTGTTGCATACGTGGGTCAACTGGACCGGTTGCAGTGTCTACGTTCATTTTTTTGACTAAAGCATCAATGTCTTGGCGATTCATACAAATACTCCTGTTTGTATGGCAAGCCTTCATCGCATTACAAGCGAGAGGGCGACCATTTTCCTTGTTTTTAGATATAAGAAGGCTAAAGGCGCACGTTTTTACGTGCACACAGCCTTAAGCTTTAAATGGATTTAAGGGTTTAAATTAACGGTCATCTTCACGAATTGAAGACGGATGACGATTCAGCGCCATCACTTCAATCTGCATATACGGATACAAAGGCAAGCCTTGTAAAATCGTATGCAATTCTTCGTTACTGTCCACATCAAAAATACTGATGTTTGAATATTGACCCGTAATGCGCCAAATGTGACGCCATTTGCCTTGTTGCTGTAATTGCTGTGAATACGCCTTTTCTACCGCTTTAATTTCATTGGCTTGTTCAACGGGCATATCTTTTGGGATGTTGACATCCATACGTACATGAAACAGCATGTCTCACTCCTTGATGCATTGATTCGACAAGATCTCGTTGTCGAGGATTAAAATGAATTAACGACGTAATTGCTCAATTTTGTTTTCGTCAATCTCGATCCCTAAACCTGGTGTGTTAGGTAGGTGTAGTTCAAAATTTTCATAACGTAATGGGGTAGTGAGAATTTCTTGGGTTAATAACAATGGACCAAATAATTCAGTACCAAATTTTAAATTTTCAAATGTGGAGAACAGCTGTGCTGAAGCCATAGTACCCACCGTACCTTCAAGCATCGTGCCGCCATACAGGTCAATCCCAGCCAGCTGTGCAATGGTTGCCACGTCACGACCTTCAAGGAGACCGCCCGATTGGGCCACTTTGACTGCAAATACAGAGGCTGCATTGCTTTTGGCTAGACGATAAGCACTACTTGGACCCATTAAGGATTCATCTGCCATGATGGCAATATCAAAACGATGCGTTAAACGCTGCATGGCTTCAATGTTGTCAATCGCACAAGGCTGCTCGATTAAGTCAATACCACCAGCTTGTAATCGCTTGATGCCTTTAATTGCATCGAGTTCAGACCAAGCACGGTTGACATCCACACGAATCGACACCTCATTGCCAAGTGCCTGTTTAATCGCAAGTACATGTTCAACATCTGCTTCTACAGCGCGTGAGCCGATTTTGAGTTTGAAAAAATTATGCCGTTTGGCTTCGAGCATTTGTTGAGCTTCAGCGATATCTTTTTCGGTATCGCCAGACGCGAGTACCCACAGTACTGGCACGCTATCACGTAAACGACCGCCTAACAGCTCAGACAGTGGTAAACCTAAACGCTGGGCTTGAATATCCAGCAGTGCCGTCTGAATGGCACATTTGGCAAAACGGTTACCATTGATATGCTTTTTTAACACTTGCATGATTTGTGCAAGGTTATGTCCCTGAAGGGATCTCAAAAGTGGGGCAAAGTAACTATCAATATTGGTTTTAATGCTTTCAGGGCTTTCTTCTCCATAGCCTAAACCACCAATGGTCGTGGCTTCCCCCCAACCGATAAAACCGTCATCGCTGGTGATTTTAACCAACACCAAAGTTTGGGTTTGCATGGTGGCAACCGCCATCTTGTGTGGGCGAATGGTTGGAATTTCAACCAAAATGGTTTCAATTTTTTTATACATGATCTATTCCGGCTGCACTTGCGTTTCGCTGTTCTTGGATATACCTTAAAAGAATAAAATTAGGCTGTCGAAGACTGTTTTTGCATTTTTTTATACTAAAAAGGTATTTTATAGGGAGCAGAACGCATGGAATTGCGTCATTTACGTTATTTTGTTGCTGTCGCAGAAAGTAGAAGTTTCACCCAAGCCGCTGAGCGTTTATTTATCGCTCAACCCCCGTTAAGTCGCCAAATACAACAGCTTGAGGCGGAACTGGGTGTGCAACTTTTTGAACGTAGTAGCCGCCCTTTACAACTCACAGAAGCTGGACAATTCTTCTATCAGCATGCACTTAAACTTTTGTCGAATGCTGAAGAAATTAAATGTATGACGGCACGTATTGGTATTGTTGAACGCAGCATTAAAATTGGTTTTGTAGCTTCATTGCTTTATGGTTTGTTGTCTAAAATTATTTATGTCTTTCGTCAACAACAGCCCAATCTTAAAGTTGAGTTGATCGAAATGTCGACCTTTGAGCAAATTCAAGCCCTAAAACAAGGCAAAATAGACGTGGGATTTGGACGGCTACGCATCTCTGATCCACATATTAAACGGATTTTATTGCGTGAAGAGCCCTTAGTCTTGGCAGTCCATCAAAGTCATGTTTTAGCCCAAAAGCAGTGTGTTACTTTTGCACAGCTTGAACAAGAACAGCTATTTTTGTACCCAAAGAGTCAAGAGGCAAATTTTGCCACTCAAGTACAAAGTATTTTTGCTGAACATGGTTTAACTCCAAAAAATCTCAAAGTGGTCCGGGAAATTCAACTGGCACTTGGTTTAGTCGCAGCAGCAGAAGGCATGTGTATCGTGCCTGAAAGCGCCAAATCAATTCAATTGGCGCATGTCAAATATATCCCCATTATTGACCACGATGCGACCAGCCCTGTGTTTATGGCGATTCGTCATTTAGACACGGCTGATGATTTACGCGCCTTATTTGATTGCATCTATCAAGTTTATGATCTCGAAGCGATTCAATATGAACGTGCCCTACTTTAAATCTGAAGTTTTAGCAAACTAAAAAACCCAACTTTTAAAGTATATAAGCATGCTTAAACGGTTTTGGACAAAGCCATTTAGATCACGCATTGTGCATATCAAAGTGATCTTCACAAGGAGGAGGTGAAGCATGTCAATACAGATTGAAATCCAACAGGTGGTGGATGAGGCGAAGTTCCGTCCATTTCATTGGAGTGTCTTATTATGGTGTTTAATCATTATTATTTTTGATGGCTATGATTTAGTGATTTATGGCGTAGTGCTGCCTTTATTAATGCAAGAATGGGGTTTGACCACGGTACAAGCAGGCTTGCTGGCCAGTAGTGCCTTATTTGGAATGATGTTTGGTGCCATGTGTTTTGGTACTTTATCAGATAAATTAGGTCGTAAAAAAACCATTATTATGTGTGTCACCATTTTTAGTGGTTTCACTTTCTTAGGGGCTTTTGCTGAAAACCCAACTCAGTTTGCCGTGTTGCGCTTTTTAGCCGGTTTAGGGATTGGCGGCGTGATGCCGAATGTGGTTGCGCTGATGACCGAGTATGCGCCTAAACGTATTCGAAGTACCTTAGTGGCCGTCATGTTTAGTGGTTATGCCATCGGTGGTATGAGCTCTGCACTGTTAGGCGCTTGGTTAGTGGGTGATTATGGTTGGAAAATCATGTTTTATATTGCAGGAATTCCATGCTTATTTTTACCGATTCTATGCAAGTATTTACCTGAATCCTTAATGTTTTTAACGCAAAAAAACAACAATATAGAAGTGGCTAAAATTGTCACTAAGATTGCGCCAGAGCGTAAAATTACCGCACAGACCCAATTTACTCTGCCTGAAGTGAACGCCGTGGATCAAGCACCACTCAAAGCTTTGTTCCAACAAGGACGCAGTACAAGTACATTTATGTTTTGGTTAGCATTTTTTATGTGCTTATTAATGGTGTATGCTTTGGGAAGTTGGTTACCAAAACTGATGCTTCAAGCGGGGTACTCACTTGGGGCAAGTATGATGTTCTTGTTTGCACTCAATATTGGAGGCATGTTAGGCGCCATTGGTGGTGGTGTCTTAGCAGATCGTTTTCATATCAAAAAAGTACTCACTACTTTATTTGTGGTAGGTGCTTTGGCATTGATTTTACTTGGTTTTAACAGTCCACAAATTGTGTTGTATAGCTTAATTGCCATCGCCGGTGCTGCAACCATTGGCTCACAGATTTTATTGTATACTTTCGTGGCACAGTTTTATCCAGCCAGTGTGCGTTCAACAGGGATGGGATGGGCGTCGGGTATTGGCCGTATTGGTGCGATCGTAGGTCCTGTGTTAACCGGTGCATTACTGACCTTTGAGTTGCCACATCAAATGAATTTCTTAGCTATTGCAATTCCGGGTGTGATTGCTGCATGTGCAATTTTTATGGTGAATTTACGTGTGTCAGTTGACGCAAAGTCAACTGCTGCAAGCTTAGATCAATTCAAGCTTGATTCACAAACTTAAAGCCACTCATACAAAAAGCGCAGCTATTGAACTGCGCTTTTTCAATGCTATAAAAAAATTGAAATAACCCCTTGTATGTTTAATTTAGTGGTGTATAATGAGGGACACTAAAATAATAATACTGTTGTTATCGCAAATCTTTTCATCTCGTTGTTCCCTTCGTTTTATCAGATTTTTTCGTTACAAAGTTTATTGTCTTAGGCGTTATGGCACAAGCCATATAAAGTTTTTAAAGTATAGGAAAAATCTATGTCAAACGTAGTAACTGGCACAGTTAAATGGTTCAACGAAACTAAAGGTTTCGGTTTTATTGCAGCAGATTCTGGCGAAGACGTGTTTGCACACTACAGCCAAATTCAAGTAAAAGGCTTCAAAGTATTGCAAGAAGGCCAACGCGTTCAATTCGAAATCGTTGCTGGTCCTAAAGGCTCTCAAGCTAACGCGATTAGCCCACTTTAATTTTCATTAGAAAATAAAGTTGAAAAACCCGTGCACTGCATGGGTTTTTTATTGTCTAAAATTTACTTTATCCTCAAAGACAAATGACAGTGAAATACTATACCTTTCATATTTTGTGTAAGAAATGACAAAATTGGGCTGATTTTTTAACCAATCTGTAAGTTTATTTAATTTTTACAGCATAAACATGTAATCTTGATTGAAATTGTCGGAATTAAATTGAATAATACCCATACTCCAACATGATCTATTTAACACCCCTGTTACTTTGTTACTCGATCATGTTGGAGCTTTTTATTTTGCAGTTTTAGGTTGATCATTCATATTGTGAGTTCAAGTATGAAACGTCATAAAATAGCATTAGCTGTTGAGCTCACTGCCCAGTGGAGTGTTGAACAAGATTGCTATTTGATTGAACATGCCACTCAAACTATTGCCCAATTACAACAAGTGCTTCTATTTGATGAAGAGCAAATTAATGCGCGCAAACAGGTCTTAGGTTTAATCAAGAGACAACGTGCATTACAACGTTTGCGTTAAACAAATCTATAAAAGTCTTCATTTATTTAAGGTAACTGTTTAAATCTATTGTACTGAAAATGAACTCAAAGATTGTTCATCAATTACAGATTGGCAATTTACTACTCCTATGTTAAATAGCATTCAGAATTACAACAAGATCGATCTTGATAAGATGGTCGCTTAAATTTCACATATAATTCACCCTGTGCTGCTGTATATTAAAACTAACTCACGCGCATATGATGGACAAGACATGCTAAAAAAAATTGTAACAATTACAGCACTTTGTATTCCTACGCTTGCTTTTGCAGAAAAACAGCCACAACGTCCTGCCCAAACGGGCAAACCACAAGGCTTAAGTGTGGGTTTGGGTGCTGTTGGCAGTAGCGGTATCTATATTGGCGAAAAAACTGAAATTATTCCTGTTCCTGTAATTGCTTATGAAAGTGAGCGTTTCTTTGTGCGTGGATTATCAGCAGGCGCTGCGTTGTATGGCGACCGTGTTTTTAGTGTCAATGCGATTGCTAATGTCAATATGATGAATTTAGATGTGGGTGAGTTAAGTACACGTCAACTTGCAGAAAAAGGCATCAGCAAAGCACAGCTTGAAGATCGTGATCGCAGTGTTGACCTAGGTGTTGAAGCGAGCATGCGTAAACCCTATGGCATTATCTCAGCACAAGCCTTGCATGATGTTGGTGGAGCCAGTGAAGGGGCAGAATTACGTTTAAATTATCAATATTTTTGGCAAATTGATCCTCGTTTAAGCTTGATTCCAAATGTGGGTGTGGAGTGGTTATCCGATAAACGTGCCAATTACTATTACGGTATTTTAAACAGTGAGGTTGCGCGTGGTGTTGACGCGTATCGTCCAGATCAGGTCTTTATTCCGCATGTTTCATTAGGTGCCAATTATGTCATTAATGAAAAAGTGAATGTCTTTGGGGTTGCAATGCAAAAATTCTTACCCAATAAAGTACAAGATGGTCCTTTAGTGGATCAAAGTTCGCAGACTAACTTTTATATGGCAGTTAACTATAAATTTTAATAATCAATCTATAGGCTGTGTGAAACTCCGAGAGCAGGTTCTCTCGGATTGCGGCATTTGCTGTAATAGGTGAGTCTAAACACACAATATTTCTCAAGGTATAAATTAAATGTCATGATTTTTTTATCAAAATGAGCATTAAAAAAATGGCCTTTTAGTTGGGCTTTAATTTGAGTTTTTTATGAAAAATCTTTTTTATACAAATATTTATTTTAAACAATTCAACTAAAGAATATGTGCATTGTAACACATCTGTCATAATTTAATCCTAGGATGTGCACATCTAAGCTGTTCGTAACGATTCCTATTTAATATGTCTTCTCTTAAAGCAAACTTACATAATTCTGATACCTATATTAATCGTGAACTTTCTTTATTAGAATTTCATAAGCGTGTTTTAGCCCAAGCTGCCGATGTGGATCACCCTTTATTAGAAAGATTAAATTTTTTAAAAATCTTTTCGAGTAACTTAGATGAGTTTTTTGAGATTCGTGTTGCGGGTTTAATGAAACAACTCGATTTAAAAATGCTCACCACAGCACCCGACAGTATTCCAAATGAAATTATTTTGCAGGAAATTTCGGACAAAGCCCATCGCGCTGTTGAAACACAATACGATATTTTAAATCAGCAAATTTTGCCACAGCTACAACAACATGGTATTCGTTTTATTCAATATCATGATATTTTAGAACGGCATAAAGATTGGATTAAAAATTATTTTTCTAAGCAAATTCAACCTGTTGTTACGCCAATTAGTTTAGATCCTGCCCATCCATTTCCACGTTTAGTCAATAAAAGTTTAAACTTTATTGTCTCACTTGAAGGTAAAGATGCCTTTGGTCGTCATATTGATTTGGCCATTGTACCTGCACCACGTTCGTTACCGCGTGTCGTACGTTTACCCGATGAGTTGTGTCCAACAGGTGAACAACATTATATTTTGCTTTCTGCCATGATTCAGTATCATGTTAATGATCTATTTCCGGGTATGACCGCCACCGGGTGTTATCAATTTCGGGTTACACGTAATGCTGACTTAACCTTAAATGCCGATGTAGACGATCTAGCAGTGGCGTTAAAAGACGAACTGTCATCACGTCGTTTTGGTCGAGCGGTGCGTTTAGAAGTAGATGAAAACTGTCCTGAAAAACTTAATCATTATTTATTACAACAATTTAATTTAAGTGAACAAGAATTATATCGCATTCAAGGACCGGTCAATTTAACCCGTTTGCCGAGCAGTTTTGATATTGAAGCTTTACGTTTTAAACCTTTTCAACCGGTGATGCCCAAAGTATTACGTCAACAGGATTTAATGTTTGAAGTGCTAAAACGTGAAGATGTTTTACTTCATCATCCGTTTGACTCATTTCAACCTGTGGTCAATTTACTGCGTGAGGCAGCCAAAGACCCACATGTTTTGGCCATTAAACAAACCCTATACCGCAGTGGGCCTGATTCTGAAATTGTACAAGCCTTGATTGAAGCGGCACGTAATGGTAAAGAAGTGACCGCAGTCATTGAACTTCGTGCCCGTTTTGATGAAGAGTCCAATATTATTGTGGCCAACTTATTACAAGAAGCCGGCGCTGTGGTGGTATATGGCATTGTGGGCTATAAAACCCATGCTAAGATGATTTTAATTGTGCGTCGTGAAGGTGAAAATCTGCGTCGTTATGTGCATTTAGGTACTGGCAATTATCATGCCGGTAACGCAAAAATGTATACCGACTACGGTTTATTCACCACCCACGATGAAATTGCTGAAGATGTGCATAAAATTTTTCAAGAACTCACTGGCATGGGGCGTATGGCCAAGCTTAAAAAGTTATTACATGCACCGTTTACTTTGCATGAGCAATTACTTAAGTACATTCAGTATGAGACCCAAGCTGCGCTTGCTGGAGAAAAGGCACATATCATCATTAAGGTAAATGCTTTAACTGAGCCTGAGTTAATTTCAGCTTTATATACGGCTTCACAAGCAGGTGTAAAAGTGGATTTAATTATTCGCTCAATTTGCTGTTTACGTCCACAAGTCAAAGGTTTATCGGAAAATATCACAGTACGTTCTATTGTAGGCCGTTATTTAGAGCATACCCGTGTCTATTACTTCTATCATCAGGGTGAAGAAAAATTATATTGTGCCAGTGCAGATTGGATGGCGCGTAATTTATTTTCAAGAGTTGAAAGCTGTTTCCCAATTGAAAATAAAAAGCTGAAAAAACAAATTATTGAAGATGGCTTGCTCAATTATCTCAAAGACAATAAACGTGCTTGGCAATTAGATGAACACGATCAATGGACTTTACTTGAGCCACAGGAAAATCAAGACGTGTTTATTGCTCAGCAATATTTGTTGGATCAAAAGTTAAAGAAAGTAAAATAAATCTTTCAGCCATCATAAAGACCACAATCAAAATATTGTGGTCTTTATTGATTTAAAATTAAAAAAATACTTTGCGCTGTTTAGCCAGGCTTTTAAAGCATTATCACCTTAAAATTTATAAATGCATGATTTCTTAAAATCAAACTTATTTTTTGACACCCCAACTTTGAAAAGAGTCACCGACATGAAATAGACTAAATAATATAATTGGCATTTTAGTAAACTCTATATATAACAGTTATATAGAGTTTTTATTTTGTGTGGTTTAATTTAAGGTAGGGTAGGCTACTTTGATTTTTGGTCACTAATTTATTGTGATAATCAACAATAATAACCAACATACACATGCTTAATCTAAAGGTATTTTACTGACTGGTATAATTTTATGATGAGAGGGGTGTTGCCTGGGGCTCAGCGGACGCTTACATTACACAGTCTAAAAAGTCGAGAGTATTCGCTGCTGTTCGGCGTTTATATATCCTTAAAACACGATATCTTGTGCAGTCATCGATAGATGTGTATTGATATAGTCCAGGACCCAGTTTACAGGTATCCATTTGAATTCTATCACCTGGTAATGGGCGTTCATAACGAATGAAATCTGCTTTATGACAGAATTTTTTAATTGGTTTGACCTGATGGGTGGATAGTACTTTATGGATAGTCGCTAAGGACAACGAGACTCCTTGCAGCCTCATCAATTCTGTTTGCAAACGTCGAGCACCAAGATTTCTGGCTGAGCGCATTTCTAATATTGAGGCTTCTAGCTCAGCATTGATTTTATTATTTGGAGATTTTAATGGACGTTTACTCAGGCTACTTAATCCATCAATACCTTGCTCAGAATATCGTTTTTACCACTTGCGTAACGTTGGTCTAGAAATGCCACATCTCCGACAAACTAGGCCAGCATCATTGGTCTCTTCAAATAATTTAACCCATACGAGTCTTTGTTGAATTTCTCTGTTCATAGACACCCATTATATTGAAATGATTTCTATGAATCACAAAGCTTAAAACTTTTGACCCCATTTGGTTTAAAATTAACTGTTGTGAAGAAATCATCACTTTCTATAAGGATATTTTCGACCTCAATGAACTATTTAACTTCTCGGATTTGATTGTGTTTACTCACAATATTCCTATTGAGTAAGTCGAACCAGTGCTCAGGTTGAGCAGTTCGGCCACTGTTTCGAAATGACATCTTTGTCCGTTATAATTGTATAAACATTTTTAGTGTCTGGTAATTATGTCCTCCTTGATCAATTTTCTATCTCGCTTTAGTACCGCAACTATTCAGCGCAGTCTTAGCTATGCTAAACACATTGATAGGGAAACGATTGAGTTCTTTGAGGAAGAAGACGAGGTCACGATGTATGCTCAAATTGAAGGGACAGATTATTACGATACTGCAATTACCTATAATCCCCAAAAAAACCGTTTAATAGATGACGACTGCACTTGTCCGGTTGGATATAACTGTAAACATGCTGCTGCTCTAGCGCGGTTATTCTTTCAAGAATATCGCCATGAATTTCAGCAGCATTATGCTGACTCTCAATCCCCACAGGGAATCGTAAAACGCCAACAGGGGGATGATCAGGCGCAACGCTGGTTGAATGATTTTAAACGGTATTTACAACAGGCTGAACCTGAGCAGCCTGTCAAAACAAACACATGTTTAATTTACCTGTTAAATCAGTCTGTCAGCTCAAAGAAATTGACCCTTGTGGTGCAGAAGGCCAGACGCAATAAAAATGGCTCGATTGCCGGTGAAAGTGATTATACGCACTATGAAAATATCACCAGAAAGCATCTGACTTTACCTGAACAAAAACGACAATTATTTAACCAAATTTATTATCACGCTAAAATAAACAGTGACGAGCGCTTTTATCAAAGCAACCTTGATATCTCCGGAATTTTATTGGAGCACTTTAAATCTTTTATTCAAAGTGGCGATGTGTACTGGCAAAAAAAAAGCCATGCTGCACTTCAATGGTCAGAACAAGGCTATCACATCGAACTGATCTGGGAACAAGGTGTCAACAAACAGACGGAGCATTTAAACATTGAATTGGTCAATGGTGATATTCGACTCGATTTAAAATCAAATCCACATATCCAGATTCTCGCGAGCCAGCCACCATGTTATGTGGATATTCAACAGAACACGGTGGGCCAGTTATATGGTGAATATACGCCAAATCTTCTGTACCATTTTTTACAGATGCCTGATCTTCCAGCTACGCTCTTGCCAGAGTTTGAGAAACTGACTCATCAATATTCAGACATGAAAAATCTACCTCAGCCCGAGTCTATTCAGCATGTTGAGGTCCTTGAGGGTAGTCCCCAGCCAATTTTACGATTTGGTGTTTTAGATAAATTTGATTGGAAATTGGAGGAGTCTGTTTGTGCTGAAATTGAATTCTCCTATGCAGGTGGGCGAATAAAAGCAGGTATATTAGGTGACAGTTTTATCGGTGAGCAGCATGGAAAAATGGTGCGACAGCTTCGGGACTTAGTTCAGGAACGACAGGCAATCCAACATTTACAACTGTTGGTCGAATCACTGGAGTGGGTGAAAGATCTTAGCTATTACCAGCAATTAAAACTGGATAAACAACGTCTTGCTTCTATGGTTTTTGCTTTCTATGGAGACTGGATCAAACAGCTGATTCCCATCAATCAAATTGAATTGAGGGGATGGCAGATAGAGCATCTGGAACACAGCCCATTTAAGCTGCAATATGTTGAAAATTTAAATATTTCCATCACTGAATCTGAAAGCCAACAAGACTGGTTCAATATCGGGGCGACCGTTCAGGACAGTGCAGGCAATAGCTATGATTTACTCGATGCACTTTTAGCTTTGGTGAAAGAACATCCTGATTTACTTGATCCACGGATTTTTAGTGATCTTGATGACAGTCAAATTTTTACCTTGGAAACTGGAGTGGGTCAACCCGATTTGGCACTATCCGCCAAGGACATTAAGCCGGTATTGTTACATCTGCGAAGCATTTTTCAGCAAGAAGAGCGTAGCATAGATCGCTATGATGCGAGTCAACTATTAGAATTACAGCATAATCTTGGGATGGTGTGGCAGGTCAGTGATCGCCTGCAGCAATTTGTACAGAAATTTAAACAAGGCTATCAGCAACAATTGCCGACTCCAAAAGGTTTTCAGGGAGAATTGCGTCCATACCAGCAGCAGGGCTTAGGTTGGTTACAGTTTTTACGGGAAACTCAACATGGCGGGATTCTGGCGGATGATATGGGATTGGGCAAAACAGCACAAACTTTAGCCCATTTACTTATGGAAAAGCAGGCTGGATATTTGCAGGAAAGTCCCGCCTTAATTGTTGCACCCACATCGCTGATGCATAACTGGTTCAAAGAAGCGGAGAAATTTACCCCTGAGCTTAAGGTATTGCTGCTACAGGGCCCCGACCGCCATCAGTATTTTGAGCAGATTCTGCACTATGACATTGTCTTAACCACCTATCCGCTTCTGGCGAGAGATGAAGAACAACTAAAGCAATATGAATATCATCAACTCATTTTGGATGAGGCACAGAATATTAAAAATCCGCGTGCCAAAGCTGCACAGGTAGTACGGCAATTAAAAGCACGACATCGTTTGTGTCTAACCGGTACCCCGATGGAAAATCATTTGGGTGAGCTGTGGGCACTATTTTATTTCCTGATGCCAGGGTTTTTATATTCACAAGAAATTTTTAATAAGAAATACCGTCATCCGATTGAAAAACGCGGTGATCAGCAGTTAAGGCAAAAGCTGGTCAACCGGATTAAGCCCTTCATTTTACGTCGCTTGAAAACTGACGTCGCCAAAGAATTGCCAGAAAAAACTACGATTGAAGTCAATATTGATATGAATGACCAGCAATCCAAGTTATATGAGGCTGTTCGCGCCACGATGCAGGCAAGCATTCAGAAAATTGTGGCAGAAAAAGGCTTTAAACGTAGTTAAATTCAAATTTTAGATGCCTTACTGAAGCTACGTCAGGTGTGCTGCCATCCTAGCTTACTAAAGCTGGATTCAGTGAAAAGCGGGCAGGCACACTCTGCCAAACTTGAACAGTTGATGGATATGGTCGTTCCAATGGTGGAAGAGGGGCGAAAAATTCTTATCTTCTCTCAGTTTACCTCAATGTTGGAACTGATTGCGCAACAGCTCGATCACGCAGAAATTGGCTATGTAAAACTGACTGGGCAGACCAAAAAGCGAGATGAAGTCATTACCGCATTTCAGTCTGGACAAGTACCGGTATTTTTAATCAGTCTGAAAGCAGGAGGAGTCGGTCTGAATTTAACTACCGCAGATACAGTCATTCACTATGATCCATGGTGGAACCCTGCTGCTGAAGATCAAGCTTCAGATCGTGCATGGCGGATTGGACAGGACAAGCCGGTATTTGTGTATAAGCTGATTACCAATAAAAGCATAGAAGAAAAAATTCTTGCCTTACAGCAAAATAAAGCAGAACTGGCACACTCTATTCTAAGTACAGATCATGAAGGCGAAGCAAAACTGACGGAAAATGACGTGATGAACTTGTTTGAGAAATTTTAATTTGGTTACAGATCACCCTAATCATCTGTAAGTCTGGATGAATTTTTTTCCAATATTCTCTTAATAATTACCCTGAAGCCGAAGTCCTTCGACTAGGTTTAATACATTAGCTACTCCCTGAGTATTCTGAATCTGTTCTATCGGAATGCCTTTGGTCAGCTTATTTGGTGACTTCATAAAATGCTGCATCCATTTAGCCTCTCCACCTGTCAGAGTATCTAGCGATGTGATAATACGGATTAAAGAGAGGGCGATTTCTCCCTGTTTTGAAGTGGGATTTAATTCAAGAGATGTTAAAGTTTTTACGGAATCTATATTGAGTATTAAGGCTAGTTGATCCTGTGCAAGACCAAGTCGTTCAGCAGCAGCTAAAACTGCCTTAGCTAATATCATTTTCTATTTTGCAGTTTTTTCTGATGTTGTATGCATGACCGATCTCTGTTTCAGATGCTGCTAATTCATAGAGTTTATATGATTTAATTATCGTGGATTAGACATCCAATGTTTACTAAAGATATATAATGTGACTTTAGATAAGGAAACAACGGTTAAATTATTTAACAGCATGTAGTTCTTTTTAGACCTTCAGCTTTAAGTTCAAGAGATCGAGGTCTGCCAATACAAGCTAGATGTAAACAGAATTTAAACGCTGCCAGTGCTTTGGCATCTTTTGTTGAGTAAAGCTGGAGACGAACATAATCTTCTTGGGTCGTAGGATGCTCTGTTGTGCTCGATTTAGCCAGCTTTAGTAAAAAAGGTTGTTTCTTTTTATCTAACAATGGTACCAAGTCTTGTCCAAGTAAATGCCAAAATTGATGGGGAAACAGGTCTTTTACCTTGGAATAAAATGACTCCAATTGATCGATTTTATTCCAGCGATAATGAATGCCTGTATGCGAAACCGTAACACGACTTAAAAATGTCTCAAGCACCACTTTTATTTGATCGGGCTTTTTTTCAAAGATATTTTGAATATTTTCAAAGAAATAGTTTCTTGCTTTGCACTCTTCAGTGGTATCTATCATCGCGGGTTTCAAAGGTTTATCCAGATGATTTATGTTGTTGAGATCAAATAACCTTGGGTTGTTTTTTTGAGACTTGAGTTGGCCCAGTTGTTTGGCATTTTCATACCAATAGTTAACTAGTTCGACAGGTAAACTCATTTCTTGCGACACCCGATCTGGATCATGATGAATTTCCAGTAAATTTAGGCACTTAAAAAACCATGCAAATGAAACTTTAGATTCCTTTGTTCCTGCGAAATATTTAAAAAAATCATGAGGCTGTGAGTTAAATGAAACATCATCTAGAATGTCTTCTAGATTGCTTTTTAACCAGTCAGTCTGATCGTTGAGTAACTGCTGACTTAAATGAACAGCATGCTTTTCGAAATTGAATGGAGCAGAATCTTTTACTGTGTTTAAAAATTTGAAAGAAGGTAGGTAGCCCATCATCTTCTTTGCTAATTGAGTATCGATGTCTGGATGATATTGCAGTATTTTATGCCCAGCGATTAGGTAGCTCAGATGAATATAGCTTTTAAAGGTTTCTGTAGGGTCAATGTGACCCAATAAATGGGCAATCATAAACCAATGATTTTGACCATGCGTATGACGAAGTAATTCTGTTCGAACAGATTGATATTCTTCTTCGGTATAATCCGTCAGATTCTTGACCAGTGGGGCGTAATTACAGTTGAGAACAACGGATAGGTGATTGGCAGCCGTGTGTCGAAATGAGTGAAAAGAATAATCATGAGTTTTAAAAAGCTCGTTCATAATCATTCTAAAAGGTGTTGTCACCGTATGTTTGTTCAGCTTGCTATTTTCATTCCAATTACGGAATAGGTATAAGTTTTGTTGATTGAGTAGACGTTGTTCGACCACATAGCTATGGAATAAGTGATATTCATCAGCTTTTAATAAGCAATGTACAGGGACTTTGCGTTCAGCACTATCTGTTTTAAGTTGATGTAAGTTTCCTTTCTTTTTTGAGCCGTAGGGCTGAATCCATACTGATAGACAGCTCAAGCCCTCGATATCCCGCACACGTAAGCCTAGAATTTCATTAATACGCATACCAGTTCGGTAAGCTAAGATATAGATGATTTTTAATGTCTTGTAAGTGTTTTCTTGAATATTAGCACCTGAAAATAAGGTATCTAACTTGTTCATGAAAGCTTGATAAGTCAAAGGGCCAATAATACGGGCTCTAGGCCTATTTTGTATGGAAATTGACTCTAATTCGAGAGATTCAGCTTCGAAAACTGTTTGTTGAAAGCTCTGGAAACGCTTCAACATCCTGACGGTCTGACCACTGGATTTTTTAAACTCAGGTTGGCCTGCTTCATCTGCGAGTCGGGTATTCGTGATGATTTGTTGGTAGATCTTCGCTAAGTTCGTATTCAGATCATCTTCGCTATCTAGATATTGTAAAGAATGGGTGAGCCAGGGCTCAGCAATACGGGAGTAATAAGTGTAAATGGAACTATCTGCTAACGGTCTATTCTGCTGAAATGATCTTTGAAATTGGTTTACGCAAAAATTAAAACGTTCAGCCAGCGGCTGAATTTGTTCCAGTGCTGGTTTATAAAGACTGATGAGCCATAAGGCGACACGTTTACTATACTCATTAAATTTATTAGTGTTTTCAATGCAATATTTAATGATTAATGTATCGATGCTTTGATCAGTTTGTGATGTACGAATAAGTTGTAACAGGTCTTTGTGAATCTTTATAACATCATCCAAGGCTTGTTGAATGTCATCATTAGAGTTGGATTGACACACAATAGATGGTGATTTTTCTACATTGGAATCAGTAAGAGTGTCCTGCTGATATTTAAATTTTGGATGAAGAAATCTTTCAAATTCTATTTCTGATAAGCCACAGGTTGCAGTATTTTCTATGAGACATTGTGAGAGAGCAGGATCAATGTCAACTTTCGGGAGTTGCATCCAGTTAAAGTTGGCGTAGTCGCGTAATAATTTATAAGTTTTGAGATTAAATGGTAACTTAATCTTATTAAAAATAAGCTGTAGATAAGCTTCTACATTCTGGTTTACTGTACGAATATTTCTGCTATTAAAATGAATTAACCATAAGCGGGTAATTTGATCAGGAATAAAATTACGCGATTTACGAATGGTTTTTTCATCAATAAATCGATCTCCATAAGAGGGAGAGAGCGGTTCTAAAAATATAATGTTCAGATCTTCGATCTTTCTGATTTTTGCCGGATCTTTTAAGTGTTCAAGCAAAGCTTCTAAAGAGGCTTTTTGATTTAAGCCGGAATAGAGCAGGGCAGAAATAACAATATTCCCAATGATTTCATCATCAGAAAATGTCTTGCTATCTTTTGCTAGAATCCAGTAGTCCCAAAGCTTATCAAGAACTTCATCAACCTGCTGTCCCTTCTCGATCCAGTCCATGGTAAAAACTGGCTGATCACGCTGCATCTCAAATGTCAGATTCGGTAGGGGCAAAGTCTCACGACGATTTAAATTGATTTGCTTGATATATGACCGAAAAAATTCATGTGCATATTTTTTCCAGGCCAAGCTTGGAGCTTTGCGTTTAATAAACTCATAAATTGCTGGATAGAAGGATTCAAGATGCTCTTTTTGTTCCAAATCTTGTTCTTGGAAATATTGAATTAGTTCCTGTTCTACATCTGCTCGAAGCTGTTTTTCCTGATCGAGTCGGTCTTGTTTTCTACGTGCTTCGGCATATAGTGTTCGAGTTTGCTTAGTACGTTTATTGAGTGAGGACATCGAGTTCAATACCGGTAATATTAAAATGATCTTTCATTTGTTCAAGAATATGAGCAATGCTTGAATATTGTGAAATAGATAAGCTGGAATAAGGATGAGCAGCTTCTTGCTGCATCGGTTCATGACCGAATAAAGCTAAAATTTCAATTTCGCTAATTTTATGGCTGAGAAACGCACGGGCAGTATGCCGGTGCCAGTTTACATGCTCCAAACCTAACTCGGGATGAAAGTTTTTTACAATTGATGGCCTTAAGGGGTGCCATTGACCATCCTGAAAGATACTCAAAAGTGGGAGCTTGCTCTCTAAAATTTGTTGAATATGTTGTGGAATTTCTGGCTGACTAGGAGCAATTTGAGTTTTAAAATAATGTAAAAATTCTATGAATTTCTGGAGTTCTTGTGCGACAAAATTACCCAGTGGAATTAAACGTCCATAGCCTTGACGCCCACCCACCTCTTTATCAGAAACCATGCATATTTTTCTTTTCAGGTTAAAGTTTTTTAAAAAACCTGGAAATTCAGCGACGGGGCGTGCAGCAGTAAAGAGCAACAAGAAATGCCACATCCACAGATTGTAATGATTGAAAATTGCTATCCAGTCGTCTTCTTTTTGTGAAATTATTCTGAATTTGAGTGTGGCAAAGATATTTTGAATCACATTTGAAGTAGGTGCTTTGCGACTTCCAAAGTTTTTTTCTGCAGCATATTCGATATTCTGGTAGTCATCGGATAACGACTCACACAGCTCTTTTACAATTGAGACATATTCAGTCTGTAAAGTCAGGATGTTTTGATGACAATAAGAAGTAGAAGAAGACTTGTTGGCATCAATACCGGTGAGAAGGTCAGCAAGCTGTTTATTTCCAGTGCGTTGCAAAATAGTCTGATGTAAAAGAGAGCTAATTCTTATCAATGATAATTTTGGGATATAAAGTTTGGCTCTCAGCTGTTTCAAATGTTGCTGAAGGTCATCTTCCGTAACGCTGTTACCATCTCGTAGCGAAGCAATAAATGAATTTGGAATTGGGATATCTAGATAGACTGTTTGGTTGAGCAAACCCTCTGGATAAGCAAAATCCTTATTTTCGAAAATTGAAAATTTACTCCTCAGAAAATATTGCCCATTGCTTTGCTTGATCTGTTGGCGAGCATTTAAATTTTTAGCACGTTTACTTTGTAGACGTAGCCACTCCTGGATTTTATTTCCGGTGAGAAATGACAGCATCAGGATCAAGGATACCTTCTTTTTTTTAGTTTCTTTATCCTTGTCTTTAGAGCCTTCTTCAATTTCAACAATGTAATTTTGATATAGTTCAGTAATTAAGGCAACTATACTTGTGGTATTAGGAAAGAGGCTACTGTATGTCAGTAAATGTTCTTTTCGTTGAATATGCTTGGCAACCAGAGGCAGCACATAGTTCTGGATGGATTCTGAATATGCAGCAAGAGGGGTAACGATGGTTGGGTCTACAAGTATTTGACGTGTATCTTGGTCATCTAGTTGTTTTTCTATATTGAGAGCTTTAGACTTTTGCCCTTTTTTAATTTCTGAACTTTCTACAATCAGCTGATCTTCATCTAAAAATTCATGTTGCAGTTGCGTCTCGATGCTCGCTTTGGCAATTTTTGCCTTATTTTCCAAAACATAATTAAAGGTGATGCGGATCACTTTTAGCAGGTTTTGCATAAAGTCATTAGACGGCTCTTTATTACTATTTTTATCAATGACATCCTTCAGGTACTGAACGAATTTCACTAAAGAAAGTGTAGAGTTTTGAAGATGCTTCTTCCAGAGAAGCATATATTCAGGAGTATTTTCATATGTTTTCTGAGTGTTTAAAGCCCGATTGGCTGCACGGAAGCGCTGGAATAAACGTTTTACAGTATTGAAATGTTCAGTGTGGTCATCTTTAAAAAGTTCAGGTTTAATGTCTGGAAGTGCAATTAAATAGATTGCTGCTTTTAAGACTAGGATATTCCAGATTAAGGCGTTTTCTTCCGACTCTGCTAATTGTGCAATTGAGTTCACATACCAAGTAACTGGTGTTGCGCTAACAGTATGTTTTCGCGAGAAGACCAAGGCAGCTGGTCTAGCAACAACAGAATTAGTTTCTAGATCAAAATCTAATAGATCGAGATTCAGTCCTTCCAGATATTGATCAGTGGGGTGTAAAGTCAGTAAATCAGCAACATATTGAATATGTTCGGTACGTTGGAGCTGCTCATCACCAAAGAGTTTTTCCAATGTCTGTTTTAATGATACCCGTGGAATATCAGCAATATTTTGATGGGTTGGGTTGGATTCTGACATTATGCTTTCCATAGCTGATCTGGCGTGAGAACGAAGTCCACATTATTTAAAAGCTGTTGTACAACTCCACTGGTTTGTTCCAGTTGATCAAGTACATTCTGTCTTTTCCGGTTTATAACTTTATTGCGATAATTCAGCTGATTTCGTGTGTATGAGAGTAGTTTTGCTAGCAGGTCTAAGCTCATAGTACGGTGAGGTTTGAAAGAATTTTCTTTGTTTAAAGCCAGGATAACTTCAGATGAAATGTGGGCATTGATCAGCGATTGTATTTTTGCTGGATTCATACGATCTAGATCATGATGATAAGAGGACAGAAATTTCATGAATTCCAAACTTGTCACTTTTTTTAATAACTCAATTTTTTCCCAATCGTGGGGGAAAGAATGTATGAGTAGTTCGATATTTTTCGGTATATTTTGAGACCAATATAAATGCCATTGACAGGCATTCGCGATGATATAGCCAGATCTATTAGGATCTTTCCAGACGCGGATTTCAGGGTAAGAAGTAAATATTGATAGATCAGCTTTTAAAGATTTGAAAGCCTCTTGATAGCAAAGATAAATTCCAGAAAAATCAGGATGTATGCTGATTTTGATTTTATTAAAATTTTTGCACAACAATTTTTTAGGTGCGCCAAATTTTTCATTGAAATCCAAAGCTATTTCCATATTCCCCGACAAATGTAAAAATAATCAAGTGAATATACTTATAATTTTTTGAAAAATTAAACAAGATTGATCTACCCTATATTTTGTGTCTACTTACAATCAATATACAATATATTGTGATTTTTAATATTTTTAAGAACTGGGTCACAACTTATAGCAATGCTATTTATTTTAAAGCTGAACCGTACCGGGTTTGTCGGAGACTTTTTTATTTAAGTTAAGCCACCTGACCTAACGGGTTAATCTTATCATAGT
>NZ_CANQTS010000014.1 GCF_947626835.1 uncultured Acinetobacter sp. | reverse complement strand
TGGTTCAATAAAGAGCGTGTACATAGTGCACTGGGTTATGTGTCACCTTTTGATTTTGAAGCAATGTACTATGATAAGATTAATCCGTTAGGTCAGGTAGCCTAACTTAAATAAAAAGTCTCCGACAAACCCGGTACGGTTCAAGGTAAAAGATATTAGATTTGTAAAAAAATGCAATAAATTATAAAATTTAGGAAATTAGTCATATTTTAGCGAAAAACATGTATATCAAAGGTGTTGAAATCACACATCAAGATGATAAATTAACATTATCAGTTGCTATTGAAAGTAAGTCTTTAGGCCATAAAACCCTTTGGTTTGCAGTGCCTAAAATTTACGAAAAGCATGTTTGCACTACCCAAATGGATGCATTTTTAGTTGGTATGCTTTTTCCTGCTATGATGTGTGGAGAAGACCTTTATCTTGATGGTGTTGTGTCTAAAAAGTTATTATTTAATGTGAATAAATATGTGATTCCATTATTAATGTCTTTTTCATCCGCAGCTAAAAAGATTACAGTAACTGCAAAAGAATCAAACGAACAAGGTTTTGATAATACAGGTATAGGTACGGGTTTTTCTGGTGGCGTAGACTCTTTTAATGCAATCCATGAGTTATTGGTTAAACAAACAGATCCTACTTTAAAAATTAATACACTTTTATTCTTAAATGTAGGTTCTCATGGGGGTAAGGAAGAAAGTGCAAAGCTTAAATATTTGCAACGATATAATCACCTAAAAAGTTATCCAGAAGAAATTAATTTAGATTATATCCCGATAGATTCGAACCTGCATACTTTCCACCCATGGGGGCATGAGAAAATACATACTTTGACAGGTGTAGCAGGAGTGCTTGTCTTACAAAAACATTTCTCTAAATATTACTATGCCTCTGCTGGTTTTAATTACACTCAAATTATAAATTTTTCGCAAAAATACAGAGACAAAGATGTGGGTATTTATTGCGACCCTATCTTGCTCCCTTTACTTTCTACTGAAAGTACAGAGTTTTATCAAGAGGGCGCTGCCTATTCACGTGTTGATAAAATAGTTGATATCTCTAATTATGAGCCAACATATAGATATTTAAATGTTTGTGTGAGTGGTGATGATACTCATGAAAATTGTTAAGCCTGTGGTAAATGCTTAAGAACCTTATTCGCTTTAGATTTATCGGGTAATCTAGAGAAATATGAAAATATCTTTAATATTGATAAATATAGAAAAATCAAAGGATTTTATATTGCACAACTTGTTAAAGATTCCGAGAAAGATATTTTTGCAAAGAGTTTGATTGAATTGGCTAAAGACAAAAATATTAGACTTCCTAATCTGTTAATGAGTAAAGTTAAATTTTTCTATTATCGAAAAGTGATCAAAAAGCTAAACAAAATGGGTCGTCTTTGAAGTATAGTTGATGAAATTTAAACTTTTACTTTATTAAATTGTTTAAGTCTATTGCTTTGTTTGAAACGTACATAAAAATATACATGTAGCATATAAAGAGACATCATGTATTTTATATATGGCTTAAGTTATTTTATAAAAAAGCTCGCCTTTTGGCGAGCTTTGTCGATGATCCAATACAACTTTATTTTGGAAAAAATGTAATTTTTAAAAGATATCTAGCTTTGCCATTCTACTGACGAAACATCAATATATAGGATTAAGCAAATAAGCTAACATCTGCCCGTGTATATTATGAAGTTTAAGTCAGCAGTGAGACGTTCCATCATCAATTTTATCTTAAAGCGTTTAGGAGTTTTGGATCTTGAACAAGCCAAAAGCAATATTGCAGTTGCCCAAGATCAAGCTATGCATATCAGCCAGCAAGGCGTGTTGCTGATCATTCAATTTGAGGGCTTAAAACTCAACGCCTATTTATGTCCTGCCCAAGTGTGGAGCATTGGTATAGGAACCACCGTTTATCCAAATGGGAAAAGCGTACAAAAAGGCGATACATGTAGTTATGAGCAAGCTTTGCGGTATAAACAACATGATTTAAAACGCTTTGTTCAGGTAGTGAATGAAACTGTATATGTCAAACTTAATCAAAATCAATTTGATGCGTTGGTCTGTTTAGCCTATAACATTGGAGCACAGGCATTTCGCCAATCTAGCTTGGTTAAAAATTTAAATACAGGTGACTATGAGTCAGCGGCGGAGCAATTTTTAGTCTGGAATAAAAGTCGTGGGCAAGTGTTAAACGGCTTGGTGCGACGTCGAGCGCAGGAACGTCAGCTTTTTTTAAGCTGAATAGCTTCAATCTACAGTGATCATTATTTTCAATGATGATTTAAATTCTATATTGTATTGAGTTAGACATGCATCATTGGATGATATATTGCATTTTAGTCAAATACGGCCAACAAAAATGATACTGACGCACATACAGATGTGATGGCAGATTAGCTAGAGTCTAACCATGAAGGAAGATGCGTTGTGAATGATTCAGATCAAGCCGTTAAACCCCATAAAGAATCAAATGATGATAAAGGGAGTCAAGATTCTTATAAAAATACCACCCCTGAAAAGCAACCCAATCAGCAGCCTGAACAACCTATGAAAGAACAAAAGTAATTCATTTTAAAAAAGATCCCGAATATGCGGGATCTTTTTTTGTGTATAAAATATGCAGTGTTAAGTTTTTTACAGGTTTTAGGTCTTGATTGATTCAATTAATATTATATTTTTCAATAAAATTATAGTGTTTTAATACTAAAGTTTTAAATTTTGCTCCATAAAAAACCAATTTAAATACAATTAGATAGAAAAATAATATTCAGACTAATTTGCTAGTCTTTAGTCTTATTGTGCATTAAATATGAGATACGTATATTCGCAGCATGGAATAGAACTTAATAGTTTTTATTAAGTATGGACAAGTACTCATGGGAGATGAGAACGATGAAGACGGACAAAATAGATATTAATCCTATTGTCGATCACGCCAAATTTACGCCTTTTCACTTCAATGTAGTTGCTTGGTGTTTATTAATTATTTTATTTGATGGTTACGATCTTGCGATCAACGGTGTGGTATTGCCCCTGTTGATGGAAGATTGGGGCCTAAGCGCAGTACAAGCTGGTATGCTGGCCAGTACTGCACTTGCTGGTATGATGTTTGGCGCGATGATCTTTGGCTCTTTGGCAGATAAGATCGGTCGTAAAAAAGTCATCATGATTTGTATTGTATTGTTTAGTGGTTTGACCTTTGCTGGTGGTTTTGCCTCAAACCCAACTGAGTTTGGTATTTTACGTTTCCTAGCAGGTTTAGGGATTGGTGGTGTTATGCCAAACCTTGTGGCACTGACCTCTGAATACGCGCCGAAAAAAATGCGCAGTACCTTGGTGACAGGTATGTTCAGTGGTTATGCTGTAGGTGGTGTCATGGCAGCATTATTAGGTTCATGGTTAACCCCAAGTTTTGGTTGGGAAGTCATGTTCTTTATTGCAGGCATTCCATTGTTCTTATTGCCAGTCATTTGGAAATTCTTACCTGAATCTTTAGGTTTTATTGTTAAGCAAAATGACCAAGAACAAGCACGTAAGATTGTAAAACGTATCGCACCAAATGTAACTGTAAATGACAATACTGTCTTTACTTTACCGCAGGAAAATGTCCCTGAAGCTGCTAACGTGGTGAGTTTATTCCGCCGTGGCCGTGCAGTGAACACTTTATTATTTTGGACAGCGTTCTTTACCTGCTTACTGACCATGTATGCTTTAAGCAGCTGGTTACCAAAATTAATGATGGCGGCGGGTTACTCCATGGACAATAGCCTCATGTTTATGATGGTGATGAACGTAGGTGCCGTTGTCGGGATTGTGGGTGGTGGTATCTTAGCGGATCGCTTCCATCTTAAACCTGTATTGATGTTCTTAGGCATCATGGGTGCAATTGTGATGAGTTTGATGGGCTTTCAAAGCAACGAATTCTTACTCTATATCTTGGTATTCTTAGCAGGTGCTGCATCGATTGGTTCACAAATGTTGCTTTATAGCTATGTGGCACAGTACTACCCACTTGCAGTACGTTCAACTGGTATTGGGTGGTCATCAGCGATTGGTCGTATGGGTGCAATTGTAGGTCCAATTTTAATTGGTGGTTTATTAGGCATGAACCTTCCTGCACACTTTAACTTTATTGCAGTAGGTTTACCGGTATTAATTACCGCCATTGCAGTTGCCTTTATTATGAATGAAAAAGACAAAGATAAAATTGAGATTACGGATGCAATCAGCGCCAAAGCTTAAAATAACTTGATGAAAAAGCCTCCGCTAAGGAGGCTTTTTTTTATGGCTGATTACGTGTAATTATGTGCTCAAGGCTCACAAATAACATGCAACTACATGCATGATCTTTCAAGAAAATGTCACCAAAGTGCAGTCTTGTTGTCATCAAGTCAGGTTTAAATAGCCAAAGCTTTAATCACTTGACTTAATTATGAAAAAACTCACCTTATCTTTGCTTACCTTAAGCATGCTGGCGCTAAGCGGTTGTAATGATGATAACGATACTGTATCAGCATCAGCAAAACCGAGTGTCACTGAGCCGACCTTAATTTCATTTGCAAAATTAAAAGTAGATACTTATGCACAAGGCCCCAACTCAGGTGCGTATGTCAAAGGTGCAAATGGCATCTATCCACCATTTATCGGTCAACCTGTACAAGGTTTTTCAGCAGCGTTAAAAAATGCTGATGGGACCTATATGGCCATGTCAGATAATGGCTTTGGCTCACAAGATAATTCAGCCGACTACCTATTACGTATTTACCACATTACCCCTGATTTCCGTAGCAAAGATCAAGGTACTGGTGAAGTTAAAGTGCATAGTTTTATTCAGCTCAAAGACCCAAATGGCTTAATTCCATTTGATATTATCAATGAAAATACACCTGAGCGTTTACTGACAGGTGCGGATTTTGATCCTGAATCAATGCAGCGTGAAGCAGATGGCAGCTTTTGGATTGGTGATGAATTTGGTCCATACCTTTTACACTTCTCCAAAGACGGTGTCTTATTAGATGCACCCATTCCACTACCGCATCCAACTCAAGCAGGGGTTGAGCTTCGTTCACCACAAAACCAACTCAATAAAGCCAATATCAATTACGTTGAGCCTTTAGTGCAACGTAGCGGTGGTTTTGAGGGAATGGCGATTTCACCAGATGGTCAGTATTTGTATCCATTACTTGAAAAGCCTTTAAGCAATGACAGTACCGGTCAACTGATCTTGTCGCAATTTGATCTGAAAAAGAAAGCCTATACTGGTCAATACTATTTATTTGCATTAGATAGCAAAGCTACAGCCATTGGTGATTTCCAATTGTTTAGTGAAACAGAAGGGGTCATTATTGAACGTGATGATACCGAAAATAACCTAGGTGGATACAAAAAGCTCATTAAAGTGAAGCTTAAAGAAGCAGGGCAGCCACTTGAACGTGAGGAAATTGTGAATCTCATGGACATTTCCAATCCAAATTTACTCTATGGCACACCTCGTGATGGAGATATTGCCGTAGGTGAGCATTTTGGTTTCCCATTCCAAACCATTGAAGATTTGATCATTGAAGATGCTAATACATTGACTATTTTTAATGATAATAACTTCCCAGGTTCTTCAGGTCGAAATGCCAAACTTGCCGATGACAATGAAATGATTCAAATTACATTGCCGAAAAAACTCTATTAATAGAGAAAGAAAAAAAGCCAATCTTTTGATTGGCTTTTTTAGTTTAAAAAATAGCCTAAGTATTATATATAGTCATTTTATAAAGATCTATAATCTAAATTTAAACTCGATAGTTAACATCATGACACCTGCTTGCAAAATTCTTAAAGCCAAAAAAATTGATTATTCAATCCACGAGTATCAACATGATCCTCAAGCAAAAAGTTTTGGCTTAGAAGCAGCAGAAAAACTAGGTTTATCTGTACAAGAAGTCTTTAAAACGCTGTTGGTAAGTGATGACAAAAACTATTTTGTTGCGGTACTACCCGTTGAATACCAACTCAATCTTAAAAAAGTCGCCAGTGCTGTAGGCACTAAAAAACTACATATGGCTGACCCTAAAGATGCAGAGCGCTTAACTGGTTATTTGGTTGGCGGCATTAGTCCACTTGGGCAAAAGAAACGCCTAAAAACCGTTATTGATGCCAGTGCTGAGAAACTGGGCAAAATTTATGTCAGTGGCGGCAAACGTGGTTTAGATATTGGTTTAAATCCACAAGACTTAGCGGATGTTTTAGCTGCAAGCTTTGCCGATATCATTGATTGATTTAAAAGCATGCTCTCATAAAAGAGCATGCTTTTTGATTTTAAAGCCCTAATTCTTTACGATATTTAGGCACCAACATATGACTGGCTTTGGCCATACGCGTGATCAATGGAATATTGATCATACCCACGATCGGTAAATACACCACACCTTTTTGACGACCCAAGGTAATGGCCATCATTGGATTGTTCGTTTTGGCCTTATACGTCTTAAGCGCATGTAGTTTGTCTTCGAGTAGACAACGAATATTATGTGCTGCCACAGGAATTTGACCATTAATATGCCAAGCCATCTTATTTTCAGCCAAGTCCGTAATATCGCCTAAAGCAAAAAGTCGAGGATGATGTTTGACTTGTAAGGTATTTTCAACCTGCACTTGTGCACTGGGATTGAGTAGATCAGCAAAGTGTGCCTGTAAATATGTAGTATTGGCACGTCCACCGATACACCACATGAGTAAATCATACGCTATTTGTTGTCCATCTGTTGTCATAGCAACACCTGCTTCGGTGCATACAGTATCTTTAGGATGACTGGCTTGCACAAGCTGGGTATTGGTGAATACTCTAATGCCACGGCGTTTAAAGTCTTGTTGGATGTAAGCACTGACTTTGGCTGTGGTTCCACTGACTAAACGTGTTTTCGATTCAATGATGGTGATGATTTTTTGTGGATAAAGATCATTGATCTCACCGGCAATTTCTACCCCAATAGGGCCGCCACCGACTAAAACAATGTTCTGTGCTTTTTCAATCGCTTTAGAAAAATCTTGATAGAAATTTTGGCGCTGTAATTTAGTTTGACTTTGCCCGCGTACCAAGGAATTAGAAAAATGACTGCCTGTGGCAATGACACTGACATCTGCATGTAATTGAATCTCTTGCCCAGTTTTTAAGCGCACAACACCACTGTAATCAGGATTGAGTTGCATTAAGTGCCCTTGAATATGCTGTACTTTAGGTAAAGCGTGCTTAAAAGGAATAATGGCTTGTTCAGCGAAGTTAGCATCCACCATACTGCGTGGAGTGGCCATAGGAATTTCAAAATATTCATTTGAATCGACTAAGGTGACTGCAAAGCTTTGGCATAGTTTCTTGGCCAAAAAAGTCCCGGCCATACCGCCACCATAGATCACAATACTTTTCAACGTCTTTATCCTTTGCGCTATATCAGCCATCCATCATACGCAATTTTGTTGAGGAGATGGAGAAGAGAATGAACCTACATCAGTTTTGTATAAAGCTGTACAGCCAGCGCTGTTAAACGCTGTCGATTCCGCCCAATTGTTGTGTTGATATGTTGTGCATTGATGCGTTGATAAAACTCACACGCCTGTTGTAATACTGCATAAATTTGACAGTACTGCTGATAACGCTGTAGGTCTTTTTTTGTGATAGATTTTAAGCGGGTAAGATTCATATTGTCATATATATCTGTACGTTTGACTTCACAAGCTAAAGGATTGACTAAAGTACGTTTTAAGACATCAAAACGATTTTCATGCGCGAGTTTGGTGAGGGCATTTAAGGCATCTATGTGCTTTATACCCAGTCCGAGAGCTTTTAAATGTTGGTGCGTCACCCACGTATCTTCTAGGGTATCGTGCAAAATGGCTATGATTTTGGCTTCTATAGTTTTCATCTGATGCATGACACGTAAGGGATGCTGGATATAAGCAAGGCCTGCTTTATCGACTTGGCCATCGTGAGCTTGTTGTGCTAACTGGATCGCTTGAATCAATAGATCATTTGGTAACATTACAGCATACTCAATAGTTAATTTTAATTGACTCATCTTCACAATTTATAGCTTGTATGCAAATACATGGCATTGCTCAAAATCAGCAAATTTTAGTGCAGATAGATTGAAACTTGCACAATTAAAATGCAAGAAATATTCATATTAGGAATATGCAATAAATTTATTCTCTATAACAGTTGTATTTACAAGATTGGCATGTGAATTGCTTTCATTCTAATGAACATGGTTTAAGGAGAATGCAATGAGCTATCCAGAACATTTTGTCATTAAAAAAATGCAATTAATTAATTCAACGATGTGTGAAGTGTATATGCTCAACACCAATAAAAAATCTATGAAAGGTTGGTTAATTCAATGTAGTGCACATCTGTCACATAAATTTTATGAACAGATGAACCAACTGCTGCAATCTGAGCAGCCTTTTCAAGCCCTCATGCAGCTGAAAACTTTACATAAAATTGAGGTCATTCGCTAACAACTTTCTTACCAGCAGGCACATGATGTCCTGCTGGTGCTTTGGCATATCTATATAAAAATCAACAATTTAATAATTATTCTTAAAAGTAAAAAAAATTTCTTAAAACTATAGACGACAGCCTAAAAGTCCGATATAAATTCCTGTAGAGAAATAAATTTTCCTAAAAAGAAATAATTTCTAATTAAATAGATGATCAATGATAAAAATTTATAGGAAGCTGTCGGATGCCACACCATGCTCTTGCCCAATATGTACTGAAAATTCGTTGTCCTGCTGCATCGGGAATTGTGGCTGCAATTAGTGGCTGTCTTGCACAGAACAATTGCTATATCAGTGAAATGGCACAATACGATGATGAAGTGACAGGCTATTTTTTCACCCGAATTGTTTTTCGTTTTAATGATGGCAGTGGGGAAATTGAACAACTCAAACAAAATTTTGACCTCATTAAACAGCAATTTAAAATGCAAGCCGATTTTTATGACTGTGCTTCACCGATGAAATTAATGATTATGGTCAGTAAGTTTGATCATTGTTTTTTAAATTTGTTGTATCGCCATCATAAGGGTGAACTTGATTTTCACATTACCGCAGTGGTGTCGAATCATCTCGACTTGCGTCCAATTGCTGAACGTGAGGGTTTACGTTTCATTTATTTGCCCGTTAATAAAGACACGAAAGCTCAACAAGAGGCTGAATTGTTAAAAATTATTGATGAAACCCAAACTGAATTGGTCATTTTGGCACGTTATATGCAAATTTTGTCCAATGATCTATGTCAACAGTTAGCAGGTCGTGCCATCAATATTCATCATTCTTTCTTACCCGGATTTAAAGGTGCCAAACCGTATCATCAAGCCTTTGAGCGTGGCGTTAAACTCATTGGTGCAACCGCGCATTTTGTTACCGCAGATTTAGACGAGGGTCCAATTATTGAACAAGAGGTACAACGAGTCGATCATGCTTATTTAGCGGATGATCTCGTTTCGGTTGGTCGTGACACCGAAACAGTGGCTTTATCTAAAGCGGTCAAATATTTTGTCGAGCATCGTGTGTTTTTAAATGATCAACGTACGGTGGTGTTCAAATGAATCAAATGCTGAACACTATGCAAAACAAATATATCGATGGTAAAGCGATTGCTGAATCCGTACTGAAAGAAGTCAAAGCTGACGTTGATGATATGAAGACTCAAGGGATTGAACCGTGTCTTGCGGTGATTTTAGTGGGTGAAGATGCCGCCAGTCAGGTCTATGTGCAGCATAAAGTCGCTAAGGCTAAACAGGTTGGAATCCGCTCTTTAGAATTTCGCTTTAATCAAGATAGCACCACCACCGAGCTGCTCAGCAAGATTGATCAGTTAAATCAAGATCCATCGGTACATGGCATTTTAGTGCAGCTGCCGTTACCCCCACAGATTGATGACACCCAAATCCTGCACAAGATCGATCCTTTAAAAGATGTAGACGGTTTTCATCGTGAGAATGTAGGTGGCTTAAGTCAAGGTCAGTGTGTCTTAGCGCCGTGTACACCAATGGGGTGTTTGCGTTTGCTACACGAGACACTAGGTTCTGATTTATCCGGTTTACATGCAGTGATTATTGGACGCTCAAATATTGTAGGTAAACCGATGGCGGCTTTGTTGCTTCAACAACATTGTAGCGTCACAGTCGTACATTCACGCTCTAAGCACTTAGCCGAAACTTGCCAAATGGCAGACATTTTGGTGGCCACTGTCGGACAGCCCAAATTGGTCAAGGCTGATTGGATCAAACCGAATGCAGTGGTGATTGATGTAGGCATTAATCGCATGACAGTAGACAACCAAAGCCGTCTAGTGGGAGATGTTGATTTTGAGGATGTGTTGCCGATCGCGCAAGCGATCACCCCAGTACCCGGCGGTGTTGGACCTATGACAATTGCTTATCTAATGAAAAATACACTCGCTGCTGCACGTATGCAGTCGCTATGACTTTAAAAAATAAAATAATGGCACATGATAATAATGCCGTGGAGGACAATCATGCCACTTGGTTTGCTCAAATATGGATTTAGTAATGACTATCCGATTGAAGTTGATTTACCTGCACCGAAAGCGCTGAAAAAACGCTATGACGTGGTGATTATTGGTGGCGGTGGGCATGGCCTCGCAATTGCCTATTACCTTGCAAAATATCAAGGCATTACCAATGTTGCTGTACTGGAAAAATCCTATTTAGGTGGCGGCAATACGGCACGTAATACTGCGGTGATTCGTTCCAATTATTTAACCTCTGAGGGGGTAAAGTTTTATTCTGAATCGGTGGATTTATTTAAAAATCTATCTAATGAATTTGACTTTAACATCATGTATTCAGAGCGTGGTCAGTTAACCCTTGCTCATACCGATGCAACCGTGCGGGCATTTCGACAACGTGCTGAAGTGAATAAACATTTCGGTGGTCGTACTGAAATGATTGATCGCAAGCAAATTAAGGAATTAGTGCCGTGTTTAAATTTAGATCCTGCACATTTACCCGTCTTAGCAGGCCTATGGCATATGGACGGCGCAACAGCACGCCATGATGCTGTGGCATGGGGCTATGCCAAAGAGGCAGCCAAGCGTGGCGTCGAAATTCATCAATTGACCGAAGTCCAAGATTTTGTGGTCAACCGCAATCAAGTGACAGCGGTGAAGACCAATCGCGGCAGCATTGAATGCGGTTGTGTGGTGCAAGCGGTGGCAGGTACTTCAAGTTTATTAATGAATAAACTCAAGATTCGCTCACCCATTCAGACCTTTCCATTACAAGCCATGGTTTCACAGCCCTTTAAACCCTTTCTTAACCCTTTGGTGAGTTCATCAGCCCTGCATTGCTATGTTCAACAAACCAGTCGAGGGGAAATTGTGTTTGGAGGTGGTTCAGATCCGTATCCTTTGTACAACACACGCTCGACTTTAGATTTAAAAGAAAGTTTGTTGGCACATGCCATTGAGATGTTTCCGTTTATGGCCAATGTGAAACTCATGCGTCAATGGGCAGGCATGACCGATATGACCCCAGATTACAGTCCAATTATGGGGCAGTCGCCCTATGACAATTATTACTTGGATGCAGGTTGGGGCACATGGGGCTTTAAAGCCACGCCAATTTGCGGCAAGACCATGGCAGAACTTGTAGCCACAGGTCGTACCCCAGATTTAATTAAGCCCTTTGAACTGTCACGTTTTAGTCGTTTTCAACAAGTCAATGAAATGGGCGCTACAGCGGCCAGCCACTAAGGAGTCAAGAACATGAAGATGATGCGTTGCCCTTTAAATGGCTTAAGAAATATCAGTGAATTTAGTTATGGGGGTGAACTCAAACACATGCCAGATCAAAATACCTGCACAGATGAAGCTTGGGCAGATTATGTATTCAATAAAAATAATACGGCAGGCATTGTTTTAGAGTGGTGGATGCATACCCCAAGCAGTTATTGGTTTATTGCTGAGCGTCATACCGTAACGGATGAAATGATCCGTACCTTTGATCCTCAAGAAATTTTTAATCAACGTGTGGAATTTACACAAGCCACAGTTGCTGAAAAAACACCTGTATCAGAAAAACAAGGAGCGTTGGCATGACATCTTACACAACACGGCTACCGTTGCCTTATGGTAGTCAAATTGACCGCAGTCAACCGATTCAATTTTCTTTTGATGGGCAACAATTTGAGGGCTATGCCGGAGACACTTTAGCGAGTGCTTTAATTGCCAACCAACGTTGGATCATGTCGCGCTCATTTAAGTATCATCGTCCACGTGGACCTTTAACCATGGCCGGTCAAGATGCCAACACCTTGATACAACTGCCACAAGAACCCAATGTTTTAGCCGATCAACTTGCTTTAGTGCCTGGTATGTCGGCAACAGGACAAAATTACAGCGGATCATTAACCAAAGATTCTGATGCGTTTTTGGGTAAATTTTCCAAATTTATGCCGGTTGGATTTTACTATCGTTCCTTTTATAAACCGAAAGGAGCATGGAAACTGTGGGAAGCCGTCATTCGCAAAAAAGCTGGACTTGGGGTGGTTGATTTAAACTTTGAGCCTGAATATTACGATAAGGCCTACTTATTTACCGATGTTGCTATTATTGGCGCAGGTCCTGCTGGTCTACAAGCTGCCCTTACAGCAGCTGAAGCAGGACTTAAAGTTTTGCTCATTGAGCAAGATCCTATGTTGGGTGGGAGTTTATTGTATGCACGTTTTGATCTTAGCGGTCAAAAAGCACAAGCAATAGCCCAATCATTGATTGCCCAAGTAGAACAACATCCCAATATTACCGTTTTAACCCAGTCTGTATGTAATGCTTGGTTCACTGATCATTATTTACCAGTGATTCAAGGCAAACGCATGTATAAAGTGCGTGCGCAGCAATGTATTGTGGCCAGTGGTAGTTTTGATCAGCCGGTGATTTTTAGAAATAATGATTTACCTGGCGTGATGCTGACCAGTGCCGTACAGCGCTTAATTAAACTCTACGGGGTACAGCCGGGTAAAAAAACCGTGATTTTAACCGGACATGATGACGGGTATCGAGCCGCATTAGAACTCCTGGATGCTGGCCTTGAGATTACAGCTTTGGTTGATTTGCGTCCAAAGGCTATTGATCAAACCTTACAACAGACCCTACAAAAACGCGGAGTAGCACTTTATCTAGAAAGCACCGTGTTTGAAGCACTGCATGATAAAGGCATGCAACACGTTACAGGGGTTGATATTCGTCCGATTATTGCACAGGGACAAGTCTCTGCACACAGCACAAAAATTACCTGTGATGTCGTGGCTATGTCATCAGGCTATATGCCAGTTTACCAATTACTCTGTCAAGCGGGTGCGAAACTCAGCTATAACGATACAACGGCACAGTTTCAGATTAGTGGTTTGCCTCAAGGCTTACATGTTACAGGCTCTGTGGCTGGGATTCATCACATCGACCAGGTCTTAGAACATGCAACGCATATTGCTCACATGGTCAATGCTGAAATCTTAGGCCAGCCCAATTCAAAGGTAACTTTAGACTTTAATGAAGCCAGCTTGAATTTTCCATGGCCGATATTCGAGCACCCTAAAGGCAAAGAATTTGTGGATTATGATGAGGATCTACAGATTCGTGACATTATTAATGCCACCAAATCTGGTTATCGTGATGTGCAATTGGTGAAACGCTTTTCCACCGTAGGAATGGGACCATCGCAAGGGCGTCATTCAGCATTGCCTACAGCACGTCTGGTGGCTAAATATACTGAGCGTAGTGTTAGTGAAACCGGCGTAACTACTGCTCGTCCGCCATTTACTGCCGAGAAACTTGCCCATATTGCCGGGCGTGGCTTTGACCCTTATCGTCAGACACCGATGCACCAACGTCATGTGGCTTTAGGTGCACATATGATTCCTGCGGGGAATTGGCAACGTCCTGCTTATTATGGTGATTCTGCTCAGCGTTTAGCGCATATTCAAGCAGAAGCAAAAAACGTTCGCCAAAATGTGGGCATCATTGATGTATCTACCTTAGGCGGTTTAGATATTCGTGGTGCAGACAGTGCCGAGTTTTTAAATCGATTATATACCTTTGCTTTTGCAAAATTACCTGTAGGTAAAACCCGTTATGCAGTCATGGCTGCAGAAGATGGTGTGGTGATTGATGATGGTGTAGCGGCACGCTTAAGTGAACAGCATTTTTATGTCACGGCGACAACGAGTGGTGTTGATCGTATTTATCAACAAATGCTGAAGTGGAATGCACAGTGGCGTTTAAATGTGGACATCACCAATGTCACTACCGCATTTGCTGCCGTCAATATTGCAGGCCCGCAAGCAAGACAAGTCATGCAGGCGGTATGTCATGATGTGGATTTGAGCAATGCGGCTTTTCCTTATTTAGGGGTACGACTTGCGACCATTGCCAATATTCCAGTGCGTTTGATGCGTGTCGGCTTTGTCGGTGAGCTAGGCTACGAAATTCATTATCCCGCACGTTATGGGGAGTATCTTTGGGATCTGCTCATGCAAGCTGGTCAAGCGTTTAACATGCAACCGTTTGGTGTAGAAACGCAGCGTTTATTACGTTTGGAAAAGGGCCATATTATCATCAGCCAAGATACCGATGGCATGACGCACCCCGAAGAATGTGATTTAAGTTGGGCTGTAGCGAAATCTAAGCCTTGGTTTGTGGGTAAGCGCTCCATTGAAATTTTGGCTTCGCAACCGCTAAAACGTAAATTGGTGACTTTTGTGTTAGATAAAAATCAACCTCAGCCTTTAGAAGGACATATTGTGCTTGAAGGCGACGACATCTCGGGCAATATCACCTCTTGTGAATATTCACCCACCCTAGATCAAACTATTGGGATGGCTTACGTTGGCATTGAACAGAGCCATGAAGGACAGACCTTTCCGATTCGTGTAGAGGGGGGCAAAGTGGTACATGCCACCGTGGTGAAAGCGCCATTTTATGATCCGAACAACCAACGTCAGGAGATTTAAGCGATGCAAGAATTATATCAAGCTGAACGTAGTCTAATTCAGGCACATGTCGGGAATTATCAAGCCTATGGTTCGGGTAAACATTTCCTGACCACAGCACACGACCAACAGGCTATCGAGCATTGTGCACTCATCGATTTAACTCATTTATCCCGTGTTGGGTTTCGCGGGCAAGACAGCGCTAATTATTTAAAAGAGCTAGGCTTTCAGTTGCCTGAAAAAGCGAACTTTTCTATACAACAAGAAAATGGTACGTTGGTTGCACGTTTATCAGCAACTGAATATCTCATCTTAGGTGGTTTGAGTGATTTTGGTGAGTCTGTTGCTCAACTTGAAGCGCATTGGTCAATGACAGAGAAGCAAATTTTTTTATTACCGCGTCAAGATAGTCATGCATGGTTGCAATTGACAGGGATTCATATTGCACAAGTGATGGCAAAACTCTGTGCCGTAGACTTAAATGCAGCATCATTTTTACCGGGACACGTGGTACAAACGTCAATTGCACGGATTAATGCGATTATTGTGAACGTCAGTGATGAATATACCCCGAAATTTAACATCTTATATGACCGTGCTGCCGCAGTGTACTTATGGGATGTTCTGGTTGATGCAATCCGTGAGTTTGATGGTCAGGTCGTCGGAGTGAATGCGTTAATCAGCTAAAATTTTCATCTAATATTATGAAGGGATAATGTTGCACATTGTCCCTTTTTATGATGTTCATAAGACCTACCTTTTTAGCCCAATGGATCCCTTATTTTTGGGGACTGCAATGTTACGTATACAAATTCGAATGACTCAATTTGTTGTCTGTACGAAATTTTTAGGATTTAAAATAAAAATCTATCATAAGTGCGAGAATGCATTTAGCGTTGTAGTGCGACTCATATTTGAAAACGTCAATCAAGCTTATACCACATAAACATCTTCGTACTGTGCTGAGACACTGCAAATTATTCGAAATGTGGCGCAGCTTTGAGAATAAAAATAAGGAAATGTAAAAGCTGTTTAAATCCTCATAATCGCGATTTAAACAGCTCTAAAGACATATCAGCGTTTGGGCTTAAACATATAAGGGTAGGAATGAGTCTCTTTTAAGGGCGTAAGAAATCAATGATTATAAGCATTTTCATTATGGTCAACTTTATCAAGACCGATTTGTTCTTGTTCAAGATCCGCACGTAATGGAATAATTTTATCTACGATTTTAAACAAAAGCCAAGACAATATACCCACATACAAGAAAGTAAATACAATACTGGCAATTTGTGCCAACACTTGAGTGATGATATGAATGCCCTCAATATTGCCACCGAGTGCAGGAATACAAAAAATACCTGCTAAAATACAGCCGACAATCCCACCCACGCCATGGACTGAAAACACATCCAAAGCATCATCAATCCCTAACTTAGGTTTCAGTAGTGTAATCGCATAGAAGACAGCAATACTGGCAATAAAACCGATCGCAATTGCACCAAAAGGTCCGACATAAGCAGCAGCGGGGGTAATCCCAACTAAGCCTCCAATTGCACCTGATGCTAACCCTAATGCAGTGACATGACCTGAAGAGAATTTTTCCAGCATCATCCAACCTAAGATTCCACCGAGTGTCGCTAACATCGTGGTCATAAAGATTAAAGCAGCGGACGCATCCACGGCCAGTGCGGAACCCACATTAAAGCCAAACCATCCCACCCAAAGTAAGGCTGCACCAATGAGGACAAAAACCACATTATGCGGCGGATTAGGGGCATGTTGTCGTCGACCAAGCACCATCGCCCCCACTAATGCAGTGACACCGGCGCCAATATGCACAGCTGTACCACCGGCAAAGTCGAGTACGCCCCAATTGTGAAATAGGGCACCATCACCACCCCAAACCATATGTGCCATAGGGCCATAAACGATCACGGTCCACAGACCCGAAAATAACACCATTGCGCCAAATCGCATACGTTCAGCCATACCTCCCATGGCAATCGCTGGTGTGATCATGGCAAAGGTCATTAAAAATACAATAATAATGTATTCAGGAATCCCACCTGCCATACTTTGCGGGGTAATTCCTGTTAAAAATGCGCTCTTGAATCCACCAACAAAACTACTCAAATTATAGACATGCGCTTGCATACCTGTGGTATCGGTTGCAAGGCTATAGACAATCACTACCCATAAGATGCCAACAACACTCGCAATTGCAAAAAATTGACTAAATACCGACAGGATATTCTTAGCACGGACCATACCGCCATAGAATAATGCTAAACCAGGAATAAACATCAATAACACGATCACAATAGAGACCATCACCCACACTGTCGCAGGGCCATCGATGCTTTGGGCTGCAAATAATGTGGTGGGGGATAAGAGTACAATCAGCATGAATAATTGTTTTAAATAGCTGCTCAACATGAATAGCTCCTTCATGATATGAATTTATATTACTAATAGGAAAAATAATTTCATAAAAGGAAAAGCAATTTATATACCATGAATTTTATTTTTCTATTCATATTCATATATTTAATTTTGATTGAGCCGGATGAAAATCTCTAAAATAACTTGAGCTTAAAAAGAAAGCTATACCTCAAAAGCAATAGGAAGGAGATATTGGTCGCTCGAGTTGTGCAGCGACCAAGTCCATGAATATGGTTAAGATGTCGTGCTATCACCATAGTTGACCATAGAAATCAGACGGATAGGAACTTGAATCAATTCAGCAGGTCCATGTGGAATTTCACCTTCTAAGGTCAGGCAGTCACCCGCTTGTAGATGAAAGATTTCATCACCATGGCGGTATTTAATTTCACCCTCTAAAACATATAAAAGTTCTGTCCCAGGATGCGCGAAGGTTGGAAACTCTTCACTGGCATCATCCATGGTCACCAAATACGCTTCAAAGTTTTTACGTGGCCCACGTGAATGTGTGAGGAGATGATAAGTATGACCTTTTTCAGTCCCACGGCGTACCACTTCCATTCCTTCACCTGCTTTGACCAACATCGCTTGGCTTTCTTGATTGTCATACTGACTAAATAAAGTCGATAATGGGATGCCCAGAACTTCACATAACCGACTTAATGTTTCTAAACTAGTAGACACTTGTGCATTTTCAATTTTACTGAGCATGCCTTGACTAATATCGGCAATTTGCGCGACTTCGGCGAGTTTTAAGCCTTGCTCCTGACGGTAACGTTTAATTTGAATGCCAATATACTGTTCTAACTTTAAATTATTTTTACCTTGTCTCATTTTAGGTCAACTCGCACTATTTTGAATCTTCATGCTGCTCAAATTTTATAAAAATTAAATGGCAGGCCCATCGTAATTGAATCAATTTATAAGAAAAATTTATTCCTAACAAGAATATTAAGTGTTTTAGCAGAAAATCACAATTTATTTTGGCTTTGCTGAAAGTTGGCAAGGGAATTGCTTTCTTAATAAGAAAGAAAGTTTCTTAATTTGAATAATGTGGCTTTTATAGTCTTTGCATGATTCAAGCCAAATCTCATTTTTTGTCATATGAGGAGTATGTCAAATATGTTGCAGCAGGCCATACAAGAGTTCTTTGATGAAGAACCAGACATGATAACAAAGGCCAAGTACCGTCCAGAAGTACAAAAGGTCATTGATGAGCATCAATTAAAATATGTGTTAGCACAGTTTGTAGATATTCATGGTGCAGCAAAAACCAAGTCAGTGCCTATTTCGGGTTTAAAAGCCATTGAAGGCGCAGGGGTTGGGTTTGCAGGTTTTGCCATCTGCGGCATGGGGATGCAACCGCATGGCCCAGATTTTATGGTCAAAGGAAATCTTTCCCAACTCACCCCTGTGCCATGGCAGCCCGGTTATGGACGAGTGGTGTGTGAGGGCTATGTCAATGGTCAGCCACATGCTTATGATTCACGTTATGTGTTACGCAAGCAAGTCGAGCGTTTAGCTGAAAAAGGTTGGACCTTAAATACCGGCTTAGAACCTGAATTTAGTCTGTTTCGCCGTGATGAAAGCGGCAAGCTGACCCTAGTCGACCATTCAGATAACTTAGATAAACCGTGTTATGACTATAAAGGCTTATCACGTTCACGTGAATTTTTAGAGCGCTTAACAGAAGCCTTGATTCCTGTCGGTTTCGATATTTATCAGATTGATCACGAAGATGCCAATGGTCAGTTTGAAATTAACTATACTTATAGTGATGCTTTAAATTCTGCCGATATGTTTACCTTCTTCCGCATGGCTGCAGGTGAAATTGCCAATGATTTAGGTATGGTGTGTTCATTTATGCCAAAGCCCGATCCAAAACGTGCTGGCAATGGTATGCACTTTCATCTGTCGATCGCTAGTGCTGAGTCAAGTAACTTATTTCATGATGACACCGACCCACAAGGGATGGGCTTATCGAAAATGGCCTATCACTTTATTGCAGGTTTACTTGCACATGGACCAGCCTTATGTGCCTTTTGTGCACCGACGGTAAATTCCTATAAACGCTTAGTGGTGGGTCGATCACTTTCAGGTGCAACATGGGCCCCCGCATTTATTGCCTATGGCTCAAACAATCGCTCAGCGATGGTACGTATTCCTTATGGACGTATTGAGTTACGTCTGCCAGATGCAGGCTGTAATCCATATTTGGTCTCTGCAGCGATCATCGCAGCCGGCCTAGATGGAATTGAACGTCAACTGACCCCACCGCCTGCCTGTAATGAAAATTTATATACTTTGTCGTTAGAGGAGATTGCCGCACGAGGTATTGGCACTTTGCCACAATCGCTCAAAGAAGCCATTGATGCCCTCAAACAAAACCCACTGTTTAAACAACAGTTAGGTGCTGAAATTGTCGATGAGTTTATTCATCAAAAGAGTATGGAATGGGTCGAATACAGCCGTCATGTATCCGATTGGGAAGTACAACGTTATACCGAATTTTTCTAAACAACTGACCGATAACAATTTAAAAAAAGATTAAACGGAGAATGATTATGTGTGGAATCGTAGGCCTTTATTTAAAAAATCCAGCCTTAGAATCAAAATTAGGTCAATTGTTTGAGCCTATGCTCCAAGCGATGACAGGTCGTGGACCTGATAGTGCAGGCTTCGCAATTTATGGTGATGAAGTACAAGACGGTTGGGTGAAACTGACCCTACAAGCAGTAACAGAAGATTTCGACTGGAGCAGCTTTAGCCAAGCGTTAAAACAACAACTCAATACCGAGTTAGATTGGTTTCAAAATGCAACCGCAGCTGTGCTTAAAGTAAAAGCTGATGAAACGATTGTGCGTGAAGCGATTGCCAAGCTTGGCCCTAGCCTCAAAATTATGAGCGTTGGGCAAAGTATCGAAATTTTAAAAGGTATGGGCTTACCTGTAGAAATTTCTGAGCGTTTTGGTCTGGCGCACATGAAAGGCAGCCACATTATTGGGCATACTCGTATGGCCACCGAAAGTGCGGTCACTATGGAAGGCAGTCATCCATTTTCAACAGGTGCAGATCTGTGTTTAGTGCACAATGGTTCTTTATCTAATCATGCCCGTTTACGCCAAGAACTCAAACGTGAAGGCATTCATTTTGAAACCGATAATGATACTGAAGTGGCAGCAGGCTACCTGACTTGGCGTTTGCAACAAGGCGACAACTTAGAACAAGCATTAAATCATGCGCTTGATGACTTGGATGGCTTCTTTACTTTTGCGATTGGTACCAAAGATGGCTTTGCTGTGATTCGTGATCCAATTGCTTGTAAACCTGCGGTATTGGCCGAAACTGATGATTACGTTGCCATGGCATCAGAATATCAAGCCTTAGCGTCATTACCCAATATTGATCAAGCCAGAGTGTGGGAGCCAGAACCTGCAACCCTGTATGTGTGGGAACGCAATTCAGTTAAAGCGGCATAACATCAATAAAAAATCACTAAAAATAGGGGAAACCATATGAGCATTGCATTTACAGAACAAGTGACAGCAACGTTATTCAAAGATCACTATGACTTAAATGTTGATACGATTCGTGAACTCAATCAAGCGCTGCATAATCCTGACTTAACCAGCAGTATTGAACAGTGGACAGTGAGTCATCCAGCGGGTCAACACAATATTGCTGTGGGCATTAATGCACCTGTGCAGGTCACGATTGATGGACATGCAGGCTATTACTGTGCAGGGATGAATCAACAGGCACATGTCGTGGTCAATGGTAATGTCGGTGTTGGCGTGGCTGAAAATATGATGTCGGGCTCAGTGTATGTTAAAGGCAATGCCTCGCAAGCGGCAGGTGCGACTGCCCATGGTGGACTCTTGGTGATTGAGGGAGACGCTGGTGCACGTTGCGGAATTTCTATGAAAGGCGTCGATATTGTGGTCGGTGGCAACATTGGGCATATGAGCTGCTTTATGGGCCAAGCTGGGCGTTTGGTGGTGTGTGGCGATGCAGGTGATGCTTTAGGCGATTCACTGTATGAAACTCGTATTTATGTCAAAGGCACAGTGAAATCTTTAGGTTCAGATTGTATTGAAAAACTAATGCGTCAAGAACATCTGGATGAGTTAAAAGAGTTATTAGAACAAGCAGGTTTTGATGCAGATCCAAGTCAATTTAAACGCTATGGTTCAGCACGCCAACTATATAACTTTAAAGTCGATAACGCGGCAGCTTACTAACAAGAACAATAAAATAATTTGGAGAACATCATCATGACAACAACTATTCAAGACTTTGAACCTGTATTACGTGAATCAGCCACTTTTGATCGTTTAACCATTCAAGAAATTCAACGTGCAGCAGCCACAGGCATTTATGATATTCGTGGTGGTAGTACCAAACGCAAAGTGCCGCATTTTGATGATTTACTTTTGTTGGGCGCGAGTATGTCACGTTATCCATTAGAGGGATATCGTGAAAAATGTGGCACAGATGTCGTACTTGGTACACGCTTTGCCAAAAAGCCAATTCATTTAAAAATCCCAGTCACCATTGCAGGCATGAGTTTTGGTGCATTGTCTGCACAAGCCAAAGAATCCTTGGGACGCGGTGCCTCAATGGTTGGCACCTCAACCACCACAGGTGACGGGGGGATGACCCCTGAAGAACGTGGTCATTCAGAAACGCTAGTGTATCAATATCTGCCATCACGCTACGGCATGAACCCAGATGACTTACGTAAAGCCGATGCGATTGAAATTGTGTTGGGCCAAGGGGCAAAACCGGGTGGCGGTGGGATGCTGTTGGGCATGAAAGTCACAGAACGCGTAGCGGGTATGCGTACTTTACCTGTCGGTGTCGATCAACGTAGTGCTTGCCGTCATCCAGATTGGACCGGTCCTGATGATTTAGCCATTAAAATCGCTGAAATTCGTGAAATTACAGATTGGGAAAAACCGATTTATGTGAAAATTGGTGCCAGTCGTCCGTATTATGATGTCAAACTGGCAGTCAAAGCAGGTGCGGATGTCATTGTACTTGATGGCATGCAAGGCGGTACTGCAGCCACACAAGAAGTGTTTATTGAGCATGTGGGTATTCCGATTTTGCCTGCGGTTCCCCAAGCCGTGCAGGCCCTACAAGAAATGGGCATGCACCGAAAAGTACAGTTAATTGTGTCAGGGGGGATTCGTAGCGGTGCTGATGTGGCCAAGGCGATGGCATTGGGGGCTGATGCTGTAGCGATTGGTACCGCCGCTTTAATTGCACTTGGCGATAACCATCCACGCTTAGACGATGAGTTAAAAGCCATTGGTTCGGCAGCGGGTTACTATGATGATTGGCAAAATGGTCGTGATCCGGCGGGGATTACCACACAAGATCCTGAGCTATCAAAACGTTTAGACCCCATTGAGGGTGGCCGCCATTTGGCCAATTACCTCCGTGTACTTACACTTGAAGCGCAAACCATGGCACGTGCGTGTGGTAAATCGCATTTACACAACCTCGATCCTGAAGATTTAGTGGCCTTAAATGTTGAAGCTGCCGCGATGGCGCGTGTACCCTTAGCAGGCACCAATTGGATTCCAGGTCAGGTGCAATACTAAACTTTGATGCTATCTTTCCACCTCATGACTGAGGTGGAAAAATATTCACGTTTATCGCCTGATTCATCAAAAAATTCAGCAAACTCTCTCATCAGCATGAATCTTTTACAGCTTTGTGCTGATTTTTTTTCATTATCACGTGAGTCTCATTCAATTTTGGGACTTTTTAAATGGATTGTTCACATTGATATAAAGTTTTAAAAATTCTGTAATTTTTATATAAATAATTGATTTTAAGTTAAATAAATTAATAAATTTTCTTGTGCTTGGTTTGATTTTTCTTTCAATCAACGCAATGTTGCACCTTAATATAGTCATTTTGCTTATTGTTTGCTCAAATTGAATTTTATTCATCTTTTATTGAAATTGTATCGTTTTACTCATGTAAGGATCTGCGTTTTAATCTCTCCATACAGAAATTTAGCTTTTACAAAAAATTTAAGGCGCATCTCCATGAGTACAGCATTTCAATGTTCAATCAAACGTATCCGTTTTGACGAAAACTACGAACCGGCCAACAACACCCGTTTAACCACCAATTTTGCTAACCTTGCCCGTGGTGAAAGTCGCCAAGAAAATCTTCGCCGTACACTTGCGATGATCAATAATCGTTTTAACAGCTTGGCAAGCGTAGATAATCCAAAGGGTGATCGCTACTCACTGGAAATTGATATCATTTCGGCAGAAATTGATATTGAAGGCAATGGTCAAACTTTCCCGTTCATTGAAACCTTAAAAAGTACCATTATTGATCATCATACCAATCAACGTATTGAAGGCATGATTGGCAATAGCTTTTCATCTTATGTACGTGATTATGACTTTAGTGTGGTATTGCCAGCATTAGGTTGTCAAACAGGCGAAAAACCTGAAGATTTTGGTGATTTACACGGTAAGTTATATAAACACCTTGTGAACTCAGACGTATTTAAAGCTGAATTTAGCAAACAACCTGTGATTTGTTTAAGTGTTTCAACCAGCAAGACATATTTCCGTACCACCAATGTACACCCAGTACTTGGCGTGGAATATACTAACGATGATTATTCACGTACCGATGAATATTTTGCCAAAATGGGTTTAAGCGTACGTTATTTTAAACCAGAAAATGGTAATGCGCCTTTAGCCTTTTATTTCGCTGGCGACTTATTACGTGACTACACAGATTTTGAGTTAATCAGTGCAATTAGCACCATGGAAAGCTTCCAAAAGATCTACCGCCCTGAAATTTATAATGCAAATTCACCAGCAGGTGTTGTGTATCAGCCAAGCTTAAACTACGCAGATTATTCATTGACACGTATTGTGTATGACCGTGTTGAACGTGGTCAATTGGCAGTTAAACAGGGTAAATGGACAGAAGAGAACTTCATTCAGCCTTACAAAGCCATTTTAGATGAATGGGCAGCCAATTTTAAAGAGAGCGCAAACAGCAACGCTGCTTGATCCACTCTAATATTTATTCAAACATTTCAGATAAAGAAGATTCATTATGGCAATTTTACTCCCAACTTCAACCGCAGGTAGCTTACCAAAACCAAGTTGGCTTGCAGAGCCTGAGACATTATGGTCGGCATGGAAACTAGAAGGTGAAGAACTGCTAGAAGCAAAACGTGATGCTCTGAAACTGTCTTTGCATGAACAAGTGCATGCAGGTATTGATATCGTCAGTGACGGTGAACAAACGCGTCAGCACTTTGTGACGACTTTCATTGAACATCTTGAAGGTGTCGACTTTGAAAAACGCGAAACCATGCGTATCCGTAATCGTTACGATGCAAGCGTACCTTCAGTTGTGGGTGAAGTATCGCGTAAAAAAGCGGTGTTTGTAGAGGATGCAAAATTTCTACGTAGCCAAACTACGCAACCTATCAAATGGGCATTACCTGGTCCAATGACCATGATTGATACATTATACGATGGTCACTACAAAAGCCGTGAGAAATTAGCGTGGGAATTTGCTAAAATCCTCAACCAAGAGGCACTTGAGTTAGAAGCAGCGGGTGTAGATATTATTCAATTTGATGAGCCTGCGTTTAACGTATTCTTTGATGAAGTGAATGATTGGGGCGTTGCCACTTTAGAGCGTGCGCTTGAAGGCTTAAAATGTGAAACAGCTGTGCACATTTGTTATGGTTACGGTATTAAAGCCAATACCGACTGGAAAAAGACTTTAGGCAATGAATGGCGTCAATACGAGCAAGCATTTCCAAAACTACAACAGTCGAAGTTAGACATCATTTCACTAGAGTGTCAGAACTCACGTGTACCGATGGATTTAATTGAACTGATTCGTGGTAAAAAAGTCATGGTCGGTGCAATTGATGTTGCCACCAATCAAGTGGAAACGGCTGAAGAAGTCGCCAATACTTTACGTAAAGCACTGCAATTTGTAGATGCCGATAAGCTTTATCCATCAACCAACTGTGGTATGACTCCTTTGTCTCGTCAAGTGGCTCGCGGTAAACTTGAAGCCCTCAGCGCGGGTGCTGCAATTGTGCGTCAAGAACTCGGCGCTTAACACGACGTGTGATGATCAGCATGAGGGCAAAGCAATTGCCCTTATGTCAATCATAGACACATCATATATACATTTGAGATCAAAGAGATGATTGAAGCAACTGACTTTAGAAATGCAATGTCTTCATTAACGACTGCTGTGAACGTAATCACCACACAAGGACAAGCAGGGATGCATGGTTTTACAGCATCGGCTGTATGTAGTGTGACGGATACACCACCGACATTGTTGGTTTGTATGAATCAATCTTCTCGCTCACATGCACATTTTATTGAAAATAAAGTGTTGTCAGTGAACGTATTAAGCACACAGCATGAACAGATCTCCAACGCTTTTGCTTCAAGTAAATTCACCTCAGAAGAGCGTTTTAATTTGGGTGCTTGGAGCACATTAAACACAGGCTCACCCATCTTAGACGATGCTTTGGTCAGTTTTGACTGTGAAATTGAGCAGATTCAAGAAGTAGGTACCCATAGCATTTTTATGTGTCGTGTGGTTGCCATCAAGCAAAGTCAGCAGGATACCAGTTTGGTGTATTTCAATCGTGGTTACCATCATGTTGGATCAAACCCAAGTGTTTAATGGGATGTTGTGATCCACCTTTAACTCCTATTGTGAAGTAAATATTTCGTGGAACTTATTATTTTCCTCGCCATCGGTGCACTCGCAGGATTTGCTGCAGGACTGTTTGGTGTTGGCGGTGGTACTATTATTGTACCGCTACTTTTTATTGTGTTTACCCAAATGGATTATCACCCAGATGTCATTATGCATTTGGCATTGGGGACTTCACTTGCCACCATTATTGTCACCTCTATCAGCTCATTCATGGCACATCATAAAAATGGTGCGGTGCTATGGCCAGTGTTTAAAAACCTTGCCGTGCCGATGGCATTGGGTTGCTTTTTTGGTGCAGGAATTGCAGGTTGGCTTTCTGCCTTACATTTGCAAATGATCGTGGGGGTTTTCCTTATTTGGGTCGCTTACACAATGTTTACAGGGGCAAAAAAAGCCATTGACCCGACCAAAACTTTACCGTCAACACCGCAACAGCTGATGGCAGGTTCAATCATTGGTGTGGCTTCGGCCATCTTTGGGATTGGTGGAGGCAGTTTAACGGTACCTTATCTGACGCGCTATGGTGTGGTGATGCAAAAAGCCGTGGGTACTTCTGCTGCTTGTGGTTTACCCATTGCAATTGCTGGGGCACTCGGCTTTATGATCTTTGGGATGAATAAAGACATTGAAGTACCCAATACCGTAGGCTTTGTGCATATTTATGCATTTTTAGGTATTAGTATCATGAGCTTTTTTACCGCTAAGCTAGGTGCAAAAACAGCGCATGCCTTATCACCTGCAGTGCTTAAAAAATGTTTTGCAGTGTTATTGGTGATTGTAGGTATTTTCTTCTTGGTTAAAGGCCTCAGTTAAGTATTTAGGTCAATTTAGCTGAGAAAAGAGCCTATTTTGATAGGCTCTTTTCATTCTTAGGTATTGAATAACAACAGGTTTATTTTTCTTTTACGCTTAGAAACACAAGCTTTGTGTTTTGATTTATTTTTTTAAATTTTTTGATTTGAGCCTCTCCTTGACATGATTGAACTACGACATTTAAAAACACTGATTGCTTTACGTGACCATGGCACATTGGTCGCGGCTGCCGCCGAACTGTGTTTAACACCATCGGCCGTGTCCCACCAACTCAAAGAATTAGATCAATTGTTTGATACAGAAGTAGTATTACGTCGTACACGTCCTGTGAGTTTTTCTAATGTAGGACAGCGTTTATTGGATTTGGCCGATGAGATTTTGCCGCAAATTCAAACCGCTCAAACCGACATTATGCGCATTTTACATGGTCAAACAGGTCGCATTATCTTCTCATCAGAATGCCATAGCTGTTTTGATTGGCTGATGCCTTTACTCAATCAGTACCGCCATCAATATCCCGATGTAGATTTAGATTTTGCCGCAGGCTTTGAATCAAATCCACATGAACTGTTGCAACTTGGTGAATTTGATCTGTTGATTACCGCCGATCCAATAGCGCTCAAAGGCATTGAATATTGTCCAGTTTTTGACTATGAATCACGTTTGGTGCTATCGACCACACATCCTTTGTTAAAAGCTGAAAATATCAGCATTGAAGATTTGGCAGAAGCAACTTTAATTACTTATCCGGTGGATAAACACCGTTTAGACATCATGGCAAAATTATTTATTCCTGCCAATATTATGCCAAAACATATTCGTACCACCGATCTTACCCAAATGTTAATTCAATTGGTCGCCAGTGGACGGGGCATTGCTGCATTACCTGATTGGGTGGTGAATGAGTATGAGCAAAAAAATTGGGTGGTGTCACGGCGTTTAAGCTGTGTAGCTGAGCAGGGTTTACGAAGAACCCTATATGCAGGTTATCGTAGTGAAGATAAGGACAAAGATTATTTTGAAGGATTCTTAAAACAACTGAATAAATTTTCAAAGTTAAGAACCTCATATTATGCTTAGTCAATGATAAAGATTTGAAATACTATCTTCTCACGTTCAACTTAACATGAGCGTGAGAAGAAATTTATGCTGAATGATGATGAGCATATCTTTTAAATTCAAACCAATGACATTTTCTAAAAAAATTATAGCCATATGATATTTCTTGATTATTTTTATGCCATAAATCCTGCTATGCTATTTAAGAATTAACTTCACATAGATGATGAAACATGACATATCAAGACGAAACACTCGCCATTCATGCCGGCTATTCGCCAGAAAGCACCACCAAAGCAGTGGCGGTACCCATTTACCAAACCACGTCTTATGCTTTTGATAATACCCAACACGGCGCCGATTTATTTGATCTTAAAGTGCAAGGCAATATTTATACCCGTATTATGAATCCGACCACTGCTGTGCTTGAACAGCGTGTTGCAGCACTTGAAGGTGGTATTGGTGCATTGGCTTTGGCCTCGGGTATGGCAGCCATCACCTATGCTATTCAAACCATTACCGAAGCCGGTGATAATATTGCGTCTGTATCTACGCTGTATGGTGGAACCTATAACTTATTTGCACATACCTTACCTAAACAAGGGATTGAGGTACGTTTCTTTGACTATCAACAGCCTGAAAGCTTGCGTGATTTAATTGACGAAAAGACCAAATTGGTGTTTGTTGAATCTATTGGTAATCCACTTGGCAACATTATAGATTTAGAAGCCATTGCTACGATTGCGCATGAATATGGTGTGCCAGTGGTTGTAGATAACACAGTGGCCACCCCAGTTTTACAAAAATCATTTGATTTTGGTGCCGATATTATCGTGCATTCACTGACCAAGTATATTGGTGGGCATGGTAATTCCATTGGTGGCATGATTGTCGATAGTGGTAAATTTCCATGGGGGAAATACCCAGAGCGCTTTAAAGTATTAAACACGCCAGATCCTAGCTACCATGGAGTCAATTATGTAGAAGCTTTAGGTGCTGCGGCGTATATCGCACGTGCACGAGTGGTCCCTTTACGTAATACAGGTGCTGCAATCAGCCCACAAAATGTTTTTTTAATTTTACAAGGCTTAGAAACCTTGAGTTTACGTATGGAGCGCCATACCGAAAATGCGTTAAAAGTGGCTCAATATTTACAGCAACATCCTAAAGTCAACTGGGTCAATTACGCAGGTCTGCCAGATCATCCACAGCATGCTTTGGCACAAAAATATGTGAAAGGTAAGCCATCGGCAATTTTATCTTTTGGGGTACAAGATGGTCGTGCCGGCGGTACGCGTTTTATTGATGCATTGCAACTGTTTACACGTTTAGTCAATATTGGTGATGCCAAAAGTTTGGCCTGTCATCCTGCCACCACCACACATCGTCAATTAAGTGCAGATGAGCTTAAAGCGGCAGGGGTGAGCGAAGATATGGTGCGCTTAAGTATCGGGATTGAACATATTGATGATTTGATTGCAGATTTAGCACAAGCTTTAGAACACGTATAAGTGAGTTTTAAACCCATGCATGCATCAAATGCATGGGTTTTTAAATAGATTAAATGAGGTTGAAGATCTTAATAATTTTACTGCTGATCATGCTTTGAAAAAAGTGATCCAAGTTTGGATCAATCATTTTGCCTTTAACTGTAATGTGCTAAATGTCAAAAGAGCAGCATTTTAAGCTCATTTTATCCAAGGTGGTGGCCATCAAATGTGCCGTGTAGAAAATTGAACTTCTAGGTTTATATTTTTTTAAATATCAAGCACAAAAAAAGGTACGCAATGCGTACCTTTTTGATCATCAACTGCTTCTAAAATTATAGAGCAACGATGTTTACAGCGTTAGGGCCTTTTTGACCTTGCGCAATGCTGAATTCAACCTGTTGGCCTTCAGCTAAAGTTTTGAAACCTGAGTTAGCGATTTCGCTGAAATGAGCAAAAACGTCTGGACCAGATTCTTGTTGAATGAAACCGAAACCTTTAGTTTCGTTGAACCATTTAACTGTACCTTTAACTACTGGTGAGTTTGACATCGTATATCCTTCATTTGAAATAATTTTAGCCATTAAATGACTGGGTGTAACTTTGAAAATACTAAAGAATGGGACTTAAAATCTAACAAACGCAGGATTATGAATAACACGACGAAGTACACAAGAGATTTATCGCAACAAGACTTTTTTTCTAGTTAAGCCAAGTATAACCTAAAAAAACAATTAATCAAGTTTTCTTATAATTATATTGAGTAAATTTATAAAAAAATTGATAAGTATTTGTTAAATATCAGTTTAAAAAAATAAAAAACTTAAATTTTTTTATAAAATTTTGAATATATTTGACAGTGTTAGCTGTGGGGATTAGTCTTGCACATTGTATAAGGTGCTTCTATATAAGAAGTGAAACTGGGAAGTTAGTTTAATTTATTTTAATTAAAAGCTAACACTGCCCCCGCAACGGTGAATAACGCATCGCGTTTAAGTCCGGAGACCGGCCTCATACACAACCTAAACAATGCGGTGGGCGTTCAATCAGGGGTTGTATCGTTGTCTGTTTAAGACAAATCGTGCTTACCCAAAAATCGCCGTCGCATTTTATATCACTATTCGCACGGGCGGTGCGATTTTGGGCTACGTTAAATATGTACACATCTAATAACACCATGCTTGAGGGTGTAATTCCATCCTCGCGATCTACTCTAGCACCTTGCATCCATATAGGGCTTAATTTCACTGCACACAGCCATCTGGCGAGTTAAGCAGTGATTCAATGTGCTTATTACTTGGCTGATCTCCAGTAAGAGCATGACCTAAATTTCAAGTTAAGCCTATATCAATATTGGGTGATCTCAATCGATTTGATTGTGGTTTAACGCTTCATATCAGCTGTGTGTGGTGCAGCGCGCATTTCAAGCATTCTTTATTATCAACCCCGCTATGGTGTGTTGAGGTCAATCAATCATGCAAATTTTTAAAAAAACTATCCTAGCAAGTGTCATTTCGGCGTCCCCTTTGATGCTATATGCCAATCAAATTGAATTGGGTGATAACGCTACAGCCTTCAATCAACAAGCGATTGCCATTGGTCAAGATGCAGCTGCTAAGTCAGGTGATTCAATTGCCATTGGTCATGAAGCGATTGCGCAAGGTGGTGTGTTTGTATCGTCTTTAACCGGTGAAAAATATTATCCAGCTACTGCAGTAGGTGCTGCTGCACAAGCCACCTCAGACTATGCGACAGCTGTGGGGGCCAATAGTCGTGCTACGGCTCAATCTGCCACCGCACTTGGTCGTCAAGCCATGGCTGATGCTGAAGGCAGTGTCGCAATTGGTTGGGGTGCTATTGCACGTGAAGTAGGTGATTCTACATCTGCTAAAAATGCGGTTGCCTTAGGTAAACAAGCCAAAGCGGAAAATGATAACGCCACGGCTTTGGGTGCATCATCAACAGCACATGGGCATGTGTCTGTGGCATTGGGTAACTTTGCCGGTGCTTATCAAGAAGGTTCAGTGGCTATTGGTGCAGATGCCAAGTCTCACGTCAAAGGCTCAATTGCAATTGGTCAAAATGCAGTGGTTCAAGTCAAAGACATTAAGGCCGCAGGTGTGACAAGCTATTTAAGCGATATTGCCAATCAAGATGCACGTTTTGGGGTGGTCTCTTTTGGGCAAAAATCAACGCGCTTTAATGTGCCTGATACCACGCGTCGTTTAACCTTTGTGGCCGGCGGAATTGATGATACTGATGCAGCCAACATTGCCCAACTTAAAGTATTAGATGGTAAAATTGCAGGCTTAAAAAACCAGATTGATGATGTCTTGCTTGGCCATACAAGCTCATCTCAAAGCACAGCACTGCAAAGCCAATTAGATGACTATCAACAAGAATTACAAAATTTAAAAACCCAGTACAGCACTTTAGCTGATACGCTTGAGCACAGTGATGCCACAGACTTAAGTACACAAGCAAAATTGCACGAGCAAAATGTAGCCATTGAACAGACACAACAGCAGTTGAGTCAAATAGAAGATACAGTCACAGCACAAAGCGAAACCTTAGCTGTACAAGGGCAGGAGCTCACACAACATCGCAGTGCAATTTTTGATTTACAAGACACTATGGCGCACTATATGCCAGCGCTTGAACAAAATGTCGCTGATCTTAACCAACGTGTCGATCGTTTAAACACTCAGGTGGCACAAAATCGTCGACGTGCCGATGCCGGTGTAGCCGGTGCGATTGCGATTGCTTCGTTACCTCAACCTAGCGCCCTGGGTCGTACGTCAGTGGGCATGGCCATGGGTTTTAGTGGCGGTGAAAGTGCAGTGTCTATGGGCGCTGTACATCAATTTATGCAAGGTCAAGCCTCGGTAAAAATAGGTACTGCGTTCAATAGCCAAGATAAGCCTTCAGGTGGTGTGGGTCTTGGTTGGACATTTAATTAATTGTTTAAGCATAGCGCGAGGAGCGAATCTATCTTCGCGCCATGACATTTAGATTTACCTGACTTATTTTTGCCATCTATTGGTTTCTCTCATGTTCGGTCAATATACATGTGGTGTATTGATCTGTAGCAGTCTATTACAGTTGTAAATCTTATGAAAAGTAACACGTCATCATCTGCCAAAGCTTTATATGCGTCGAATAAAACTGAACACATTGGCAGCTTTTTAAGAGCTTTAACATTAAAAAAAGCCCGTTATGACTTTGCCGATCGGGTCATTTATGAAGAAACCTTACGTCAAGTTGAAAATGCTGAAATTGACAATTTAATTGATATCCAGCTCGATTTAGATTGTTCTGTGATGACCGATGGTGATTTTCGCCGTGCATGGTGGCATTTTGACTTTTTAGAACAATTCAATGGCATTGATGGCTATAAAACCCGTCGCGGCCTGCAATATAAAGATGCTATCAGTAAAGCTTATGATGTGCGTGTAAGTGATAAAATCTCCTTTCATGCTGATCATGCATGTCTGGCGCACTATCGTTATTTACATGACGCGATTGAGGGTTTTGCCACTGCAAAATACTGTATGCCGAGTCCTAATATGATGTTATTGCCACATGTGCGTCAGAATCGAACCTATGGCGATGATCTACAAAGTTATATCCAAGATTTAGGTCAAGCCTTTAAAGATGCCATTCAAGCCTTATATGCTCAAGGTTGTCGTTATATTCAAATTAATGATCAGTTTTTAGCCTACTTAAGTGATGATCGTTACCGCGAGCAAGAGCTGCTCAATGCTATGGACCCTATACAACTGGCAGAGTATGCGGTAACAACCTTAAACTTAGCTTTAGCAGATAAGCCTTGTGATTTGGTGGTTGGCCTGCATATTGAACGCGGCAATTTCAGCTCAAGTTGGTTGTATCAAGGCGATTATGCCTTTGTGTTTGCACATGTATTAACGCATCTTAAAAACATTGACCGCTATTTTTTAGAATTTGATACACCACGTTCAGGTGACTTTGCCTGTTTAGCGCAACTAGAACATGTGGAGGCCGAGGTTTTTTTAGGCTTAATTTCGAGCAAAACAGAAATCATTGAACAACCTGAGCAGATTATGGCCTGTATTCATATTGCGGCCCAATATTTACCTCTATCACGCTTAGGCCTATGTTTACAAAGTGGTTTTGCATCTACCGAAGAGGGCAATAAGATATCTTACGATACACAATGGAAAAAAATTAAATTGATGAATCAGGTGGCTGAGCATATTTGGGCTTAATGTTATACTCAGCTCAGATCAACAGCCAAGTGAGTGATCATTTGGCTGCTTTAGCGTATTGCATACATTTGTGATCGTTAATTTTTAAAGATCATGACTTCAATACATACCACTGGAAAATTCACTTACACTCAGGGTTAATATGAGCATTTCAACTGCGCTGCCATCTTTAGACAGTATTTTACTGGCACATCAACGTCTTCAGCAACAGCGTCCGTTGGTACAATGTTTAACCAATACGGTTTCAGTGAATTTTATGGCCAATGTACTATTAAGTGCAGGTGCTTCACCGGCAATGGTAGATAATCCTGAAGAAGCAGCAGAATTTGTAGAAGTTGCACAAGGCATCATTATTAATTTAGGTACGCCCACCACAGCATTGGTTGAAGCGATGCGTTTAGCAATTGCCAAAGCTCAACAGATCGGTAAACCTTGGGTACTAGATCCGATTGCAGCAGGTGCCTTATCATGGCGTGGTCAATTGGCCGCTGACTTTTTGCATTACCAACCAACAGTCATACGTGGCAATGCGTCTGAAATTATTGGTTTAGCGGGTTTGGGGCACAATAGTAAAGGCTTTGATAGCTCTAATGATCCAGCTGATGCTGTAGATGCAGCACGCGCGCTATTACAACACACTCAAGTGGTGTCAGCCTCTGGCGCAGTCGATCACATCGTTGCCAAAACGGGCCAGCAGGGCGTAGAACAATATTGGCTGGCTAAAATTAAAGGTGGCAGTGAGTTTTTCCCATTGGTGACCGCATCGGGTTGTGCATTAGGAGCTTTAGTGGCAGCTTATGCTGCTGTAACCGACGCATTTAATGCAGTGGTGAGTGCCCATGCACATTTTGCTGTGGCTGGCAAAAAAGCCCATCTGTTGACACATGCACCCGGGGATTTTCAGCGTGAATTTATTAATCAATTATATTTGGTCAATGCTAATGATTTTGCGCACCACTTACAATTGAGTGTCGAGGAGTTAAATGCGCGATAAGTAGATTGCTTTTTGTTGCATATATACAGACTTCTTGAACTAGGTGCGAAAACAGCTGATCCAAGTGCAGCAAAACAGGCATGGCATGCCTATCCAGAACACCATATTTATAGTGCTCAATATATTGCTTTCGCCAAAAAACTGGTGATAGTTCTTGGCAATATGAATGTCCATCACCTGAGCAAGTCATACAAGATTTTGAGAGGTTGGGGCAATTTAAACACATTGATACTGAATTTTTACAGCAATATGATCTATATCTTTTCAAAGACATCATTATTTATTGTGGCAATGGTATTAAAGCAAGTGTTTTTGCATTAACTGTTGGTCGTGCAAAAACTAGGGTTCAATATGACAAATGGTGTAATGTTTAAAAATGTTGAAGGCAGAATTATTGCAGCACAGTGCGTAAATGCATATGTGGTTGCCTATTCGATTCTTGTAATTTAAGATTATACAGCATTTGAATATAGCAACCTGTAAGCCTTCACTACACAGATATAGCTGATTGATGCTGTGGGCTTTTGAGCACAGTACATGTTTTTTGTGGTTTTGTATGAAAATAATTCATCAAATGAATGAATAAGAGTAATAGCACCCAAGGTATAATTATAGATTGCTTCTTTTGTGCGATACGCTTTCGATTGGCTCATGCATACTTTCTCCTCTTTGCTGCAAAAACAGCAGTTTAGTATCTTAATTGAACATCTGACTCATTTAGCGCCACAGCCGATCATGCCGTATTTGGCCGGCTATCCTTGTGTCATGACCTTGGCTGATCGGGTGCATAGTGATGATGATCCTGCACCTGTAGCCAGCGCGCAGCATTATCCCAGTGAAATTGAAAAAATTTTACATTTTTCGGGTAAAGACCGTGATATCAAAGATTTTCAAAATTTCTTGCAACAGGCACAGGCAGAAGGGTTGAAAAATGTATTGTTACTTACGGGTGATAAGTTAAAGTCGCACTGTTTTGAAGAGCACAGAACCCGTTATCTTGAATCAGTCAATGCTGTGATGGCGGCTAAAGCGCATGGTGGATTTTGTATTGGCGTGGCATTTAATCCATTTAAATATCGAGCTGCTGAAAAACAAGCGCAATATTTTAAATTACATAAAAAAATGAAAGCAGGCGCGGATTACATCATTACTCAATTGGGCTATGACTTAAATGCTTTGCATGAGTTAAAAGATTTTATGCAGCAGCATGATGATCACCAGCCTATTTTTGTATGTGTGATGCCACTAACCTTAGCACGTGCGCAATTTATGCGGCGAGCCAAGGTCGCCGGTATTGTGATTACAGATCATATGTTGGCTGTGCTTGAACAGGAAAAACAACAAGGTTTAGTTGATTACGCTGAGCGCCGTGCTGCTTTGCAGATACGCATTTGTCAACATTTAGGTTTTGCTGGTGTGCATTTATCGGCTTGTCATCAAATTGCTGCACAACAGCGCTTAGAAACATATATCAATGAATATCAGGCTTTAAGCTTGGCAAAATGTGAAGCACTTTGGCAGCAATTATGGCAAATAAACACCGGCCATGAATTTATACCTGATTATGCTTATAGCGAAAACCAAGTAACGCGTAAAGATTATCTCAAGTACCAGCAATTACATTTGATGCATGAAACGGTTTTTGCTTCAAAAATTGCTAAAGGGGTTGGGCGTACGTTGTTTAAAGCACCGATTTGGCAAAATAAAGTCGTGGCACGTGGTTTAGTTCAAGCTGAACATGTCAGTAAACATAGCGTGGTGGGCTGTGAAAGTTGCGGACAATGTCGTTTAGCTGAAACCTTATATATTTGCCCTGAAACGTGCCCCAAAGGTCTTGCCAACGGCCCTTGCGGTGGAACACACGGCGATTTGTGTGAGTTTGGGGATCGTGAATGTATTCACTCGGTCAAAGCACGCTTAGCTCAGGCAGTTGGGCAAACTGATCAATTAAAACAACAGCTAATTCCAACCGTGCCTATTGAAGTACGTGGCAGTAGTTCTTGGAAAAATTGGTACTTAACTTAAAAAAAAGCCCGCACTGCGGGCTTTTTTTTATTTTTAAGCCGCTGTACTGCTCTTGACCTGAGCAAAGCTGTCATTTAACACGCTTAATGCCGCTTTAAATTGTTCGTCAGGAATGGTTAATGGATATAAGAAACGAATCACATTGCCATGTTTACCGCACGACAACAATAGCAAACCATGCTCCATGGCATAGCGCTGGATCTGTACGACTTGTTCAGCATGTTGCAGCTCAACCGCCACCATAGAGCCTAAACCACGTATATCCTGAATAAATGTATGGCGCTCTTTGAGCTCTTCTAAGTTTTCAATCAGTTGAGCACCTAATTTATTTGCACGCTCGCACAGCTTTTCTTCATGGATCACATCCAACACCGCATGGGCAGCAGCAACTGCTAAAGGATTACCCGCGTACGTACCGCCTAAGCCACCTGGATGTGGTGCATCCATAATCTCTTGACGACCAATCACTGCTGAAATTGGGAAACCACCGCCTAAACTTTTCGCCATGGTCATTAAATCCACTTTGACTTCAGGGTGATAATCCATAGCAAACACTTGCCCTGTACGCGCAAAGCCAGTTTGTACTTCATCAGCAATCAGTAAAATTCCATGTTGATCACATAAGGCACGTAAGCGGCGGAAGAACTCAGGCGGAGCCACATGAAAACCACCTTCGCCTTGTACCGGTTCCACGACAATCGCGGCAACAGATTCAGGAGCAATATCAGTAGTTAAAATATCATCAATGCTATTCATGGCAGCATCAATGCTGATTCCATATAAGGCATTTGGGTATTTGGCATGAAATACACCTGCAGGCATTGCCCCAAAATCACGTTTATAGGGTAGAACTTTGCCTGTCATGGCCATGGTCATAAAGCTACGCCCGTGAAATGCACCTGAAAAGGTGATAATGCCATGGCGACCGGTGGCAGCACGCGCAATTTTTACAGCATTTTCAACTGCTTCTGCACCAGTTGTAAATAAAGCGCCTTTGGCAGGACCTTGAATCGGTGCTAAAGCAATTAAACGTTCTAAGAGTTCAACATAACTGGCATAAGGGCTGACCTGAAAAGAGGTATGCGTGAAGCGATCAAGTTGGGCTTTTACTGCTTCAATGACTTTAGGATGGCGATGGCCTGTATTGAGGACGGCAATCCCACCGGCAAAATCGGTATACGTTTTGCCGGTTGTGCTCCAAATGGTGGCATTTTCTGCACGATCAACATACCAATCGCATAATACGCCAATACCACGTGCCAAATTTTTTACTTGTTGTTGTTGAATTTGTTGTTGTTGCATTTGTTATTGTCCTTAAGAGAATCATCTATAGCACTAATGTGGCTGAAGTCATGCCCAGGAACGAGTGCCAATTTTAAGATTAAATAAGGAGCCAATTTTATTTTGCCAAGCTGAGTATTGGTGTGAATGTTGCTTATTGGGCTAAGCTATGCTTAGGATGAAGTAGAGCCATCATTCACTTAGATAAACGGATTTTATCGAACATAAAAAGGAACAGAATGTTAAAGCACACTTTATTGGCAGACTATATTCAACAAGCCTTGCCTGAACACACACATGGTGCCTTGTATCAGCGCTTATTTCGCTGCCTAGTCGATGCGATTGCTACAGGCGTTGTGGCATTAGGCAGTAAACTACCAGCATCACGTGATTTAGCCCTTGAACTCAAGGTATCACGCAATACGGTACTCAATGCTTATCAATTATTAGAAGCGCAAGGGTATATCCAAGGCTTTACCGGGCGTGGTACGTGGGTCAGTGAGCAACTGCCCGATGATTATCTCAATGTCAAACCCACTCAGCCAGCACAGCTTGCTCCGTTTGCCAAGACCCAACAGATACTGTCACAACGTGCCCAACACTTTATGCAGCATGTTAATCCGCGCCCGATTCAATGGGGGGCTTTTGTGCCGGGTATTCCAGATGTGAATGAATTTCCTCATGCTTTATTTAACAAAATTCAAAGTCGTATCGGGCAAACTCCAGATACCGCCAGTTTGATGTATAGCCATTGGGGAGGCAATGAAGAGCTAAAACAGAGTTTATGCGATTACTTAAAAATGGCACGTTCGGTGCGCTGCGAGCCTGATCAAATTATTATTACAGATGGCACACATCAATCCATTGATCTTATTTCACGTGCTTTATGCGATGTAGGGGATGTGGTATGGATGGAAGATCCAGGCTATTGGGTGGTACGTAATATCTTGAGTATGAATGGTTTAGATGTTCATGCACAACCTGTAGATGAACAAGGTTTAAATCCAAGGCCAGATGCACCGAAGCCCAAGCTGATTTTCGTGACCCCATCTCATCAATATCCATTAGGTTCACATTTAAGTTTAGCAAGACGCCGTGAATTACTTGATTTAGCGCGTCAACAACAAGCCTTTATTGTTGAAGATGATTATGACAGTGAATTTCGTTTTACTGGACAGCCTTTCCCGTCGTTACAAGGTTTAGAGCAAGATACTCCCGTCATCTATCTTGGAACGTTTAGTAAAACCATTTATCCAGGGCTTAGGGTCAGCTATATGGTGGTGCCACATGTGTTGGCTGATACCTTTAAACTGATGCTTGATGAGTTACATCGTTCAGGACATCAACTGACGCAACGCGCTTTGGCCAAATTTATGGATGCAGGCCATTATGTGGCTCATATTCGGCGTATGCGCGTGTTATATGCAAAACGACGCCAATATCTGATTGATTTGATTGAGCGCTATATGGGCGCAGATATGATCCATCCACTGAGCCTAGATGCAGGTTTACATTTAGTTTTACGTTTGCCTACCACAGTCAATGACCAAGGGCTTGCAGAGTATGCTTATCAACATGGCATTAAAGTCAAAGCCTTATCTTTATACTATAGCCCACAGCACCCTGCACCAGAGCGTGGTTTGTTATTGGGATTTGCAAGTGTCCCTGAACAAGAAATGCTAGCGGCTTTTTTAACCTTAAGACAGTGTATGACTGAGTATCAGGACGATACAAGCTCAGTCGCCTAATTGGCTGACCACTCAAACATGATTGGTACCTATAAAAGCTTATAAAGTGGTACTCGTCGTTCTGTTTAAAACAAGACACATTGCTTATGAGTTAGATTGGCGTGAACGCTAGGTTCACATATTGAGGCATGCATCTAGCCTCAACATAACAATAAAAAAATCTCTGGCGCAAAGCTATGGCCTGTAGATGAACAGATAAGGAATGACAACAATGATGCAGACAAAAGAAAGTCCAGGATTAAGCCAAGCCTTAAAAACCCGTCATTTAACTATGATGTCTATTGCAGGCGTGATTGGTGCAGCTTTGTTTGTCGGTTCAGGTGGTATTATTGCCAAAGCCGGACCCGCAGCGATTCTAGCCTATATCGCAGGTGGGGCATTGGTGGTATTTATTATGCGTATGCTCGGTGAGATGGCTGCCTCCTCGCCGAGTACAGGTTCATTTTCTACCTATGCAGAACGTGCCATTGGGCGTTGGGCGGGATTTACCATTGGTTGGCTGTATTGGTGGTTTTGGGCCTTGTTAATGGCGTGGGAAGCGTACATTGCAGGTTTAATTTTACATGAATGGTTTCCTGCTTTAAGCGTAAATATGTTTACCCTCATTATGACGCTATTTTTATGTAGCATTAATTTTATGCAGGTTAGAAAGTACGGTGAGGTTGAATTTTGGTTTGCTTTAATTAAAGTGGTGGCCATCTCAGCGTTTATTATTGTTGGTGTTGCCGCAGTCATGAATTTTTGGCAAGGCGGTGCAGCAATATCAGGTTTTTCTAACCTGACTGCACATGGCGGTTTTATGCCAAATGGCATGGGCCCTGTATTAATTGCCTTGCTTGGTGTGATGTTTTCATTCTTAGGGGCTGAGATTGTCACCATCGCCGCGTCTGAATCAAAAAATCCCGTTCAAGAAACCCGCCGTGCGATTAAGTCAGTGGTATGGCGGATTTGTTTATTCTATATTGGCTCAATTTTCTTAATTGTATGTTTAGTGCCTTGGAATGACCCATTACTCGCTCAAGCAGGTTATGGTAGTTATCGACGTACTTTGGAACTCTTAGGTATTCCGGGCGTACAATGGGTGATGAATTTTGTGGTGTTGACATCGGTGAGTAGTTGTTTTGTGTCTGGACATTACACGGCATCAAGAATGTTGTATTCATTGGCACAACGTGGTGATGCACCGCAGCTATTTAAACAAACCCGTGCCAATGGTACCCCTATTTTTGCCGTAATTGCCTCGTGTAGTTTGGCAGTCGCACTGGCTGTACTTAATTTCTTTGAATCGCTACGTCCAAAGGATATTCTTGATCTGTTAATGAATACAACAGGCATGATTGCACTGTTGGTGTATTTAGTGATTGCTGTTTCTCAATTACGTTTACGACGCCAAATGCAGCAAAGTGGGCAACAACCTGAGATTAAAATGTGGCTATTTCCCGGCTTAACATATTTGGTCATCTTCTTTATTAGTGCCTGTTTAATTGCCATGATGTTTATTGCTGAGTATCAAGTGCTGGTTGTGTCTACAGGAATAGCGACTTTAGTGTTAATGACCATTGGTTTAGTACTGCAATATAAACAAAAAGCGAAGCTTACAGCCGCTCGTCCACGTTTTAAGCCACTCCGTCGCGGCTAATTCAACCACGGCTTTGTGCAGAGATTGTAAAAAAGCGCTATTGAGAGCATAGAATTTCAGTTATAACAACAGATGAAAAAATAAACATATCGTGCAGTTAAACTCGCCTTGATGGCATAAATTGTTCTACGATGATTCACAATTAAAAATATTTATAGGATGTAAATTTACCGATGTATCCAAATACCCAACTTTATATCAATGGTCAGTGGCAAGATGCTCAATCAGGTGATAGCTTTGCTGTGATTAACCCAGCCACAGAACAAGAAATTGGACGTGTTGCCAAAGCCCAAATTGCCGATTTAGATCAAGCTTTGCAAGCTGCAGCGCAAGGTTTTGAAGTCTGGAAAGCCACAGCTGCTGCTGAGCGTGCCAAAATTATGAAAAAAGCAGCCCATTTGCTGCGTGAACGTGCCAATGATATTGCCCGTATTATGACACTTGAACAAGGTAAACCGCTGAAACAAGCCAAGATTGAAACCTTAAGTGCAGCAGATGTGATTGATTGGTTTGCTGGTGAAGCTGTGCGCAGTTATGGTCAAGTGATTCCAGCACGTCAGCAAGATGTGCATAGCTATACTGTAAAAACACCTGTTGGCGTGGTGGCTGCCTTTACCCCATGGAATTTTCCGATTAACCAAGTTGTACGTAAAATGTCAGCAGCACTCGCTGCTGGCTGTTCTATTATTATTAAAGGACCAGAAGAAACACCTGCTTCACCTGCACAATTAATTCAAGCATTTCATGATGCAGGTGTACCAAAGGGGGTTGTGAATTTAGTCTATGGTGAACCTGCGGAAATCTCAGCCTATTTAATCCCGCATCCGTTGGTACGTAAAATTTCTTTTACAGGCTCAACACCTGTAGGCAAGCAACTTGCAGCCCTTGCCGGTCAGCATATGAAAAAAGCCACCATGGAACTTGGTGGGCATGCACCGGTATTGATCTTTAAAGATGCAGATTTAGATGTTGCGGTGAGTGAAATGCTGGCTTCAAAATTTAGAAATGCAGGTCAGGTGTGTATTGCACCGACTCGCTTTTTAATTGAACGTGAGGTTTATGAGCAAGTCGTTGAAAAAATTAAGCAACAGGTCGAAGCGCTGAAAGTGGGTAATGGTTTGGATGAAGGTGTTGATGTAGGCCCGATGATCCATGCACGTGGTTATGCCAATATTCAAAAACTCATTCAAAATGCCTTAGATAAAGGTGCACAATTGGTCTGTGGTGGGCATGCACTAGAAGGCAACGGCTACTTTATGCAGCCTACAGTCCTAAAAGATGTGCCTTTTGAAGCAGATTGCATGGATAAAGAGCCATTTGGTCCATTGGTGTTATGCCGTGCATTTGATAGCTACAGTGAGGCGATACAAGAAGCCAATCGTTTAAACTTTGGCTTAGCAGCTTATGCCTATAGTCGTAGCAATAAAGTGTGTTTAGACTTAGGTCGTGATATTCAAAGTGGTATGCTCACCATTAATCATGTTGGTCTAGGTCTACCTGAATTGCCATTTGGTGGTGTTAAAGATTCAGGCTACGGCACCGAAGGAGGAAGTGAAGCAATTAATGCTTACTTTGATACCCGTTTAGTCACTGTTGCAGCCCGTTAATACGATTCAATAAAAAGACGCCCATAAGGGCGTCTTTTTTGTGTTACCTGTTTCATTGCCAGAATTAAAATGTATGCGAGCTAAATTTTGTATTCGCCAGAAGTGAATTTTGGGTCTGATACAAGGTTATGGATTAAAAAGATTTAACTGATCGGCGATATATATAAAGTAGCTGTATTGATACGTATGCGCATCTGATCCAAATATTTTTGTTCTAAACCGTTAGTTGTCCAAAGACCCATATCATCATTCAAAATTCCAGGCGTTTGTTGGTTAATCAACCATAAACCTTCCATTTTGTCATGTGCATAAGCGCCACGTTCACCCATATCCAAATTGATAAGCATTCTTATAAAATAGGCTCTATGCTAAAAATCAAAAATGACAGTCATGTAAAAAATATAAATTATTCAGGATATTGATATTTGGGAGTAGGATTTAATAGATTTACCTCATCTACTTTTTGAGCACAGTTAAAATTGTTTAGTATAATTAATCAATATTATGCATTTTGATTCAATTGTTGGATATATTTTCGGGAATTTAGATAAGATCAGTTGTCTATATTGAATTAAAATTAAACTATCTATCTTTTGTAATGTAATTTAGCACAGTATTATTTGTTGTATTCTTCATAAAACGGTCATAGCGTTGTCATCATGATGACATTGCTACACTTTAGTGTGACGGGCATTCAAGATCAGGATGTCATTTCATGCCTACGACCCATAAAATTCTTTCTAGCAGCATCCTGTTGGTGTTATTCACCACCTTAGTTGGGTGTAATGATGATAAGGCACAGGTCACCACGCCCCAAGTTGAAACACCACTGGCAGCACAAACCCAGTATCGCGTTTATCCTTATTTACAAAACCCAAGTCATGATGCCATGAGTATTTTATGGTTGAGTGAAGATGATCAGCCAGTGACGGTCACGGTTGAGGGCGTCGGCACATTTAAGAGCCAACCAGTATTGGCTAAAAATTTAGATTATTCTGATGGGGAGCTTGCCTATATTCATGGCGAGAAAAATTTTGGTCAGATTTTTGCCAATGTTGCCAAAGGTCAAGCCCCAAGTTTACCGTATCAGCATCGTATTCGTATCACAGGTTTAACCGCAAATACACAATATACTTATCAAGTGGGCAGTGACCAACCTGAGCCATTTGTGTCGACCTTTAGTACAGCACCTCAGACCTCATCCGCCACGCCAATTAATTTTGTGGTGATGGCAGATATGGAAACAGAACCTGAATCTACACAAAAAACAGTTGCTTGGGCTGCAAATGCCAAGGCTTCAGGTGGTTGGAAGTTGGCTAGTGACCCGAATACCTATCAGCGTCAGTATTTAGTAGATCAAACCCAAGGTTATCAACAAATTTTAAAATATGCGGCAAGTTTATCGCCGCGTTTATGGTTGATTGCCGGAGACTTGGTAGAAAAGGGTGGTCGTCAACTCGATTGGGATGAGTTTTGGCGCCATGCTGCAGGCGAGTGGGGCAATATGGCGTCTTCTACGCCTATTTTACCTGTGTTAGGTAACCATGAAAATTATTGGCACCCAGATGCAGGTGGTTATAGTGCTGCCGCCGTGCGCCGTGCTTATGATAAATGGCAAAGCTATTTTGAATTACCGGATAATCAAGCCCGCGACCCACGTCATCAAGAGCGTTATTACCGTGTTGATTATGGGCCGGTGACTTTTATTCATTTAGATTCATCCAACGGTAATGACAGTGATGCAAGTAAAGACACCAATTTGGGTTTAAATGGTGCCGAAGCACACGTACCTGACTTTAATGAAGGTTCAGAACAATGGCGTTGGGCTGAGCGCCAATTGGCTGATGCACGTGCACAAGGCCAAATTATTTTTGTGCAATGGCATCATATGGCTTATGGCACAGGTGTGCATAGCTTAGTGTCGGGCAATGCTGGTATTGCCAATAATGAAGATAGCCAATCCGGCTTACCTATGCGTGTCTATCATCCTTTGTTACGTGACTATGGCGTGACGGCAGTGTTCTCAGGACACAATGAGTTACTAGAAACTGTGACACTAGATGGTATCCATTATTGGGATGTTGGGATTGCAGGAGATGGCTTACGTGGACCCGGTTATGTACCCACGACCACGTATGTCCCTTTTGAGTTATTGCCTGAGGCAGCCCAAGCCACGCATTGGAGCGCACATGGTGATGCTGATGAAGTTTGGCAAGGTCAGCGTTTAGTGGCAGGCGGCAAACATTATGGCTTCTTACATGTTAAAGTTGAGCCAACTGCAATGGGTCAATATCAAGTGGTGTTTGAACCACGTTATTCACGACCTGTGACCGATGCTTTAGGCAAAGCCACGGGTGAGTTTAAAACAGAAATTTATGATCACGTGGTGAAAGTTCAGGTTAAGCCAAAATCTTAATCTGATGGCTTGAATATTCATATAAAATTTCATAAGGTGGAGAGATATTCAACTGATCTCTCCCGTTATGATTATTCGCGATAAAAATAATAGTCTTAGTTTACTGTTTGCATGGTCAGGCACCATTTTACCCAAAGTCTTAGGAGCTTTGCTCTGTGTGGTACTCATTTCGACCTTACTTTTGTATTTTAGTCAGCAGCATTTGATTCACTTTCCCCAAGTCCCTGCCATTGGCTTTACCATTTTTGGGGTAATTTTATCAATCTTTTTAAGTTTTCGGAACAATGCCAGTTATGAGCGTTGGTGGGAAGGGCGTAAACTTTGGGGGGCTTTAATTGCTCATTCACGGCATATTAGTCGTGATAGCCAAGTATTAGATGCACCTGCACGCCGTGTGTTGATGTATCGTGTCATGCTGTTTAGTCATTTACTGCGCGATCGTTTGCGTCGTGAGCACCAAGATTTTTCAAGCTATACTGATCATGTCAACTTGAATCAAGATGAGTTTCAAGCCTTGCCAAGCCATCTAAACGCCGCGCAATTGGTTTTAGAAAAAATTCAGGCAGATTTGGTCCATCAACTTAACAATGGAAATATTTCAGATATTGTCTATCAAGGCTTGACTCAACATATCGTGCAGCTGGGCAATATTCAAGCTGGTTGTGACCGGATTGCCAGTACACCATTGCCTTTTGCTTATTCTGTATTATTACATCGCGCCGTGTATGTGTTTTGCTTAATCTTGCCCTTTAGTTTAAGTCAAAGTTTAGGGCTATGGACACCGCTTTTGGTTGCAATGATTGCGTATTTGGTTTTAGGTTTAGATGCTTTAAGTGCAGAATTAGAAGAGCCTTTTGGACGACAAGACAATGATTTGGCTTTAGATTCGATTGTACGTTTAGTTGAGCGTGAAATGCGTACTGCCTTAGGTGATGCTATTCCTGCTGCCATTACAGCACAGCGCGATAATTTAAGCTAAAACATAACGTCAAATTATGACTAAAAAACAGCCTAAGTAATATAGAAATTTTAAAATTACCCATATAAAATAAATTTATGAAAAACTAAGATAAGGAAGAAAAATAAATAGATTTTAGTTAAAAAGTGACCTTTTAAAGGTCGTGTAAAATCCAATTGGCACTATAACTGTGCCAATACATGAATTTTTTTTAGTGGAATATGATCGTAATGCATAACCAATGGGGCACGGCGTCTTCAATTTTCAGATGTTTGTTGCTTACGCTGTTGCAAGCTACGTAAATGTAAAAAAAATTGTTCTACAATTAGATTAGGTCGGCAGCCTTTACGCGTTATCATGCAAATTTCAGTGGTGTAGTGCATTTTTTTGGGCAGAATAGGGCAAATCAAACCATCATCTTGCCATTTCTTCGCATAATGATTGGGTAAAAAGCCTAAATATTTGCCGCTTAAAATTAAAAATGCAATACCTTCACGGTCAGTTGCCGTTGCGGTGCAATTTAAATGTTGGTGTAAGCGTACAGCGCGTTCCGGCATTGCATAATTTGGTCTCACTGCTGTCCAATGCGCTAAATCATTTAAATTTAAGTCTTTTTGCTGTGCCAATGGATGATGCTTAGCACAGTATAAATATGAATCTTCTGCATACAGTGGGGTGTAATCTAGCCCTGAAAGCGGTGTGACTAAAGGCACTGCACCTAAGTGTAAGCGTTGATCAAGTACCTTACATTCAATGTCAGACAGGGTACTCATACTTAAATTTAGACAGACATCAGGATGTTCTTCACTTAAATGTGCCAAACTTTCTGTAATTAAATCATGATGCATCGTGACTAAATTATTAATTAAACCTAAATGTAGCTCACCCTTGAGCTTTTTGTGCATATGGTTGATTTTAGAACGAAAATCTTCAACTGCACGGTTTAAGTCTTCCAAATAGAGCAAGATTTCTTGTCCTTCTTCGGTCAAAGAAAAACCGGCACGACCACGCTGACATAGGCGTAAACCGATTCGATTTTCAAGATCGGTCATATGTAAACTAATGGCAGATCGGCTAATCCCTAAGACACTTTCTGCTGTAGTAAAGCTGCGGCACTCGGCAACCGTTTTAAAAATTTTGAGTAATTTTAAATCAAAATCAGTGATTTGCTGTAATTTTTTGGCTTTCATTTTAGTTGAGCTTTTTTATATCTAAAGTTGAGTGAATCTAAATTTATCTCGTTGCATAAGCGCTCTACACTCAAGCTATAACTTCAACAATAAAGCGATGCATATGAACAATATCAATAATTTAGACGACCTCAATTACCAAGCACATTGGATGCCATTTTCAGCAAATCGTCAGTTTCAACGCGATCCACGCTTCATTTTATCTGCCCAAGGGCATTATTTGCAGGATCAACACGGACGCCAAGTCTATGACTCGTTGTCTGGTTTATGGACCTGTGGTTTAGGTCATTGTGTCCCTGAGATTCAACAAGCAGTCGCCAAACAACTTTCGCAGCTTGACTATGCTCCGGCATTCCAATTTGCCCATCCATGGTCTTTTAAGTTAGCAGAAAAAATCGTTGAAAAGATGCCCGCTGGTCTAGAACATGTATTTTTTACCAATTCAGGCTCAGAATCTGCAGATACATCTTTGAAAATGGCGCGTGCCTACTGGCGTGCTAAAGGTTTACCAAGCAAAACCAAATTGATTGGCCGAGCGCGTGGCTATCACGGCGTGAATGTTGGCGGTACCAGTGTAGGTGGCATTGGCGGTAACCGTAAAAACTTTGGTCAATTACTGGATGCCGATCATCTACCGCATACCCTACAGTCACATTTACAGTTTCAAAAAGGATGTGCTGAAACAGGTGGCATAGAACTTGCTAATGAGATGCTCAAGCTGATTGAGCTACATGATGCGTCTAATATTGCAGCCTTAATTGTGGAGCCGGTGGCTGGTTCAGCAGGCTGTATTTCACCACCTGTGGGTTATTTAAAACGTTTACGTGAAATTTGTGATCAGCACAATATCTTACTCATTTTTGATGAGGTGATTACCGGTTTTGGTCGCTTAGGCACTTGGACGGGTGCTGAATATTTTGGTGTCAGCCCTGATATTTTAAACTTTGCTAAACAAGTCACCAATGGTGCGATTCCTTTAGGTGGCGTGGTGGCAAGTCGCGAGATTTATCAAACCTTTATGCAGCAAGATTTGCCTGAACATATGGTTGAATTTGGACATGGTTATACCTATTCAGCACATCCGGTGGCATGTGCAGCAGGTTTAGCGACCATTCAAGCCTTAGAAGAGCAACAGGCGATTGAAAGTGCAGCCGAGCTTGCACCTGAATTTGAGCGTCTGTTGCACAGCTTAAAAGGCACCCCACATGTGATTGATATTCGTAATTGTGGTTTGATTGGCACGGTACAATTGGCACCACGTCATGGTGATGCTGCCATCCGACCATTTGAGGCAGGTCTTAAACTTTGGCAAGCAGGTTTTTATGTCCGCTTTGGTGCAGACACCTTGCAATTTGGTCCAATGTTTAATGCCAAAGCACAGGATTTACAACGCCTAGTGAATGCCGTAGGCGACACTTTATATCAATTAGAAACAACAAAAACGGCATGCAGTGCTTAAGGAAAATAAAATCATGAACTTTAACGAAAAATTTAGTCAAGCACCAAATGCAACTGGCCTAGTCGGTCACTTTATTGCAGGTCAACTGACGTATCATACTGAACGTACGCAAAATATTTATAACCCTGCGACCGGTGAAATCACCCAACAAGTGGCACTCGCAGATACGCAAACAGTAGAACATGCGATTGCTGTGGCACAGGCTGCATTTCCAGCATGGCGTGATACGCCCGCGATTAAACGTGCACGTGTCATGTTTAAGTTTAAGGAATTGCTTGAGCAGCACAGTGCAGAGATTTGCCAGTTGATTGGTCAAGAGCACGGCAAAATTTTGCATGATGCAGCAGGTGAGTTACAACGTGGTATTGAAAATGTTGAGTATGCCTGTGGTGCACCTGAATTATTAAAAGGCGAATATAGTAAAAATGTGGGTCCAGATATTGATTCTTGGAGTGACTTTCAGCCTTTAGGTGTGGTCGCAGGCATTACCCCATTTAACTTTCCTGCTATGGTGCCTTTGTGGATGTTCCCTATGGCATTGGTATGTGGCAACACCTTCATCTTAAAGCCTTCGGAAAAAGATCCGTCAACCAGTTTATTCTTGGCTGAATTACTTAAAAAAGCGGGTTTACCCGATGGCGTGTTTAACGTAGTCAATGGCGATAAAGAAGCCGTTGATACCTTATTACATGATCGACGTATCCAAGCGGTGAGTTTTGTCGGTTCAACCCCGATTGCTGAATACATTTATGCTACTGCCACGGCGCATGGCAAACGCTGCCAAGCACTCGGTGGTGCTAAGAACCACGCCATCATTTTACCCGATGCAGATGTCGACAATGTGGTCAGTTCACTGCTAGGCGCAGCATTTGGTTCATCAGGTGAGCGTTGTATGGCACTGTCGGTTGCAGTGGCAGTCGGTGATGAAATTGCTGACTTGGTCATTGAAAAATTACAAGCCGAAATCAAAAAACTGAAATATGGCCATTATGCAGATACCAGTAATGATTTTGGTCCTGTGATTAGTGCTGCACATAAAGCCAAAGTAGAGGGCTATATTCAAAGTGCCGAAGAGCAGGGCGCCAAAATTGTCGTCGACGGTCGTGGCGCTGCACCGAGCGGGTATGAACAAGGCTTCTTTGTTGGACCCACCTTAATTGACCAAGTCACGCCAGATATGCAAAGCTACCAAGAGGAAATTTTTGGTCCAGTTTTACAGATTGTACGTGTAAGCACCATGCAAGATGCCATGCAACTTATCAATGAGCATGAATACGGCAACGGTACTTGTATTTATACCCGTGATGGTGAGGCAGCACGCTACTTTAGTCATCATATTCAAGTCGGTATGGTTGGAATTAATGTACCATTACCTGTGCCTGTGGCGTATCATAGCTTCGGTGGCTGGAAACGCTCCCTGTTTGGTGACTTATATGCCTATGGTCCAGATGGCGTACGTTTTTACACACGTCGTAAAACCATCACGCAACGTTGGCCAGCGGCAAATGTACGTGAAGCCAAACAGTTTTCTATGCCAACTTTAAACTAAACCTCACAGGGAAATATTGAATTTCCCTGTTTTTTATTGAGAACTTTGTGATGTTATAACAACAATAAAGGACGATTCCCCTATGGAAACACCAACCAAACTGCCTGAAGGGCTGAGTAATCGTCATATCATGATGATTAGCATTGGCGGCGTCATTGGCGCCGGCTTATTTGTTGGATCTTCTGCTGCAATTGCCAAAGCTGGCCCTGCGGTGGTGGTCTCTTATATCTTAACCAGTATTTTAGTCTTTCTCGTCATGCGTATGCTTGGGGAGATGGCAGTGATGCAACCCGATACAGGTTCTTTTTCCACCTATGCCCGCAAAGCCATTGGGCCATGGGCGGGCTTTAGTATTGGTTGGCTGTATTGGTGGTTTTGGGTTTTAGTGATTCCCATTGAAGCGATTGCCGGTGCCGCCATCTTAAGCTCTTGGTTCCCTATGGTACCCGCATGGCTATTTGCCTTTGCCTTTGTGGTGCTATTAAGTATTGCCAATTTCTTTAGTGTGAAAAACTTTGGTGAATTTGAGTTTTGGTTTGCCTTAATTAAGGTGGTTGCCATTGTTGGATTTATTGCTGTTGCTCTCATGGCAGTGCTTGGCTTTTGGCCTTTAGCCCCTGAGGTGAGCGGTGTTGCCAACTTAATCCAAAACGAAGGCTTTATGCCAAACGGTCTAGGCAGTGTATTGGGTGCAGTATTGATTACAGCATTTTCATTCTTTGGGGTGGAAATTCTATCTATTGCTGCAGCTGAAGCGAAAAACCCACAAGAGAAAATCCAAAAAGCCACCAATTTGGTACTTTACCGTATTATCTTATTTTTTGTGGTGTCAATCTTCTTGGCGGTGTCTTTAATTGACTGGCGTTCACCGTTACTACAGCAACACGGTACCTTCCAATATGTGTTAATGACCTTAAATGTACCTGGTACCAAGTTAATTATTGATAGTGTGGTCTTTATTGCTGTGGCAAGTTGTATGAATGCTGCATTGTTTACCTCATCACGTATGCTATTTTCTTTGGGTACCCGCGGTGATGCACCAAAAATCATGACCAAATTGACCCAACATGGTGTGCCGCGTATTGCTGTACTTGCTTCAACCACCATTGGTTTAATTACATGTTTAGCCAATTATCTGTTCCCTGGGCAAGTGTTCGGTTTTTTACTGTCCACAACAGGTGCAATTGCATTGCTTGTTTATCTCGTGATTGCGATTTCACAATTACGCCTACGTCGTTATTACATCGCCAATAATATTGAAGTGCCATTTAAAATGTGGCTTTTCCCATGGCTCACTTGGTTTGTGATTATTGTGATTTTAAGTGTCCTTGGTTATATGTTCTTCTCGCCACAATATAGTTATGAAACCATGTTATCGCTTGGCATTACCAGTGTGGTAGTAATTTTAGGTGTGATTGTGACCCGTAAACGTCGCGAACGTTACGTTGCTTTGGAGCCAATCCCTAAATAACCTTGAACTCGTTACATAAAAAAAGCGCTAAGAAAGAGCGCTTTTTTTATGTATGTTAGGCACAACATGAAAATTTAAAATCATGTCAAAAACATATTATTTAGATCTACGCCAAAAATGATGCAGTTTTATCAAGAGTCACAGCATAAGTTGAAGAGGTGTGAACTGTCTACTATTGAAACAATGACTCTAGATGAGTAAATCTTACATAAACAGCCTAGATCAGAAGTAAAAGTTTATTGTTACCTATTGTCTAGGTTCTATGATCTTTAAACTAGGTTTTAGGGAGCATAATACAAATTAAAGTGGATTGAGGTTGGGATTGGATTGTTAGCGTCCCTTTCATTTTTTCTACCCTTGATTGCATACTTTGTAACCCCACGTGCAATTCTTTTTCAACTTGTTGAGGGTCAAACCCCTTTCCATTGTCATGAATTTCTAGAATAAAATTTTTATTTTCTTTAAGTAAAACATTTACATATGATGCCTGACTATGTTTTAGAATATTGGTGAGTGCCTCCTCAGCCACACGACTTAAAGTAATCGTAATCAAAGGAGTAGGTTGATCAATCCACTGTTCGTTACACTGCCAAACAGATTCAATATTGAGCTCTTCAAAAATACGCACGAATCTGTAACGTAGGGGTGCAATCCATTCACGTGGGGTTTTAGGCGGTGTAGCAGATAGGCTAGAACCCATGTCAATCATTTGCCGCAGGTCGCTACGTAACATTTTTAACAAAGACAGAATTTGTGGATTACTAAGCTGACGATTATTTTCAACCAACATAATTGAACGTACAATTGAACTTCCTAAGCCATCGTGTAATTCTTGAGATAAATGAATGCGCTCTTGTAGACGCATATTTTCAATAGAAAGATCATGCTGTTGCTGTAAAGATAAGGTGAGCTCATGTTTTGTTTGTTGAATACGTTCTTTGAGTGTTTGATTAAACGCCTCAATTTGGCGTTTGTTTCTCGCAAGTCGCATTGCAAGTAAACTCCCAAATACCAGGGTGATAAAAGGACCTGCGTAAGGCGACAACGGTGTACCTTGATTGGTCATCATAAAATAAGCGTCATTGATCATCAGCGGCACATAAATTAACAAAATCAGCATCAATAGGTAAACTTCAGGATTTTTAGCACGATAGGCGATAATTGGATAGGTGAGACATTTAATCAGGCCTAGTAAAACGGCAATAGAGAAAATCAGATTACTGATGCTATACAAGTATTGTTGAGGTGTCGTGATTAAAGTAAGCGTTGAAATACCAAGAAAAATAATCAGACAACGTTGTAGGTATGGGAAACGAACGCCTGCAAAAAGCCATGCTCCTAAACAACCGCTGACAGTGTAAAAACAAAAAATAATGTGCTGAAGGTGCTCTGTGCTGATAGAACTAAAAAAATTAGGATGAGTAGATAAAAAGAAAAAGCTATATAAGGACCACAATAAAGCCGTTACAGAAAACATTAAAAATGCTTTTTCAGAGCGATAAACCAACCAAGCTAAAAAATAGAAAATACCCACAACGCTATTCACGACCAGATTAAACTTAACCAAGGTTCTTTTTTCGAAGAACCATGTTTGATAAGTAGCTGCGGTGTCTTGATTATTGCTTAAACTGATTGCCCCAATCCCCACTTGGCCCATTATATTGGGGTAGACTTGAATCAGAATGCTATTTAGACCTTCCTGCAAATGGGCCGCAGGAATCGACCACATTCTAGGTAAATGTTGATTGCGAGCCATGTCTGTTTTAAGAAAATCATCTTGCCATAAGACCTGCTGATTTAAAAAAATTCGTCCAGATTGGGTGAATCCATCAATAGCAAAATGCACAGGAGCAGCATGTTTAACATCCAAACAAGAATACTTAAAATCAATTTTATACCAAAATGTGTAGGCTTGATTTGTTGGCTTAACGCTCCACTGATGAGGTAGAGTAATGCGATGCGTCTGTAAAACCTCACGGCGAGCATGCTTTTCTTGGGCAGATTTAAAAGTATCAATTTTTTGGATGACAGGTGAGCAGCTGGTATCCGTCGGCTGTTTTATATCTTGAGCCCATGCTGTATTGAAGACAGCAATGATCAATAAAAAAACATAAGCTATAACTTTAATACCCGTAAAAAATGATGGATTTTCCTGAGACATATGCATCCTTGATCTTGTAGTTTTATCCCTACATATATAGCTATAAAATCACTAAAATTACCTAAATTTAGGTATGTATGAAATCCCAATAATATTCTTACAATAGCGTTAAAAGGGATGCTGGTGAGCACATGAAATTATCTACAATAGGGCTAATATTCGGCAGTTTGCTTTTGGTCAGTCATACCTTACATGCGCAACCTAACTGTAAGATCTCAGCACCTCAAGCACATATTCAACTACATGGACAACCGACTTATACCAAATTAAGCTTCTCTGATTGTAAATTTGGGATACAACCTCACTTCATTTGGAGTAATCATGAGGCAGGATCGATCGTCTTCGAATCACTCGATGGTCAACATCAGATTAAATTACCCATTGGTATAGAAAATATTGTCGAAATCTACGATAGAGATAATGATCGGCAATTCTTCTATCCAGCCACTTTCTCCCAAGGAACACCCTCTTTGAGTCATGAAACACGAAATGTCGATATTATTATCAAAATGCCTGCTATCCCGCATTGGTCAAATTACCCTGCGGGCACTTATACCACAAGTATTATCATCTCTACCCTGAATTAATAAAAAAGCAAAATCTCAAGATTCATGCTGTCTTGAGAAGCTTTGACCCTCATAAAATAACAAATTTGTACCTTAGTCCCTAGAGTAAAAGACCGATGCTATCGGTCTTGGTTGGTCATATTTTGTGGGTCACTCACAGGAAAATCTATGACATAGCCTCTTTGATGCATCGGTAAAAACTGATAAGTAGAGTGATTAATGTGAGTGTCGATGTCTAACTGATTTGGGTCAAAATAAATATGATTCTCAGTATTGGCGTATATATGATAACTAAAAATCTCTCCTTGATGATTCGTCTGACCGATAGAGATACCATTACTTAAGATATCTAAATCTTTAATATCTTTGACTCGAATTAATGCAAAACTATCTTGAATCTGTTTACTCAAAGTTAAACGATTGTCTAACCAAACCACCGAACCTGTATGACTGACACTATATTGCTGTGCTTGATGAGCATGTATATATCGTAAGTCTAGGTCCCCAACATTGGTTTTAAAACGAGTCGACACATGTCCACTGTAGTCATCATTGAGCTTAGAAAGGCCAATGTTGTACTCTAAACCGGTATTTTTTTGAGCATATTGATTAAAGATCAAAGAACTTTGATTCTCATTATTTTGAGAAAAACTCAATGTCTTTTTAGGATCATCAAAATTATAGGTTAAGAACAGGTCAAATCCCCAAGGTTTATGCGAGTTGACATCGTATGATAGGCCAAAGCTGCCAAATAGTTTTTTATTGAATGCCTGACTATTACGAAGATTAAAAATCTTTTGATCTCTTTGATCATTAGTCGCATATTCTCGTTCAACATAGTTCAGTGAGATATTTTTTAAGTAGGGGATATTGTTTTTAGACAAATAGAATTGACTCTCATATTCTGGTAAAAAAGAGCTTCGATAATCATCTAAACCCAGCATACGAAATTCTGGACTGTAATATTGGTGCCTCATGCCAAAACTATAATGTTGTTGGTGATGTGAAAGCTCACTATTGACGGTATAGCCTTTAAGATCTAAATCTTTAACTTGACTGTACGCTGAATTAACCTCTAAAAGACCAACTTTATAAAGATATTGACTCCATAGTAAACCTGCACTTTGCAGTTGCTCACTATAGTCGAGTACTGTACCTAAAGTGGTACTTGGGCTAAGCCCTCTACGAAAATATAAACGACCAAACCAATCGCGATAATCATCTTCTTGAGTCGAATAATTGTATCTGAGCTGACCAATCGAAATATTATAGTCATTGAGCTTCGGTTTGAGTAAACGTTGATGGATAAAGATAGGGATTTCTTGAACGGTCGAATTGCCTAAAATATCTGTGACAATAATCTGACCTTCTCCTAATCCACTAAACCCAATATTACTCTCAAGATTGTACTGTCCTGGATTAATTTGTGCCTGATACGCTTGTGTACCATTAATAATTAAATCAACACTAGATTGCGTCAAGGCACTACCTGAAATGGAGGGGGTATTCCAATAGGTATAATTGGGATAGCTGGTAAAGTGAGTTCCAAAACTGATACCAGCGAAATAGAAGGGCTGAGTGAGCTTATAATAATTACTCGTCGTATCACCGATTTTAAGCGCACTCATTTTTTCTGGAAAATCAAAACTTAAGCTTGTATTTAAACGCTGATGTTCAAAATCATGCTGCTGTTTCCCAAACAGATAACTGTTTTCAAATAAAATATTTTTCCAAAATAGATTCAGATGAGCAAGTGTCTGAAAATGATCGCCATGCTCGGTATTTTGATAATAAGTTGAATAATTTAAAAAACCGCCGAGTGAGGGTAAATCATATTGTCGATTTTTTAAGTTCTGTGTTGGATTGCTTGGAAAGCGATCTGCGGCAATCTTTAGATTCAATACTTGTTGATCTTCGATAATTTCATAGGACATCCCTTGACTATCGAGCAGACAATAGTCTCGTCCATCAGCATAATTCTTTTCTGCATTTTGAACGATAACGTTATTTGCAGCTAAATGCTGACACTCTATATATAAATTTTGATTTTTTCGAATCACAAAAGCATCAATATGTTGATTCACGCCGTTTACAAACAATGATAAAATTTTTTGCTCTTCAATTTGATTCTGGTCAGCAGATCGTATAGGTCCTTCAGCCAAAGTGATTTGGCTAGATAAACTAATTAAAAATAATAATACGTATCTATTTTTAGTCTTCATTATTATTCCGATATATCAAATACAAGATTTTCACCTTGGTTGGTTTCTATATGGACTGTTGTATTTTTTAAGGCTGAAGGTTGTATATTTTCAAGATCTAAAAGATAACTTCTTTGAGCAAGCACATATTTCATGCTATTTGATTGAAAAATAGGATCATTATTTTGATTTTTTAAGATCAGCTTTCGTATATTAAAATGCCCTAGACCATTATTTTGAATGAAAAGTTGTGCATGATCCTCACTCATCTTCTTTAAAGAAAAAACCATGTTGTGAGAAAATTTATGCCCTAAAAATAATGGAATATTGAATGAATATAGATATTCAATACCATCTTTTTCTTCTTGTTGAGAAGATGGAGTAAAAATGATTCGCCAAGCACTTTCTTGTTTAAGTTGCATCTCAGAAAATGCAGTTTTAAAACCCAAACGAATTGTACGTGTACTTTTAGGATGTAATACAAAACTGTTTGGGCTGACAATTAATGTAGAGTCGGGTATCAAGATCTCATTTCCATTTTGATCTTGCTCCCAACGGTAAGTCTTAGCATGATAGGTCACGGCATGACTATCTTGGGAAGACTCTATACTTAAGGTGGCAGTACGTTGTGATTTTTCACCCGTGATATATAAATGTACCGGATATATCACCATAGCTGCATTATTTTGCATACTGATACCGAGTAACAGCAGAGCGCATAAAAGTCGATTTTTAATGTGAGCGAGTATCATGTTAAGACCTAATAAATTATTATTTAATAATTAATACTCTACCTCTATAGTAATCGTATCAGTGTAATAGCCAGCTGTATAATGTGCTGTATTTAAAGGCTCAGGATATTTTGAGCTGAGCGTATAAGACATACTCGCATTGGGCGCTGTTGGAGTGATTGTCACGGCAGGTCCGTTCACTGTTAAAGGATCAGCACCATTGGTTGGCCCTGTAACGCTGGTCTCGTAAGGAATAGTGGGGGGAGTGTTTGAAATACTCACGAGTTTGGTTTTTGATTGATTAACGCCGGCTGCATTTTGTGACGTGAGTTTCAATTTATACGCTGTATTACACTGCACACGAAAAGTATAATTGCTAGGTGTACCATTCGGAGATAATGCTTGTAAAAAAATAACATTGGTATTATCTAGCGCACACGTTGCAGGAATATGTGTGGTATAGCTTACACGTGAGGTGAGTGTCGCTGCATTGGTATGCAGTGCCGTCAGGCTGAATAATGACACAACTGCTGGGGCTATAAATTTATACATAGCTTAGTCCTTTAATATCATGTTGTTATTGATATAATTATAAGGACGAGATGTTTAAGCAAATATAACTAAAATTAAGTATTTTTCGAAGTATTAATTCAACCGATACAAAGCTGTGCTGACACAAGCCTTACGCTATATCGGATACTTTTAAATTCGCATATATATTGTTTTATTAAAAGACTTTGTCTATATATTCCAATTTTTTTCAAAATGCACTGATTGTATGATGGATTGTAAATGAATTAGACATCAAAATAATGATTTTTAGGTATATGTCTACGCTACAGAATTGGCCAATATGTTTGGTGTCGCTAAGACATTTAAACTTAAAAGGATAGAGCCATGTGTAATTGTAATAAAGATGACAATAAAAATATGAAGATGGGTGAAGATGTACCAAATTTTGCTGTTCTCGGGTTTCAACCTATGCAGCTTCAGCAGAGTGATCTGAGTTCTAAAATCCCTGATGATGTTTTAGCTTTAGAGTTTAAAACTTGTGTCAAAGCATTTTTAGAACATGATAAAATTTGCTTTGATATGCCTTATTTTGGTAAACAATGTATACATCCACCTATCCCATTACCAAAAATTGAAGGCACGCTTTCGGCATGTGTCCAATCTTGTGGACGCTTTATTCCAACAGGAGCACAAGTTTCAATTTATTATAACAATGAAAAATTATTTAGCTACTCATTAGGCATTTGCTAAATTAAATACAGAGGTATTCTTGATACAAGGAGTACCTCTATTTAATTAATAAATACACTGAGTTAAATAAATGCTCTAATATGCCAAAAATGTAACATGGCAGAGTAAAACTTGAAGTGCGACATAAACCACCTAATTAATTTAAAGGGTTTATGGAGTATATAAAATTGTC
>NZ_CANQTS010000013.1 GCF_947626835.1 uncultured Acinetobacter sp. | reverse complement strand
ATGGCGTCCCTACGGGGATTCGAACCCCGGTTACCGCCGTGAAAGGGCGATGTCCTAGGCCTCTAGACGATAGGGACTTAATAAAATAGTTACTTCTGAAATTGGCGTCCCTACGGGGATTCGAACCCCGGTTACCGCCGTGAAAGGGCGATGTCCTAGGCCTCTAGACGATAGGGACGTTTCAGAGGTGGACGTATAATAGGGTGAGAATAGGGGGGTGTCAAACGCTTTTTTGCAAAATAAATCAAAAAAACTATTAAGCGTTTAAAAATAAGGCAATGTTGGTGATTTAACCACGATTTTGCCTAAAATAGCAGCGATATTGCTACAAAGTTTCAATTAAATTTGCAGCCAAAGTCATGGCAACTACCATGTAGTCATCATATTTTTTAAATACAGAACAAAAATAAAGCGGCTATTGAGCCGCTTTATTAAAACAATTTAGGCTTTTTTATGATACAGCGCATAATAGCTGACATAGCACAAGCCAATAAAGATCATACAGCCAATAAAGCCAGGTCGCATTTCTGGGTCAAACACCATACTTACGCAGGTGATAAAACAAAATACAAAACCTAAAATCGGCACAATCGGGAACAAGGGTGCTGCAAAACCTAAATCTTGCGCAGTTTTGCCTTGTTTGTACCATTGGCGACGGAAATTGTATTGGCTTAAACAAATACTCATCCAGACCACCACCATGGTAAAGGCCGCAATCCCCAGTAAATTTTTAAAAATGGTTTCAGGCGCAAATTGCTCTGACAACAAGCCCGGCATGGCACCAATCATGGTCACAATCACCGCCACATACGGAATACCACGCGCATTGACTTTAGAGAACACAGCAGGCAATTGTTTTTGATCCGATAACGCCCACATCATACGTGAGGCAGCAAATAAACCTGAGTTGGCAGCCGACAACAAGGCAGTAATAATCACAAAACGAATCATGTCTTCAGCATAAGGAATACCAATGTGATTAAACACGGTTACAAATGGACTGCTACTGACACCTTCAGCACCTAAACCTGCTGCTTGATGTGGTAACAAGGCACTAATAACAATAATGGTACCCACAAAGAACACCAACAAGCGCAAAATTGCTGTATTAATGGCTTTGGGTACATTTTTGGCAGGATCTTTGGTTTCACCTGCAGCAACGCCAATCAGTTCTGTGCCAGAAAAAGCAAAGTTCACAATCAACATGGTGGCAAAAATCGGGAATAAGCCTTCAGGGAACCAACCTTGCGCGGTTAAATTGGTAAACAACGGCGCAGATTCGAAGCCTTGATAAGACACTGCACCAAAGATGGCCAATAAACCCAATAGAATAAAAGCCACAACGGTAATAACTTTAACCAACGCCAACCAAAATTCAGATTCGGCAAACCAGCGCGTCGAAATCATATTTAAGCTAAAGACAAATACCCCAAAAATTAGTGTCCACAACCACATGGACACGTGTGGGAACCATTCTTGCATAAGGAGTGCGGCGGCGGTGAATTCAGTGCCTAAAGTCACTGACCATGTGAGCCAATATAACCATGTGACGGTATAGCCAGTACCCGGACCAATATATTGTTTGGCATAAGCACCAAACGAACCTGAAACCGGCATATGTACCGCAAGTTCACCCAAGCACAGCATGACCATATAGGCGATCACACCACCAAGAAAATAGGAGAGAATGGCACCAATCGGTCCAGTTTGTGCAATGACTTCACCCGAACCTAAAAATAGGCCAGTCCCGATCGCACCACCGAGTGAGATCATGACCAAATGTCGGGTACTCATAGCGCGTTTTAAAGGCGCAGAATTGCCCTGCTGCATAGATGGCTGCATAACAGAAAAAAATAAAAAAGAAGAGAAGCTGACTATTGTAGTGTAAAACTACAAATCTGCAATTTATTTATCAATGCGATAACTTTTATTTATGAATCACGAACTGTGATAAATGGCGTCCCTACGGGGATTCGAACCCCGGTTACCGCCGTGAAAGGGCGATGTCCTAGGCCTCTAGACGATAGGGACGTTTTGAGGTGATGCACATACTAAGAATTTTTTTAAATCCTGTCAAACTAAAATCAAAGTTTAACTTTAAAAAAAGATTCAATTGGCTAAAAAATAGTGGTTTTTAAAAAAATAGCCTATTTTCAAATAAATAATTCTACCAATAGCCCAATTCAGCTCAGGATAAGGCATAAAAAATTTGGCTCAATCAGCGCGCTTTTTAAGCACATAAAATAGCCATGAAGTTTATTTGTATCCTATAAACATGCTTATTTTTTAAAAAACATAGCTTAAAATAATTTGTGACTGACGTTATCAGCCACATCGCTTAGCTATTTAACCTAAAAATAGCCTAAGCATTGATATGCTTGAAATAGGTGATGTGTGCTGAGTCTTATGGTTGAGCAGGTTCTCAGGGACTTCTTCTTGCTGAAAACTGAACCATATTAACCCCATAACAGCAATGATAGCGCAAAGAATTGTGATGAGATGAGGCATTTTATGACTCCTGAAGATACAAAAGAGCATGCATTGAATGCTCTATAAAATTAGAATTTAAAGCTCACATCGGCAATAAACTGACGCCCAATTTCTGAGTACTGCTTATTTCCTGAAGCATATAAATTGTTTCTATTGGTGATATTGTTGATAGTAAGACCAAAAATCATGGAATAATCTTGAGTGATATTCCAGTTATAAGTGGTACGCATATCCCAAGTAAAACGAGGTTTGATTTCCTGTAATGTATAGGTATCAATCTTAACGCCATTGTGTACAACTTTATCAGCAGAACTGGCCTCTAACACTTGTTCATATGTGTCTTTATAGCTGAAAAAGTTAGAAATTTTTAAAGGCAATGTATCAAAACCAATATCCCAAGAGACACGGGCAGTCATTGGTTGGTTATAGTTTGAGGCAGGCATGTCACCATGTTCTATGATTTTGCCATCATAAGAAATCAGTTCTTGCAGCTCTTCTTCAATCAAAACGTCTGTGTAATCAGGAGTACTGCGATAAGCATCAGTATAGTTAATTGCTAAGCCTAACTCATGTTGGCTACCTTTAAACTTAATCGGTTCTAGGGTATTAACTTCAAGCGTAATAGTATCATTTTCACCGTAACCACTATTGTCATACACTGTGTAGCGATTTACGCCTGTACCTATTTGATTGCGGGAAATTTCATCTTTGTACTGACGATTGACCCATTTAAGACCAAGATGCGTATTTTTAAATTGGCTATTGATACCGAATACAATTTCATCAGCATATGGGGTTTTTAAGTCTTGTTTTTGAGTATCTGTATTCCAGCTTGTTTTTGGACTTTCGGTCCAGTCAGAATTTTGATCCTCACGCTTTAAGTTGAAATCCAAAGACGTAACAGATTGACGTAAGTCAGTCATATAAGTTGGTGCACTATAGTAGCGGTTCCAACCTGATGTGAAAGTGAGGCTGTCATTGTAAAAAGGTTGATAGCGAATACTGCTACGCGGTGCAACATTTAAATTGCGATTTGCTTCATCATAATCGGCACGCACACCTAAACGTGCATTGAAATTGTTCCAACTAATTGCATCTTCAAGATACAGTGAGGCTTGTTGATATGTGCCATCAAATTGACCTGCTTTATATAAGCTACCACCACCAAAATATTGACCATTGAAGACCGTAAGCACTTTATTGCTCATGAATGGAGCTGTACTATTTTCATCACAAAGTGGATCATTGGCTTGGCATGATGCACCCTTTAAATCATATAAATTTTGGGTGGGTCCTGATGTGACAGCATAGTGGGTAATAAAATCTTTGCTACGTTGCCACTGCACATTGTCATAATGATAAGCAAAACCAGCACTCAGTTGATGTTTGGTGTCTCCCAAATCAAAGCTATTTAATATTGTGTCTAATTCATAGTTGATGCTGTGTTGTTTTAAAGCAATATCTGCTGAAGTTGCACCTTCCCAAGCTTGTTCTGTATTGCTCCAGTCTTTACTGCCTGGGGCATAGATCCAGTTTACCCCCCGATCCGAGGAAGATGTACGATCGTTATCAATTTGTTGATAGTTTAATTTTTGTTTTAATTCACCCCAACCATATTGCTGGTCAATTTCAGCAAACATTAATGCTGATTCATTTTGAGTCGTGCTTTGAGAATGTCGTCGTTTATCAACATAACTATTGTCTTCTAAATCGCCTAATGTGACACCAAGCTTCATTTTGGTTTGTGCGTTAGGGTCGATATACAGCGTTGCACCAATATTGGTATTGAATTTTTTTTGTTCAATTTCGGTCGGAGAAGGAAGTCCACTGGCAACAGGCACTTCAGAGCGACGTTGTGATACATAGGCATCAAAAGCATAGACTTCTGAAAGTTTGCCGTAAAGATTAGTACTTACACCTTGTCGAACGTATTCTTTTTGGTTGGATTGGGTCGATTCGCCTGCAAATAAACCTTGATCTGCATCAGTAGTTAAGTGATAACGGTTCCAATCACTTTCAGTATAGTCATAGCTGATGCTGCCGTGAATTTTACCAATTTCTGTATTTGGTGCACAGGTTTCAGCTTGAATGACACCGCCGGTAAATCCACCATGTTTTGCGCTGACATTGCTGTCTAAAACTTCAAGATTACACAGTAAATCGGTATTGATTGCCACACCTTGTGAACCGGCAGCAATGCCACCGTAAATTGCTGTACCTGAACCCATAGGGTCTAGTAGGTTGCTATTGCTCACACCATTAACGACAAATTTATTTTGAAATGATTGTGCCCCGTGAATCGAAATTTCAGCAGGTTTTAAATCGGCTTGGGCGCTTGCAGCTAGATGATCATGACTAAATTGAACATTTGGATTAATTTTTAAGAAATTGGTTATATTTTTAGAACCATTTGGAATGCGCTCTAAGTCTTGTTTTGTATAAATTGTTTTGCCTAAGGGTTGGCTTTCTTGTGCTTTTACAATAATCGGCAGTAAAGCCACATTTTTTTCTTGTTGTTCATTTGAATCATTGGCATAAGCAGAGGTCGTTAAAATGGTAAGTATTGCGGTCGTTAAAGTAGAAAGCGAAAAGCGCATAGCGAAATAGATATACAAATGAAAACGAGAGTAATTATCATTAAAATTTAACTCAATTGCAACAATCTTACTTAAGATTGTGATCTTTTCTACCTCATGATGGGCAATATTTTATCTTTGTGAAACACAAGACATAAAAAAGCACAATAATGTGCTATGAACAATTCAAGCGTGGTTATTTCGCTTTAGATGATAAAAGTACAACAGGCTTTGAAGGAGGGGAGAGAAATATATTTAGCTTTTGGCTAAAAACACCAAAGTAAAAATATAGAGGCAGTAAACATGCTTAAACTTAATGAGTGAGTGATATGGTGACTGAACATCAAGCCAAAGCTATAAACATTAAAATTTTTTGTATGAAAAGTATAATAAAAGTCAATTGAGATAGAAAATATGACTCAGTGCCTTATTAAGGCCAAGAGGAATAAAGCAAGAAATAGATGGCGTCCCTACGGGGATTCGAACCCCGGTTACCGCCGTGAAAGGGCGATGTCCTAGGCCTCTAGACGATAGGGACGTTTAGAAGATGGCGGTATCTTATTGATCCGCCACCAAAGTGTCAAGTAAATGTGGTGCGAGTTTGTTCAAAATATAACAAAACAGTTCAGCGGTCTTTTGCGTGTCATATAACGCAGAATGGGCTTCTTTGCCATCAAACTCAATACCCGCTTGAATACATGACTTAGCAAGTACGGTTTGACCAAACATCACCGCACTTAAGGTGACCGTATCAAATACGGAAAAACTATGAAATGGGTTTTGGTTTTTACTGCCTGTACGTGCAATCGCAGCTTGTAAAAAACCTAAGTCAAAATGGGCATTGTGACCCACCAACACTGCATGAGTACAGCCTTGTTGACGACGTACTTCATTGACTGATTTGAAAATACGTTTTAATGCCGTTTTTTCATCTTCAGCCATGGCCATACGCATGGGATTAAATGGATCAACCCCAATAAAATCTAATGAGCGGCGATCTAAATTCGCTCCTTCAAAAGGATTAATATGGGCATGATAAGGTTGACCTGGTACAAATTTGCCATTGTCGTCATACACAATTGGAATGGCCGCAATTTCAAGTAAAGCATCGGTTTGCGCGTTAAAACCTGCTGTTTCGACATCAACAACAACAGGTAAAAAACCACGGAAACGCTGACCAATCATAGGTCCTGTTTCTTGTGTCACAATTTTCTCCACTGGATGGTTTTACCCGCATAAAGTGGGATAATTTTTTCGCCATCCAAATAGTCAAAACTCTCAGGAATGGTCTGTTCTTCTTTGACCAAAGTAATCGTTGTAGTATTACGTGGTAAACCGTAGAAGTCAGCACCAAAATGGCTTGCAAAGCCTTCTAAACGCTCAATTTTACCCACTTGGTCAAAGGCTTGAGCATACAACTCAATTGCAGTTGGTGCGCTATAGCAACCCGCACAACCACAGGCATTTTCTTTGGCATTTTTCGAGTGCGGTGCACTGTCTGTACCTAAGAAAAATTGAGGATTGCCAGAGGTGGCCACTTCAAGCAATTTGGCTTGATGGGTTTGACGTTTTAAAATAGGTAAGCAATAAAAATGCGGTTTAATACCACCCACCAACATATCATTGCGGTTAAATAATAAATGCTGTGGGGTAATGGTGGCGGCTACATGCTCGCCTTGCGCTAACACAAATTCAGCGGCTTCTGCTGTAGTGATATGCTCAAGCACTAATTTTAATTTTGGGAATTTTTGTAAAAGCGGTGCTAATACTTCATCTAAGAAACGTTTTTCACGGTCAAAAATATCCACATGGTTATGCGTGACTTCACCATGTAATAACAATGGAACTTGATATTCTTCCATTTTTTCAATGACATGGTAAACTTTTTCAATGTCACTTACGCCACTGTCTGAATTGGTGGTGGCACCAGCAGGATAAAGCTTAATGGCATTGACATGCGCTGAGTCTTTAATTTTTTTCACTTCATCAGGTGAAGTATTGTTGGTGAAGTACAGCACCATACGTGGGTCAAAGTTTAGACCCTCTGGTACATGTGCCATAATGCGTTCGCGATAGCTGATCGCTTCTTCTACAGTCTTAACCGGTGGCACAAGGTTTGGCATACAAATCGCACGTGAGAACTGGCGTGCTAAATCTGGCACAGTGCGTTGTAGAGATAAACCGTCGCGAAGGTGAGCGTGCCAATCATCTGGCTGAAGAAGAGTAATCGTATTCACAGCTGTACTTCAAAAAAATAAGTCCGATGATAATCTATAAATGCACAAATGATAATCTTTAAGCGCAACAAAAGCCGATTTTTAGCCAATAATGCCGCAATATGGCGGTAGTTGCTGTGTTTTTAAGCATAAAAAAACCGCTCAGCTGAGCGGTTTTTTTTCACAACAAAAATTATTTATTTTTGTCTTTTAATTGTGGCACAGCAGAACCTGTACCTACAGCCAATAAACCTGAGTTAGTATAAATGCCCAATTTTTGACGTGTATCAGTAATATCCAAGTTACGCATGGTTAATTGACCAATACGATCCATTGGAGAGAACATTGAATCACCTTTTTCCATGGTTAAGCGTTCAGCTTCATAGGTTAGGTTTTCAGATTCAGTGTTCATAATCGTGTAGTCATTACCACGACGAAGCTCAAGCGTTACAGTACCTGTAACCGCTTTAGCAACCCAACGCTGAGCCGTTTCACGTAGCATTAATGCTTGAGAGTCGAACCAACGACCTTGGTAAAGTAGGCGACCTAAACGTAAACCGTTGATGCGGTATTGCTCAATGGTATCTTCGTTATGAATACCCGTGACAAGACGCTCGTAGGCAATGTGAAGCAATGCCATACCCGGTGCTTCATAAATACCACGCGATTTCGCTTCGATGATACGGTTTTCAATTTGATCCGACATACCTAGACCGTGGCGGCCACCGATACGGTTTGCTTCTAAGATAAATTCAACTGGATCTTCGATACGACGACCGTTAATCGCAACAGGGAAGCCTTCTTCAAACGTAATAGACACTTCTTCAGCTTTAACGTCTACGTCATCTTTCCAGAATGCAACGCCCATGATTGGCTCAACAATTTTGATGCCAGCATCAAGATATTCTAAATCTTTGGCTTCGTGCGTTGCACCTAACATGTTTGAATCTGTTGAATAGGCTTTTTCTTTTGACATTTTGTAGTCAAAACCGTTGTCGATGAGGAACTGTGACATTTCTGCACGGCCACCTAATTCATCAATAAAGGTTTGGTCTAACCAAGGCTTATAAATTTTAAGCGCAGGGTTGGTCAACAAACCATAACGGTAGAAACGTTCAATGTCGTTGCCTTTATAAGTCGAGCCGTCACCCCAAATGTTGACGTCATCTTCTTTCATGGCAGTCACAAGCATGGTACCTGTTACCGCACGACCCAGTGGTGTGGTGTTAAAATACGGCATACCACCGGTTGAGATGTGGAAAGCGCCACATTGAATCGCTGCAATACCTTCTAATGCAAGCTGTAAACGGCAGTCCACTAAGCGAGCTTTAACTGCGCCGTAGGCCTCAGCTTTCTTTGGAATCGCATCGTAATCATCTTCGTCTGGCTGACCTAAGTTTGCGGTATACGCATAAGGTTCAGCGCCTTTTTGTTTCATCCACAATAGTGCAGCTGAAGTATCTAGACCACCAGAGAAAGCGATACCTACTTTTTTGCCTACTGGTACATTCTGCAAGATCGTTGCATTATCAGTCATTGCTCGTCCTAACTATATAAAATAGGCAACCATGATGGCAGCCAAGGAGAAAATCTAAACTCAGCATTGTATCATTATAAAACGTGCTTGTTTGGCTTAAAAAACACAATCGATTAAAATTACCAAGTCCATTTGCAAAATAAATCTAAACTGCTGTGAGTTTTGAATCTTTCGCTATTGCTGGGCAAGCACAGCAGATTTCAGGGTACACTCAAGCCATAACAATAACCAAATGACTCAAGGAGCGCCTATGTCGCTGGTCAATTCATCTTTGTTTCGTCCATTAGATTTGGGTTTTACCAGTTTAAAAAATCGTGTGGTGATGGGTTCTATGCACACCGGTTTAGAAGACCGTTTTTATAACTACCCTAAATTAGCCGCTTATTTTGCCGAACGCGCCAAAGGTGGTGTGGGCTTAATGATTACTGGTGGAATTTCGCCCAATCGGCAAGGTTGGTTGTTGCCCATGGGGGGAACATTAAATTATCGCGCTGATGTGATTGCCCACCGTTTGGTCACCCGTGCTGTACATCAACATGGCGGGAAAATTCTATTACAGATTCTGCACGCCGGACGTTATGGTTATCAGCCTTTTGTGGTATCGGCCAGTCGGATTAAATCGCCCATTTCACCGTTTAAACCGCGTGAGATGAGCCACCAAAATATTTTAGACACCATTAATGACTATGCCCGCACTGCCGAATTGGCTCAACAAGCCGGCTATGATGGGGTGGAAATTATGGGTTCAGAAGGCTATTTGATTAACCAATTTTTAAGCCGGCATGTGAATCGGCGTAAAGACCGTTGGGGTGGCAGCTTAACCAATCGTATGCGTTTGGCGGTTGAGATTGTTCAAGCCATTCGTGAGCGTGTGGGCGATCAATTTATTCTGTGTTTTCGCTTGTCATTGCTGGATTTGGTTGAAGGTGGCAATTGTATGGATGAGGTGATTTTAATTGCCCAAGCCTTAGAAAAAGCCGGTATTCATATTTTAAATACAGGGATTGGTTGGCATGAAGCGCGTATTCCAACCATTGTCAGCTCTGTGCCACGTGCCGCTTTTGTCGATTACACTGCCGAAGTAAAACAACATGTAAGCATTGCGGTTATGGCATCTAATCGGATTAATATGCCTGAAACTGCCGCAAGTATTTTAGATCAAGGGCAAGCCGATTTAATTCAAATGGCACGTCCTTTTCTAGCCGACCCTGAATGGGTCAATAAAGCCCAAAGCGGGCGTATTAATGAAATTAATACCTGTATTGCGTGTAACCAAGCTTGCCTTGATCATACCTTTAAAAATCAACGTGCCACGTGTTTGGTCAATCCGCAAGCCTGTTATGAAACCGAACTGCGCTATTTACCCACTAAAAAAATCAAGAACATTGCCGTGGTGGGCGCAGGTGTGGCAGGTTTGTCAGCTGCTACGGTGGCAGCACGTCGTGGGCATCGGGTCACACTGTTTGAAGCTCAAAACCAGATTGGTGGGCAATTTAATTTGGCCAAAGTCATTCCCGGTAAAGAAGAGTTTTATGAAACGCTGCGCTATTTTGAGGTACAACTGAAAAAATATGATGTAGAACTTAAGCTTAATACGCAAGTCACCCATGAATACTTAGAACAAGCTCAATTTGATGAAGTAATTATTGCCACAGGAGTCGTACCCCGCAGTTTAAAACTACAAGGTGCAGACTCACCCAAAGTTTTATCCTATAGCGAGGTATTAAAGGGGGCTCATGTTGGTCAGCGCGTGGCTGTGATTGGGGCAGGAGGCATTGGTTTTGATCTGGCAGAGTTTTTATTAAAATCAGCGCATCAATCGGTTGCAGAGTGGAAAAAACAATGGGGTGTGGACCCGACAAGCCATTATCAAACCGCAGGTGGTTTAGTTATTGCCAAAACACCTAAGCCTCAGCGTGAGATTTACTTGTTACAGCGCAAAAATACCCCTGTAGGGGCTGGTTTGGGTAAAACCACGGGTTGGGTACATCGCGCAGAATTAAAAAAACACGGCGTGCGTATGTTGGCTGGCGCGCAATATCAAGCGGTCACCGAAGAAGGTTTATGGATTGAGCTTGCAGGGCAAGCACAATTGTTACGTGTTGATCATGTGGTGGTGTGTGCAGGGCAAGAATCTGTGAGCTATTTAATGCCGCAACAGCCTTTAAAAGGCAAAACCCATTATCACTTAATTGGTGGAGCCAAACTTGCCGCTGAACTTGATGCCAAGCGTGCCATTCGTGATGGCGCAGAATTAGCAGCGAAGCTTTAATATTTAATGAAAACTTGTGCATTTAATTCAATTTATTGTATTTTTTGCTTGCATGCATCAAAGCTTGGCCGTAATATACACCCCATGGAAGCGTGGCAGAGCGGTTTAATGCACCGGTCTTGAAAACCGACGAGGGCTTATACCCCTCCGTGAGTTCGAATCTCACCGCTTCCGCCAAATTCAAAAAACCCCTGATGTTAAATCAGGGGTTTTTTTATGTCTTTAATATGGTCATTGTAGTGCGGTTTAAACGACGTTACTGCTGGGCAAAGATTTATTGGTCAGCTGATTGTTGAGCAAGTATCATAAGCGGCAATACATGCAGTGGATTGCCTTATGAAAATGATTGCCGATGAGAATTTGGCCTTTACCGATTATTTCTTTGCTGAATTTGGCGAGATTCACCATAAAGCAGGACGTACTTTAACTGCGCATGATTTGTCTGATGCCGATGCACTTTTGGTGCGCTCGGTTACGCAAGTCAATGCAGCGCTGTTAGCAGACAGCAGTGTGAAATTTGTGGGCAGTGCCACCATTGGTACCGATCATTTAGATCTGCAAGATTTACAACAACAACAGATTGCGTGGTCCAATGCGGCAGGCTGTAACGCACAAGCTGTAGCAGAATATGTGATTACTGCTTTATTACATGTGCAACCTGAACTGTTACATGCTGACGATCGCTTTACCTTAGGGGTAATTGGGTTGGGTAATGTGGGTTCGCGCTTGGTGAAAATGGCGCAACTGTTAGGTTGGCACGTCATCGGCTATGACCCATTTGTGACCTTAAACAGCGTTGAACAAGTTGATTTTGACACCTTGTTGACTTCCTCACAGGCGATTTCTATTCATGTGCCTTTAACCAAAACAGGCCCGCATCCGACTTATCATTTAATTCATGCTGCTGCTTTGGCAAAAATGTCACCGCAAACAATTTTAATTAACTCGGCGCGTGGTTCTGTGGTGGCAGAAGCTGATTTAATTGCAGATATTCAAAAAACAGGGCGTAAAGTCGTACTAGATGTATTTGAACATGAACCTGAAATTACAGCCGAAGTCTTAGATTTAATCACCCTTGTGACTCCGCATATTGCAGGTTATAGCTTAGAAGGCAAAGCGCGCGGTACACAAATGATCTATGACGCCTTTTGTGCACAATTTGGTTTTGATGCCACAAAACGTTTTGAAAGCCAATTGCCTGTATGTGACACCTATTTTCAAGGTCAAGACTTAAAAGCGGCTTTGGCGGCGCATTTAAGCCAAATTTATGACATTGCCCGTGACGATGCCAATTTACGCGCTTGTGTAAAGGATGGCAAAGTTGAACAAGCCGCTTTTGATTTTTTAAGAAAAACTTATCCGCTGCGCCGTGAATGGGCAGCCCATGCAGGACCAATCGCATGAGCCTTAATTATCAACCAACCTGTGACTTAAGTGCCTTACGTGCCCGTGCCAACATGTATGCACAAATTCGTGATTTTTTTGCTAAGCGCGAAGTGCTTGAAGTAGAAACACCGATTTTATCGCAAGCAGGGGTGACGGATGTTTATTTAGCATCCGTGCAAGCCACACGCCATATGCTGGGTAAATCTGCGACACATTATTTGCATACTTCACCTGAATTTGCCATGAAGCGTTTATTGGCCAGTGGCAGTGGGCCAATTTATCAAATCTGTAAAGTTTTTCGTGATGATGAACATGGACGTAAACACAACAGCGAATTTACTATGCTTGAGTGGTATCGTCCCGGTTTTAGTTTAAAAGACTTGATGTTTGAAGTGACCGATTTACTCAATGTGGTGTTACAGCAGCGTTTTGCTGAAGTACGTCCCACAATCTTAAGTTATAAACATGCTTTTATGGATCGTTTGGATCTTAATCCTTTACAAGCCAGCACCAAAGAGTTGCAAGATGCTGCACGCCGTGTGGGCTTAAACTTAGATTTAGGCGATGATCGTTTAGGGTATATTGACTTATTGTTTTCACACATGGTTGAGCCAAGCTTAGGTTTTGATACGCCGGTATTTTTAACCGATTTCCCGCCTGAATTGGCATCGCTTGCTAAAACCCGTACAGACGAAGATGGTGAAGTGGTTGCTGCACGTTTTGAGTTATATATAAATGGTTTAGAGTTAGCCAATGCATATGATGAATTAATGGATGCCACAGTGCTACGCAGTCGTTTTGAAGCCGACAATCAAGAACGTGCCAAACTTGGCTTAAGCGTCATGCCAATAGATGAATATTTATTGGCTGCATTGCCCAATATGCCTGAATGCTCAGGTATTGCTTTAGGCTTAGATCGTTTACTGATGATTGCAACAGAAAAAATGGGTTTAAGTGATGTAATTAGTTTTCCAGCCGATCGCGCTTAAATAAAAAAGCACCCTTGGGTGCTTTTTTTTATTCTTGTATGGGTTGCGCAGCTTTTAATTCAGCTAGCGCCAAAATACGACGTTCAATCAGCATTTCGCCAATATCAGGGCCTTGAATATCACGGGGTAAATCTTGCGCTTTAATACTGCGTACCACTTGCATGGCATCCAATAAGTATTGCGCCTGAGGATAAGCTCGATTTTCTAAGCCTAAACGACCACGCGCATCACATTCACAGGCTTGCACAAAGGCTTCGACTCGTTCAGGACGACGTAGCACATCTAAGCGCTGCAATAAGCGCCATAAAGTGCCGGGCTTTAAGTTAAATGCTTGGTGGCATTTTAAATGCTCTTTACACACCGCTAAAGCCAACTGCTTGGTGTTGGTTGGGACTTTTAAGCGCTCACACACTTGGGTCACCGGTTCTATACCACGCTCTTCATGCATAATGTGCCGTGGTAGTTCAGCTGGTGGGGTAAGGGCTTTACCTAAATCATGCACCAATACGGCAAACCGCACATCGAGTGAATAATTGGCCTGACAGGCTTGTTGCAACGACATTAAGGTATGAATGCCACAATCAATTTCTGGATGATATTCAGGACGTTGAGGAATACCAAACAACGCATCAATTTCAGGGAACAAGACTTGAAGTGCGCCACAACTACGCAGCACTTCAAAATACACCTCAGCATTGACTTCCATGAGCGCACGTGAAGTTTCTTTCCACACCCGTTCAGCAGTCAATGCTTGCAGCTCGCCTGATTCTGCTAAGCGTTGCATCAACTGTAAGGTTTCAGGAGCAACCTTAAAACCTAAATGATGATAACGTGCGGCAAACCGTGCAATACGTAATACGCGTAGCGGATCTTCGACAAACGCATCGGACACATGTCTTAATAGCCTAAGCTTGAGATCAAGTTGCCCATGGTACGGATCATACACCTGACCGTCTTGATCCATGGCCATGGCATTGATGGTTAAATCACGGCGAATCAGATCTTCTTCTAAACTGACGTTGGGGTCGGTATAGAATTCAAAGCCATGATAGCCTACGCCTGCCTTACGTTCGGTACGGGCAAGGGCATATTCTTCTTTTGTTTTAGGATGTAAAAAAACAGGAAAATCTTTGCCCACCGGCTCAAAGCCGTCGGCAAGCATTTGTTGTGGTGTCGCACCAACAACCACATAATCTTTTTCGTGATAGGGATGACCGAGCAAATGATCTCGTACTGCACCGCCTACTAAATAAACTTGCATGAAAAAACCTCTATTCTTGAGGCAATCATGCAACAGAATAGAGGTTTTCTCAAGTCAAGAAGCTGCCTTTTCAGGCATTTGTCTTATAGCGCGTCTTGCTCTGCTTGCTGAATTTCAGCCACAGTTAACGCTGTCATATTCACCACACGACGTGTAGTCGCTGTTGGCGTTAAAATATGTACAGGTTTTGCTGCACCTAACAAAATAGGACCAATGGTCACGTTATTACCCGATGTCGCTTTGAGTAAGTTAAACGAGATATTGGCAGCATCAAGATTTGGCATAATCAGTAAGTTTGCTGAACCTTTAAAACGTGAGTTAGGGAAAGCAAACTGACGGATATTTTCGTCCAACGCTGCATCGGCATGCATTTCACCTTCCACTTCAAGTTCAGGTGCAATTTCAGTCAAAATATCAAACACTTTACGCATTTTTTGCGCGCTTGGGTCATGTTGATCTGAACCAAAACTTGAATGAGAGACCAATGCCACACGTGGAGTAACACCAAAACGACGCACTTCTTCAGCCGCTAAAATGGTCATTTCAGCCAACTGTTCCGCTGTTGGGTTACGGTTAATGTAGGTATCGGCAATAAACAAGTTGCGATCTTCAAGCATCAAGGCATTTAAGGTAAAGAAGGTATTATGACCTTCTTTTAGACCAATGGTATTTTTCACAAAGTCTAAATGAATGTCATAGCTTGAATAAGTACCACAGAGCATACCATCTGCTAAACCATGACGTACCAACATGGATGCAATTAAAGTTGAACGACGACGTGTTTCACGCTGTGCGTATTCAGGGGTTACGCCTTTACGTTGCATGATGCTGTAGTAATCATCAGCAAATTTTTGGCAGTCTGGATTGTTTTCTTGATCCACGATGGTCACGTTCACGCCATTTTCTAAACGTAAGCCTAACTTTTTAATGTTGGCTTCAATCACCGCAGTACGACCCACCAAAATTGGTTTGGCTAAGTCTTCGTCTACGGCAATTTGCACGGCACGTAATACACGTAAATCTTCACCTTCAGCATAAGCGATACGTTTTGGATCAGTTTTGGCTTGGGCAAAAATTGGCTTCATCATAAACGCTGAGTTATAGACAAACTCAGATAAACGCTGACGATACACCGCAAAGTCTTGGATTGGACGCGTTGCTACACCTGAATCCATCGCCGCTTTTGCCACAGCAGGTGCAATTTCTAAAATCAAGCGTTGATCAAGTGGACGAGGAATTAAGTATTCACGACCAAAAGATGCCGATTTTTCACCATAAGAGGCTGCATCGGCTTCAATGTGTGCCATACGCGCAATGGCATGGACACAGGCAATTTTCATGTCTTCATTGATGGTGGTTGCACCCACATCTAAAGCACCGCGGAAAATATACGGGAAGCACAATGCATTGTTCACTTGGTTTGGATAATCCGAACGACCTGTGGCCATAATCACGTCATCACGGGCAGCGTGGGCGTGTTCTGGCAAAATTTCAGGATCTGGATTGGCAAGGGCAAAGATAATAGGGTCTTTGGCCATTTGCTTAACCATGTCTTGGCTTAAAATGCCTGCGGCAGATAAACCTAAGAACATGTCTGCACCTGCCATTACATCAGCAAGTTGTGTGCCTTGAATATCTTGTACATAGCGTTTTTTCGATTCATCTAAACCAGTACGCTGTGTGGTAAGCAAACCGCGTGAGTCAGCCACAGTGATATTTTCTTTCTTCGCACCTAAAGCACACAGTAAGTCAAGGCAAGACAATGCAGCCGCACCAGCACCTGAGGCAACGATTTTGATCTCATCAATCTTTTTGCCGTTCAGTTGTAGGGCATTGAGTAATGCTGAACCGACAATAATAGATGTACCATGTTGGTCATCATGGAACACTGGAATGTTCATGCGCTCGCGCAATTTTTGCTCGATGTAGAAGCACTCTGGCGCTTTAATATCTTCTAAGTTAATACCACCAAAGGTTGGCTCCAGTGCTGCCACAATCTCTACGATTTTGTCTGGATCATTTTCAGCAATTTCGATATCAAAAACGTCAACACCGGCAAACTTTTTAAATAAAACGCCTTTACCTTCCATCACAGGTTTAGAGGCCAATGGACCAATATTACCTAAACCCAGTACCGCAGTACCGTTGGTGATGACCGCAACCAAGTTACCGCGTGCGGTGTACAATGCAGCCTTTGATGGATCACGTTCAATCTCTAAACATGGCGCAGCAACACCTGGTGAATAAGCCAAAGCCAAGTCGTGTTGGTTGATCAGTTGTTTACTTGGAGTAACGCTGATTTTCCCCGGGGTTGGGAATTCATGATAGTACAAAGCTTGCTGTTTTAATGATTGATCGTCCATTTGAATCTCGTTTTACCTTAAAGTTGCCGACCAGACAGGCTGGTGGTGTTTGACCAAATTTGATCGAATATAACATTACTCATAGGCTTCTAATAGCCAAGAATGCTGCTTTTATAGTCAAACTTAGAGCTTGAGAAGATCAATTAAGAGTTAAATTATATAAAATGGGTTGTATAAATCTAAGTTATTATTTTTATAAATATTTTTTTGGATTAGCTTGAAAGAACAGTGCAAAATTGTTTGCAGTATAAACAATGCCATAAGCTGCAAATAGCATTTTTAGACTAAAGTCTTTGTAGGGATTATCATTTTTAGGCTTTAAAAAATAAATGCCATGTTTGTCGTGACAGAACGCGATACATCATAAGAATAAAAGCATACCTGCTGAGTATAGTGTATTAAACCTTGCACCAAATAAATATGGCACAGTATAGGATGAATATGGGTCATTCTTAAGTCAAAATAAGTCTTAAGCAACAGACTCTACATCACAGTATGTGAAATCTAAAGCCTAGGGTTTGAACATAAAAAAAGCAGCTTTGCGGCTGCTTTTGCATTTGGGTTTGTTTAATCAGCAAAGTGATAATTCAGAATAGACAAAGCCACAACAGGTGCAGTTTCTGTACGTAAAACACGACGTCCAATACACCAATTGATAAAGCCTTGGGTATTCGCGGTAGAAATTTCAGCTTCGCTTAAACCACCTTCAGGCCCAATCAATAACGCCAAATCAGGGGTGGCTTGCGTTAGCACATTGGCTGCATCTTTATTGGGTGCAAGCACCAATTTAGTCGCAGGCAATTCGCTTGCTAACCATTGTTCAAGTGGCAAAGGTGCTAAAATTTGTGGCACGATATTTAAACCACATTGCTCACAGGCTGCAACGGCGACGCCTTGCCAATGATCCAATTTTTTTTGATCACGGTCATACTTCAAACGCATTTCACAACGTTCAGAAGTCAGCAATTGAATTTGAGCAACTCCCAATTCCACTGCTTTTTGAATGGCATAATCCATACGATCGCCTTTACTCATCACTTGACCGAGCAAAGCATGAAAAGCAGGTGTGCGATTATCAGGGTTAAAACTGATGACGTGAACACGCGCCGTTTTTTTAGCCACTTCAATGAGTTCTACTTGATACTCACCACCTTGACCATTAAACAAGGTGGCGGTTTCACCGACTTGGGCGCGGAGTACTTTACACCAATGATGAAACACGGTTTCGGTTAAATCGGCAGACGTGTCAACCGTTAACGTCGCTTCCATATAAAAACGTGGCATAAAATACTCACTTTAAAAACAATAAAATTAAGCCAAACCTAAATCTTGAACCAATTGACGCGTTGGATCAGTGGTGTTCATGGTGTAAAAATGCAAACTTGGCGCACCGCCTGCAATTAAGCGTTCACACAGTTTAACCACCACTTCATGACCAAAGGCTTTAATTGAAGCCGTGTCATCACCATAGGTTGCCAATTGCTTACGAATCCAACGTGGCACTTCAGCGCCTGTACCATCGGCAAAGCGGATCAAGTTGTTGGCATTGGTAATCGGCATAATGCCCGGCGCTACAGGAATATTGACACCTTCTTTTTGAATACGATCAACAAAATAGAAATACGCATCTGGATTAAAGAAGAATTGAGTCAGGGCTGCATTGGCACCGGCATTGGCTTTGTCACAAAAACGCTGGATGTCTAAATCAAAGCTGTCTGCTTGTGGGTGCATTTCAGGATAAGCTGCCACTTCAATATGGAAATGATCGCCTGAATGCTCACGAATAAAACGCACAAGATCAGTTGCATAAGGCAGTTCACCTAAGCCAACTTGACCTGAAGGTAAATCACCACGCAATGCCACAATACGGTTGATGCCTTGTGATTGGTATAAATCAAGCAGTTCCGCAATACGTGCTTTGCTATCACCAATACAAGACAGATGAGGGGCAACAGGTGTGCCTTTGCCATTAAAATCAGCTAAAGTTGAAAGTGTACGTTCACGGGTAGAACCGCCTGCACCATAAGTCACAGAGAAAAACTCTGGATTGAGCAGTTGTAATTCTTGATGTACGGTTTTAAGTTTTTCTGCACCAGCATCAGTCTTGGTGGGGAAAAACTCAAAAGAAATAGGAATCTGTTTTGACATGCTTAAATCCTTTTTACTTATAAACGAATAAACCACAAAGAAAAGCAGGCACGAGGCCTGCTTTTATCAGTGCTTAGTATTTATAAGCATCAGATTTAAATGGACCTTCAACAGCAACACCTAAATAGTCTGCTTGTTGTTGTGTTAATTGAGTTAACACGCCACCAAAACCTGCAACCATTGCCGCAGCCACTTCTTCGTCTAATTTCTTAGGAATCAGTTCTACACGGATTTTAGCAGCTTTTTCTTCTTCAGGAAGATCAGCAAATTTCTCAGCAAACAAGTGCATTTGACCCAATACTTGGTTTGCAAAAGAACCATCCATAATACGTGATGGGTGACCTGTTGCATTACCAAGATTCACCAAACGACCTTCAGATAAAAGGATTAAATAATCATTTTCGTTTTCTGAACGATACACTTGGTGAACTTGAGGTTTCACTTCAACCCACTTGTAACCACGTAAGTAGTTGGTGTCAATTTCAGTGTCAAAGTGACCGATGTTACACACCACAGCACCTGCTTTTAATGAATCAAGCATCGCAGCGTCACATACGTGGTAGTTACCTGTTGTTGTAACGATGAGGTCAGTATTTTGAAGAAGATCAAGATTAACGTCTTCTTTTTTACCTGTTTGCACACCATTTTTGTATGGAGATACAACTTCATAACCATCCATACATGCTTGCATTGCACAGATTGGATCAACTTCTGTTACACGTACAATCATACCTTCTTGACGAAGTGATTGTGCTGAACCTTTACCAACGTCACCGTAACCAATCACAAGCGCACGACGGCCAGACAACAACATATCTGTACCACGTTTGATGGCATCGTTAAGTGAGTGACGGCAACCGTATTTGTTGTCGTTTTTAGATTTAGTAACAGAATCGTTGACGTTGATTGCAGGAACTTTTAACGTGCCATCACGAAGCATTTCGTACAGACGTTGAACACCTGTCGTGGTTTCTTCTGTTACGCCGTGGATTTTTGCAATCACTTCTGGATATTTTTCATGAACAAGGAGTGTTAAATCACCACCGTCATCCAAAATCATGTTGGCATCCCAAGGTGTGCCATTGATATTGATTTGTTGTTCTAAGCACCACATGTATTCTTCTTCAGTTTCGCCTTTCCAAGCAAAAACAGGAATACCCGCAGCAGCGATTGCAGCAGCAGCGTGATCTTGAGTTGAGAAGATGTTACAAGATGTCCAACGAACTTCTGCACCTAATTCAACTAAAGTTTCAATTAAAACCGCAGTTTGGATTGTCATGTGGATACAACCCAAGATTTTAGCACCTGCAAGTGGCTTAGCCGCAGCATAACGCTTACGTAAACCCATAAGCGCTGGCATTTCAGCTTCTGCAAGTTTGATTTCTTTACGACCGTAGTCAGCAAGAGAGATGTCGGCAACTTTGTAATCTGTAAATGAAGCATTAACCGCGTTCATCACGATCTCCTTAAAATTAATAATTGATCATTCAGTTCGCGGATGCCGTTGTTGGTTGCTCTGAGCAGAGTAACCGATCGTCGAGCCTGGCAAATCTTACATTTGGTGCCTGTAAGATCAGTCGCAGCATCCCTCGACTAGGGCAGTATTGTACTTGGATTTGCGTTTTGTTCCAATCCGAAATTGTTTAATATCTGTCTAAGAAGAAAATTTTGGATTGACTGTGACAAAAGAATTTCAATATCCAATACATGATTGGAAAGATATTAAAGACGATTATTTAAATGCGAACTTGATCATAGGCAATGGGGCTAGTATTGCTTTATATGAAAAATTTCATTTTAACTCTTTAAAAGAAGAAGCTGAAAACTTGAAACTTTTTAATGATGATATAGCTAAACTTTTTATTGAATTTTCTACATCTGATTTTGAATTAATTTTACGACTAGTTTGGCATGCAAAATTAGTAAATAAGCATTTAGGTATTTGTGATTTAAAAGTCGATTCAGCATATGAAAATATTAAAAATGCACTTATCCAAGTAGTCAAGGAGGTTCATTGTGAACATGCGCATATCATTGATCAATTACCCAATCTGTATCAATTTACAAAGCAATTCTCTACAGTCGTTTCTCTAAATTATGATTTGATTCTTTATTGGATTCGTATGTATGGAAATGAAAATGTTACTGATGGACATGTATTTAAAGATTGTTTCATTACCAATGGTCGATTTGACTATGATTGGGAAAAGTTTAGACAACCTTACGGGAGAAATCAAAGAGAAATCACTCTCACATTTTACCAACATGGTAATTTATCTATCTTTAGGGATGCTAAAAATGTGGAAAATAAAATACAAAGGGATGAATATAACAATTTATTAAAGGTTATTACATCGCAGTGGAGCGAAGAAAAAATACCATTATTTGTAGCTGAGGGCATAGGGACTAAAAAATTAGAGTCAATAAAAAGTAGTCCATATTTGAGTACAATATTTTATGAAGTTTTACCGAATTTAATAACTAAAAATGAAAATTTAGTTATTTATGGATGGGGTTTAGGTGAACAGGAGACACATTTGATTGAGCAAATTTTTAAACAAGAAATCGGGGGTAAGGTTGCTATTTCAACTTACTCTAAAGATCAAAATGAATGTCACAGAATTTATTTGCTTATTAAAAAATATTCTAAAGAAATTGAAATAGAGTTTTTTGACAGTCAAAGCTCAGGCTGTTGGAATAATCCATAAATAAAGCCCTCAACTGAGGGCTTTAATGTTATGCATCTTTGGCTTCTAGAGCATCGGCTTTTTGTGTCCAAAATTCCGCTTTTTCTTCATCAGCATCTATACCTAAAGCATTGGCATAAATAAAGGCTAAATCACGCATGGCTTGTAATTCACCTAAATTGGCCGCTTGTTCAACCAATTCAACAGACTTTAACACGTCTTTTTCTACTACATCACCACGACGGTAAAAACCTGCCAATTCTAAAGTGGCAGCAGGGTGCTTTTGTGCAACCGCTTGTTTAAGCCAATTGTGGGCATGCTCAAAATAGGTTTTCGCTTCTTCAGGGTCATCTTCTAATAATTCTTTGGCATATACGGTATAACCTTCACCTAACCAATACATCGATTCCACATGACCTAAAGATGCAGCTTTAAGTGCCCATTCTTCAGCACGTTCGATATCTTCATCGTGTTCGCTGCTCATATACAATTGAGCTAAATCAAATTGGGCGTCTAGATTACCCGCAGTGGCACGATTCAGCAGCGCTTTAGGCACAGAAATAGGAGTGGTCATAACAAGATCTCAAGTAAATACTTAATAAGCCTAAGCTGCTTTATAAAAAAAGCAATTGCTGTATGCTAAATTTTTACCAAGTTTGAGTAAAAGCCTGAGCAAAGCACAAAAAAAAGCCCGCTAAAGGCGAGCTTTTTTTCATGGGCTTCTTATATCACAATCAAAGCAAAGCTGATGACAGTGAAAACAACTGAAGCCAAAGCCAATATTTTAATGTGGTTTTCAAAATAACTTAAGCTTAAACCGACTGCCAGTGCTGAAAAACTCAGTACCCCAAGCCAATAGCTGATCATATTGCTGACGCTATCTTGATAAATTAAACAACTGATTAAACCGAGCGTTAACAATATCCAACCTATTACACTAGCAAGGCGGGTTTTTTGTGCATCTAACTCACGTTTAAAGATTTGTTTTTGATGCTTTGACATTGAACATGCCAAGGCAATAAAGCCTAAGTTACACAGCGCCCATACTAAGATAAACCAACTCATTCATCATGCTCCTGTGCAGCTTTGCCTGCTTTAGGTTTTTTTGAACTTAAAGCTTGATGATTTTTCACTTTGATAAAGCTAAAGGCAAACAATAGTGCGAGTACCCACATGGCCAAATCAAATGAGGCAATGACCCAAACACCATTGGAAATGCTGCTCCAAAGCGGCGTGCCACCGGTCATAAAATTGAAGATTGGTAAGGCAGCAAATAGCAGTGTAGCAAGGGCTAACATGTCTAGCCATGCTTGGCGATGTTTACGTATGAGGGCATAAATAAACACCAAACCCCATGCAATAAAGAAGCAACGAATTTCTAAAGCACTGCGTTTTTCTAAGTTGGCATCAATCAAACGATTGGCATAAAAATACACTGCACAGGCAATCGGTAAACCAATAATTGCGGTAATGTTTAGCACTTCCACCGTGCGATAACCCAAAGATTTGTAGCCTTGTTTTTCTTGCTGTGGCGCACGTTTGACACACCATAACAACAAGCCTGTAGCCACCATTAATGTGCCTAAAATACCCGACAAGAACAATAACCAACGTAGTGGTAAATCGACACCGCGTGCCTCATGTAAAGTAGTAGTGACGTTATAAATCGCCGCAGGAACACTTGGATTATTTAAGCTTGAGCCATCATCAGGTTTTTCAACGCCAGTGACACCGTTATAGCTTAAGCTTTGATAAATATTGCGATGTGCCACGCTTTCGCCATGTAAGGCACGTAATTCAATTTCAGCTTTGGTGGTGTTGGGTGCAACAATGCTAATGGTTCCAATTGGATTATTTGGCCACTGCTTGTGTGCATCTGCAATAATTGGTGCTAAATCAGCCAGTGGTGCAGCTTGTACTTGTTTTTGACCGCGTTCGCCACGACCACGCTGCGGATCACGCTCTGATTCAGCTGGAGCTGCTGGGCGTTGACTGCGTTCTTGCTGGGGAGTTTCTACCAAAGCTTGACGTTGTTCTTGTAAAAATGCGCCACGGTTTTCATACACCCGCTCAATGCCCCATGGCATTAAGGTAAACAGCAAGAGCAATAAACCACTAAAGGTAATCATTAAATGAAAGGGCAAGGCAAAAACCGCAGTGGCATTATGTGCATCTAACCATGAGCGCTGTCCTTTACCCGGACGGAAGGTGAAGAAATCTTTAAAGATTTTTTTATGCGTGATAATGCCGCTAATGATCGCTACAAACATCAATAAGGTGGCAATTCCGACAATCCAACGTGCCCAAATACGGTCTAAACCGTACAGTTCAAAATGGAAACGATACAAAAATCCACCACCACGGGTTTCGCGTGCTTCTAACACTTCACCTGTGGCACTGTCTAAAATCACACGCGTACCCCCACGCCGTGCACGTGGGTCTTCATTGGCACCACGTATATTCACAACCGTGGTATTTTGTCGTGAAGTAGGCAATTGAATAGACCAACTGCCTGCATCAGGATGATGTTGTTGTAAATAATTCAGTGCCACTTGGCTTTGTTGAATTTGCGATTGACTTGGCACTGAATGATGCAGTTCGGGCTTCATCCAAACGGTAATTTCATTTTGAAAAAAACTTAATGTACCGGTAACAAAAATTGCATACAGCAGCCAACCTAAAATCAGGCTGGCCCATGTATGCAACCAAGACATGGACTGACGTGGGCCTTCTGCTTTTCCATCTACACGCATTTTAGTTTCCTAACCATTTAATCAAGAGCCACAGCACCAGACCTGGCACCATAATGCCTAAGCTTGCTTTTAAAGTTTTTTGCACCATAAATACCCAAATAAAAGCACCGCAATACACGCAAAACGCAATTAAAGTGGCACTCATGGCAGCGCTAGCACGTTGTTGAATAAAAACTTCGGCAATGGCAATAGCACTTAAAGCCGACAACACATAACCACCCACAAGGGCTAACACAAAGCGGTATAAAATCATCAAGCGATAGGCAAGCGGTGTCTGTGGTTTGGCTTTAACTTTCTTTTTTGCAAGGACATGTGGATGACCGATTGGGTCAAGAGAATCCATGGGGGCCGGATTGTTCATTGTATTGATCATCTGACTGTGATTAAAATTTTAGAAATGATAACAATTATTATTTATATTTAAAATACGTTTTAGCCAATAAAAGCTAAAAAATTCATACAGATTAAACTTGAATAGATTTAATGTTAAAGAAAGAAAAATACATTTTTGCCAAAGCATCAAGCAGGAAAGCATAAAAAAGAGCAGCCTAAGCTGCTCATGATGATTTAGTCTTCAGGATAAGCCACGCGTTTTAAGGCTCGCGTGTCGGCATCCGGTGAGCACAGCGAAATAAACGCATAACCGTAACCACGTAACAAATGACCTTTACGCACCGCAAGCCATGTGGTGTTGACTCCAAAAATATTGGTGGCAATTTGTTTTAAACGGTAGTCACGCTCTGGGTCATAGGCCACATCATTGACAATCCCAATGCCCATACCCAGTTCAACATAGGTTTTAATCACGTCGGCATCGAGCGCTGACATCACAATATTAAAATCTAAGCCAGACTCTTCAAAGGCTTTATCAATTTTAGAGCGTCCAGTAAAACCACCATGATAGGTGATAATTGGATATTGCGCTAAATCCTCAATGCCAATTGGGCTTTTTTGAGTCAAAGGATGATTTTGTGGCGTGATGATACTGTGTTGCCAATTATAAAACGGCACACTGGCTAAATTTTCTTCGGCAGTGAGTGATTCTGTGGCAATGCCAATATCGGCTTCACCTTGTAACAGCATTTCAGCCACTTCTACGGGACTGGCTTGTTGCAAGATTAAATGCACTTTGGGAAATGCTTTTTTAAATTGATTGACGATTGGGGGTAACACATAACGCGCTTGGGTATGTGTGGTGGCAATCGTTAAGGTGCCTTCGTCGACTTTATTAAAATCATCGGCTAAGCGTTTGATATTGTCTGCATCGACCAACATGCGTTCTACAATTCCAAGCAAGGCCTGACCGGGCTCTGTTAAACCCAATAAGCGTTTGCCTTTACGAATAAAAAGTTGTACGCCAAGCTCATCTTCTAAATCTTTAATATGCTTACTTACGCCTGATTGCGAGGTATACAACGCAGCCGAAGCTTCAGTCAGATTAAAGTTTTGTCTGACGGTTTCGCGAATAATCCGCAGTTGCTGGAAATTCATATGTTGTTTACCCTTCGATGCATGGGGCGAATGCCGCCCCATCTTTTTTATGTTGCTTAATGTGCAAATAAATGTAAGGCCGATGCCGTCAGCCATACAGTTTGATTTGGACGGAATTGATGCAATCTTGCTTCATCCGGTGTTAAAGAAATCTCAATCAGATTTCCATCACGTCCTTCAAGTTCTGCCACCACTTTACCGGCAATCCACAATTCACGAATAAACGTGGCTTGCATAGCATTGTCTTGCGGTTGCGCGTGAATTTTCAGTTCATCGGGACGGGCAAAGGCAATCACGTTGCCTTGTGGGCCATTTTTAGCGCTGTTAAGTTGAATCTGGTCGGCACCAAATTGAATCTTGCCCGCTTGGTTAATGCCTTCAAAACGATTGGCTTGACCTAAAAAGTCAAATACAAATGGCGTTGCAGGTTGTTCATAGACTTCACGTGGTGAACCAATTTGCTCAACATTACCCTTATTCATCACAATAATTTGATCGGCCACTTCCAAGGCTTCTTCTTGGTCATGGGTCACAAAAATTGACGTGATGTGTAATTCATCATGTAAGGTACGTAACCAACGACGTAACTCTTTACGCACTTTGGCATCTAAGGCACCAAACGGTTCATCCAGTAATAAAACGCGTGGTTCAACCGCTAAAGCACGAGCAAGGGCAATACGTTGACGCTGACCGCCTGATAACTGCGCAGGATAACGATCGGCCAAGAAACCCAATTGCACCAAATCAAGTAAACGCGTGACACGTTTTTTAATCTCAGCTTCTGATGGACGCGTGGCACGCGGACGAACACGTAAACCAAAAGCAATGTTGTCAAATACAGTCATATGACGGAACAATGCATAGTGCTGAAACACAAAGCCCACTTCACGTTCACGCACATGCACATTTGTCGCATCTTCGCCTTCTAAAATTACCTGACCTGAGTCTGCTGATTCAAGCCCTGCAATAATACGCAGTAAGGTGGTTTTACCACAGCCTGATGGACCAAGCAGCGCCACCAATTGACCGTCTGGAAAATCTAAAGAGATGTTGTTGAGTGCATGGAATGCACCAAAGTGTTTTTCAATATTTTTAACTTGAATACTCATGAGGTCATTCCTTAAGAAGCTGAAGCGTCATTGTTTTGGCTTTGTTTTTCTTGGCGAATTTCGACCCAACTCTTTAAGATTAAGGTCAAAATTGCCAATAAAGCCAACAGTGAAGATACGGCAAATGCGGCACTAAAGGTATATTCGTTGTAGAGGATTTCTACATGTAAAGGCAAGGTATTGGTTTCGCCGCGGATATGCCCCGACACCACCGATACTGCACCAAATTCACCCATGGCACGTGCATTACATAAAATCACGCCGTAGATCAAACCCCATTTAATATTGGGTAAAGTGACTTTCCAAAAGGTTTGCCAACCAGAAGCGCCCAGTACAATCGCCGCTTCTTCTTCCTCGGTGCCTTGTGCTTCCATTAATGGTATCAATTCACGTGCCACAAAAGGCACAGTAATAAAAATAGTGGCTAGAACAATGGCAGGCACGGCATATAAAATTTTAATGTCGTTGTCCATCAGCCAGCCGCCAAACCAACCTTGGGTACCAAACATCAACACCAACATTAAACCTGCAATTACCGGTGAAACCGAAAACGGCATGTCAATAATGGTGGTGAGGATGGATTTACCACGGAAGTTAAATTTTGCCACAGACCAAGCAGCCGCGACACCAAATACCACGTTCAGCGGTACGGCAATGGCAGCCGTGAGCAAAGTCAGTTTAACTGCTGATAAAGTATCTGGATGCACCAAAGCTTGGCTATACACACCTAGACCTTGTTTAAAGGCTTCAACAAACACCAAAATTAAAGGCAACAATAAACAGCTTAAAAAGAAAATTAAGGCAATCGTAATTAAGGTATAGCGTACCCATACCGGTTCACGTGTCGCATCACGCGATTGCAATTTGTCTGCTAAGGCATTGGCATTGATATTCATCGTGCAGTTCTCCCAGTACGACGGCTTGCCCACGCTTGCACGAGATTAATCAAGAATAAAATCGCAAAAGAGATCACCAACATCACCACAGCAATGGTGGTTGCACCGGCATAGTCATATTCTTCTAAACGCGAAATAATCATTAACGGTGCAATTTCGGTTTCAAATGGTTGGTTACCGGCAATAAAGATCACCGAACCATATTCACCGACACCACGGGCAAAGGCCAGTGCAAAACCGGTGAGTAATGCCGGAAATAAAATCGGTAAAATGACTTTGGTAATGGTTTGAAAACGGGTTGCACCTAAAGCCGCTGCCGCTTCTTCAAATTCAGCTTCTAAATCGGCAAGTACCGGTTGTACGGTACGTACCACAAATGGAATACCAATAAAGATTAAGGCTAAGGTAATCCCAATTGGGGTATAGGCCACTTGAATGCCCATTGGTTCTAAATATTGACCAATCCAACCGGTGGGTGCATATAAAGACGTTAAGGCAATACCTGCCACGGCTGTAGGCAGGGCAAAGGGTAAATCCACTAACGCATCAACAATACGTTTGCCCGGAAAACGGTAACGCACCAAACACCACGCCAGTAATAAACCAAACACCACATTAATAAAAGCGGCCAATAGTGCGGTGGTAAAACTCAGTTGCAGTGACTTTAAAATTCGCTCGGAACTAATAATTTCAATAAAACCGTCCCACCCAATGCCGAGCGATTTAATAAATACCGCAGACAAAGGAATTAAAACGATTAGGGATAAATACGCTAGGGTAAAGCCTAGAGAAAGACCAAATCCTGGCAGCACTCGGGATCGCTGCGACATGATGACTCCTCAAAGAGAGAATGTTGACCTAAACCAATCAACGCAAAATAAAAACAAAAAACCCGTTAAGCATAGAGAGCCATGCTCAAATTGCAAATTTAAAAAAATGCTTGTCATCATCAGTAATGCTGATATGTGACATCGTGTTTTCTGAGATGAGATAATCAAAAATTTGCGGAAATGGTCCAAAACCAGACGCAACATTCACATGTCCCACCCGACCTAAATTGATAGCCTTCACTTGCCAAGCGGCAGCCAGAGCTTGCGCATCGTCAAATGCCAACCACGGATCATTTTCACTGATCAACATAGTGGTGGCAACATGTGGGGTTAAGTCATAAAAAAATTCAGCGTAGTTGTGTTGACCATCAGCTGCAAAACCGTTGTCACCAAAGCGTGCCGGATTGGCAGGTGCCACTAAAATCACCTGCTCAATCTTTGCGCGTAGCTGTGGGTATGCCTCTAAAGCAGCCATCGTGGTTAAGCAGCCAAAGCTATGTGCCACAATTTGGATGGGAGCGGTAATAGAAGATAAATTGCTCAGCAATGCAGCTCCCCAATCTTGTAATACAGGATGATGCCAATCGCGTTGTTGCACACGTGAGCATAGCGTTAATTGCTGTTGTAACCAACTTTGCCAATGCTCAGCTTCACTGCCAGCCACACCCGGCACGATTACAGTATGTATTTTAGACATGCACATATACCCACATTTACACTTTATTTGGCACTGTTGGCTTTTACAATTTGATCAAAAATGCCGCCGTTTTCAAAATGCGTTTGTTGCACTTTGTCCCAGCCGCCAAACTCTTGATCAATGGTCACAAGCTTTAAGGGTTTAAAGATATGTTTATTTTTCTGCAAAGTTGCTGTATCACGCGGACGGTAAAAATGCTTGGCTGCTAAATACTGACCATAAGGTGAATATAAGAAGTTTAAATAACCTTGGGCTAAATGTTGTGTGCCATGTTTTTGCACATTTTTTTCCACAATCGCCACAGGTGGTTCTGCCAAAATAGATAAGCTTGGAGTAATCAGCTCAAATTTACCCGGCTGTTCACGTAAAGCTAAATAAGCTTCGTTTTCCCAAGCCAACAACACATCGCCGATACCGCGCTCTGCAAAGGTGGTGGTTGCACCGCGTGCCCCTGAATCGAGCACTTTGGTATTTTTATAAATTTGACGCACAAATTCTTGTGCAGTTTGATCATTGCCACCGGCTTGATGCTTAGCCCATGCCCACGCTGCTAAATAGTTCCAACGTGCGCCGCCTGAAGTTTTTGGATTAGGAGTAATAATGCCCACACCTGGTTGCACCAAATCGCCCCAATCTTGAATTTTTTTAGGATTGCCTTTACGGACCAAAAACACAATGGTGGAGGTATAAGGACTGGCATTATGAGGTAATTTTTTTTGCCAATCTTGAGGCAATAACTTTGCTTTGCTGGCCAAGACATCAATATCAGCCGCCAAAGCCAGCGTCACCACATCAGCCGATAAACCATCAATCACCGAACGCGCTTGTTTACCTGAGCCTCCATGTGATTGTTTAAAGTTAATTTTTTGACCAGTACGTTGTTGCCAAAATTTGCCAAACTGCTGATTAACATCTTCATACAACTCACGCGTTGGATCATAAGACACATTGAGGAAGTCTTTGGCTGAAGTTAAGCTTGTCATTGAAACAAGCGCGGCAATAAGTCCAAGTTTTAAGGTTGCTAAGCGCATGGTCTTCCCCAATGAAAGTAGATGTTGTCAAAGTGAAAGCAGCATAGCTTGAGTTTTTTTGCGTAAAAAATAATAAAAAATGAATTTTATATCACTAAAAAAGAAATAGAATCCAATCAGGATACTGCTACAGCCGTTTATGATTCTCAATAAAGAAGAAGGAGCTTCAACATGCAATGTTTTAAAAATGCCAAAGCAGTGAGTGGGATTGAACTCAACGATCGTGCTTTTCATTATGGTGATGGTTGTTTTACCACAGCACGTATTTTAGAAGGTCAGATTGAAATGCAAGCGCGGCATATTGCGCGTTTAGAACAGGCCTGCCAAGCATTAAAACTACAGGCTGATTTGGTTGCCATTCCCATGACCTTGGCGCATTTGCCAAAAGCCACAGGCACATTAAAAATTGTGATTAGCCGTGGCGTGGGGCCGCGTGGTTATAGTTTGCCCTCGCAAGAGGCAGATGTGTGGCTGTTTTTCTATCCACATGCATTAACCCCGTTTAGCCCACAGGTGATTCAAAGTGATGTGCTTGAGTTGCGCTTAGGGCACACTATGCCGGCTTTGCTGGGCATTAAAACTTTAAATCGCCTCGAACAAGTCATGCTTAAAGCTGAAGCTGATGCGCGTGGTTTAGCAGAAGCCTTGGTCTTGGACAGTAACGGCTATATTGTTGAAGGTATCAGCAGTAACTGCTTTTTAAAACTCAAAGACACTTGGGTCACTCCTGAACTTGGCTATAATGGCGTGCATGGTATTATGCGTGCTGAAATTCTCACGCGTATGCAACAACAGGGCATTGCCTGTCAACAGCGTGCTGTGCATGTAGATGAATTGGCTCAGTTACACAGCTTATTTTTCTGTAATGCTTTAAGCGCCATGAAAATGGTCGATCAATTTGCTGCGCAAGCGTTAGATATCGCAGCATGTGAGGCACTGTTTTCACAACTTCAACTCCATCAAATGACTTAAATTATGCCGTCAACAGCAAAAAAGAAATCTTCACATTGGCTCAAAGCGATTTTGCTTATGCTCTTAGGTTTAGGCGTGCTCATTGCCACAGTGTTATGGGCAAGTTTATTTAAAGCCTATCCCATTGAAGGCAATAAACAAATGCTTGCCATTAACCAAGGTGACACCTATTCAGGGCTGATTGATCGACTTGCCAAAGAAGATAAAATTAGCTTTCCAATCGTGCTTAAACTGTATCAAAAGTTTGTGATTGGCGAGAGCTTAAAAGCCGGTGTCTATGAAGTGACTGAGCAAATGAGTGTAGCGAAGGTGCTGAGCATGTTGGCGGATGCTAAAAATGCGCAAATGAACCGTATTTTAGTGATTGAAGGCACCACCTTTAAACAATTGATTGAGCGCTTAAAAAAAGATGAGTTGGTCAAGCAAGAGGTTTCACATTTACCGTATGACCAATTGCTTAAAGCCTTAAATATTCCTTATAGCCATCCAGAAGGCTTATTTGCACCCGACACCTACTTTTTTGCCAAAGGCGAAAGTGATAAGAATATTTTGCTGGATTTATATCAACGTCAAATGAAAGCTTTAGATGACGCTTGGCAAAATCGTGCAACAGATCTGCCTTATAAAACCCCTTATGAAGCCTTGATTATGGCCTCAATCATTGAAAAAGAAACCAATGTAGATAGTGAGCTAGAGCAAGTCTCAGGGGTGTTTGCGCGTCGTTTAAAAATAGGCATGCGCCTACAAACCGACCCAACCGTGATTTACGGCATGGGGGAGCAATATAACGGTAATATCACCCGTCAAGATTTACGTACCCCAACGCCATATAACACCTATACCATGCATGGTTTGCCGCCAACGCCGATTGCTTTGCCAAGTCAAAAAGCCATTGAGGCTACGATGCATCCTGATAATTCAGATGCTTTGTATTTTGTTGCCACGGGCAAAGGCGGACATACTTTTAGTGCCACTTTGGCCGAGCACAATCGTGCTGTGCAAGAATATTTAAAAGTGTTACGTGCCAATAAGGAATAATCATGTTTATTAGTTTTGAAGGCACAGAAGGTGTCGGGAAAACCACACTCATTCGTCGTATTTTTGAGACCTTACAGGCCCAAGGTCACGATGTTGTATTGACTCGTGAACCGGGTGGCACACCCATGGCAGAGCAAATTCGTGGTTTATTGCTGGCGACTGATCATAGCGAAAGCATGAGCCATGACACCGAACTATTGCTGATTTATGCCGCACGCGCGCAACATTTAGCCCATGTGATTGTACCGGCACTTGAGGCAGGTAAAACAGTCTTGTGTGATCGTTTTACCGATGCCAGCTTTGCCTATCAATGTGCTGGACGCGGTTTGAGTGCAGAAAAATTGGCCTTATTAAATACCCAATTTGTATCGCAGATGCCTGATTTAACCTTTTGGTTAGACGCACCGATTGAATTGGGTATGACCCGTGCCCGTGCGCGCGGTGAACTGGATCGCTTTGAACAAGAAAAAGCAGCATTTTTTGAAAAAGTTCGCACAGGTTATGCACAGTTGCATCAGCAATACCCACAACGCATTAAACGCCTTGATGCAACGCAAACAGCAGAGCAGGTCTTTGCAGCCGCCATACAGCATATTTTGGTTAAATAATTGGCAGAATATGTGATTTAGTCAAAAGTTACATTATGTTAAGGTGAGCGCCTTGCTCAAACAGCATCTGTTGGAGCAGGGTGAAAAACAATCATCAACAAAGATTGTCAGTCGTAAAAATTGGGGATACGCATGTCAAATGTAGATCATGAGTTAGTACAACGCTATCGTGAGCAAGGCTACTCATTATCAGAAACACTGGTAGAAATGTTAAATGAACATTACAACCATCAAACTGAACGCCGTGGTTGTGGTTATACCCAAGCCACCCGTGTGATTGCAGAATTTGTCAATGTTGAACGTCATGCGGACGAATACAAAGATTTACGCCTTTTCCAAGATGTAGACAGCAAAGCCCTTAAGTCCGTCATGGCACAAGCCAATGCGCATGGTTTGAGCTTAGAGACATGGCGCAACTTAGATCAAAATCCTGAGGTATTGGCCTATATTGCCGAGCATGACAATGATTATGCCAAAGCCCTCAGCACGCAGGTTGAATGGCAACAAGGTTTACGTAACATCAGTGATTTGCTCGAATTTGAAGAAAGTAAAGTCATTGCCCATTTTATTGAAGATATTATCTTACCGAAAACTGCGGCACACACTGGTTATATCCAACTCAATACGTTGATAGATAAACCCAAAGTGGGCTCTTGTCCCATGGCTGAGAAGTTTTTCTTAAAAATTGCTCACGACCAAGTGTTACGCCGTGGCGAAATCAATATTTTTGTAGACGATCACTATCAACCTGTGTTGATGGAAAAGCTCAACATGGGCGACAACCATTCATGTATTAGTTTGCAGCCAGTGATCATGAACGGGGTTCGTTTACCAGAAGGCTCTTTATTTTCAGTGCAATATGACCCTGAGCAGTTAAGTACTAAACGTCTAAACAAGGGTTATGCTGGTTTTGTTGCAGATGTGCATGAAATCCCGGGTTTTTACTTCTTACGTTTAACCACGCTTGCGATTTCTTCAGCCAACCGTCGTCGTGCTTTTAGCAGCCATTTTGAACAACAAGTACAAAATGGTTTATATAGCCCAGAAACCACGCAACTGTCACAAATTTTGCAGGTTGCCAAAGCGCAATAGGGAAGAAAATCGTGCTTCATGTTTGTTATTCACCGCAATATTTCGCTCACACCCCAACCAACAGTATGGAAAAGTTGGCATTGGTGGCACAAGCTTTAAATGAATACGACTATGTACGTTTTTATGAGCCTGAGGCATTAGATATTGAAGTGCTCAAACAGTTGCACGATGAAAATTACGTCAATGCCTTTTTAACTGGAGAGCCGCGTAAGCTTGCCACCATTCAAAGCTTTAAGCCATGGAATGAGCAGCTACGCGATGCAGTACTTTGTGTGAATGCGGGGCAAATTAAAGCTGCTGAGTTGGCCTTTGAGCATGGTTTATCGGCCAATATTGCGCAAGGCTTTCATCATGCCAGTCCTGATTTTGGTTGTGCTTATTGTAGTTTTAATGGCTTGGCTTTAGTGGCCCAGCAATATCCAGATAAACGTATTTTTATCTTAGATTGCGATCAGCATGGCGGCAATGGGACAGCCGAGTTTGTACTGAAGCTGCCTAATTTATACAATTTTAGTATTTATGGACAAGCCTTTGGCTGTGGCTGTTATGAACGTGCTGAAACACGCCATATTCACCAAACCCAAGGCAATTTTAGTGAATATCAGCATGCCATTCATGAAGGTTTTGCTGCCGCTCAAGCGTGGGGCGCGGATTTAATTATCTATCAAGCCGGTATGGACTGTCATCAAGATGATCCACATGGCTCGGCATGGTTTAGCACCGATTTAATTGAAAAACGTGAAGAATTGGTCTTTCGTTTAGCCAAGCAAAGTCAAATTCCATTGTCATTTGTGTTGGCAGGTGGTTATCAAAAATTGTCTAAATTGGTGCCCTTGCATGTCCGTACCTTTGAAATTGCTCAGGCGGTTTATTATCCTGACGAATAAAAAAACGGATGCTTTTAAGCATCCGTTTTTTTTAAACATCGTTTAGGCACACAGTGCTACATTGACCAAAGGTTGCTCTACGCTAAAGTCTGGTGGATTGAGCACAGTTTTACGCAGTTCGGTACTTAACTGTGGATAGTCAAGGGTATAATGTAAGCCGCGTGACTCTTTACGACTTAAAGCGCAGCGTACAATCATCTCGGACACCAAGACTAAATTACGCAGTTCAATTAAGTTTTTACTGACTTGATAATCTTGATAATACTCGGCAATTTCTTTTTTGAGCATTTCAATACGATGCAAAGCGCGTTGCAAGCGTTTGGTCGAGCGTACAATCCCCACGTAATTCCACATGGTCTGCCGCAGTTCATCCCAGTTTTGTAAAATCACTACATCTTCATCAGGGTCAATCACCTGAGAATCATCCCACGCAGGCACAGTTGGTAAGTCTTGCGCTTGAGTTGATTTACTTTCAATGTCTTTAGCAGCCGCCATACCATACACAAAACATTCAAGTAATGAGTTACTTGCCATACGATTAGCACCGTGTAAACCGGTGTATGAGGTTTCGCCAATTGCATATAAACCGGCAATATCGGTTTGGCTATGTTCATCGACCACCACACCGCCACAGGTATAATGTGCAGCCGGCACCACTGGAATCATCTCTTTGGTGATATCAATGCCCAGTTCCATTAAACGTGCATACAGCGTTGGGAAATGCTCCATGATAAATTCAGCCGGTTTATGGGTAATGTCTAACCAGACATGACGAATCCCTAAACGCTTAATTTCATGGTCAATGGTACGTGCGACTACATCACGCGGTGCAAGTTCTGCGCGTTCATCAAAACGTAGCATGAAACGTTCACCATCGGGTAAACGTAAGTAAGCACCTTCACCACGCATGGCTTCGGTAATTAAAAACGAACGTGCTTGTGGATGGTATAAACAGGTCGGATGAAACTGGTTAAATTCCATATTGGCAACACGGCAACCAGCACGATAGGCCATTGCAATACCATCACCTGTGGCGATATCAGGATTGGAAGTATACAGGTAAGCTTTCATCGCACCACCGCAGGCCAACGCGGTAAAAGGAGCCAAGAAGGTATGAACTTTTTGGCTATTATCATCTAATGCATATAAACCTACTGCACGGTTGTCGCCGCTTTGCCCCAATTTTTGCGTGGTAATAAGATCAATGGCAATGTAATTTTCAAAGATCTGTAGATTCGGCTGTGCACGGGCACGTTCAACCAACGTGGTAGAAATAGCGCGACCTGTGGCATCGGCTGCATGAATAATACGGCGCTGTGAATGCCCCCCTTCACGGGTCAAATGCAATTGCTGTTGCTCATCAAGGGTAAATTGCACGCCTTGATTGAGCAAGAAATCCACGGATGGTTTACCGCCCTCTACAGTTTGTTTTACCGCATCTTGTTCACATAAATGCGAACCGGCAATCATGGTGTCTGAAATATGCTGTTCAATCGAATCAGTTTGATCAAGCACCGCTGCTACACCACCTTGGGCATAAAAAGTACTGGCATCGGTTAAATCAGATTTGGCTAATACAGCAATCTTCATGGTGGTAGGTAAAGATAACGCTAAACTTAAGCCAGCACCGCCACTGCCCACAATAATCACGTCAAAATGATGGGTTGTATGTAAATTAGACATGTCCATCCGCTAATTTAAAAAAAGTCCGACAATAACAGCGCTTTTTTGTACAAAAGGCAAGCCTAAAAATCCGATCAAACTGACAAAATGAATTTTTTTTGAGATTGAGCAGTTAAAAAAGCATGCAATCTGTCTTCAACATATTGTTACTCAATTGATCTTTGCTTTATGTTAAAACTCTAATTCCCCCTCATCTTGATCATAAATTTTGCGATTTTGCTATGAATAAGCGTATGTTTAAACAAAGTTTTTCGGGTGTTGTTGTAAGCATTGCTGCCATGACGACACAGGCAGCGACCGTAGATTTTTCTAATTTAGTCGCCAATGTGAGCCCTGCGGTGGTGACGGTGAGTGTCACGAAAAAAATGACTGAGCAAGAGTTGTTGCAACAACAAGTGCCAGAATTACTGCGACGTTTTTTTGGTCCTAATATTGTTGTGCCAGAACCGGCTTTACCGCAAGAAAAAAACAGTTATGGCACCGCATTTTTTATTGATAAAAACGGATATTTGTTAACCAATCATCATGTGATTGCTGATGCTTCAAAAGTCACCATTCGTTTAAATGATCGTCGTGAAATTGATGCCACTGTGGTGGGCAGTGATGAACGTACCGATGTGGCTTTACTTAAAGTCAGTGGCAGCAGTTATCCGCAACTGAGTATGGGCAACGTAGCACAGCTGAGAGTCGGTGAGCCAGTCCTTGCCATTGGTTCTCCGTTTGGTTTTGATTATTCAGCATCGGCTGGAATTGTCAGTGCTAAAATGCGTAACGTGATGGGTGAAACCGCAGTACCATTTATTCAAACCGACGTGGCACTTAATCCGGGCAACTCAGGTGGGCCTTTGTTTAACCAAAAAGGTGAAGTGGTGGGGGTCAACTCGCGTATCTTTAGTGGTACAGGTGGCTATATGGGTTTATCTTTTTCTATCCCCATTGATGTGGCTATGGATGTTGCAGATCAACTCAAACAACATGGGCGTGTAATTCGCTCTTACTTAGGCGTGCAATTGCAAGATATTGACCGCACTTTGGCAGAAGCCTACAAACTATCTAAGCCTGAAGGGGCACTGATTACCCAAGTGGCGGCCAATTCACCTGCTGCCCGTGCGGGATTAAAAACTGGCGATGTGATTTTACAAATGAATGGCACAGCGATTAGTGAAACTTCACAGTTGCTGAATTTTTTACATCGTACTGCACCCAATCAAGTGATTGAATTACAAGTCTTGCGTAATGACAAATTGCAAAATATCTCAGCCACCCTTGCTGTTGCGCCAGACAGTACCCCAATCAAGAAAAACCTTCAGACTCAAAAAGTCACCAAAGGCCCTGTTTTAGGGATAGCGATTCGTAATTTAAGTCAAGATGAACTGCGCCGTAATAATGTGACCGGTGGGGTATTGGTTCAAGATTTAAGTCGTGGCGGGATTGCAGCGAGTGCCAAAATTCAAGTGGGTGATGTGATTACTGCATTGGATAATCAACCAATTGACCATAGCCAAGACTTTATTGACACGGTAGCGCAATTACAAAAGGGTCAGGTGGTACGTGTATCACTAATGCGGCAAGGTCAGCCCTTAATTGTGGGCATGCGCATCTCTTAAATCATGCAAATAAAGCCATGTTTTTACATGGCTTTTTTCATAAAAAACGTTACACTGCTCAAAACAAGGATGAGCTAAGCAGCATGAGTGATATTTTTGATTTAACCATTCAAGTGCAACCTGAACATATTGATGGTTTAGGGCATGTCAATAACGTGGTGTATATGCAATGGATGCAAGAGGTGACCACCGCACATATTGAAGCCATTGGTTTAGGCTTAGAACAATATCATGCTTTAAAACATGCCATGGTGGCGGTTGAGCATCAGGTACAATATCGTAAAGCTGCGTTTTTAGACGATAAAATTATTTTAAGAACATGGTTAAGCGATCTAAATAGCTTATACTCCATTCGCCAATACGCTTTCTATCGTTTGCATGATCATAGCTTACTCTTTACAGGCACCACCAAGTGGGCATGTATTGAGATTGCGACAGGGCGTCCCAAGCGTATGTCACCTACATTTTTACAGGCCTATCAGCCACTGGATGCAGACAAAAATCCTTATGATTTTAGCTTGATTTAAAATTGTGCTTAAAAAACATGCACTCGCGTTACATTGATGCCCATTTAGCCAAATTAAATATAGCTGTTAGCAAAACTAATCATCTATAATATCCATAAGCCTATGCCAAGCATCCCTCTTCTCGTTTGGCATAGGCTTAAAAATAAGCGCTGTCTTATTTTCCTATCTTTTTTAAATGCGTCTTGTTGCATAAATTCATTGTATCGATATCCACTTGAGCCTCAATTTTTTAAAATAATTTCGAATGATATTTGTTGAGTTCTATGTATTTTTAACGCACGCCTGCTTATACTGTGCAGCATCTTCGGAATATCCTTTTTGCACCTTACGATTGCTGATGTAGTCTTGTGATCTGATTGTGTACACATTTTTAGAGTAGTTTATGGCAGTTGCTAAAAAGTCTGTAAATATCAAAAACATACGTAACTTCTCCATCATCGCGCATATCGATCATGGTAAGTCAACCCTCGCTGACCGTTTTATTCAAACCTGTGGTGGTTTGCAAGATCGCGAAATGCAAGCGCAAGTTTTAGACTCCATGGAGCTAGAGCGTGAACGTGGTATTACCATTAAAGCGGCATCTGTCACCTTGTATTACACCCATCCCAATGGTGAAGAGTATCAGCTCAACTTTATTGATACCCCAGGACACGTTGACTTTTCTTATGAAGTGTCACGTTCATTGGCAGCATGTGAAGGTGCATTGTTGGTGGTTGATGCGGCACAAGGCGTTGAAGCACAATCTGTAGCCAACTGTTACACCGCGATTGAGCAAGGTTTAGAAGTGCTACCGGTTTTAAATAAAATCGATTTGCCACAGGCTGAACCTGAACGTGTCATGCAAGAAATTGAAGACATTATTGGTGTAGAAGCAACGCATGCGCCGACCTGTTCTGCAAAAACAGGTTTAGGGATTGAAGGTGTGCTTGAAACCTTGGTAGATACCATTCCTGCGCCAACAGGTGATCGTGAAGCACCATTACAAGCCTTGATTATTGACTCATGGTTTGATAACTACTTGGGCGTTGTATCTTTAGTACGTATTAAACAAGGTCGTGTGCGTAAAGGCGACAAGATGTTGATGAAATCAACGGGTCAAACGCACATGATTACCTCGGTAGGTATTTTTAATCCAAAACACACTGAAACCGATATCTTAGAAGCGGGTGAAGTTGGCTTTGTGATTGCCGGGATTAAAGACATTTTTGGTGCACCAGTAGGTGATACCATTACTTTAGCCAATACTCCTGATGTTGAAACTTTACCGGGCTTTAAAAAGGTAAAACCACAGGTGTATGCGGGTTTATTCCCAATTGATGCCAGTGATTTTGAACCGTTCCGTGAAGCGCTACAAAAATTACAAATTAATGACTCAGCATTATTCTTTGAACCTGAAAGTTCAGATGCCTTAGGTTTTGGTTTCCGTTGTGGCTTCTTAGGCATGCTGCACATGGAAATCGTACAAGAGCGTTTAGAGCGTGAGTACGATTTAGATCTGATTTCATCTGCACCAACGGTGATTTATGAAGCTGTGATGAAAAATGGCGACACCATTTACATCGACAGTCCTTCAAAAATGCCAGATGGTTCAACGGTTGAAGATCTACGTGAACCGATTGCTGAATGTAATATTTTAGTGCCACAAGAATACTTAGGTAACGTGATGACGTTATGTGTTGAGCGCCGTGGTGTGCAAAAAGACATGAAGTTTGTGAGTAACCAAGTGGCGATTACCTTTGAAATTCCAATGGCAGAAGTGGTCATGGACTTCTTTGATAAATTGAAGTCATGTTCGCGCGGTTTTGCTTCACTTGATTATAACTTTATCCGTTTTGAATCATCTTCACTGGTCAAAGTGGATGTATTAATTAATGGCGATAAAGTCGATGCATTAGCCATGATTTGTCATCGTCAAGATGCGCGTCATCGTGGTATTGCACTGGTAGAAAAAATGAAAGATTTGATTCCACGTCAAATGTTTGATGTGGCCATTCAAGCGGCCATTGGTGCACAAATTATTGCCCGTTCTACGGTAAAAGCCATGCGTAAAAACGTTTTAGCCAAATGTTATGGCGGCGACGTGTCACGTAAGAAGAAACTTCTTTCAAAACAAAAAGAAGGTAAGAAACGTATGAAGCAAGTGGGCAGTGTAGAAATCCCACAAGAAGCGTTCCTTGCTGTACTCAAAGTAGAACGCTAAGCGCACATAAGGGAGTCATATTGCTCATGGATTTTGATTTTAATTTAATCCTCGTTCCAGTCACATTACTGTTTATTGTGCTGTGGTTGCTCGATAAGTTTGTCTTTAAACAGCGCGAGCGAAAAGGTCGAGGCAATGAAAATTTTATCATTACTTGGGCATATGACTTTTGGCCAGTACTTGCTGTGGTACTGGTATTGCGCTCTTTTTTGTACGAACCGTTTAATATCCCGTCAGATTCTATGGTACCGACCTTAGAAACTGGTGATTTTATTTTGGTGAATAAATTTGAATATGGCGTGCGTTTACCCATTATCAATACTAAAATTATTGATGTAGGTGAGCCTGAACGTGGTGATGTGGCAGTATTTCGCTATCCACCACAGCCGACCATCAGTTATATTAAACGTATTATTGGTCTACCTGGCGATCATATTGTCTATGATCGTGGACAACTGAGCATTAATGGTGAACAGGTTAAAAAAGTACCGCTTGAATTTAGTCGTGTTAAAGATATTCAAGACACACCAAATGCACTTTATTATAAAGAAACTTTAGGTACGCATACCTTTACTATGCGTGAACTTGAAGGGGTTAATGTTGCGCGTCAAGCACCATTTTTAAACCATATTAATCATGGTCAATACGCGTCAATGCAAGGCTTGTATTGGGAAGTCAAAGTTCCTGAAGGTCATTACTTCGCGATGGGGGACAATCGTGATCAAAGTGCTGACAGTCGTTTTTGGGGCTTTGTACCACAAGAAAACTTAACTGGTCGTGCGTTTTTTATTTGGATGCACAAAGAACCAGGCTTCAAACTGCCGTCATTTAGCCGTAACGGGAGTATTGATTAATACTTTAGGATAAAACTATGCGTCGCACACAACAAGGTACGTCTTATATTGGAATTTTATTGATCATTATTGCTGCGGCTTTCATGGTCAAGGTGCTTGTGGCTGTTTGGAGTCCGTATTGGGACAACCATGTAGTCAATAAACAAATTGAAGAACTGATACTGAGTTCACAAGCCAATTCTAGTCCTGCGCAATTTAAAAGCCAATTGGCACAACGTTTAGACATGAATAATGTTCGTGACGTTAAAATCGATGATTTACTTCGTGTAAGTAATGCCGATGGTCTACGTGTCCAAACTGACTATGAAGTAAGAAAGCCTTTCTTACTCAATATTGATTTAGTGTTAAAGTTCGAGAAAAGTTTTGATAAAAACTCAATCAAAAATTAATGATATGCGCCTAGCAAGTCGTATCGGTTATCAGTTTCAACAGCCAGAATTATTGCAATTGGCCCTGACACACCGATCGGTGAGCCATAAATACAACTATGAGCGTCTAGAGTTTTTAGGCGATGCATTGTTGGGCATGATTATTGCCAATTATTTGTATGATACTTATCCAAATGAAAATGAAGGACGTTTAACCCGTATGCGGGCGACTTTGGTACGCCAAGAAGCATTAGGTAAAATTGCCAATGATTTAAAGCTCAGCCAAAGCTTAATTTTAAGTACTGGTGAGTTGAAATCAGGCGGTCATCATCGCGAGTCAATTTTAGCCGATACTGTAGAGGCGATTATTGGTGCCATTTATATTGATTGTAATGATCTCAATCAACTGCGCTCAATTGTGCTAAAATGGTATGCGCCTTATTTAAATGATCTCGAACCAAACGATCAACTCAAAGACCCAAAATCACGCTTACAAGAGTATCTACAAGCGCGTAAAAAGCCTCTCCCAATTTACGACGTGATTGATATTCAAGGCGATGCACCGAATCAGCATTTTAAAGTGCAATGTCAGGTGCAGGGCTTAAACGCGATGGTGGGTGAAGGTGCAAGTCGTCGTTTTGCTGAGCAAGCAGTAGCGGCGGATATTTTGAAATTATTGGAGCAGTAATCTGCCATGACACATTCTTCCGATCACATTGATGCTGATCACGAGTCGCAAGACAGCAATGACTTAATCAGTCAATTCTTTAGCGAGCAAGGTACAACGATTCCTTCTGACTACCGCAGTGGCTTTGTGGCGATTGTGGGTCGTCCAAACGTGGGTAAATCAACCTTAATGAACCATATTTTGGGTCAAAAGCTCTCGATTACTTCACGTAAGCCACAGACCACACGTCACAAAATTGTTGGTATTGATTCGCGCGAAAAATCACAAGCGGTGTTTGTCGACACCCCAGGTATGCACAAAAAAGAAGTGCGTGCCATCAATAAAATGATGAACCGCGCAGCGCATTCAGCATTACGTGATGTTAATTTAGTCTTGTTTGTATTAGATGCTGATAAGTGGACACAAAACGACGACCTCGTTTTAGAAAAGCTCAAACATGCTGATATGCCGGTGATTTTAGTCATCAATAAAATTGATACGCTAGAAAATAAAAACCATGCATTACCTTTGATTCAAGAACGTACAAAGCTGATGAATTTTGCTGAAATCGTACCGGTTTCTGCATTACGTGGTGCCAATTTAGATCACTTACGTGACACCATTGCCAAATACTTGCCGTTCCAACCACCATTGTATTCATTAGATCAATTGACCGATCGTTCAGAGCGTTTCTTAGCCTCTGAAATTATTCGTGAAAAGATCATGCGTCAGTTAGGTGAAGAACTGCCATACGATTTAACCGTACAAATTGAATCATTTAAAACCGAAGAAGCGACTTTAAATGAAAAAACCGGTCGTATGAAAGCACCATGTACTTATATTGATGCGACCATTTTTGTCGATCGCGCAGGCCAAAAAGCCATTGTGATTGGTGAAAAAGGCGCCAAACTGAAGAAAATCGGTATGGATGCGCGTGTTGATATGGAAAAAATGTTTGAGCAAAAAATTATGTTGACGCTTTGGGTCAAAGTGAAAGGCGGTTGGTCAGATGACGAACGTGCTTTAAAGAGCTTAGGGTATAGCGATATCTAAACTTTCAATCAGGAGCAGTGATGTTACGCGTACTCTGTATTGTGTTAGCCGTGGGTTTACTTCAAGGCTGTATTCATAAAGTGGTCACTGTTCCTGTTAAAGTTGCCTACAAGACCACCAAGGGCGTTGTCAAAGGGACAGCGGCTGTGGTGGGTGCTGTAATTCCCGACGGGGATGAAGAACAACAACACTCAAATAATAAACGAGATTAATGCTTAATGCGCAATCAGGCACTGCATGGTTATTTAATTCATCACCGTAAATACCGTGAGCGCAGTCATATTGTGCATTTATTTACCCAAGAATATGGTCGAATTGATGGGGTATTACGCCAAACTCCGCCACCTCAATATCAACCTATTGGTTTACAAGCCTCGGGTAAATCTGAACTTAAAAATTTTTCTAAACTAGAAATTATTCAGCAACCCATCTTCTTTTTTGGTGATGCCTTTTTTGCAGGCTTTTATTTGAATGAAATTTTGTTAAGGCTCTGTCCGCTTGAAGAACCCATGCCCCAAACTTTTGTGCAATACGGTTTAACTTTAAATGCCTTACAACATTTAGCCGATATTGCTCATCCTTCTGATTATTTAAAACAAATTTTACGCCAATTTGAGCATGTGTTATTACAAGAGCTCGGTTATGGCATAGATTTTAGCATCGATGCCAAAGGCGAGGCACTTGATCCGGCTGCACATTATATTTTTCAGTTAAATGACGGATTTTTGCCAACCACCACTACACATAACAGCTTTTTAGGTCAGCACTTGCTGGCGCTGAGTGATTATGAAAAGGGTATAGATTTTCATCCACAGCAGTTACAATTGGTGTCGAAATTGTATCGACAAATCTTGAGTGCCTTACTTGGCGACCGACCGTTAAATAGTCGTCAATTATGGATTCAAAATACGCAAACGCAGGATAGATAGGAACAGATTATGGCTGCATTATTGGGTGTTAACATTGACCATGTCGCAACTTTACGCCAAGCGCGTGGTACGACGTATCCTGATCCAGTCAATGCTGCATTGATGTGTGAACAAGCAGGTGCTGAAGGCATTACTTTGCATTTGCGTGAAGATCGTCGTCATATTCAAGACGATGACGTGCGTCGTATGCGCCCATTGTTAAAAACGCATATGAACCTTGAGCTTGCTGTCACCGATGAAATGGTGGCTTTTGCTAAAGAAATTTTGCCACAGCACGTCTGTTTTGTGCCAGAAAAACGCCAAGAAATCACCACAGAAGGTGGTTTAGATGTGGTAGGGCATTTTGCAGAGGTGAAAAAAGCCACGCAAGAATTAGTGGCTTTAGGCTGTGATGTCTCGTTATTTATTGATGCCGATATTGCACAAATTGATGCAGCTGTAGCCTGTGGTGCACAAACTATTGAAATTCATACAGGCGCTTATGCCGATGCCACGACCTCTGAAGCGCAACAAGCCGAGCTGGAACGTATTATTCAAGGGGCTCAATATGCAGCTGCTAAAGGCTTAGTGGTGAATGCAGGTCATGGTTTACATTTAGACAATGTGACGCCAATTGCCGCAATTCCAGAAATCCATGAACTCAACATTGGTCATTCCATTATCGCAGATGCCGTGTTTGTCGGTTTGCCGCAAGCGGTACAGCAAATGAAAGCTGCCATTAAAGCTGCACGATAAGAGGCTATTATGGATTACGATGCACTGATGAAGCCAGTCATTGGCTTTTTAGGTTGTGAAACGCCAACAGCTTGGTTGGATAAAGCATGCGATCATTTGGATATCTTAATGCAAGATCATGCCAACTGTGAGAAAAAAGCGGCCAGTACTGCCATGAATCTGATGTTCCGTTATAACTTTTTCTCAGATCTACAGGTGCGTTTAGCCCAGTTGGTACGTGAAGAAATGCTGCATTATGAGCAAGTCTTAGAACTGATGAAAAAACGTGGTCAAGAATGGCAAGCTTTAAGTGCAGGACGCTATGCAGGGGCATTACGTAAAGAAGTGCGTACCTATGAACCTGAAGCTTTAATTGATATTTTAGTGATTGGTGCCTTTGTCGAAGCACGTTCATGTGAGCGTTTTTATGCACTTGCACCGCGCGTAGATGAAGAATTAGGACGTTATTATCGTTACTTACTGAAATCTGAATCGCGTCATTATGAAGATTATTTAACCTTGGCAGTTGATGTGGCCAAAACCTATAAGTTAAAAAATCCGCAAGAAACCATTCAAGATCGCATTGATCATATTCGTGAAGTGGAAAAAAATCTGATTTTAAGCCCAGATGATCTGTTCCGTTTCCATAGTGGTGTACCAAGCGAAGCTGCTTAAATGAAATCCCTCCTTGTGAGGGATTTTTATTGCAAATAAGAATGATTTGCATAAAGTGGTTTGGTAGCGTAGCATCATGATACAGATCAATGATTTAATTATTTTATGAAAACTCTATTCGCATCAGTGTTGACTCTTGCTACTGGTTTGAGTGCCACTACTCATGCCCATCATCCTTTTGTAGCACCGCTGAGTTATCAAACTTTTAATAATCATACTGCGCTACTTGCAGGCTTTTATGACAATCCATTTGTATCAGAAGTGGCCATTAAAAACTTTAGATTTCATTACCATAATCCACAAGGTAAAAAAACCTATGTGGAAGATTCGGCATTTGCTCAAACTCAAACACTCAGCAGCTTTAGCCTTGAAAATAAAATAGATGGTACTTATCGCATTCGTGGTGAAAAACAAGCTTCAAGTAGCCGTTTTGTGTTAGATGGTAAGACTTGGAAGCCAATTATTGCTGCTCAGTTTGACCCTGCAAAAGCCAATGACAAGTTGTTTTATGCACAACACTTGAACAAAAACAGCCAAGTCAAAACCTTACAAACACTGGAGATCATTGAAACGTTTGTGTCACGTCGTGCAACGTCCAATCATGTGATTGATCATATTCATGATGGATTTGATCTACAATTTGTTACCCATCCTAATGCAATTAAAACAGCACAGGCAATACAATTTAATATCTTAGATCATAAAAAAGGTGTTGCTGAAGTTGAAGCACATATTTTGGCGCAAACCACAGATTTTAGCCGTGAGCACAAGGTGGTTAAAAAGGTAAAATCCAATGCCAAAGGCGAACTACATTTTAAATTAGAACAAGCAGGACAATATTTACTCAGCATTGATTATCAGCAACCGTTTAGCCAACAAGGTGATCAGCTTAAACGTTATAAATACACCCTTGCGTTTAATGTAACGCCATAAAGTTTAAACCTGCTCCGGCAGGTTTTTTTAAGACTTGCTAATTTTAGGATGAAAAAAAGCCCAAGTCTTAAATGCTTGGGCTTTTTAAAATTTGGCTCTCCCACCTGGGCTCGAACCAGGGACCTGCGGATTAACAGTCCGTCGCTCTACCGACTGAGCTATGGGAGAATCTGAAAGCGATTATAGAGAATTTTTTTTAATGGTCAAGTCATACATTCAAAAACATTAAAAAATGTAACTTGAATGTTGCATATTTAAGCACATACACAGTTTTTTACAACAAGGGCTTGTCAAACTTAAATACGCTTGCTAGGCTAAAAATATCAAAAGCGTTTAGGTTTTACCTAAACAGTGTGGATTTAAACCCAACTTGCCAGCACTCAAATGGCTAAATCGGAGACAAGCGTATGCAAACGCTCACTATTGCTCAAATTTTTTCTCAACTTGATGTTTATCAAGCGCAATATCTCAATATTTTACAAGACCCTTGTCAATATTCAATTTTGGTTGCAGATGCCAGTTTAAGTATATGGCCATGTCAGCCAGTTCAATTGTGTTTAGGTGAGTTATTGCAACTGTGGTTTGGCAATAAATGGACCTTACATTCAGCGACACAATTGTTTGATGCAGAGCCAGTGTTAAGACGTCATCTGCCGCAATCTGTAGATTTATATCTTTATCACATGAGTGGTAACTTATTGACTGGGCATGCTAAAGCACGGGCTTGGTCGGTGAGTCAACAGCAGTCTGTTTGTGTAACGCTCGACGCAGCTTGGCAATATTACAGCGTATATAAGAGTTTAAATACCCCCCAAGCTGCCTAAGAGATTCACTTTACAAAGCCTGCTGAGTTGATTATGTTGATTGCAATAACAACAATAGATGAGCCACATGAGCATAACTTCAACTCAAAAATATATTGCCACTCCTTTAGGGCAGCTGTTTAGCCAAACTTGGCAGGTCAAATCTTGTGACAAAGCCCCGATTATTTTGCTGCATGATTCTTTAGGGTGCATTGAGTTGTGGCGCGACTTTCCAAGCCAATTAGCACACATAACGCAAAGAACTGTGATTGCGTATGATCGTTTAGGCTTTGGAAAATCCAGTTTACATCCTGCTCAGCTAGATGCAGATTTTGTGGTAAGTGAGGCAATAGAAGACTTTAAAGCCTTGCTTGCAGCCTATGAGGTCACTGATTTTGTGGTGATGGGGCATAGCGTAGGCGGCGGGATGGCAGTGGCGTGTGCTGCGGCTTACCCTCAGCAATGTGTTGCGTTAATCACAGAAGCTGCACAAGCATTTAATGACAACAAAATTCGTCAAGAAATTCAAGCGGCTGCGAATATTTTTCAAGACCCACAGCAATTGGCACGTTTGGCTAAATATCATGCTGAAAAAGCCCAATGGGTGTTAGACGCTTGGGTGAGTACATGGCTCAGCCCAGCCTTCGAGCATTGGCATATCGATCAACAGGCAGCTTTGGTACAAGCGCCCAGCTTAATTTTGCATGGTGAGTTGGATGAATATGGTTCGCTTGCTCAACCTGAACGTTTTAAAGCCAATTTGGCTAATTTAGCCCAAGTTCATATCGTTCAAGGTGGGCATCATATCTTACATAAGGAACAGCCTGATCTTGTGTTAAACATCATCCAAGATTTTTTAGCACATGTGGCTTAACTTACAGCATAACAGCATAGAGGTTGAGTCATAATATCAGTTTAAGGTTCAAGCTTAATTGCGTGACATATAGGTCTTATCAAAGCTGTCAAAATGACTTAATACTTTTAAGCCAATGTGCTCGCCCATGGCAGAGGATGCTTGTTGATGATCTTCACTGACATCTAAGATATCTAAATCTAAGCATAAAATACGTGGGCTTTGTATCACAATAAATTGCGGTGAGTGCGGTTGAAGGCATTTGGCAATATAATGCTTCAGGTTGTGCTTGTGATACACATCAATCACTTGATAACGCATAGTTGAGCCAGTCCAGCAATAAGATGAGCGCTATTCTAGGCGCATGTCATGTGCATGAATAGCAAAAATACGTTGCAAGATATGTAGGCTTGGTAAAGTTAAGTACAGGTTTCTTAAAAATTAACTCAAAAAATGAGCATTTAATCTCAACAAAGCCACGATGTGTTACATGTGTATAGGCATAAAAAACCCGCATTAAATGCGGGTTTTTTTATTTGATTAAGTTAATCAAATTATTTTTCAGCAGCAATCGATGCAATTGCGGCATCTACACCTTCAATTGAATCCGCAGCTTTTTTGATACGTGCAAGCGCATCAACCAATACTTCGTCAGCAGTGGCATAAGAAATACGCATGAAGCCGCCTAAACCGAATGCATCACCCGGAACAACCGCAACACCGGTTTCTTCTAATAACCACTCAGAGAATTCTGTGCAAGATTTTAAACCTTTAGCACGAATTAACGGACGGATATTTGCGTAGGCATAGAATGCACCATCAGCAGGTAAGCAAGAAATACCATTGATGTCGTTTAAGCCGTTTACCACTAAATCATGACGACGTTTGAACGCTTCAATCATTGGCTCAAGTACGTCTTGAGGACCATTCAATGCAGCTTCAGCAGCAACTTGCGAAATTGAAGTTGGGTTTGAAGTTGATTGTGATTGGATTTTTTTCATTGCACCGATCAGTTTTGCAGGACCCGCTGCATAACCAATACGCCAGCCAGTCATTGCATAGGCTTTAGACACACCATTTAACACGATAACGCGGTCGTAAAGATCTGGCGCTACTGTTGCGATGTTGTAGAATTCGTCATCCCAACGGATTGGTTCGTACATATCATCAGAAGCGACATAAACTTCTGGGTATTTACGAAGAACGTCAGCTAATGCTTCTAATTCTTCTTTGGTGTAAATCATACCTGTTGGGTTAGATGGGCTGTTTAACACCACTAAACGTGTTTTGTCAGTAATTGCCGCTTCTAATTGTGCAGGAGTAATTTTAAAACGTTGCTCTTCGCCACATTTTACAATAACAGGTGTACCTTCAGCGATAATCACCATATCTGGGTAGCTCACCCAGTAAGGCGCAGGAATGATGACTTCATCGCCTTTGTTTAACAAAGCGAGTGCTAAGTTAAAGAATGATTGTTTACCACCGCAAGACACTAAAATTTGGTTTGCTGCATATTCTAAGTTGTTGTCACGCTTGAATTTAGCAATGATTGCTTTTTTAAGACCTGGCGTACCGTCAACAGCTGTATACTTTGTAAAACCATTGTTAATCGCTGCAATTGCTGCATCTTTGATGTGTTGTGGTGTGTCGAAATCAGGTTCGCCTGCACCTAAACCAATCACGTTTTTACCCGCAGCTTTAAGTTCTGCGGCCTTGTTGGTCACAGCAAGAGTAGGGGACGGTTTGATGCTATTTACACGATCAGAGAGACGTACGTCCACGGCAATATTCCTTCTTATAGGGATTAAAAAATAAAAAGCATATTATCTTAGCCCAAAAACAGGGCATGTGCTGCAAAAAAAGTAAAAAAATGAAATTTAATTCGATAGATTGAGCTTTTTTTCTGAAAAAGTTTAACGTTCTCGCATCAAAGGCAAAAAAACCTTAAAATGGCGCTCAATTTGATACGAGTTGTCGTCATGACCAAACAAGCGAATGCAAAAAAGCCGTTGGTAAGTCTCCCATTCCCAACCCAAACCGCTGAAGAGAAAGCCAAAATGGATGCACTACACAATCAAGTGCGCCCAAAACCTGAACAGTATGCAGATCGTACTTGGATGCCACCGCGTGGTACACGTCGTTCCATGGGTAAACGTTAAAAAAAGCGCTCAACAGAGCGCTTTTTTTCATCCGCGTTTGGCTTTATGTGCCGCTTTGGGCGGTGCAATCTCACGTTTGCCATGCCAGACATCGGCAAAATCTTGTTCATTGATGCCGTATAATTCAAGTAAAGCCAAGATTACTCCACCAAATAGCATCGGTGCTTCGGTTTTACGGTCAAAATCAAAGACCTTGCCATTCAAATTATGCAAGATATCGGCAATTTCAAAGACGCGATCACGGCCATTACTGTCGGTTGGATAGATTTGCGTGTGTAAAATAATCCGCGCTAGGCTTTTTTCATTTTCACTTAATGCCAAGACGTCAATTAAGGCATCGCTATTGTCGGAAAAAATAATTTCATCACGGAACATGATCTGTAAAAAATGTTGGCTCAGCTTCGGTAACGCTTTTTCTACAAAGGGACGAAACGATGCAGGGAAAATCACGTTACGTGAAATGCCTTTAAACATTGGGGCAATTTCTTCAACCGTGTAGCCAGCAATTCCACAACCTACGGCGGTCAGAAAATATTTATTCTTTGGGTGATTCTTGGTATAAATCTTAAAATCATCAACATAATGCTGAATCTGTGACAAGGGCATTTGTTGTAAATGTTCGTTCATGGTGGGAATGGCAAAACTTTGCCCCGACCAGCCACGCCCTACACCCAGTAAAGCGCCAAAATGCGCTAAAGCGGTGGCTGCAGCACCGCCGTGATGTTTGCCGGCTAAGTTACTGCCAAATACAAACACAGTATCTTCAGGCAAAGTTTTCACAATACTTTCATCGTGATATTGGTAAGTCATGGTGATGTACTTAGAATTAGATTAACACTCATGGTGCAGTTGCCAAGTCTATTGGTCAAGTGATGATGATTATTTTTTATTGCAAATTGCAATCAGGTACAGTCGTTGCGCTAGGTGAATTTGATGGGTTAAAGATGATCGCTTTATAAAGATCTGCGTATCAAAATCATCAGATAAGCCTGATATAGCTGCATAGTCAAGTTACGAAGTTTAGCAAAACAAAGCTGGTCAGGGCATTGTGTGCACAGGCTTGAGGCTCGTACAATGCATAACTTGTCCTTGTTGAAGTTTTGATTGTTATGCATGAGCGTCAGCCGTTTCAATTAGTCACCGATTATCAACCTGCAGGTGATCAACCACAGGCGATTGAAAAGCTTGTACAGGGCGTGCAACAAGGCATGCACGATCAATTGCTGCTTGGGGTAACAGGCTCGGGTAAAACCTATACCATGGCCAATGTGATTGCCCAAACGCAACGTCCGACCATTGTCATGGCACATAACAAAACTTTAGCGGCGCAGCTTTATGGCGAATTTAAGGCATTTTTCCCCAACAATGCGGTGGAATACTTTGTCTCTTATTATGACTATTATCAGCCAGAAGCCTACGTGCCTTCGTCAGATACTTTTATTGAAAAAGACTCTGCCATTAACGATCATATTGACCAAATGCGTTTATCGGCCACGCGTGCTTTATTAGAACGCCGTGATGCGATTATTGTGGCCTCGGTATCAGCAATTTATGGTTTAGGTGACCCTGAAGCCTATATGAGTATGTTGCTGCATATTGTGCAAGGTGACCGCGTACATCGGGACGATTTGATTCGTCGTTTGGTGGAAATGCAGTACACCCGCAACGAACTTGAGTTTTTACGTGCCACGTACCGTATTCGTGGTGAAGTGATTGATATTTTCCCGGCCGAATCGGATCAATATGCCATTCGTGTGGAATTGTTTGACGATGAAGTTGATTCCATTCGTTGGTTTGATCCACTCACCGGTAAAATGGTGAAAAAAGTCCCGCGCGTCACCATTTATCCAAAAAGCCATTATGTGACGCCAAAACACAATTTAGAACGCGCTATTGGCACGATTAAAGCTGAGCTCAAAGAGCAACTAGAATTTTTCCGTGCCCATGATAAACTGCTTGAAGCACAGCGTATTGAACAACGTACCCGTTATGACATTGAAATGATGCAACAGTTGGGCTATACCAATGGCATTGAAAACTATTCACGCCATTTATCCGGTCGTCCATCGGGTGAAGCACCGCCAACTTTATTTGATTATGTGCCTGAAGATGCTTTATTAATTATTGATGAATCGCATGTTACCGTGTCACAAATTGGCGCCATGTATAAAGGTGACCGCTCGCGTAAAGAAAACTTGGTCAATTATGGCTTCCGCTTGCCAAGTGCCTTAGACAACCGCCCGATGAAATTTGAAGAATGGGAACGTATTGCACCGCAAACCATTTACGTTAGTGCTACACCGGCCAAATATGAACTGGAAAAAGCCGAGCAAATTGCCGAACAGGTGGTGCGTCCAACTGGTTTGGTTGACCCTGAAATTGAGATTCGTCCGGTGTTAACCCAAGTGGATGATGTGCTCTCTGAAATTAATTTACGTAAAGATTCTGATGAGCGCGTGTTGGTTACCACCTTAACCAAACGCATGGCTGAGGATTTAAGTTCTTATTTAAAAGAATATGGCATTAAAGTCGCTTATTTACATTCAGACATCGATACAGTGGAGCGAGTAAAAATCATTCATGAGCTGCGTACTGGTGTTTATGATGTCTTGGTGGGCATTAACCTATTGCGTGAAGGTTTGGATATGCCAGAGGTGTCTTTGGTGGCAATTTTAGATGCCGACAAGGAAGGTTTTTTACGTTCTGAGCGTTCTTTAATTCAAACCATTGGTCGTGCAGCACGTAACTTAAAAGGTAAAGCCATTTTATACGCCGACCGCATCACCGACTCCATGCAAAAAGCCATTGATGAAACTGATCGTCGTCGTCGCAAGCAAATCGAGTTTAACGAGTTACATGGCATCACGCCACGCAGTGCTAAACGTCAGGTGATTAAAGAAATTGATACTGGTGAAGTCTTAGATGACGATCAAATCGATGAACACATCTCAGCACAAGCCAAAGCTTTAAATGCCGACGAGCAACATTTATTGGCCAATCCAAAAGTGTTAGCTAAACATATGGCCAAACTTGAAAAAGACATGCTTAAAGCCTCTAAAGAATTGCAATTTGAACAAGCGGCACGCCTACGTGATGAAATCTTACGTTTAAAAGCGCAAATGTTGCAATAGCCTTATACATGCCGACAAGGTTTTGAGTGATGCTGCTATTGCCATGCCATATTTAGTGTTAGTCATTGATCATACCCGTGATGACGATTTTTTTATAAAGACCAAATTGGGGTTGAGCATCTATACTACAATGCTACGTCTTCAAGGAGCATAAACGATGTATAAGGGCGTGATGTTGTCAGTATTGGCATCGTTTACCTTTGGGGTGTTGTATTTTTATACCGAATTTTTAAAACCACTTGATAGTGAACAGACCTTTGCATGGCGGATGTTATCCACTTTGCCATTTTTAACTGTGTTTATGTGGTGGTCGGGTGACCTCAATCGTATTGCAGAGATTTTTCAGCGCGTCATTAAACAACCCAAAATGTTGCTATGGTTGCTGTGTAGTTCATTTTTATGTACCACGCAATTATGGTTGTTTTTATGGGGACCGATTAATGGTCGTGGTTTAGAAGTATCTTTGGGCTATTTTTTACTGCCGTTGGTCATGGTTTTGGTGGGTTGCCTGCTTTACAAAGAAAAACTTAGTACGTGGCAAATTGCCGCCATTGGTTTGGCATTGTTAGGGGTGTCACATGAAATTTGGCGTATGGGCTATATGGCATGGGAAACCGCGTATATTGCTGTGGCTTATCCTTTGTATTTCTTTTTACGCCGTGTCTTTAAAACCGATCATTTAGGCGGTTTTTGGTGGGATTTGGCTTTGGTGATTCCAGTTGCCATTTATTTAGCTTTTATGCACAGCGATAGCCTCAGTGTTATTGCCCATTTTCCACATTTAATTTGGGCAGTGATTGGACTTGGCTTTTTAAGCTGTTTAGGCTTGGGTAGTTATATGCTCGCTAGCCGTTATTTGCCTTTTGTGATCTTTGGTTTACTCAGTTATTTAGAGCCGGTGCTGTTGGCATTTGCCTCAATGATGTTGGGTGAGCGAATTGCCCATGATGAATGGTTAACCTATGTGCCAATTTGGTTAGCAGTGTTGCTGTTGGTGATTGAAGGCAGCTTGCACGTGATTAAACAGCAGCAAAAACAACGTACTTTAGTCAAAAATAGCCAAGCCTTAGCGCTTGAAATTGAAAAAAATCAGCACAAATAGTACTTGTGTGTCTTTTGGGTAATTAAACAGCACTTGGCTTGAGTTTCAATTTTACTGAAAAATAAGGGTTTTTTATTTTTCTGTAGGTAAATCATTTAAATAATTACAACTATTTTGCAAGTTTATAGTGAATATCGCATCAAATTGCGCAGCTTTTCCGAGCTTTTGATTCAAACTTGCTAAGAATTCCATTACAATTGTCAGGTTTTGAAATTTATGCCTAGATATACAATTAATTAGAGGACGTATCTGTGAGCAAAGAGACTATCATCGCCCTACATGCAGAGCACCAAGGTCGCTGGAAAAACCGTGAAGAACTTGCGGAACAAATGATCGCATTAATCGGTCAGTTATACCGTGAAAAAAATATCGTGGTTTCAGTATTCGGTCGTTCTTTAGTTAACCGTTCTGTGATCCAGATTTTAAAAGCACACCGTCGTACACGTGTACTTGATGTTGAGCTTTCTGTTGTCAACACTTTCCCAATCTTAGAAGCATTGGCACAAGTGGACAACATTGGTACAGCTGAAGTTGATCTAGGTAAACTTGCGGTTGAATTTGCAGCACAAGGTGGCGATGTAAATGCATTTGTTGCTAACGCAGTAAAAGCAGCTGAAGGTCGTCCAACATCTGTTGAAGGTCGTGACGTTGTACTTTACGGTTTCGGTCGTATCGGTCGTATCCTTGCGCGTTTAATCATTGGTCAATCAGGTCTTGGCCGCGGCTTAAACTTAAAAGCAATTGTGGTACGTAAAACTGCAGATGGCGATTTAGAAAAACGCGCGTCTTTATTACGCCGTGACTCAATCCATGGTCCATTTGCAGGCACGATTTCTGTTGATGAAGAAAACGAAGCAATTATTGCTAACGGTCAATTCATCAAAGTGATCTATGCATCTAAACCAACAGAGGTAGATTACACCGCTTATGGTATCAACGATGCATTAATCATTGATAACACAGGTAAATGGCGTGATGCAGAAGGTCTTGCACAACACCTAGAATGCCCAGGCGCAGCGCGCGTGATCTTAACTGCACCTGGTAAAGGTGAGATGAAGAACGTGGTATTTGGTGTGAACCAAGCGGACATCTTAGATGAAGATAGCATCATCTCTGCTGCAAGCTGCACAACCAATGCCATCACACCAACACTTAAAGTGTTAGATGACAAATACACAGTGATCAATGGTCACGTTGAAACAGTTCACTCGTTCACAAACGACCAAAACTTAATCGACAACTACCATAAAGCGGATCGTCGTGGTCGTGCTGCAACATTAAACATGGTCATTACTGAAACAGGTGCGGCTAAAGCAGTTGCTAAAGCACTTCCTGCACTGAAAGGTAAGTTAACAGGTAACTCGGTACGTGTTCCAACACCAAACGTATCGCTTGCTATTCTTAACTTAACTTTAGAAAAAGAAGTTGATCGTGACGAAGTGAATGAATACATTCGCCAAATCTCAATCAGCTCAAGCCTTCAAGGTCAAATTGGCTATACCAATTCAACTGAAGTGGTATCGTCTGACTTTATTGGTTCACGCACTGCAGGTGTATTTGATGCACAAGCAACGATTACCTCTGGTAACCGTTTAACAGCATATGTTTGGTACGATAACGAAGTCGGTTATAGCTGCCAAGTATTACGTATCGCTGAACAAATGGGTGGCGTAACCTATCCAAAAATTCCTGCTGAAACAAATGCATAATTTGTAAAGCTAAGAAAAAGCGCCTCTTGAGGCGCTTTTTTTATATTGTGGGTTAATTTTTTTGCATGCGTTTAAAATCAAAGCGATCAATCATCAAAATACCCAAAGAAAAAATTAAACCCAAAACCACACAGCCCACCCATTGATAATGTTGCCAAGCGTAGACCGCGCCTAATGAACCTAAGGCAGCACCAGTAAAATAAATCGTCATATAGACTGCATTAATGCGTGAACGTGCTTTGCCATCTATACGATAGACCAAGTTTTGATTTAACACATGAAAAGCGGTTAAACCAAAATAGCTCATCAACACCCCAATGGCATAGATGATTAAACTGTGTTGCGCAAAATACAGCGGCACACATGAAAACAGCATTAAGCCAATACATAGTTTGGCCACAACGTTTTCTTTGCCTTGTCCAACGGTTTTGCCTGACCAACTTGATGAATAAATGCCAATCACCCCCAGTAAGCCAAATAAGCCAATTTCAAAGTCGCTAAAATAATACGGTGCGCTGCCTAAGACAAAAGTCATTGAGGTAAATACCATAGACAACACGCCAAAACCTAAAGCACCAGCACAGGCACGACGAATCAAGTGCGGGTTTTGTCGAGCTAAACTAAATAATGAGCGATAAATAGTGCTGATCTTTAAACCGGCTTGACGTTGGGTATTGGGAAGTTTTTTCCACATCAGTAAGGCAAATAGTAAGGTTAAAATCCCACTACTTAAATACACTCCTTGCCATGACCAATAGGTCGAGACAAAACCTGCAAAGGTACGCGATAAAATAATCCCCATCACCAAGCCACTCATCAGTTTACCGACTATGGCAGCACTTGAGGCTGGCGGACTAATGGTCGATGCAAACGGAATTAATACTTGTGCTGAAATAGCACCAAAGGTGGCACATAAAGTAAAGAAATATAAACCACTTAAGCTGCTGCTCATGGACAATAAAATCTGCGACAGTGCAGCAAACACCATTAAGCTGACGATTAATTTACGTTTATTAAAAAAATCACCTAACGGTACGAGTAGCATCAAGCCGAGCATATAACCAATTTGTGCCACCACCACCGCAAAGCCTGCTTGACTGGTGCTAATGCCAAGACTTTTTTCAATAGAATAAATCAGTGGTTGATTAAAATAGGCTGAGCCTGCACATAAACCACAGGCTAGCGCCATGATGAGTACAAATTGAGATGACAGCGCTTGAGTTGGAGAAGAAGACACGTTTGGCATGGAAATACTTAAACAAGATTTGTGAGTGACTATAGAGGCTCATTCTGCCAACAACAAATCACAAAAACCAATCAATTGATTGTTGAAACGAATAGAACCCATGCAAAAACCACGCAAATGATTCACCAAAAATAAAATTCTTAAAAAATAACCGCGCTTATCACAATGCATCTTATGAATATAGTCGAGAAATTTTGAAAAATATGGCAGAATAAGCGGTTTTAAAGTTTTTAGAGGATTGGCAGTATGCGCTTTGTTGATGAAGCAGTCATTACCGTAGAGGCTGGCGACGGTGGCAATGGCGTAGCCAGTTTTCGCCGTGAAAAGTTCGTACCATTTGGTGGTCCAGATGGTGGTGATGGTGGTCGTGGCGGTAATGTCATTATTGAAGCCGACGAGAACACAGGCACCCTAGTAGATTATCGTTATACCCGTAGATTCCGTGCTGAGCGCGGTAAAAATGGTCGTGGCGCAAACTGTGCTGGCCGTGGTGGAGAATCTGTAGTTCTTAAAGTTCCGGTTGGAACCACCATTGTCGATATTGAATCTGGCGATATTATTGGCGATTTGGTAGAAGCAGGTCAAAGCGTAATCGTGGCACAAGGCGGTGATGGAGGTTTAGGGAATACCCACTTTAAATCATCAACCAACCGTTCACCACGTAAATGTACGCATGGTTTTAAAGGCGAATTCCGTGAAGTTCGTCTTGAATTAAAAGTATTGGCAGACGTAGGTTTGTTGGGTATGCCAAATGCGGGTAAATCAACCTTTATCCGTGCAGTATCGGCAGCGAAACCAAAAGTAGCAGACTATCCATTTACCACTATGGTACCCAATCTTGGTGTGGTCGATGCCGACAGTCATCGCTCATTTGTAATGGCTGATATTCCAGGTCTGATCGAAGGGGCATCTGAAGGTGCAGGTTTAGGGATTCGTTTCTTAAAACACTTAGCACGTACGCGTATTTTATTGCATATCGTGGATGTACAACCGATTGATGGTTCTGATCCTGCACATAATGCCAAAGCAATTTTAGCTGAATTGAATAACTTCTCGTCAACGTTATCTCAATTGCCAATTGTGTTGGTACTCAACAAAGTCGATCAATTAGCAAGCGATACCCGTGATGAGTGGTGTGATCACCTACTTGCAGAAATGCAGTGGACAGGTCCGGTGTTTAAAACTTCTGGTTTAACCTTTGAAGGCACCAAAGACGTTGTGTATTACTTAATGGATCAAATTGAAGAGCAACGTGAGCGTGAGCTTGAAGATCCTGAATATGCAGCACAAATGAAAGCGTTCCGTGATCAGCTTGAAGCTGAAACACGTGAGCAAACCATTGCCGCGAAAGAAGCGTATCGTGAGATGCGTCGTCAACAACGTCTTGCTGGTATTTTAGGTGACGACGAAGATGATGAAGATGGCGATGACCAAGACAATGACGTAGAAGTATTCTACGTACGTTAATCGGTAAAAGTAAGAGTCTGAGGACAAGATGATAGAAGTGGTAGATGGGCAACGTCAGCTCAAGGATTGCAAACGAATCGTTGTAAAAATCGGATCATCTTTACTCACAGCAAACGGGCAGGGTTTAGATCTAGATGCCATCTCGCATTGGGCGGGACAAATCGCAGATCTACATAATGCCGGACACGAAATTATTTTAGTGTCCTCAGGTGCTGTGGCTGAAGGGATGGTGCGCATGAAGTTTGACAGCCGACCCACAGATTTACCTAGTCTTCAGGCTTGTGCTGCCATTGGCCAAATGGGCCTAATTCAAACATGGTCCAGCGTGCTTGAGCAACATGAAATCCGTAGCGCACAAGTGCTGCTGACCCATGATGATTTAGCCGATCGTCGCCGTTATCTCAATTCTTGTGATGCCTTGCAGCACCTGATTGATTGGCGTGTGATTCCTGTCATCAATGAAAATGATACGGTTTCCACCGACGAAATTCGCTTTGGTGACAATGACACACTTGCTGCGATGGTTGCTGGTCAAGTGCATGCTGATCTTTTGATTATTTTAACCGATCAAGAAGGTATGTTTGACGCTGATCCACGCTCTAATCCAAATGCCAAATTATTTAGCACTGTACGTGCCATGGACGAAAGTTTATTTGATATGGCAGGCGGTGGCGGTAAATTTGGCCGTGGCGGAATGCTGACTAAAGTTCGTGCAGCACGTTTAGCCGCTAAATCGGGTTGTCCAACCTTAATTGCCAGTGGCGATAGTGATGCGGTATTGTCACGTCTAATGGCAGGTGAGATGCTGGGTACCTTATTTATTACCGATGATGATCGCATCACTGCACATCAGCAATGGTTGGCGGCACATCTACAAACCGCAGGTCGTTTGGTGATTGATGATGGTGCCATTAAAGCCATTAAAGATAATCATCGTAGCTTATTGCCCGTTGGGGTAAAAGCCGTAGAAGGGCACTTTGAACGTGGTGATGTGGTGGAATGTGTCGATACACAAGGTCATCGTATTGCAGTAGGACGCGTTAATTTTAGTTCGCGCTCTGCTGACATTGTCAAAGGTTTGGCCTCAGATAAGGTACATCAGGTCTTAGGGGAAGCACGCTCTTTAGAGATGATTCATCGCAATCATATGGCGATTTATTAGGAAAAGCATGCAATAACGAGTAATAACAAAATCGTTATAAATGTACTGAAATATAAGAATTTTTGTTGTGGCTTGCAGGTTGATCACTAACTTGCAAGAACATTGAAACACCATGTGAAAAGAGGTTAGACTAGAGGTTAATGGGTCTATCCTCTTTTTTTATGCGTGATATATGCTAAAGGTGTGCCAATGCTAACCAAACAACAAATAGATGCTATTAAGCCAAAGGAAAAGCTATTTAAAGTTAGCGATGGAGATATGTTGTACATTTTTACATCGCCTACAGGGAAAAAATCTTGGAAGGTGCTTTACACTTTTGAAGGGCTTTGTTGCACAAAGATTTGAAATGCAAAGCGCCCCTAATTGAGCCAAATTTAAGGCGTAACTTGGGTAAGT
>NZ_CANQTS010000012.1 GCF_947626835.1 uncultured Acinetobacter sp. | reverse complement strand
GCGGGATGGAGCAGTCTGGTAGCTCGTCGGGCTCATAACCCGAAGGTCGTTGGTTCAAATCCAGCTCCCGCTACCAAGTTTTCTAAAGGCTCACAACAAGGTGGGCCTTTTTGCACAGTGGACATTTGTTTTTCTGTGTAATAATGAGGGCGATTAACGCCCTTTTTTATTGGCTATCGTGTAGTGCCGACATCAATTGGTCAAATAGTCATGTTTCACTACTATTATAGTCCTGTCCAATCTTATGGTCGTTCTGACCATTGAATCGCACAAAATTGACGAGAGTAAATGAAGCTATCAAATAAAACTCAAGCACTCCAAGACCTAATCGCTCCTGCTGTGCAAGCTTGTGGTGTTGACCTATGGGGCATTGAATTTTTGCCGCAAGGAAAACGTTCTTTATTACGTATTTATATTGATAAAGAAGTTGATCAAACCACACCGGTCTTAAATGAAGATGGTGAAGAAGAACAAGGTCGTGGTATTGGCGTACAAGATTGTGTTCGCGTAACACAACAAGTTGGCGCAATGCTCGATGTACATGACCCAATTTCTGGCGAATACTCACTTGAAGTATCATCTCCGGGTTGGGATCGTCCATTTTTCCAATTACAACAGATGCCTGCGTACGTAGGTCAGCAAGTCGCATTACGCTTGATTAGTGCTGTAGACAACCGTCGTAAATTTCAGGCGAAACTTGTTTCAGTTGATCTTGAAAGCGAAATGATTCAAGTGGAAGTTGAAAAACAACAAGTGTTGGAAATCGACAGTCACAACATTGATAAGGCAAATTTAGTTTACCAAGACTAATTGAAAAAGAATCTGAGAATAGGTGACTTATGGCACGTGAAATTCTTACCGTAGTAGAAACGGTTAGTAACGAAAAAGGTGTACCTCGTGAAGCAATCTTTGAAGCGCTTGAGCAAGCGTTAGTTGCAGCAACGAAAAAGAAATTTTACGAAGGCACACACTCGGAAGAAGCACAATTACGTGTAGAAATCGATCGTAAAACAGGTGACTACCGTACTTTCCGTCAATGGGAAGTTGTGGCTGATGAAGATCATGAAATGCCGGCGTGTCAAGATGCCATTTCTGATGTTGATCCAGCACAGTGGTCAATTGGTGACATTCGTGAACTTGAAGTTGAATCGATTGATTTTGGTCGTATTGCGGCGCAAATTGCAAAGCAAGTGATTGTACAAAAGATTCGTGAAGCAGAACGCGCTTTAATTGCTGATGCTTATGAGTCTAAAGTGGGTGAGCTGATTTACGGTGAAGTGAAAAAGCAAACTAAAGATGGCTTTATCATTGATCTTGGCGAAAATGCAGAAGCGTATTTAGCACGTGAAGAAATGATTGCAAAAGAAATTTTGCGTCCTAAACAACGTGTCAATGCAATTTTGTTTAACGTTAACCGTGAAGGTCGTGGTGCACAATTACAATTGTCACGCGCTAAACCTGACATGCTGATTGCTTTAATGAAAAAGGAAATTCCAGAAATTTCTGAAGAAATTATTGAAATTAAAGCAGCTGCACGTCAACCGGGTGTTCGTGCTAAAATTGCAGTGAAAACCAACGATCATCGTATTGATCCAGTGGGTGCTTGTATTGGTATGCGTGGTACACGTATCCAAGCGGTACAATCTGAATTAAATGGTGAGCGTATTGACGTTGTGGTATGGTCAGATGATCCAGCGCAATATATCGCCAGTGCTTTAGAGCCTGCTGATGTATCAAGCATTGTGATTGATGAAGATGCACGCACTGCAGATATCATCTTTGCAACCAGTGATCAACTTGCACGTGCTATTGGTTCACAAGGTCAAAACGTCCGTTTAGCGTCAGAATTAACTGGCTTTAAGCTCGACATGATGCTTGAATCAGAATACCAAGCACGTCAACAAAATGAAGCACAACAATATTTAGACATGTTTGTGTCGCGTCTTGATATTGCTGAAGACTTAGCAATGGCTTTAGTGGAAATGGGCTTCACTTCGTTAGAAGAAATTGCATATGTTCCGGCTGAAACATTCGATGAAATCGAATTAGATGCTGAAACAGTAGAAATGTTACAAGGTCGTGCTAAAGAAATTGCTTTAGCTGATGCATTGAAACAACAGGAAAATATCCAAGATCCAAGTGCTGAACTTCTAGCAATGGAAGGAATGACACAAGAGATTGCCTACGCGCTTGCTGCTCGTGGCGTGGTAACTGTCGATGATTTGGCAGACCAAGCTACGGATGATATCGCAGATATCGAAGCTTTAGGTGCTGAGAAAGCGGGTCAACTCATTATGAAAGCGCGCGAATCATGGTTTAACTAGGAGGTAATATGGCGGACAAGTCGATTAAAGATTTGGCAGTGAGCGTTAATCGCTCGGTTGAAACACTTTTAGAGCAAGTTCGTGATGCAGGCTTACCGCAACGTCAGCCTGAAGATATTATTTCCACAGAACAACAAGATACCCTCGTGAACCATTTGAAGAAAATTCATGGTCAAGACGTGGGTCAAGCAGGACAAATCACGTTGAAACGTAAAACAACCAGCACCGCTAAGGTAGCAAGTACCTCAGGTAAGGCGAAAACTATTAACGTAGAAGTTCGCAAAAAACATACTTTTGTCAAACCAGATCCAGAGCAGATCAAAGCAGAAGCATTGGCTAAAGCTGAAGCTGATAAAGCTAAAGCTCAATCTGATGCTCCAGTATCTGGCGTCAATAACGCAAACAAAGCTTTAGAAGCCATGCGTGCCGCTGCAAAACAAAGCAGTGAAAAGCAAGAAGTGTCTAAAGCTGCGGTTGTGGTAAAACGCAAATCGACCAACAAGCCAGTGGTTAAGTCGCAAATTAAAGCGATTGAAACTCCTGAGCAAAAACGTGCGCGTGAAGCAGAAGCTGCAAAATTAAAAGCAGTGGAAGAAGCAGCACGTCGTCGCGCAGCAGAAGAAGCGCAACAACGTACGCTTGAGCAAATGCGTCAAATGGCGTCTAAGTATTCAGCTGAAGACAATGCGCCAACGATTCGTGTTGTAGATGATTCTCCACTTGCTGCAGGCCTTGTAGGTCAAGCATATGAAGATTCATTTAACAAAGAAGACCGCGAAATCAAACGTGGTACCAATACGCCAACTGCACGTGCACCGAAAAAAGGTGGTCGTCGTGGTCAAGAAGAGCAAAGCTTTAGCAAACAGCCTAAACGCGGTTTAAAAACCAGCTCTTCAAACAAACATGGTTTTGAAAAACCTGTTAAAAAACAAGTTTACGATGTTGAAATTGGTTCAACCATCATTGTTGCTGATCTTGCAGTTAAGATGGCAATCAAGGTGCGCGAAGTGATCAAAGCACTCATGAAAATGGGTGAGCTTGTGACTCAAAACCAAGCCATTGATCAAGAAATCGCAGCGTTAATCGTAGAAGAAATGGGTCATAACCCAGTTCTTGTATCAGATACACAAGCTGAAGATAACTTATTAGAAGCTGCTGAAGAAGCGCGTGGTGTTCAATCAACGCGTGCGCCTGTTGTAACCATCATGGGTCACGTTGACCATGGTAAAACATCGCTTCTTGACCGTATTCGTCGTGCGAAAGTGGCACAAGGCGAGGCAGGTGGTATTACCCAACATATCGGTGCTTACCATGTAACCACTGATAAAGGTATGATCACATTCCTTGATACTCCGGGACACGCAGCATTTACTGCAATGCGTTCACGCGGTGCCAAAGCGACTGATATCGTTGTTTTAGTTGTTGCAGCAGATGATGGTGTAATGCCACAAACTGCAGAAGCAATTGATCATGCGCGTGCTGCGGGTACGCCGATCATTGTTGCAATCAACAAAATGGATAAAGAATCTGCTGATCCAGATCGCGTGTTAAACGAATTGACTGTGAAAGAAATCGTGCCTGAGCAATGGGGCGGTGACGTACCAGTAGCTATGGTTTCTGCGCATTCTGGTCAAGGTATTGATGAACTTCTTGATTTGATTTCACTTCAAGCTGAATTGCTTGAGTTGAAAGCGTCTGAAGAAGGTGCAGCTCAAGGTGTGGTCATTGAAGCGCGTGTAGACAACAGCCGTGGTGCGGTAACGTCTATTCTGGTTCAAAACGGTACATTAAAAGTAGGTGACCTTGTTCTTGCAGGTGCATCTTACGGTCGCGTTCGCGCTATGACAGATGAAAACGGTAAACGTATTCAATCTGCAGGTCCTTCGATTCCTGTTGAAATCTTAGGTTTACCTGAAGCGCCAATGGCAGGTGACGAAGTTCTTGTTGTAAGCGATGAGAAAAAAGCGCGTGAAGTTGCTGATGCACGTATGGATCGTGAACGTCAAAAACGTCTTGAGCGTCAATCTGCAATGCGTCTTGAAAACATTATGGCGTCTATGGGCAAAAAAGATGTGCCTATCGTGAACGTTGTATTGAAAACTGACGTACGTGGTACCTTAGAAGCGCTACACGTTGCACTTGCTGATCTTGCAACAGACGAAGTGAAAGTACGTATTATTGGTTCAGGTGTTGGTGCAATCACTGAATCTGATGTCACACTTGCTGAATCTTCTGAAGCGGTATTACTTGGCTTTAACGTACGTGCCGATGCAACTGCGCGTCAAAAAGCAGATGCAGACAGCATTGACATTCGTTACTACTCAATCATCTATCAATTGATTGATGATGTGAAAGCTGCGATGAGCGGTAAGCTTGCTCCTGAACACCGTGAAACGATTCTTGGTGTGGCGCAAGTACGTGAAGTATTCCACTCAAGCAAATTTGGTGCAGCTGCAGGCTGTATGGTTCTTGAAGGCGTATTACATCGTAACAAACCAATTCGCGTATTACGTGATGACGTGGTGGTGTTCCAAGGTGAACTTGAATCGCTTCGTCGTTATAAAGAAGTGGTTGAAGAAGTTCGTGCTGGTATGGAATGTGGTCTTGCAGTTAAAGGCTACAAAGACATCAAGGCATTGGATAAGATCGAAGTATACGACGTACAATTGATTAAACGGAGTCTTTAATGGCCGGTAGTCAACGTCTGAAGCGTATGGCGGACACAGTACAGCGCGAGTTGTCTGAACTGATCCGTCAGGAGCTAAAAGATCCGCGTTTAGGTGGTCTGGTGACCATCTCTGCGGTCAAAGTTAGCCCAGACTTAGGTTATGCTGAAGTGTATGTGACCGTGATGGGTCGTGAGCTTGGCGATGAGCAAAGTGAAACGGCAAATAAAGAAACGTTAGATGTATTGAACAAAGCATCTGGTTTCTTGCGCCATGAACTCAGCCGTCGTATTAAGACACGTATTACGCCACGTTTACGTTTCCACTACGACAAAACCAATGCGTATGGTAACTATATGTTTGGTCTGATTGCAGAAGCTGTGAAGGATTTACCTACAGCCGATGACAAGAAAGACGACGAATAAGTTGTCATAAAAAAAGCCACCTTCGGGTGGCTTTTTTGTTTAGGCAATATCATTATTGTCGTGTTTGACCTGCTTTTGATAGCGTTTAAAACTACGACGATGTTTTTGCCAGGGTAATGGTCGCTCTAAACTTTCAGGTACATCCCCACTCATGGAGCGTAAACGTAAATGCAGGGCGGCTTGTGCCATTAAATTGGCCGATACCGGCGCAGTAATAAAGGCAAACAAAGTAATTAAGATTTCGGCAAAGCCAAAACGCCCATGTGCTGCCGAAAAAATAATAGCGGCCATTAAAAAGCCACCTAGTCCTAAAGTACTTGATTTGGTCGGAGCATGGAGGCGCATAAATAAATCAGGCAGACGCACCATACCGATGCCGCCGATCAACATAAATAAACCACCCATGACCAAAAAGATTGACACCAATATTTCTAAAACTAAAGACATACAGTCGCTCCTAGTCGATCACGTGACCGGTAGTAAAGTAACGTGCTAAGGCGGCTGTAGAGACGAAGCCTAGCATCGCTACCAACAAGGCACCTTCAAACAGTGAAGTGCTGGTCCAATAAATTCCCAGTACAATGACTAAGCCTGTAGCATTTAAAAACAAGGTATCCAGCGCCAATAAGCGATCTACAATTGATGGCCCAATTACCAGGCGATACAAGCACATCAGCATCGACAGGGTAATGGCAAGTAAGCTAATGCCCAATGCATAAGGCAAAATGGTGTTCATGCAACATCTCCTGTCTGTACGTCAAAAATTTCCATGAGTGGTTTTTCATAGCGTGCTTTGATGAGATGAATTTCTTCATCTACATCCTCTGTACTTAAAGCATGTACCAAAATATCACCACGATCTTGGTCAATACCCGCTGTGACTGTACCGGGTGTGGTGGTAATGATCATCGCTAATAAGGTATTAACTTGCTCATGTTTAGTTTCCAGTGGCACACGAAACCATTTAGGTTGCAATTTGTCGGTGGGACCTAACACCAATTTAGCCACGCGCAAATTGGAAATCACGATATCCCACAGCACCACTAAAAATAGCTTAAAAGACGGCAGCCAGTGAATGTCAGGTGTACGCTCTACAAAAGGACGAATTAAACGCGGGATGGCAATGGCAAGAATCAATGCCATCACCAAACTACCCACTTCCAAACTCTGCGCTAACATGATCCAACTGATGCCAACCAACACCGAAACGAAAGGATGCGGAAACCAGCGTTGAAAAAAGCTGTATTGCATTAGTAGCCCTCCTGTACGGGTTGTAGTTTGTCGCCGGTAGGATCACTCAATTGTTGTTGCTGTTTGAGGATTTGGCGCTGCTTAAACTCAGAAATATGCTCACCTTGTAAGGTCTCTTCAGAAATCACATACGGAATGAGGTGTGCATTTGGATCAATGCTTTCACCAGCATATTTGGTTTGTGGCAGATTTTCTGGATCATAGGGTTGCACGCTAATGACCTGATTGTCGGCGTCACGTTTTAAAATCGTGGCCTCATACAATTCATTATTTTGAATTTGCAAGGCTGTGCTGTTCATATAACGCTGAATGGGACTGGCAAATAGTACATAGCCCATCAATATGGCTAGCAGTATATAAATGGCCGTGTCATTGCGTGGTGGTGCTTTGGCAGGCAGCACTTGATAGGCCAGATAGGCTTCGCTGGTGACATCGTCTTCAGGTTTTGTGGCACGCCAAAACAGAATAAAACCAACGCGGGTAAAGCCAATAATGCTCAGTAAGCTGACCAACAGTAAAGTCGCAATAATCCAAGCTTGATAAGCATGTCCTGCTGTGGCTTGTAAAATAAACACTTTACCTAAAAAGCCACTAAAAGGCGGCAAACCTGCCATCATCAAAGCAATAATAAAAAAGGTGATTGAAGCAACTTTTTGTTGTTTGATCTGTGGGGCAACTTTGAGGTGGTCTTTAAACTCACCCCGTTGTGAGGTGATCCAACCGCCCATTAAATACAGTGCCGCTGCAATTAGGGTACTGTGTAACATGTAATATAATGCACCAGCCCATGCTTGCGGGTTTAGCATGGCAATGGCCACTAAAATTGTGCCCACAGAGGACAAAATCATAAAGCCAACAAAACGGCGTAAACGCTCAGCACCCAGTGCTGCAATGGCACCATATAGCGAGGTGATCAGACCAATGGTGAGTAACCACGGTGCCAAAATGCTATGGCTTAACGGGTCATCAAAGACTGTCCCATTAATCCGTAAGATGGCATAAATCCCGACTTTGGTCATAATGGTAAAGAATGCAGCAACAGGGGTGGCTGCCACAGCGTAGGTTTTTGGTAGCCAAAAACCCACGGGTAACATGGCAGCTTTAATCCCAAACACCACAAATAGCATGAGACCACCAGCCACCGCCAAGCGCTGCTCAGTAGGTTCAAGCATTGGCATTAAACGTGCCACGTCGGTCATATTTAAACTGCCAACGCTGCCATAAATCATGCCCAAACCAATTAAAAATAGCGCAGATGCCAATAAGTTAATGGTGACATAATGAATGCCTAGCTGAAAACGCACCTTGCCCTGACCATGTAATAGCAACACATAAGATGCCATCAGCAAGATTTCAAAGAACACAAACAGGTTAAATAAATCGCCCGTTAAAAATGCTCCGCACAGACCCATAATCAGAAAGTGCAGCATGGCATGGAAATAGCGACCGCGTTCATCCCATTGTCGGCTGGCATACCATAAAATTGGAACAGCAAGGGTATAGGTCAGCACCAACATTAATGCAGAGAGCTGATCGAGCACTAAAATAATGCCAAAAGGCGCAGCCCACTCACTTAAGTTATAAATAATAATTTGCCCGCTACTGGCATAACTTAAATAGCAAAGGGCTGTGGCCAAACCTAAGGTTGCCGAAACATAGCTAATACCACGACGCCACGGTTGACGCCAATCATACGCCAATGCACCTGAACCGGGATTGCCTAGTAATAGCAAAATAAAGGCAGTGAGCGCTGGAATTAAAATACTAAAAATAGGTGCGTGTTGCTGCCAAAAATGTAGAAGATCAGTCATTAGGGCTCATCCTCGCGTGGGTCAATGGCAGGTAGATCTTCTTTAGAGTCAACGTGATCTGTCCCTGATTCAAAGCGGCTGCGTAGTGCCAATTGCACAATAAAAGCGGTGGTTGCAAAACCAATTACAATGGCAGTGAGTACCAAGGCCTGTGGGAGTGGATCGGTGGCTTGTGTCGTATTGGTGAGGACGGCCGGTGAGTTAATTTGTACACGCCCCATGGTAAATAAGAAAATATTGACCGCATAACCAATCATGGCCAAGCCCAACACTACCGGAAAAGTACGCGCACGTAGCACCAAATAAATTCCTGTGGCGATCAATAAACCAATGGCAGAGGCCAATAAAAATTCTAAGCTGATCATCTTATTTCCCCTTAGGTACAGGACCCGACATGCTTGAATGACGTGAATCACCCAGCACCGAGATCAGTAACATCGTTGCACCTACCACCGTGATATACACCCCTAAATCAAACAGGGCTGCTGAGGCCAAATGCATCTCGCCTAACACCGGAGGCGATACATAAATGTGTGCACTTGTTAAGAATGGACGACCCCAGAACCATGACCCAATACCTGACAGTCCCGCAATCACTAAACCTGCACCAATCCATACTTCATATAAACGTCCAGATTGGGCATTGAGCATTTGTTCGGCACGATCTTGACCTAAAGCAATATATTGAATGACCAGGGCCATAGCCGTGACCAAACCTGCAATAAAACCACCCCCTGGTAAGTTATGACCACGTAAGAAGATATACACGCTGACTACTAAGGCCAATGGTAAAATCCAAGACGCAGTCATACGTAGCATTAAAGGCGATGGGTTAAAGCGATAAGTTAGGCCTTGGGTAATGGTGGTGCCATGCGCACGCATACCATCCATCATACATAACGCACCAATTGCCGCGATGCCAAGCACGGTGATTTCACCAAAGGTATCAAAGCCACGGAAATCTACTAAAATCACGTTCACCACGTTGGTGCCGCCACCCAGTGGAATCGATTGTTGCATAAAGAACCACGAAATCGAGTTGTGATCACGGGTCATAATCAGCCAAGCAATCCAACCAATCGACAAACCGCCACCAATGGCAATTAAAGCATCCCGCCAACGGCGTGAACGACTCGATTCATAAGGCGTAAGTTGCGGTAATAAAGATAAGCTCATCAGCAACAACACCGTGGTGACCACATCTACCGTAATTTGGGTTAAAGCCAAATCGGGTGCCGACAACGCCACAAACATCATGGTGACCACTAAGCCCACTGCACCACTAATCAAGACAGCTTTGATACGTTCATGGTGGAACCACAACATCATCCAACAGGCTGAGAACAATAACAGCCATAACACAATGGCTAAGATAGGTGCCGGGGTTAAGATGCGCGTGCCTGTGGTTAAGTCTTGGAATAACAATGGCATGGCCACCAACACCAAGGTGAACACAATGATGTAAAACAAATAGCTTTGTAGTGAACCGGTTTCAGTATGGACTTTGAGCTTACGTGCCCATTGCAATAAATGTTTAAGCGCATCTTCAAAGAGTAATTTGCCTTGCAGTTTACCTAAGCGTGGATCAAGGTCGATGTCACGCAAACGTCCACCTTTTGCCAAAGCAAAATAAAACAGTAAACCACCCACTAGGGCAATCACACTCATCAATAGCGGTGTATTAATACCATGCCAAATAGCAAGATGAGTGCCTTCAAAAGCGAAGTTTTGCGTACTGGCACGGGTCGTGGCATTGACGATATGTTCAAGCAATAAACTCGGTAAAATTCCGACTAAAATACATAAAATAGCAAGTAACGTGGCCGGTGCACGCATACCAAAAGGTGGTTCATGCGCGTCTTTATTGGGTACGTTTTTACCAAGAGGGCCATCAAAAAATACCCCATGTACCAAACGTGTTGAATAGGCCACGGCAAAAATACCGGCTAAAGTTGCCACCACTGCCGAAGCAATCATCAGTGGTCCAGTTAAGTTAGCCAAAAGTTCGGTAAAGAACATCTCTTTAGATAAGAAGCCATTGGTCAGTGGCACACCCGCCATAGACGCGGCAGTAATCATGGTCAGTGTGGCGGTAAATGGCAACAGTTGCCATAGACCGGATAACTTACGTAAATCACGGGTGCCAGATTCATGGTCAATAATGCCAGCAATCATAAACAGCGCCGCTTTAAACGTGGCATGGTTAATAATGTGGAACATGGCAGCGGCTACCGCAAGTGGTGAACCAATGCCCAATAAACACATAATTAAACCTAAATGACTGATGGTGGAATAAGCCAACAAGCCTTTTAAATCTTCCTTAAAAATGGCAAAAAATGCAGCCATACATAAGGTCAACAAACCCACAAAGGTCACAATATTATGAAATAACGCAGCGCCGGCAAAAATTGGCAATAAACGCGCCACTAAAAAAATACCGGCTTTCACCATGGTGGCAGAATGCAAATAGGCCGACACTGGTGTTGGTGCCGCCATGGCATTGGGCAGCCAAAAGTGAAAAGGAAATTGCGCACTTTTGGTAAAAGCACCCAAGAGTACCAATAACAACATAGGCACAAATAACGCATGACTTTGGATCTGATCCGTCATTGTTAAAATCTGATCAATCTCATAGGTGCCGGTGATTTGTCCCAGTAAAATAAAACCACCCAGCAGACCCAGACCGCCCATACCGGTAATGGTGAGTGCCATACGCGAGCCGCGTTGTGCAGCATCGTAATTGCTCCAATAACCCACCAATAAAAATGATGAAATACTGGTTAGCTCCCAAAAGGTCAGCAGTAAAATCAAGTTATTAGACAGCGCAATCCCAAGCATGGCTGCCATAAACAGCATTAAAAGCATGTAGAGCTTACTGAGCGAATTTTTGGGGCCTAAATAGTAATAGGCATAAATAAAAATTAATGTCCCAATGCCGCTAATGAGCAGCGCAAAGAGCAACCCCAAAGCGTCAAGCCTAAAGCTTAGATTTAGGCCTAATTCAGGTAGCCAACGCCATGTTTGTTGAATGACCTGACCATTGAGTACATCAGGGGCATGTAAAAGCAGTAAAACCAAACTGCTTAAACTGATGCCAATAGCCGCTAAAGCTGTTACCCCGCGCGAAAATTGCTTCAGCCACGAGACAAGGGTGGTGCCTAGTACTAGCGGTAATAAGATAATAATCGGTAGCACACTGATATCCATTGTCGTGATAGGTTAAAAACCTAAGGGTGAATCTTATTTTTTCAAACTTACAGGACCACAAAGAGTGATCCAAAAAAGGCTCAAGCTTGAAAACCAAAGGTGTTTACAGGTGTCACTAACAAGTTGTGTTGCGCAACTTGATGAAAAAAACGACATTAAAATCGGATTTTACTATAAAAGTGTTGATTTTATTTGATCTTATTACACGAACAACACAACTTCAAACACTTTTGCGCAGACACCAAAAAAACATAAAACCTGCTGAGTTTAACCTATGTCAACTAGGCTCAAAGCAGCATACTCTGGTATTGCTTGATCAAGCACAGCCTTGCATGACAGGGCTTATTCAAGAGTTTTACTATGCAACTGCTGGGCGTGTAAATTCTGTAAATCCAAAATCAATTGCTGTTGTTGTTCTAGATTGAATTGTTGCTGAATCTGGGTCAGTAACTCATCATAAGGCTGTTCAGGCAGGGTGAGCATCTCAACAGGTGTTGTAGTTTCTGTGAGTTCAAGACATGGGGTGTACAAATTACGGTAAGTTTCATTAAAAATCATAATTTGCGTAATTAAGGGCTGTAATTTGCCTGCATGCAATTTTAAGCAGTGATATTCAGGTTGCAGATTGAGTAATTCAGGATTAGATGTGGTTACAATGATCTGTAGCTTTGGAAAAGCCTGTTGTAGACGTGGTAACAATGTACTGATATGTGACTCATCCAGTTGCTGTTCAATTTGATCAATCAGTAACATACCATCCCCTGCTAAACACGGTTGTAACTGAGTGGGATTTAATACGCATAAACGGCGTACCACATCGCCAATTAAAGCAATCCAAATTTTTAAACTGCTGGCCAGTTGTTGATACAGCAAGACCTCGCCATTGATTTTGACTTTAAGTTGAATTTTAGGTTGATAGTCTAAAAACAAATCTTCAATTTCAGGCAACACGGTGTGTAGGGCAGTTTTAAGTGCTGTTAAATGAGGACGTGGTGGTTGAGTAGTCAAGTGCTGTTGCACATCGGTCAGCTCAAGCTGTTGTAAACGGGCTAAATAGGTAGCAGCTTGGGCATTTTCAACATCATGAATTTCACGCAGCCATTCAAAAAAACGACTAAACGTGGTGTAAGGGATACTCACCAAATCATAGGCATACTGCGCTTGTAAAACCAGCGGATTATTTTTACTCAGTAAACTGACCTCATGAATAAAACGCTCTGCTGGATAATAAGCCAGCAAAGGTAAACCATAATCAGGGTCGTGATGATTGGCACGTTTATACATTTTGGCTAAATGCTCTAACTCAGCTGTTTCCACTGCACTCAGATTTGATTTTTTGAGCTGCCATGTATAAAGATTAGGGCGAGGTTCTGTATTTTGTGTATGTATAAATTGTTGTAATGCATCACTGATCTGCACGCTCACTGTTAGCTCCGCGGTTTGCTTTTGTTCTAACATGTCTTGTTCGCTCATGACCACGCCTGAGCTACGTAAATCACGTGAGCGGGCTTGAAACCATGTCAGGCTATGATACAGATGTTTTAATAAGCTGCTTTTGCCTGAACCTTGTTCGCCGGCAATGACAGTCATATGCTTGTGGCTTGGAATATTGAGTTTGAGTCGAACAAATGGAGCGGTATTTTTTAATATAAACGTAGAGAGCTTCATTGAGCACCTAAATGATGTATTTATCTACGCATTGATGCTGGCATTTTCTTGTTGAGTAATTGCATCAAGTCATAAATATGGTGAATATTTAGACTGACTTTAGCACGAGTACACGCAACATACAGTAAACGTAACTCTTCATCAGTTATTTTATAATCATTTTGATTGAGCTTAAATTGGTAGTCATCTTCAATGTGTACCCGATTCCATTCTAAGCCTTTGGCTTTATGCGCCGTGGAAATAATATAGTCGGCTTGGGCAATCGGGGTGATTTTGACTAAAGCGCGTTTAAGTGCATCGGTGCCGTGATCATCCACCAATTTGACCAAAGGTTTTATGTCACTGCCTTCATTGGTTTCACAATATTCATGCACGTCATGCCATGAATTAAACCAAGCCAGTTCAGGCACATCATTGGGGCGGCGGCCTTGTTTGAGTAAACTCGCTGCATCGACAAAGCGCGCCAATTTAACATGGTCAGCTTGTAGACTGACTTTATCGCCTTTGACTAAACCTGCCAGTAACAATTCCATAGCGCGGGCGTTGGTGCGGCATAAAATCGCATCACGTGTACCATGATGTTGTGTACGAATTAATTTTGAATCAAGCGCTTGGTAACCCAATAGAGGTACGGTTTCATGTAAAGCACTTAAAATAGCATTGGCATTGGCTGCAATGTCGGGACCAAAACGAAACGATGTGGTCAAACGTGATTCAGGCAAAGGCAGTTTTTGCATGGCATTGATAGCACCACGCCATGCATAAATTTGCTGATGTGCATCGCCAACATAAATCACTTGTGAGCGTTGTTGACGTAGCAAAATCCCAAGCATTAAAGGGTCGGCATCTTGGGCTTCATCAAACAAAATATAGTCGGCAGGAATATTTGGTTCAGACAGTGCCCACAGTTTTAAATAAATGTCATGCCCAATACCAGCTTGATGATGAGGATCAATCGACTCTAACCAACGTCGTTCAAGCGCAGGATACAAATGCTGTTGTAAGCTTTCGATATCATCGGGGTGTAACCAGCTTGGGGCTTGTAAATGTCTGGGTGCAGGATATTGCGAACTCGTTGAGCAAAAAAAGCCAACGGCATCCGCCACTAAGCTTGCCAAGCGCGAGGGCATAAGGACGTATTTTTCATAACGTCCACCCATGAGGCGGCGTAAGGTAATGGGGGTTAAGTGGTACTCTTTGGCTAAAAAGCTTGGACTTAACCGTGGTAATCGCAGTTTGTTGGTAATGCCGCGTGCCACATTGCGATAAGCAAGTGAGTGAAAGGTACGACAATCCACGTTACTGCCAAATTTGCTTTGCGCTTCGGTGGCAATGGCTTTGTTAAATGCCAAGTACATACCACGCCGTTTGGGCATGGCAGCACTCATCATTTGTAAGGTGGTGGTTTTACCTGTGCCGGCATAAGCCACAACTTTTAAAGAGTTGCCTTGGCAGGCTTGTTCAATGGCAACCGCTTGTTCGGGGGTGGGCTGATGTGCAGACACAGACAAAATTTAGTGGTCTCGGTTGGCTTTTTCAACCAAACCTGATAAACCTTGACGACGTGCCAATTCATTCAGCACCAATTGCACATCAAGATCAAAGTAACCAAGCATGACAATGGTATGGAACCAAAGATCTGCTACTTCATAAATTAAATCGTTTTTATTATCTTCTGTGGCATCTGTTTTAAAGTCTTTAGCCGCAATAATCGCTTCAACACTTTCTTCACCAACCTTTTCTAAGATTTTGTTTAAACCTTTATGATAAAGCTTCGCTACATAAGATGAATCAGGATCAGCCGCTTTACGCTCTGCCATCATTTGACCTAAATATGACAATACTTCAACTTGTTCTGCTTGAGCCGTTGATGCATTCATGGCAAGCGTATGTGGGTTGCTTGATTTTTCACCGTAGATCGTGTTTGGATCTTTAAGTTGCGCGTCGACAATTTCCCAACCATTTGCGGTGAGTTTACGATAAAAACAAGATTCACGACCGGTATGGCAGGCAATCCCGCCGTGTTGCTCAATTTGTAACACGATTACATCGGCATCACAGTCTAAACGGATTTCGTGTACGGTTTGAAAATGACCTGACTCTTCACCTTTATGCCATAATTTTTGACGCGAACGTGAAAAATACACCGCTTGGTTTTTCTCAGCTGTTAACGCTAAAGCTTCACGGTTCATCCAAGCCACCATCATCACACGCCCGCTTTGATGATGCTGTGCAATAGCAGGTACAAGACCGTGTTCGTTAAATTTTACTTCATCGAGCCATTGCAGATTGTTCATTGGATTCACCTAAAGGTTTAAAAAAGAAAAGTGCAGAATTTTGCGAGTCTCATATTAGCCTAAAACGCTTGGCTTTTGGCATGGCATCGTTTAAAAAAATCATAGATCACGACATTGTATGTCGTAAAGGGGGGAAGTTTGAAATATATAGGGTTTGGATGTGTGCTGGTGGTATTGCTCAGTGGGGGAGCTTATTGGATATGGCAGCAGCAAGATTTAGGCAAAAATCTACAGGTACAGCGTGAGCTTGCGCGTATTTATAAAATGGCGGTTATCAATCAAGATCAACAGACCTTGCAATTAATTAAAGAGGCTGACCAAGATCGACGTTTAAGCCAAAAAGAATGGCAAACTATTCAAGCCAGCCACAGCGAAACCTTAAAAAATTTTGACCACTCAGATGCAATGGCACGCGAAAAAGCATTTTTACAACGCAAAGCAGCACAACAAGCTCTATAAATCTTGTAGATGCTCAGCAAAATTTTGCTTGTGTAACAATTCTAAAAAGGCATCGCCTAAACGCTGACTTTCGCTTACGCTTTGTTGCCAATATTTAATTCGGGTTGCCTGATCTAAACCTTTTAAGGCAAAGTCTTTACGATCGGGCAAACGACCTAAAGGTAGATGTTTTAAATACTCAGCTGAGGGTGAAATTAACAAAGTTCGTGCTTGATGGTTTGGATTTGCGCGGCGTTTTATGCTTTTATCAAACCATCCTGGTGTAATAGAGTCAGTAAAATGTGGATACAACACAATACCTTGGCTGTTAAACGGTAAATCAATATGGTAGTCAATTAAACCCCCATCACGATAACTACCTTGAGCATTGGGAATGTTTTTCACCGCATGCATGACCCCCGGAATCGAGGCAGAAGCCATCAGCCAAGGCAAGATATTGTCTTGCTCAAGAGCATGATAATGGGTGACAAAATCATCACTGACTTGAAATAGTTGACCTTGATTGGGTTGACTAATCACGCGTTGCATAAAAAAGCGATTATATTTACGTGATAGAGCATTGCATCCAATAATACCTGCAATAGATGCCAGTAAAGGCACAGCACGGTCACTTTTAAACAGATGCCGTGCTTTGGCAGAGATAATGGTGAGGTGATAATCGGGATGTTCAATCATCTGTTGTTCACGACCTTGCACCAATTCAAACAACATATTTGGACAAATTGCTGCAATGTCTTGCATCTTCATATGTTGATCAAAATATAAGTGGGTATATAGATCAGCTAAACGGCTTAAACCTTGTGTGGCGCCCCAAGCCGTAATACTAGCAAAACGCCAAGCCCCAATGGAGGAGCCAATTAAAGTACGCCGCTTGGGTGCTTGTGGTAAAAATTCATTAAAAATAGCTTGCTCTAAACCCAAAATACCAATGCCTTTAGGACCACCTGCTGCACCGGGAAGAGTATCAACGTCTTGAGCACATAAGCCCTGTTGTAGAATATGCGCTTTGGCAATGGGACCAGCTTTTAAGGTTAATGGGTATGCAGATTTTTTTAAAATATGGTGCATTATCAAGAAGCGAATATAAAAATAAAAAGACCAACAAGCTTAGCATAAGCCTGTTGGTCTGTTTGTTTAAGCTAGCTGTATGTTAAGGCGCAATCTTAAACTTGGCGCTAATACCAGAACCAAAGCTTTGCGCGTTAATTTGATACTTGTTGCTTAACACAGGTTTTTGCTGTGCATTATCATTGGCGACATAGGCATTGTTCTGAGGTTGTAATACAGCTGTTAATAGTACTGTTTCACCTTTTAATGGCAACTTGGTTAAATTGGCAAACTGTGGCGCAATTTGAGCCAATACATCACCATTTAACGCCACTTTTCCATTTTTTAACACATCAATTGGTGTACCTAAGGTGATATCAGCATTAGGTACCGATTTTAATGTTGAGCTTAAATTGAGTTTGGCACCACTCGGTAAGCGTGCAGCTTGTAGCTCACCAGCAGCATTAAAGGTTAAATTTAAACGATCAATACTAATAGTGACTTGTTTGTTGCTGAGCGTATTGAGATTCAGACCAGCAGAAAAATCTAAGGTTTGATTGGTTAATTTGCCGTAGCTTTCAACACCAAGCAGTAAACCATTGAGCTCAGATAAATCAATTGGGCTTTGTAAAGAATCATTAAACTCTTGATAAGTGTAGTTTGTATTTAAAATACTAAAGCTAGCCAACTTAATATAGTCGGCATAAAACTCTGCCGTTAAACTTTCTTCTAAGGCTTCTACATTAATAGAACTATCAATTTCAGCCAATTGTATTAAGGCATCGGTTAGATTTTCTTGGCTTGATGAAGCAGCTGCATTGCCTACATTTGCAAGAGTGCTACTGGCTTGCTCAGCAGGGAGTGTCAGCGCCGCGCTTAAAGTGCTGACTAATTTATGAGTTACAATAGACTCTTTGGCTGTTTGCAGATCGGCTGCGGTTGATTCTTGAATCGCATCTACGCCTGCGCTAAAGGTGTCGCTTGGTAGACTTTCTAAAGTCTCTTGTACACTTTGTACATTAGCAATAATGGCAGGGGTAGCAAGTGCAGCTAAGTTTGCACTGACTTCATCCAGTTTACCTTGGTATTCAGGTGCCAAGTTGTCTTCAATTGCAGTTAAAGTTTGGCTAATGGTAGCTTGAATGATGGCTGGGTCTTGTAAAGAACTAATAGAGGTATCTGCTGTAAGCGCCTGACTTAAAGCTGCAAAAATTGCAGCAGTAAAAGCCTCTTCTGATAAAGATGCGCCAAGTGGTGCAATACTCGATTTAATTTGTTCAACCAACTGTTGTACCACCACTGTTTTGGTATACAACTCTTGACTGTCCATTGGGTCAGCTGTGAGCAGATTTGTACCTTGTAAACCTAAAGCTCGCGCAATTTCTGCATTTGCTTCGGTCACTGTTTTACCTGCTTCAACTTGAGTTTGAATCAATGTAGTAATTGGTGACACAATAACATGATTAGAACTTGATTTTGGTGCTTTTAAAGTAGAACTAAAAGCCAAATTAGTGGCTGTGTCTAGACCACCTGAAATACGAATGCTACTAGAACTACAGCCCAGCGGAAATTTAAAGTAACCTTGTGCATCGGTCTGGGTCGTTTGATTTTGACAGTCTTCAAAAACCACCAATGAACCTGCTAAAGGACCATCTACCGCACGCCCATTTTTTTCAGTCACAGGTTTAACACCATCGCTACTACTTCCACCCCCACCGCCACATGCAGCTAATGCAGCTGCAATAGAAACTGCTAGTATCGAGTTATAAAAACGTGTATTTAACATTATTATGTCCTTAGATTGTCAGTATGTTTTTGTAGTTATATCAAAAAAAGATACAAAAAAAAGCAAACTTTAAATCCATTTTTTTTTGCTTGTCATAATTTTTTTGCATTTTAGGGTGTTTTATTTTTATAAAGATTTGTTTAATAAATGTTATTTATTTTAAATTTAACGTGAATTGAGTCACAAAAAAAGGCGCCTAAAATGTAATTTAAACGCCCTTTCTTGATGCGCTACTTAGAAACTATGTAGTTTAAGCCCCAATGAAGCTAAACCATAACGGCGATCTAAACGTGAGGCTGTCACGCCATTGTATAAAAATGGAATATGACCGACAAAGTTATGTTGGTAAATTTCACCTTGTACAAATGCGCTCATACGCGGTGTTAGATCATAACTAAGTTTTAAACCTAAGTTATGATTGTCTTTAATTGCACCATTGCCAAATTGCGCTACGCGATCATCTATATCTTTGCGCCATAAACGTTGGTATTGATAGGCCACTTGGCTTTCAAATTTCTGATAACGCCAATTCCATGAACCACCTAAACTGGCAAAATAGCTGTCATAGTTAAGGTCTTTGTCTACCTCTAAACCATAGTCTTTGGCATCACCTACAATTTCAAGATCATTGACCATTAGGCCATCAATATTACAACGTTCTAGTAATTGACCCACATATTGGTTGTTACTGTTAATCTGAATATTGGTCAGGCAATCGCGATAACGGGTGGTGAGGTTAAGACGCTCCATCTCCACTTTGCTATAACCTAAACTTGCAAACGCATTAATTTGATTCATGTGGTCAATTTTACGTGAAAACATGGCATCAAATTGCAATTGGAGATCTTGCGGCTGTTCAACGCTGACGCGATCAAAGGTATTTTGATTTACCCGTGTTGGAGTAGATTTGGTCAGCTCATCGCTTTTATTTCCCCAAACACTGGCACGAAATGCCAGTGCATCATTTTTGTCTAAGAATGAAAATTCCGGCTGATAACGTATGCCTAGTAACGCTGTGTGAATAGTGTTGGTATCTGGAGCTAAATCGATATCGCGATAGTGGTAGCGACCTTCAATGCTCCATTTCTGATTGAGTTGATACTCAGCTGCAATATTGCCACCAATATAGTCGCCACGATCACCACTCACGCCTTCACTTTGGCGCATGTCAAACACATCAATAGTATCATTGACAGCATCAATGGCAATTGTGACTTTAAGCGCTCCGTCTTTAGCTTTAAAATCATCTGCTTGTAAAAACAAGTCGTTTGGTGCTGCAATACTGTAGCCACTTAGGCCTATTAAGCTAAGAATTAGATATTTTATTTTCATAGAGTTATACATATATTTAAGCATGATAAAAAAGGTCAGCACATGTGCTGACCTTAAGTCTTAATTATTTCAGTTTAAAGTACGCTGCTACACTTGGCGCTGAGAAGTTGATGTTTCGAATGCTCATGCTAGACACATCTAAACCTAAATTGCCATCAATTTGATAGTTAGTTGGTGCCACGAAGATTTTAGCACGTAAGCTGTTGCCTGATACCAAACTAGCTTTGTAAGTATCATATGCAGACTTTAAACGCTGATCGCTATTTAGCAGTTGGCTTAAAGAAATAGTTCGGTTATTGCTCACGCTAAAAGCACGTGGTAGCTCAAATGAAGCATATGAAGTGCTTGCACTGGTACCCGGTATTGGGAAATTCAGACTAGATGCTACCGTAAGCAGTGTATCTTTATTGATGCTTGCTGTTGCGATACGACCGGTCTTATCAAAAGTGACCTGCACTTCATCTAAGATGACATCTAGTGTTTCTGTGCGATTATTGGTTTGTGCTTGAATGCTAAAACCAAGTTTGAAGTTATCTTGTAGTGCTTTTTGCGTATTTTGAATACCAAAATTAAATTCAACTACTGTATCAATATCTTTAAGATCAAGTTCAATCGGTTGTACTTGGCTTGAATTTTTTAAATCCATTACACTGTAATCGGCCACAGAGAAATCGCCATAAATAGGTTGGGTAATGATCTCAGCTGGTGGTGGCTGCAAAGTTTCTTCAAGAACAGCCTGATTTTCTGGTTTTTGCAGTTCTAAAAGTAATTGCTGTCCATCACCGCCTTGTTGAACCAAAGTATCTAATAAGGTTGATAATTTAACAGAATCAGCCGCGATGTCACTGATTAAACTCGCTGGGATTGTTGCATCTGGATCTTGAGCTTGGAGTTGATTTTCAGCCATGCTAAATGCTTCAATGAGTACAGCATCTAATGTGTTTTCATCAAAATTTACTGCACCATCTTTAAATAAAGGTTGCTCTTTTACAATGTCAATGACCGCTAAAAAAGCAATTTGGGCTGCTTGATCAGCACTAAAAGCTGAGGTGCCATTGATTTGTAAGCTTTCTAAGTTATCTTCAATTTTGTTGACCAATTGTTGCAGAGCAAATACTGCGGCAGCAGTTTGAGCATTGGCATCGGTAACAGGGTTAAAGGTACTTAGGTCTTGATCTACATCATTAATGCCTAAATTTTGCAAAATGGTAGGCAATAGGGCTTGCTGACCTGCATCAACTAAATGTTTTTCTAAGGTGGTTAATGGCGTCACTGCAAGTTGAGTGGCTTGATTAAAGTTCGTGTTTTTTAATTGTAAGCGACCTGTAAATGGCAAGCCTGTACCTAGATCTATACCACCGCTAATCAGCATTTCTGAAGATTGGCAAGTTGCTGTAGTTGTAAAGCTAAACTGACCTTGGGCATTGGTTCTTATAGGTGCACAATTGGGGTTACTAAAGCGAATAAGTGCATCTTTTAAGTAAAAATCTACTGCTACACCATTCACTGTGTTGCCTTTATACGCCGGTGCAGCGCTATCACTACCCCCCCCACCGCCACCACATGCAGCCAAAGTTGTGATTGCAGCGCTCAGCATAGAGATTTTCAAAGTTTTGCTAAACATACGTAGACCGATCCTAAATAAAAATAATAATTTTTTAATGAGTTTACTTATAAAGAAAGACAGTAAAAGATTACTTGTGTCACATTAAGGATGAATTATAGGCAAAATTTAAATAATTACGAGTTTTTATATGTCGATTTTGTAGTTATTTTAAAGGGTCGAGTACTACCGGAATAAAAAGACCATCATGTTGATGGTCTTTTGGTTACTTTATTTGGCGATACGCCAAAGGGCTAAAATGCTACTTAAGCCAATCAGTACGCTCGAGATATACCAAGGCGTAATGACTGAGATTGCAAGCAATACAGCGATGATGCTGCCAAAAAACCATGAGCGTTTTTGTTGTTGTTCCATTTGTAGCCGTAAATGTTGTAATTCACGCAATTGCTTTTCCTGCCAAGCTGACTGATTTTTTAAGCCATTTAAGCTATCAATCAGGAGGGTAGGTAAGTCTTGTGCACCTAAGAGTAAATCAGGAATTTTCTCACCCAACTCTTTAAGATTTTTTTGTGGATTCATTTGGGCTTTGACCCAATCGGTGAGAATGGGTTTGGCCAGTTTCCAAATATCAAGCTGTGGATACAGGTCCGTGCCTAAGCCTTCAACATGCACTAAAGTTTTGAGCAATAACATCAATTGCGGTGGAATTTCTAAATGGAAACGACGTGCAATATCCATTACTTGTAGCAAAATGCCTGCAAAATCCAATTGATCCATAGGTTTAGAAACCATTGGGCCAACGGTGCGACGCATTTCCCGTGCTAATTCGTCTTGATTAGTGCCCGGAGGAATCCAACCGGCTTGATGCACAATTTGAATGAGTTGTAAGAAGTTACTGTTCATGACGGCAAGCAGCATACGCGCTACGGTCATTTGGTCACTTTTAGACAGCTCACCCATAATGGCGCAATCGAGGGCGATATAACGTGGATTGCTTGGGTTAATGGTTTCTACAAACACATTACCCGGATGCATATCGGCATGGAAAAAGTTATCACGAAACACTTGGGTGAAGAAAATCGTGAGGCCTTTTTCAGCCAAATCAGCACGATCCATGCCCATTTCATCAAAAACATGGGTTTCAGAAATCGGCACACCGGTGATGCGCTCGGCCACCATCACATCTACGCTATCCATATACACTTCAGGCACATACATCATGCTAGAGCCGGTAAAGTAATGGCGCATACGACGGGTATTGTCTGCTTCTAAAGTCAGGTCTAACTCATTTAAAATGGTTTGACGATAGCTTTGAATAATTTCCGATAAATGCAAAGCGCGAGCCGCTTCAAGACGCTTTTCTAAGGTGAGACCCAACCATTGCAAGATTTCAAAGTCTTGTAATAGCTGACGTTTAATATCAGGACGCGTGACTTTAACCACCACTTCACGCCCATCATGCAAAGCTGCGGTATGCACTTGAGCAATCGATGCTGCGGCAAGCGGTTGTTCATCAAAGCGGGCAAACAAAGTAGCAATATCGGCTTTTAAAGCACTTTGAATACGCATTTTGGCTACATCGGAACCAAAGGGTTTGACTCGATCTTGCAATAACACCAATTGTTCAAGCACTTCGGGTGGAATCAAATCACGGCGGGTTGAGAGCAATTGACCTAATTTAATGGCCAATGGTCCCATATCTTCTAAAGCTTGTTTGAGCTTTAAAGGGTTGTCTTTTTCTTTGCTGGACCATGCCGCAGGATGCAGACGAATCAGTTTTAAAATCGGGCGGGCTTTGGCAGGAAGTTCTTCGGCAGGAAACAACGTGTCGAGTCTATAGTGCGCGGCGATGCGCCAAAGTTCGAGTAAACGTGAAACATGCGGAATCATAAATGCCATTACCTAAAGTTAAGAAATTTTTTGTTGCAGCGCTAAAATTTTCGCTTCAGCACGATCAAGGTTTTGCAGCAAGCGACGGGTCGCTTGTTGTAGTTCGTCCATTTGCCAACGTGGTGCAAATAAACCGGAATCTTCTTTTAAATAATCTTCTGCAATAAAGGCTTGGCTGTGCAGTTGATCTTTCATGAGGCGAGGTAAGCGTTGTAATTTACCAATTTCATGCGCTAAATTTGCCCCAATCCATGGACTTAAATGTGCCGCTAAGTCGAGTTCGCTGTTTTGCATGATGCGCTGCACCTCTTGCAATAGACGATAATCGCCTTGCAAAGGAATCGTGCCGATTTCATCACTGAGCAGCAGTTTGAGCAGTTCTACGATATTGCCAACATGTAAAGTTGCCGTTGCGACAGTAGGTACATGGTTTGGGTCAAAGGGACGCTGCTCAAAAATAGAACCTGTTTGACTGTGTCCTGTTGGAGTAGGTTCTAGGCGCACTTTGCCATCATCAAAGCAGACATCAACAGACAGTTGCGGTGTGTCAATCACTACGCGCAACACTTTGCCTTGTAAGCCATTGAGCTGAATACGGGTAATCGCATCCAGATCAATGAAATGATGCATAAAGCGTTCGATTGCACCTAAGGCAAGAATCGACCACATAAGTTAAACCTTAGAGTTTAAAGCCGCGATGTACTGCTACAATACCACCGGTTAAGTTGTGGTAGTCGCAGTTGCTAAAGCCTGCATTTTCCATCATGCCTTTTAAGGTACGTTGGTCTGGGTGCATACGGATTGATTCGGCTAAATATTTATAGCTTTCTGAGTCATTAGCAATGATTTTGCCCATCACCGGTAATGCTGTAAACGAGTATAAATCGTAAAGCTTTGAGAATGGTTCAAACACAGGTTTAGAAAATTCTAATACCAATAAACGACCGCCCGGCTTTAACACGCGGTACATCGCTTCTAATGCAGCATCTTTATCGGTTACGTTACGTAAACCAAATGAAATGGTCACTAAGTCAAAGCTGTTATCGGCAAAAGGCTCTAAAGTTTCGGCATTGGCAAGCACAAAATCAACGTTGGCACAGCCTGCATCAATTAAACGATCACGACCGACATTCAGCATCGATTCGTTAATATCAGATAACACCACATGACCTGTTGGGCCAACTTCACGGCTAAAGACTTTGGCTAAATCACCTGTACCGCCTGCAATATCCAGCACATGCTGACCACGACGTACACCCGACATATTAATCGCAAAGCGCTTCCATAGACGGTGAATACCAAATGACATCAAATCATTCATAATGTCGTATTTAGCGGCCACCGAGTGAAACACTTCGGCAACTTTTTGCGCTTTTTCTTCGCTATTTACCGTTTGATAACCAAAGTGAGTTTTTTCACCCACATTGCCGGTATTGGCACCACGCGGTAAATTATATTTAGGAATAGCGCGTGTTGTAGTGGCTTCAACGCTTTGTTGCTGACCTTGTGGCGCACCTTGTGGGAGTGGCTCGGTTAAGAATGGGCTCACTTTGTCTGTGTTCTGTGCATTTGTAGGCGTTTGATTTTCGTTAGACATGAGTCTCACTCCTAACAGGGAAATAGAGTTAAAAACAGTGCATGCATCATGACAGATTCTAAAGCCTTATAGCGATGCAGACTTGAATGTGTTGCATAATATACAGAAAAAACACTGCATTTGTTGTATTTATAACGCAACCAAAGTGCAAGCGATGGCTTTTCGCTTATGCAAACGGTTGTGGATCACCGGCGTGTACTTTAGCAATAATTTCACGTTCTTGAGCGGTAAAGTCACGCACAAATTTTTCAGCCGATTTAAGTGGCTTCATGGCAGCAAAACCATCTTGCATAAAATCATACATCACATCAAATTTATGTTTATAGGCCGTACTTTTACACATTTTAAACGCAGTATGCACCACAAAAGAACGCAAGTATTTATCTAAACTTAAACCCAATTGATCCAGTTGGCGTAATTGTTCTAAACGCTGTGTGCCTTGGTCTAGTTTTAAATAGGTCACACGCATGATTTCGTCGGTTAATGGGGTGTTTTCAGGATAATCTTGCAATAACTGGGCAGCCACTTGTTCATCAAGCTGTACCGCGAGCAAAGCCAATTGAATACCAGCAGTTCCAGTTTTAATGGCATTTTCGGGAATCAGTTTTTCTGCTTTATGAATCTTAGGCAGCAAGCGCTGAATCTGCGCAGCAAGGGCATCAAAGTCTGGACCACCATACAGGCGATTCATAAAATATTCGGCCATTAATACATTTTGTTTTTGTTTAAATTGTGGCGCATGGCTACGAATAATGCGTTTTTTTTGCCAATTTTGCACATCACGTAATCGCTGTAATAACTGCGGATTGTGGTGATAATTTAATTGTTGATACGTCATAAATAGATCGTTTAAAACCGCAAGTTTTGACATATCGGCTCCATTGCTTGCCACTGTGCCTTAAGCTTAAAGATTTACACCTCAAACAGCTATCCTTAAATCCAAAAAAAACGATTTGTTGATTGCAAGCTGCACTAAATCTTTGTACACATAGAAGCCACAACCATAAAAATGATAAGGGCAACATAACATGGCAGAAAAATTTAAAGCAATGGATGAAGATCAACTGTCCTTAGATTTAATTGAGGCACAATTTGCTTTACGCCAAAGCCGTGACCAAAAAAATGCCAAAAGTTTACTGATTTTGGTCAACGGAATTGATTTAGCCGGAAAAGGTGAGGCGGTTAAACAACTACGTGAATGGGTCGATCCGCGTTATTTAAAGGTAAAAGCCGATAAAGCTTTGGTGCTGGAGCGTGAGCAACCTTATTGGCTGCCGTATGTACCATTTATGCCCAAAGAAGGTCAAATCACTATTTTATTTGGCAATTGGTATACCGACTTACTCAGCACCGCGATGCATGTATCGAACCCAATTGATGACAGTTTGTATGATGATTACATTGCCAAAATGGCGCAGTACGAACAAGATTTAAGAAACAATAATGTGGATGTCATTAAGGTGTGGTTTGATTTGTCATGGGAAACTTTGCAACAACGTATTGATGAGATGGAACCCAGTGAAGCCCGTTGGCATAAATTGCAAAGCAGTGATTGGCGTAATCAAAATAAATACAAGACCTTGCAGCGTTTAAGATCGCGTTTTACCCAAGATTGGTTAGTCATTGATGGGGCAGATAAAAACCGTGATCAAATTTTTGCCCAACATATTTTAAATGCCTTAAAAGACTGCCCCGATCATATTAAAACCAGTGCCAAAAAGTGGAAAAACAATCCTATTCCCCAAGTTTTACGTTCACCTGAACAAAACGTATTGGACAAAGCTGAATATAAGGACAAACTAAAAACCCTAACCCGTGAAGTTGCCGACGCTTTACGTTTTGATCCACGCGATGTGATTGTGTGTTTTGAAGGCATGGATGCAGCCGGTAAAGGGGGGGCGATTAAACGTATTGTGCAAAAGCTTGATCCGCGTGAATATCAAATTCATAGCATTGCCGCACCTGAACCGTATGAGCTGCGCCGCCCATATTTATGGCGCTTTTGGCGACGTTTACAAACCGAAGGCGATATTAGTATTTTTGATCGTAGTTGGTATGGGCGGGTGTTGGTTGAGCGTATTGAAGGTTTTGCGCATCCAGCCGAATGGCAACGTGCCTATGCTGAAATTAACCGTTTTGAACAAGACTTAATTGAAAATAACAGTGTGATTGTCAAAATTTGGTTGGCGATTTCTAAAGATGAGCAAGAGGCACGTTTTAAGGCGCGTGAAGAAACGCCACATAAACGCTTTAAAATTACCGAAGAAGATTGGCGTAATCGTGAGCGTTGGGATGATTATTTACAAGCCGCTGCCGATATGTTTACCCATACCAGTACTCAGGCTGCGCCGTGGCATATTATTGCCACGGACGATAAAAACACCGCACGAATTGAGGTGCTAGAAACCATTTTAAAGCAGCTCAAAGCCACATAAAAAAATGCCCTTGCGAGCGTTTTTAACATTTACTTGGCAGCATCGTCTTGTTGCTGCTCAAGGGTCGGTACATTGGTCACAGGTGGTGCTATAGGTTGGCCACGCTCAACGCCTTGTTTAAGCTGAATGCCTTTGGCTAATTTGTAGCTTTCTTCAACATGCGCTTCGGCCACTTTTTTCATCACAATATAACCTAAGCTGGCAGCAATCATTTGTCCGCCAAGTGGAATAAACTTGGTCACTTGTTTGGTTAAGTATTTGGCAGCCATATTATTAAATGATTTTTTCATGGCAGTACGCGCAACCACTAAACCTGAGAACTCAACCCCACGTTTTTTGAGTTCACTCCAATGAATTTGCTTGGTTTTTGGGTCAAATACAGTCACTTGTTCAGGTGCTAAACCAAAGCGGGCATTCACCTCAGGAATCAGTTGTGACAAAATCCCCACATCAATTAAAACATCTAAAAATGGAATAGGAATAATGGCAACACCTGCCGACATATAGGCCCGTTTTTTGACCAACTCTAAACACTCTTCACGGACTTGTTCTAAATTTAATGTAGGATCAATTGTTTGTGGAATATTGTCAATTTTCATCATGAAATACCTTAAACTAATATGAATTTTTTCTATGTCTGATCGTGTGGTTTAAGCCAACTTAAGCTTAATTTGACATAGCCAATGGTGTCGGTCTAGTACAGAATCTTTGTGATTTTGTAGATAAATTTTTATTTTTATTCAGATGTTAGGAGCAGTATGGCCATTCATGTAATGCAAAGTCAGCGAATTGAAGTGTTATTTGAAGCCATGCTGCGCGCGGTGCAACACAGCAAAGCACATCCTTTGATGGTGTTAAAAGCCCAACATTTTATTGTGCCATCTTTAGCCATTGAAACATGGCTTACTCAGCGTCTGGCTGAACAGCGCGGTATTAGTGCCAATAATCAATTTCATCACCGTATGCGTGGTTTTCAGTGGTGGGTATATCAAGAAGTGCTGCATGATCAACGCGATGAAGTACGTAAAGCCAACCTGCCGCGTTTAATGATCAAATGGCGTATTTATCAAAGTCTAAAAGATTTTGTGCAAGCACCACACAATACCTTAAGTCAGCAACATCCGTTGTATCCTATCATTCAACGTATTTATGCCAGTGCCGACCGTTTAGAGGGGCTTGAACAACTCAATAAAAAACAAAGCATGTTGTATTGGGTTGCCGAACAAGTATCGCGTTTATTTTCCAACTATATGGAATACCGCAGCCATTGTGCACGTTGTGGCGCGCAGTTGTGTGCTTGTGGCAATAATTGGCTGCAAACATGGGGCAAGCAACAGGCTTTAAACGTCGAGCAATTGTTTTTTAAGGTCGGCACCGAAATTGAGCAATTTAAGCTTGAGCAAGCCTATGAGCTTGAAGCATGGCAACGTTGGTTATGGCAAAGCGTTTTTGCCGAAGATTTTAAAAACGTGGCACGGATTGATGCGCTGTTTTGGCAACGCCTTGATGACCCAAACACACGCCAAGATGCCCTAAAACGTTTGCCCAATCAAATTGTAGTATTTACCTTATTGGATTTACCCCCAGTACAACTGCAATTTTTACGTCGTTTAGGACAGTACCTTGATATTTTTGTGATGCATTACAACCCCTCACAAGAATATTGGGCCGATATGGTCGACCCGCATTGGAAAGCCCGCTATGACGCGCAGTTACGGCAAAGATTTATTGAACGTGAGCAAGCGCAAGGGCGTAGCGTCGATGATCAAGCCATTAATGCCTATATTGAAAAATTTAGTCTAGAGTTTCATGCCGAAAAACGCGATTCGCATCATCCGCTACTCACCCGTTTTGGTAAACAAGCGCGTGACCATTTCTCGTTGTTGTCGAATTTATCTTCTAACGAAGAAGGGCAATGGTTTGATTTATTCCCTGAAGATTATCCAAACACGTTATTAGGCAAAATCCAAAGCGATATTTTACATTTACGAAAGCCTGAGGCAAATCAATACTATTTACAGCCAGATGATGGCTCGATTCAGATTCATGTGTGTCATTCAAGTTTGCGCCAACTTGAAGTGTTAAAAGAACAAATTTTACATTGGTTAAGCCAAGGCACACCTGATGCACCGCGCCGTGCCAGTGATATTTTGGTGTTGTGTCCTAACCTTAAAGACATTGAACCACAAATTCGTAGTACCTTTGCCGCGCCCTTGTCTGAGCGCGAACGTATGCTGCAAGATAGCGTATATCTGCCCATTCAAATTGCCGGTGTTACACCACTCGATGCGCAAAATGCATGGCGTGCTGTACTCGGGCGCATTGAGTTATTAACAGGTCGATTCACTTTAGAAGCATTTGCCGATTGGCTGAGTTTATTTGCCACCCAACAACGCTACAATTTAGATGCCAATGCCCTTGAGCGTATTTATGAACTACTCCAAGCGGCAGGTTTTAAACGTGGTTTCGACGCGCAGCATTTACAAGAAAGCTTAATTGAGGGCGATCTGGATTATCGTTTTAGCTTTAAATTTGCCTTAGATCGTTTAGCACTCGGCATTGCTATTCCTGAGCATTGTGTCTTTGAAAACACCTTAAGTTATGCCGAAGTTCGCCCAAGTGATTTTGCTTTAATTGGTACCCTAATTGAAATTTATCAAGATATTGCGGCACGGCGTACATGGCTGATTGAGCATGAAACCCAAGAACAACGCAGCGCTGAATATTGGCTAAACTGTTTAATGGATGAAATTAATGAGTTTAAAGCCGCAGGCGTAGATGTGTTAGACAGCGTGTATCTGTTGGTTAAAAAACAAGAACGTATGCTGACTTTAACCAGTTTTTATGATGACGATGAACAAGATGCTTTACGCAGTTTAACCCTGCCTTTACCTTATATTTTAGCGGAAATTGAAAAAAGTTTAGGCAGCCAGTTAGAGCAAGCCGAACCTACAGGACAAATCACCTTTAGCCAAATGGGGCAGATTCGTCCTGTGCCATATAAATTGGTGGTGATGCTTAATTTAGACAGTGGCAAGTTCCCAAATCGTGATCAGCATATTCCTTTTGACCTCATGCAAATGTTACGTCCACAATTGGGTGATCGTTCACGTTTAGAAGATGATCAAGGTGCATTTTTAGATGCCCTGTTATTGGCCAAAGACAATGTATGGCTGTTTTATAATGCGTTTGACTTAAACGACAGCGAAGTGCGTGATCCATCCAGCGTGTTACAAGAGTTTGTACAGCATTTAAATTTGATTGTGTATCAAGATCCAACCCTTGCGCCACAGACCGATGTACATGGCGTTGAAGTACCTAGCCAATTGCTCAGTCTGTATCATATTCATCCTTTACAACCCTTTGATCCTGTAGGCTTTAGTCAAGCGCATGCTATTCGCTATCAAAACCAATGGTTTAAAGTAGCACGTCAATTGGTGGGCGCGCAGCAGCCACGTCAAGCATGGAGTACAGGCGTATATACATTGCCGGCATTAGAGCAAGCCTATGAATTATTAGACAGTGAGCAATGGATTCAGGATATTTTATTTCCGGCGCGTACTTATCTTAAAACCTTAGGGGTGAAAAATTTAAGCCCAAGTGACGTGATAGAAGATCAAGAACCCTTGTTATTAGATGGCTTAAAAAAATATCAAGTGCGTGAGTTCTTATTGCAGCATCAAAGTGCCAATGCAGATGTTTTACAAGATGTATTACCGGTAGGCAAAACCCAACATGCCACATGGCAGCAAAGTTTAATTGAGCACAGTCATTTGCAGCAGCGCTTATATCAGTTTGCTGAAACCACCACCGCTACCACACGACAGGTTTTAAAACTTCAAGATCAATTACATATCAGTATTCAAGTGCCAGAAAGTACGAGCGACACATGGCTCAGCTTAATGGCAGCCAGTGCTAAGCCCAAACGCCGTGGTCGGGTGTGGCTTGAATATTTACTGTGGCTTGCCTATTTAGATTTAGGTGATGCAGGACGAAATCTACGCCGTATCGCTGTATGCAGTGATAAAACCTTAATTTGCCAAGGGGTCAGTTCAGATCAAGCCAAAATTTGGTTACATGATTGGCTTGAGGCATGGCAATATGCCAAGCAAAATGTCTTATTATTGCCTGCCGAATTACTCCTCAAAGACGAAGCCAAAGTCGAGTGGGTAGACCTTGAAAATGGTGATATGCAAGTTAAAGACCTAGACAGACTGATTAAAGAGTGGCGTAAATCGGATGGTTTTGCCGGCTATCGTTATGACAATGAAGAGTGGAATATTAAACACCGCGATTGGCAGTTTATTTTACGTGATGCCGATAGCAATAGCTTGCTTGAACAGGCCTGTTTAACCTTCTCTTACCGACTTTATCAGCCGATCTTTTGGCATCAAACGATACAGGATGACGCATGAACAGTTTTTGTCAGATTGAACCTTCTTATGCGCCTATTGTTGATATGCAATTTTGCGGCTTACATTGGATTGAAGCTTCGGCGGGCACAGGTAAAACCTATACGCTATCAAGCTTAATGGTACGTGTGTTGTTGCACGATTATTTACCGCATCAAGTGATTTCCACCACTTTTACCCGTGCAGCAGCAGCAGAATTAAAAACCCGTATTCGTAAACGTCTGCAAGATGCTTTGCATTTTCTACAGCCTTATCAAGCTTTAAGTAGTACAGAAATTTTAGCGCAAGCGCAACTTGAACAAGACGTCTTATTCCAAAAAATATTACACGATTATGCAGATAAAATCGGTTACGCTTGCGAGCGTTTAAAGTTGGTTTTAGACCAATTTGATGAATTGTTTGTTGGAACGCTAGACAGCTTTAGTCAAAAACTGCTTACAGAATTTTCTTTTGAAAGTGGCAGAATTGAGCATGTGGCGATTAGTGATCAAGCCAAGCAATACACCCAACAGATTATTCACGATGTATTACGTGAGTGGATTCAATTACAACCGCAAGCCAACATTGATTTTTTGTTGCTAAAAGGAATTTTAAAAGCCCCTTTGGCTTATGTGGATGTGGTGCAAAAAAGTCTTGATTTTGCCTCAGCCAAAATGCAAACCGTGAAGCCACAACCTTTAGATACTGAGGTTTTATCAGCTTGTCTAAATCAACTTGCGAGTTTTACTGTAGAGGATTTACAAGAATTACAGGCCTATTATGCAGGAGAATTTACCTCTAATTTTTCTGCACATGTCTTAGAAAAACCTGAAAAAAACTTGCTACAAACCTTCACGGTGATTTTGCCGAATCTCATCAATACGTTAAAGCAAAACGAACCTTTAACAGTATTTTTTAATCCACAATTTCAAAAACAGCTAAAACAAGTCTTTAATTTATTTTTAGACAGTAAAGGCTTGCCACGTAAAAGTTTATTTAATAAACCGAGTAAAACCTGTAGCGCCGAAGATCAAGCAGCCTTTTTACAGCATCGGGTGATACAGACACTACAAGAGCTATTGCTGGCCACCCAACAATTTGAGCAACAACTTGGCGCGATTGATACACAGTTGAAGTATTTTTTAACCCAAGAAGTCAAACGTCGTCTACCACAGCGTTTACAACAACAAGGCGAAACCACCTTTACCCAACAAATGCGCAGTTTAAGTGATGCCTTAATGGGAGAGCAGGGACAGCGTTTTGCCCAATATGTGCAGAGTCGTTATTCATTAATTTTGGTCGATGAATTTCAAGACACCAACCAAGATCAAGATAATATGTTGGCGCAAATTTGGCGTAACCCCAAATGGTATAGCCAAGGCTGTATGATTATGGTGGGTGACCCTAAACAGGCCATTTATGGCTTTCGTGGCGGCGATATGTTGACCTATAGCAAAGCGCGTCAAGATGTTTTAGCCAAACAGGGTAAACTGTATAGTCTTAAATACAATCAGCGTTCTGTACCTGAGTTGGTGCAAGTGGTTGATGCTTTGTTTCAGCAGCAGCCCAATTTTGGTGAACAGGTGATTTATAGTCCTGTAGAAGCAGGTTTACGTCCGCATCCGATCTGTTATGAACAAGGCGTGCCCAATCCAAAGCCGCTGCGTTTTATCACTTTAGAAGATGCCGATCACGAGCCTTTACAGGTGGCTTGGCAAATTCGCCATCTGTTAAATTTAAGCGCACAGCAGCAATTATATTTTCAACACAAAGAGCAAAAACAACCTTTGCAAGCTGATGATATTGCTGTTTTATCACGTAATCATGATGGCTTAGACAAAGTCCAATATGAGCTAAATCGTTTAAATATTCGCGTTAATCGTGCCTCAAAACGCAGTGTCTTTGACAGCAGTATTGCCCAAGATGTTGGGGCGATCTTAACTGCAATTTTGCATCCTTTTGATGAAGCCAAAGTCAAACGGGCTTTACTCAGTCATTTGATTGGACTGCAACTTAATGACCTGATTGCGATGCAAGCTCAGCCTGAGGGTTTAAGTCGTTATATGAACGACTTTGAGCATATTCGTGAAATGTGGTTGGGCAAAGGTTTTTTAACTGCATGGCAATACACCTTAAATATTTTTGCGGTGTGGGAAAATTTGGTGCGTTATCAAAGCCGTGATAATGAACGCTTAGTGGTCAATTTACGTCATTTAACTGAAAGTCTGACCCAGCACAGCGAAAGCTATCAAGGTGCGCAAACCTTATATACATGGTATTTAAAACAAATTCAGTCACCGGGGCAACGTGATTGGGAAATGGAGCGCAGTTTAAGTAACACAGCAGGCGTGCAACTGATGACAGTGCATCAATCTAAAGGGCTTGAATTTAAAATTGTATTTTTGCTTGGGGCAAGCTCGGCTGGGCGTGAGATCAATAAAACCTTGAATTTCTCGACTCAAGTGATCAATCACAGTGAGACTGGACAAACTGAAATCCAACGTGTAGTGGCAATTAACGATAAACATTTATTAGATACACAAGCCATTGCCGAACATGACGCCAGATTAGAAGCCGAACAGCACCGTTTGTGGTATGTGGCGCTCACCCGTGCCAGTCATCGGGTGTATGCAATATTAAGTAAAAAACTATTAGATAAAGCACATGGTGTATTGTTTTGGAAAAATGTTGGTGAAGGCTTTTGTCATGCTCATTGTCAGGATGAGCCATTATTGGCGGAGTGTCCGATCTGGATTCGTCCGCCGCAACAGATTCAAACGCCTGTGCTGTATGCATTAGATTTACCCAAACAACGCTTTTATCCGCGCAGTAAAACCAGTTTTAGTGCTTTAGCGCAGCATTTAAGCCGTAAGCAAGCAATGGATGTTTTGGCTACACAGCATGAACAGCACAACAATGCTGCCGATGAAATCCATGTGGTTGCAGACAGTCATCCAAGCGAGCAAAGTTTATCTTGGATTAAACGTAACTTCCCGATGGGTACATTGGCGGGTAACTTCTTACATGAAATCTTTGAACACATTGATTTTCAAGATCAAAGTGATTGGGGTTTAGAGCTACATCGACGTTTTAAAAACAGTTATCCAAGCCTTTGGCAAGAATTAAAAGAAAAATATGTGGCAGAGTTTGAGCTGGTCAATGACGAACACTTATATGCCATGTTGGGCGAGTGGTTAGCTGAGATTTTAAATACACCATTATTTGCCGATTTCTGTTTAAGTCAGTTAAGTGCAGATGCTCATATTGCCGAATTTCCATTTTATTTGGCGCTCGCCGATCGCATCTTTGGCGTGCAGCGTATAAGTGATTTATTTCAAGAATATGGCATTCATATGGTGCCACTAAATCACGCCAATTCAGCGCGTTATCTCACAGGTTCAATCGACTTGGTGTTTTATGATGGACAGCGTTATCACATTGCCGACTATAAGAGTAATTTTTTAGGTCAACATCAAGCTGACTATAGCAATGCTCATATTCAAGCCAATATGTCACAAGCAAGTTATTGGTTACAAGCAGGTTTATATTTAGTGGCCTTACATCGTTATTTAAGTGTGCAACTGCAAGACTACGACATCCACACCCATTTAGGTGGCGCAAGTTATTTGTATTTGCGTGGTATGAATGGGCAAGCTGAGCAAGGTTTACATTATTTTAAACCTGAGGATGAATTTATTTTGCGTTTAGATGCACTGTTAGGTCGTATGCAAGGGGACATGCTATGAATATGAGCACTGAAAACGATGTAGCATGGATGAAAGCATGGAGTGGCTATTTTGCTGATACATCACTTGAGGCACAAAATTTAATTCAAGAGTTGCTGCTTGCCATACAAAATGGGCACAGTTGTGTGCAAGCTTTACCTGAACAAGTGCGAAGTTTAGGCACATTGGTGGCCGCACCACATGCAATTGCGCCGTTTATTTATGATCAAAGTCACTTATATTTATATCGTTATTGGCAATTAGAACAACAATTGGCCCAAGATGTTAAACGCTTAATTGAAGCGAAAGTTACCCAAGTGGCTGTTGCAGATGATCAAGAGCTATTAACTGATGATCATCAAAAAGCGGCTTTACACGCTGTGGCACAGCAAGGTTTAAGCATCATTACTGGAGGACCGGGCACAGGTAAAACCTATACTTTGGCGCGTATTATTGCTGCTTTAAATCAAACTTTACCCGATTTACGTATTGCTATGGCCGCACCTACAGGTAAAGCGGCACAGCGTATGAAAGAAGCTTTGCAAAATGCATTTAACGACCCAAAACTTGAGCATTTGGTCAGCGATGATTTAAAGCATTTACAACCGATTACTTTACATCGTTTATTAGGCTTAGGCACACAACATAAACCGCGTTTTTCCGCCAAGCAGCCCTTACCATTTGATGTGGTGGTGGTTGATGAAGCTTCCATGCTGGACTTAAATTTAGCTGCTTTATTGTTTAATGCTATTGCCAATGGTACCCGCTTAATTTTATTGGGCGATGCACAGCAATTGGCCTCCGTGGATGTGGGTTCAGTCTTGGCAGATTTACAACAGGTAGAACATCTAGCTTCACATCGGGTGCATTTACATACCAGTCGTCGCTTTAAAGCAGGTGCAGCGATTGGTGAGTTGGCAGGTTTTATCCAAGCCCCACATGTAAAGAGTTCAATGCTGCATGAGCTAGAGCAGTTGATTGCATCGTCTACTTTACAAGCCATCCGGCTTACAACACACATGAGCGATGTGGTGCAGCTTCAATATTTACCAGAAAAAATTACCTCTGAAGACTATCAAGCCTATTACGATCGCCTAATGTTCGGTTTTGAACCTTATGTAGCTGCCTTAAAAGCCTATTTAGCGAGTGATGAACCTGAAACTTTATTGGCAGAAGTTTTAGCACATTTTGACGACTATCGTATTTTAACGGCGATTCGTCATGGAGCTTTGGGTTTAAAACAGCTTAATCAGCAGATTGAAAAACGTTTATTGCAACAGTTGGCAAGCTATACCACTCAACAAGGTGATTGGTATGTCGGACGTGCAGTGATGATGACCTATAACGATTATCAACTTGGGCTATCCAACGGTGATATTGGTGTATGTTTACAGCGTTTTAAAGAGGGTCAGTGGCAATTTGAGGTGTATTTCCCAAGTTTAGAAAAATGGTTGCCAGCAGCACGGTTACCTAAAAATATTGAAACAGCTTTTGCTTTGACGATTCATAAATCGCAAGGTTCCGAATTTAAACATAGCGCTGTGGTGTTAGATGGTGCTGCTGCCAACCTATTAAGTCAGGAACTGCTTTATACAGCGATTACCCGTGCTAAGTCGGTGGTGAGTATTTTAGCCGACCCAAAGAGCTTGCAACAGGCCCTAACAGTAAAAACTACACGGCAAAGTGGCTTAAAAAATAAACTAAAAACAACGTGATTTTTTGATTGAATAGTCAAAAAGTGACTTTTGTACGCCATGGCTTACAAAGATTCGAGAAATTGACGCATAGAGCTTTGCTGCACTTTCTGCGAATATAGCTTTAACAAAAGCTCAACACGGAATGTTGAGAATAATCGCACAATGATAACGATAAGCCGATATGGCAGCGAACTTACAGGAAAGTAAGTCACAGAGGAAACTTACAGCCGCTAAGCCTTGTAGTTTTGGGAGAGACTACAAGGCTTTTTATTTTTAATCTTGTCCTACACGCTGTAATCCAAAACGCACAAAGTAATAGGTGAAAAACCACTCGCTGCTTTCATATTTTAATTGCATACTAAATCAATAAGGACAGCTACTGTTAAACAAGAGTACTGAGCCATATTATTATAAAATTTAGTTTTATTGCAGCGCCTCAAGCCCAAGTTTCACTTGGGCTTCTTTGTGTGCAAGGTGTGTTGGGAAAAATTTGAGCGCTATTTCACACATAACAAGCATTTGCGCAAAAGCATTTTTGCAATCTTTACCAATATGGCTTAAAATAGCGCCTTGCTGTAGTGATGCACGGCAGTCAATTTTTTAAATTGATTCATATCGAAATTTTTTATAGAAGCATCTCGGAGAAATCGAATGGCTTTAACAAACGCAGATCGCGCAGAGATCATCGCTAAATTTGCTCGTGCTGAAAATGACACTGGTTCTCCAGAAGTTCAAGTAGCACTTTTAACTGCTCAAATCAATGACTTACAAGGTCACTTTAAAGAGCACAAGCACGATCACCACAGCCGTCGCGGTCTTATCCGTATGGTTAACCAACGTCGTAAGCTTCTTGACTACCTTAAAGGTAAAGACGCTACTCGTTACAGCGATTTGATTGCTGCTTTAGGTTTACGTCGTTAATTCGATTTAAACTTTGTTTTTCGGATTATTGCATGTTGAGTGCTGTAGGACTAAAAACAAAAGCATATCTAACTTTGGTTAGATAATGGGGAAGGGGCGAATGTTCGCTCCTTCTTTGTGTTTAAAATCTAGTGAGGTCGGCTTCTAAGCTTTGTCATTTACGCAACATACTATGATTGTGAATGCCAAACCTTAGGGGTCTCCACTAGAATAAAATCAGGAAAGAAAAATATATGTCGATGTTTAATATTGTTCGTAAAGAATTCCAATACGGTCAACATACCGTAACATTAGAAACTGGTCGCGTTGCACGTCAAGCAAATACTGTGGTGATTACCATGGGTGGCGTAACTGTATTGGTTGCAGTTGTTGCACAAGCAAAAGCAAAAGCAGGTCAAGATTTCTTCCCATTGACTGTAAACTACCAAGAAAAGCAATATGCTGCGGGTCGTATTCCAGGTGGTTACGGTAAGCGTGAAGGTCGTCAATCAGAATCTGAAACTTTAATTTCACGTTTAATTGACCGTCCAATTCGTCCATTGTTCCCAGAAGGTTTCTATAACGAAATCCAAGTGACTGCAACAGTGGTTTCTTCTGATAAAACGATGGAAGCTGATATTGCTGCAATGTTGGGTACATCTGCTGCAATGTCAATTGCCGGTGTTCCATTCCGTGGTCCAATTGGTGGTGCGCGCGTTGGTTTGATCAATGGCGAATATATCCTTAACCCAACTACTGAACAACTCAAAGATTCAGATCTTGATTTAGTGGTTGCAGGTACTGAATCTGCGGTACTTATGGTTGAGTCTGAAGCGAAAGAACTTTCAGAAGATCAAATGCTTGGCGCTGTATTGTTTGGTCATGATGAAATGCAAATTGCAATTCAAGCGATCAAAGAATTTGCAACTGCTGCAGGTGCGGTTGAATCGACTTGGGTTGCTCCAGTTAAAAACGAAGAACTTCTTGCTAAATTAAAAGCAGCATTTGAAGCGAAAATTTCTGAAGCGTATACCATTGCAGTTAAGCAAGACCGTTATGCAGCATTAGATGCACTTCATGCCGAAGCTGTTGCTCAGTTTGTTCCTGAAGAAGACGAAACCGGTATTGCAGCTGAAGTTGACGAATTATTTGAAGAATTAAAATACCGTACAGTACGTGACAATATCTTGTCTGGTAAGCCACGTATTGATGGTCGTGATACCAAAACTGTTCGTGCAATTGATGTACAAGTGGGCGTATTAGGTCGTGCGCATGGTTCTGCATTGTTCACACGTGGTGAAACTCAAGCATTAGTAACGACTACTTTAGGTAATACGCGTGATGCATTGATGGTTGATACCCTTGCAGGTACTAAAACTGATAACTTCATGCTTCACTACAACTTCCCTGCATACTCTGTAGGTGAAACTGGTCGTGAATCAGGTCCTAAACGTCGTGAAATTGGTCACGGTCGTTTAGCACGTCGTGGTGTTCAAGCTGTTCTTCCTGCAGCTGATCGCTTCCCGTATGTGATTCGTATTGTATCTGACATCACTGAATCAAACGGTTCATCGTCAATGGCGTCTGTATGTGGTGCATCATTGTCACTGATGGATGCAGGTGTGCCTCTGAAAGCACCAGTTGCGGGTATCGCAATGGGTCTAGTGAAAGAAGGCGATCGTTTTGCAGTTCTTTCTGACATCTTAGGTGATGAAGATCACTTAGGTGACATGGACTTTAAAGTAGCAGGTTCTGCCAACGGTATTACTGCACTTCAAATGGACATTAAGATTGAAGGTATCAACGAAGAAATCATGGAATCTGCATTAAACCAAGCTTATGCTGGTCGTATGCACATCTTAAACGAGATGAACCAAGTGATTTCACGTGCACGTCCAGAAATTTCTATGCACGCGCCTACATTCCAAGTGATCAATATCAACCCTGATAAGATCCGTGACGTGATTGGTAAAGGTGGTGCAACTATCCGTGCTATTACTGAAGAAACTAAAGCGGCGATTGATATTGAAGATAACGGTACAGTACGCGTATTTGGTGAAACCAAAGCTGCTGCCATGGCTGCGATTGCAAAAATCCAAGCCTTAACTGCTGAAATTGAACCTGGCACGATCTACACAGGTAAAGTGATTCGTATCGTTGAGTTTGGTGCGTTTGTAAATATCTTACCAGGTACTGATGGTTTACTTCATATCTCACAAATTTCTAACGAGCGTATTGCTAACGTGGCAGACGTGTTGACAGAAGGTCAAGAGATTAAAGTCCAAGTTGCTGATGTCGACAACCGTGGTCGTATCAAGTTGACCATGAAAGAAATCGAACAAGCATAATTGCTTTGTTTTGATTGAAAAAAAGCCCGCTCATGCGGGCTTTTTTTATGAACTTTGTATTTTTTGCAACATCAAATACATTTGATCTTTGAGCTTTAATTTTTTGCGCTTTAATACTTCAATGTCATCACGAATTTGACTCAGAGGGTCAAGTTCTAACTGCATCACGGTTTTATCTAACTGTTCATGCTCCTCAAACATTTTGGCGAAATGTGGATTATCCTCACGTAATTTCGGAATCAAATCACGAAATTCAGGGAACATGAATTTGGTCTTTTTATTACATTCTTTGGTTTTCATAGTGCTTTTAAAATCTCAACTGAGTTGATTGACATATAAACAACAGGCTGCCTAAACAACACCGTAATTAGCTATGAATAAAGTTGCAGTGTTTGACTTGTTTACGTAGCTGTTGGACTTCATCAATCAAATCAAGCATCATGGCCACGGCAGAAAAACTGGCGTCAAAGTCACGTTGTAAACGATAGGCTTGTTGAGCACGGGCAAGGTCGGCGGCAAAAAACTGATGAATGCGCTCTTCTGGGCGGCGTGACAGAATCTCATACTCTAAAAGCTGCAAGACCCATTCTGGGCTTTGTCCGCAGCTTTGTGCAAAGCTGTGTAAATCAAAACTCACGCCGTCTTCTATATTCTCTAGGCTTTCACGATGATGGATGGTAGTCATGGACAACTCCTTGTAATCGGTGTTCACAAAGCAAGATTTTTGCGATAAAGCTTAAGCATGAATGCGTACAAATCGGCAAGCTATGCAGGGTGTGTTGAGTATTTGTTGTTGTAACAGCATCACAATGCGATTTTGCTTATGCTTAATGTGTTTATTATTTAATCATTATTGTATGTTTCAGCCGTGAAGGCTAGGGGCAGTTTGTGTAGCTTTGTTGCAAAGCGATAAACGGTAAAGCCAAAAAAAGGCAGCGATGAGCTGCCTTTTAAGTGATTGATTTAACTTAAATGTTGACCAAATAAGCCTAAGGCTTCTTCAGCACTAAAGGTGTAGTTGCTGTTACAGAATTGGCAGCTAATCTCAATTGGATTTTGATGTTCTAGGGTTTCACGCACACCCGTGACGCCAATTTGTTCTAAGGCAGTGGCACAGCGCTCTTTAGAACAGGTACAACCAAATTTAAGCGGTTCTGCTTCAGGTAGACGTACCTCTTCTTCGTTGTATAAACGATATAAAATGTCGGTAGCACTCAGGTCTGTCAGCTCTTCAGCTTTTAAGGTACTGGTTAGCATGGTTAAACGTGGCCATAAATCTTCATCGACACGTTGCTGTTCTTCTTCATTGTTGCGCGGTAACAATTGAATCAGTAAACCACCCGAACGCTGTTCGTTACTTGCCAATACAATACGCGTTGCAATTTGTGCAGATAAATCATAATACTGCATTAAACATTCGGCTAAGGTGTCATGCTCAAGCGGTACCACACCTTGATAACGCTGACCTACCTCTGGCTCAATATTAATAAATAACACAGGCTTAACTAAGCTTTTCAGTACCGTGCTTGAGTCATCTGCTTGATTAAAACGCGCATCGGGTTCGTATTCAGCCAAAGCACGTACTTCACCTAAATGGTTACATTCAGCCATCGCCCACTTGAGTGTACCTGAGGCTTGAATTTGTAAGCTAATGCGACCTTTAATTTTTAAGGTACTGGCAAGCAAGGCTGTAGCGCTGAGCATTTCGCCCAATAAAACTTTAATCGCAGGCGCATAGTCACGCTGCGCTAAAATTGTGGTTAAGGTGTGCTCAAGATGCACAACTTCGCCACGAACAGGGCTATCTTCAATAAAAAAGCGTTGACGTAAATCAGACATAAAATTCTCCAAACCCTGTCTTAATGGTGGCTATATTGTAAATCACAAGTCATCTAGCTTCATCTGTTGTGATGTGGATGGGCTTAAATCACGCTTGAGTTTCGCAAGGCGCTTGGCCTTAAACTCAGCATCTTGTTGAAATAAGTAAGCCAGTTCATCTAAAGCTGCCTCTTGAGTTTGATACAGCTTAGTATCATCATATTCGATATGCTGTTGTTGGCGTTGTAATGTTTGGTCGTGAATTCGAAACTCTTCTATACTCGTCATCAGAGGTTCATCTTGCTTGTTTAAAGATGCCAAACTTTGCTCGGCCAATTCTAAAGCAGATAAATAGGTTTCTCGCCAAATATGGGCAATGCCTAAATCTTTTAATAGATGTGCATGATGACGGTCACGAGCACGTACAAAAAGCTCAATCTCAGGATAATTTAACTGTAAATAACGCACAATATTAATATTGTCTTCTACATCATCCACGGCAATCACTGTAACTTTAACTTGTGCTAAGGTCATTGTTTCTAGTTGTGTGGCGTCGGTGGCATCTAAAACATGCAAACTTCCCCCATAGGCTTCTAGGGCTAAATCAGCTTTGAGATGACTGTCGATGGCTGTAAATGGGGTGTGTTGCAGATGTGCCACGCGTGCCACCAATTGTCCAAACCGCCCAAACCCAATAATCAATAAAGGAGCGTTGACTAGATGTTGTGAGCCAGTGTCTGCTTGTTGGAGACGCGGCAACAAGTAGCGTTGGACTGCAATGAATAAAAATGGTGACAGTAAAAAACTCAACATCAATAAAATTAAGTAAGGTTCAAGTAAAGCTGCATTGGCGATTTGTTTTTCAAAGGCCATATACAGCAAGATAAAACCAAATTCACCACTACTAAGTAAAGCGGCTGCGCTTAAAGTGCTGTCTGGCCAAGAGGCTTTAAAATAGCGGTTTAGTGCAACATACAGCAGCATTTTAACCAATAATAATGTAATTAAACCTAGGCCTAAAAATAACGGCTGCTCAACAATGCGTTGTAATGGCAGGCTAAGCCCCAAAACAATAAAAAATGCAGCAAAAACTAAACCTTGTAAGGGACGAATATACAGTTTTAAACGCTGTTCAAAACGTGAATCAGAAATTAAAAAACCAGCAAGCATGGCGGCTAAAGTGGCATGAATGCCTAATGCCTCTAAAGCAATAAAACTTAAACTGGCACTAAACACAGCACTGGCTAGGATGAGTTCATGGGTATGTGTTTTTTCTAATAGATCAAATACGGGTTGTAGCACATAACGTTGTAGTAAATATAAACCACTGATTGCAGCCACTAAACTCATCACATAAGCCAAGCCATGTTGAGGTGAGGCCATATTAAATAGTGGCAACATAGCCATAAAAATTGCAGCAATTAAGCTTTGCACTAAGCCAAATTGTGTTAATTTTTGGGTAATACGAGAATTTAAGATGGTATTAAGTTGCTGCTGCAATAAGCTAAAACTCAGCAAACTTAACCCACCACTGATGACTAAGCTTTGCAGCACAGTTAAACCTAAAGCGAAAACACCAAGCACTGTGCCTAGGCTGCTTAAAATGAGCCATGCAGCAATAGGCAATTGAAGCGTTTGTTTACGGATTGAAATTAAACGCGCAGGATGCAGTTGCATGCCCACTAAAAACAATAAGAACAGCAGACCTAAGTGTTGCAGTTGTTTGAGTTCCACACTTAAATCAATCAAATTTAAAGCAAAAGGCCCAAGCATAATCCCTGTGATGACATAGCCGAGCAAAGAGGGGAGTCCTAAAGACTTGGTCATAGGCACCAAGACCAAGGCAAACGCCAAGATGATCGTCAGTTGTATAAGTAAAGACATGCAGCGTCCTGTGGTAAACAGCAGTTCAAGCGGTAAGTTAGCTTAATTCTTGTGGGTCAATATCAAGGCTCAGTTTCATCTGTGAGGGTTTTTGTTGCAACAGATTTGGCCACCAGGTACGTAACTGTAGATGCAATTGTGCACGATCTTGTGCCAACATCACCATATGCGCATGAAAGCGGTTGGCTTTACGCTCCATAGGCGCGGGAATGGGACCCCAAATGGTGATGGTATCATTAGACATTTCACGTAAAAAAGTGGCATGTTGTTGCAAGAAATCTAAATTTTGTTCTTGTAAGCGTGATTCACAGCGTAGCAATGCGGCATAACGAAAGGGTGGTAATTGCGCAATCTCACGCTCGCTTAAGGTTTGTTTGGCAAATGCGCGATAGTCATTATTGACTAAAGTACTTAGTAACGGATGATCAGGCCGTAGGGTTTGTAAATATACATCACCTTTACGCTCCCCACGACCGGCACGGCCTGCAACTTGAATAATCAATTGTGCGGTACGTTCAGGGGCCCGAAAATCAACACTGAGTAAACCTGAATCTATATCTAAAATCGCCACCAAAGTCACATAGGGAAAATGATGACCTTTAGCTAACATTTGTGTACCCAATAAAATCAGCGGCTCGCTACTATGAATCTTGTCATAAATTTTTTGCCAACTGCCGACCCGACTGGTTGAGTCACGATCGACACGTAACACAGGATAATCGGGAAAAAGCTGATTGAGTTGCTCTTCAACTTTTGCAGTGGCCAAGCCAATTGGCTTGAGTTCTTTATGCTGACAACTTGGGCACTGATCAGGTTGACGTTGAATTGTGCCACAGTGATGACAATGCAAATGTAAATAAGGTTGCTGATGCACGGTAAAATTGGCGTCGCAGTGTGGGCATTTGGCTTGCCATGCACAGCTATCACAAATTAATACAGGTGCATAACCGCGACGGTTTAAAAACACCAACACTTGTTCTTGTTTTTCTAAGCGTTTGCCAATTTCACCAATCAAACTTTGGCTGATGCCTTGGACTTTATGCTCAGCTTTTAAATCCAAGACATGGATTTTGGGCATCACTGCGCTACCGGCACGTTGGTTAAGTTGCAGAGCAGTCATTTTGCCTTGCTGCACAAGCGCATAACTGTCAATGCTTGGTGTGGCAGAACCTAAAACAATCGGGCATTGTTGTAAGTAGGCACGGTACAAAGCGACATCACGGGCATGATAACGAAAACTTTCTTGTTGTTTAAAAGACAAATCATGTTCTTCATCTAAGATGATTAAGCCTAAATTATGCATCGGTGCAAAAATTGCTGAACGTGTGCCTAAAATAATGGATGCTTTGCCTGTTTGGGCGTGTTGCCATGCTTGTAGGCGTTTTGAGTCGTTTAGCCCTGAATGCATGAGGGCAATATTGCAATGAAAGCGTGATTGAAAACGGCTAATGGTTTGTGGGGTCAAACCAATTTCAGGCACCAATACCAAGACTTGTTTGCCTTGTTTGAGTACCTCGTGCATCACCTGCAAATACACTTCGGTTTTGCCACTGCCGGTTAAACCATCGAGTAAAAATGCGTGATATTTATTTTTAGCTTTTAAAATACTTTGAATGGCGAGCTTTTGTTCATCATTGGCAGTTAATGGCATGTGTGCCAAAGTCATGGGGATGGGGCTAAAGTCTTGAGCTTCCAACACACAATCAATAATGCCTTTTTTTTCCAAAGCTTTTAAAGTCGCGGTTTCAATGCCGGCTAAATTGAGAATATTTTCTGCCGTGCCGGTAGGGTGTAGCTTTAAAATTTTATACGCTTCTTGCTGTTTTTCAGAGCGTTTAATTTTATTTTCTGCGATTAAATCGAGCACTCGCCACATACGAGCCAACAAATTATACGGTCGTCCTTGACGCAATAAACTTGGCAAGGCGCTATGTAAGACTTCGCCTAAGGGAAATTGGTAGTATTTAGACGCCCAAGTGAGCAGTTTTAAGCTATTGGCATCAAAAATTGCCGCATCGTCTAATAATTCGGTAATACTTTTTAGTTTAATATGTGGCGCAATTGGTGCATCGGGTGCGAGCTTTTCAATAATGATGCCCACTAAGTTTTGTCGACCAAACGATACGGTCACACGCGCACCGACTTGGGCTTGCTGATATTGACTTTCAGACAACAAATAATCAAAGCAATCGTAGAGGTGAACCGGTACGGCCACACGAACACGATAGTTAAGATTGGACATAGTACGCTCAACTTGACAAGGTAAATGCAATGGGTATGTGATAAAGAGTTATGTTAGAGTGATCACACATTTTATAGCCCTCACTATGAATGATTTTGCGTCTGTGGCGCAACTGAAGTTCAGGGATTTTTTTAGGAAAAATTAGAGCATTCACATGCCTGCATATCAATTTACTGCGCTTGATGCTGCAGGAAAACAACATAAAGGCGTACTTGAAGCCGACTCGGCACGCCAAATTCGACAGCAATTGCGCGATCAACAGTTACAACCCATTCGTGTAGAGCCGGTAGAACAACAACAAGATGCAAGCCAACGTGCATGGTGGCATAAAAAAGTCAGCGCTTATGATTTAGCACTCATGACCCGTCAGTTGTCTGTGTTAATTGCCGCCTCGATTCCTTTAGAAGAAGCATTACGTGCGGTCAGTAAACAAAGTGAAAAAGCCCATGTGCGTAATGTCTTAATTGCAGTACGTTCAAAAGTACTTGAAGGTTATTCATTGGCCAAAGCCCTTGATCAAGCCGGACGTTTTCCTGAACTTTATATTGCCACCATTGCCGCAGGTGAACGCTCAGGGCATTTAGATCTAATTTTGGAACAGTTGGCCGATTACACCGAAAATCGTTTTGCCATGCAAAAAAAGATTCAGGGTGCCATGATCTACCCGATCATTTTAATGCTGATGTCGTTTGCAATTGTTATGGGTTTAATGACCTATGTGGTGCCGGATATTGTTAAAACCTTTGACCAAAATCCTGAAGCCTTGCCGTGGATTACCGTGGCTTTAATGCAAGCGAGTGATTTAATCCGTGTGGCATGGCCTGCAATGTTGGTCATGAGTGTGGTGGGTGGCCTGTTATGGCTACGCTTTTTAAAAACCGATGCAGGACATTATGCGTTTGACCGTTTGATTTTAAAATTGCCCTTATTGGGGAAATTATCGCGTGGCATTAATGCCGCACGCTTTGCCAGTACCTTATCTATTTTGACCCAATCGGGTGTTCCGCTTGTGGATGCACTTAAAATTGCCGCAGCGGTGAGTAATAATTGGGTGATTCGTGATGCTGTGAATCTAGCAGCAGAAAAAGTCACCGAAGGGGGCAACTTAGGTACGCAATTAGAGCGCAGTAGTTATTTTCCACCCATGATGGTACAAATGATCAAAAGCGGTGAAAGCTCAGGTGAGTTAGATCGCATGTTAGAGCGCTCATCGACCATGCAAGATCGCGAAGTCACCAGTTTAATTAGCACTTTATTGGCTTTGCTTGAGCCGTTAATGTTGGTGCTCATGGCCAGTATTGTGTTGGTGATTGTGATTGCCGTGATGCTGCCGATTGTCAATATGAATAATATGATTTAATAAAATGTGTATGAACGAGATGAACATGAATACAGCAAAATATAACATGCCACGTCTAAAACGTGCCGCGGGTTTTACCCTGATTGAAGTGATGGTGGTGATTGTAATTTTAGGCGTGTTAGCTGCCTTAATCGTACCCAATGTAATGGGACGTGGTGAAAAAGCCAAAGTGGATACCACCGCTATTACCTTAAAAGGCGTGGCAGGTGCATTGGATCAATATAAGTTAGACAACAGTCGTTATCCAAGCATGCAAGATGGTGGTTTAGAAGCATTGGTCACGCAGCCTGAGTCAGCCAAAAATTGGATGCCAGGCGGCTATGTAAAAGGTGGTTATCCAAAAGACAGTTGGGACAATGACCTACAATATATCGCGCCGGGCAGTGAAGGTCGTGCCTTTGATTTATACTCATTTGGTGCCGATGGTCAAGAAGGTGGTGAAGGCACAGATGCCGATATTTACTATCAGCCTTAATTGAGAATCATTCTAAAATTTTAATAGATTGAATATATCACTTCAGTGCATCGATTGTGTCAATCTAGACTGAAGTGATAATACATCTTAATACCATAAATTATATTAAGTTAATGATTTATATAAATTAAAATAATAATTGATAGATGCGACTTATAATAAGAATTATTCCCATATTTAATGATTACAATAATCGAAAAATATGTAGACAAATAGGCTTTTTATTTAAAAAACAAACTCGCATAATGTCCTCATCGCAACGTTTTTGACGAAGGAGGATGGAATGAAAGCGTTAATTTTGTCGGATGAAATCAACCAATTCCATTGGTCTATGTTGAAATCGGTGCTGTTGGTACTGAGCTTATTGCCGATGAGTCAAATGTTTTTAAATGGCTGGCAAGCCACCGAAGGTAGTAGTCAAATTATGGTGGGGTTTTTTGCCATTAGTTTATTTAGTGCCGTCACGCTATTAAGTTTTTACTTTGCTTTACAGGCCACGCTTGCCAAATTACAGCAGCAAGAGATGACGGTGCTTGAGCAGCGTGTAATACAGCTGTATCGTTATGTACCGATGCTATCGCTTGCCAGTATGTTGTCGTATTTAAGTTGTCAGCTGTAAAAAAAACCGAGGCATGAACCTCGGTTTTTGGTAGTTAACGACGTGATTTAAATGACACATCAACTTTCTTTGGTCGGAAGAACCAACCCAACAACAGTAATAACAGTGACACCACAATAATTGGCCAATCACTTAAACGCGTATATAAGGTCTGTCCTTGCATCGCAGGCAACTCACCACGTAATACCACAGCTTGATCCATTGGGGCACGTTTTACGATTTCCCCATGATGATTAATAATAGCGGTTACGCCGGTATTGGTGGCACGAATAAACCAACGACCATTTTCTTTGGCACGCATTTGTACCATTTGCAAATGTTGTAACGGTCCTGCTGTACCGGTAAACCATGCATCATTAGATACGGTCACCAAGAAATCACTTTGACTGGCATTACGACGGGTTAAATTCGGATAAGCCACTTCATAACAAATTGCTGCGCCTAAGTGATGCTGATGAACCTTAAGTGGTGTTTGATCACTGGCACCACGACTAAAGCCACTCATTGATGGGTCATTTTGTAAGGCCGGCAATACCCAACTTAACAGTCCTGACAGTGGAATATATTCACCAAAAGGCACTAAGCGTTGCTTTTTATAAATGCCTTCAGCTTGTGTACCACTGGCCATAATACTGTTATAGAACATGGGATGCTGTTCACGTTGCGATTCGGCCAAATCCCAATACGGAATACCGGTGACCCATGCACTGCCTGTATTTTGTGCTTGCTGTTGCATAGCCGCTAAAAATGGCTGAATGTCAGTTTGGAACATCGGGATCGATGATTCAGGCCAGACAATTAAATCGCGTCCCCATTCGCTACGGGTTAAATCTGCATAAATACTCAAGGTTTTGCCTTGATATTCGGTCAGCCATTTTAAATCTTGAGGAATATTGCCTTGAATCAAAGACACCGAAAGCGGCGCAGTTGCTTTTTGTTTCACAAATTCAATCTGACTGGCTGCCCATGCACCAATGAGTAAAACTGCTGATGGCACTAGCCAAATCAAGCGTTTGCGGCATAACTCGACCAGAGCACAGGCTAAGATAATCACCACAAATGACACGCCAAACACCCCAAACAAAGGTGCATAGCCATCTAAGAAATAACCAGTAAAGGCATAACCTGCAAACAACCATGGGAAACCGGTAAATACCCAAGTTTTTGCCCATTCAAACAATACCCACAATGGCGCAAAGGTCAGCGGTGTTTCAGGGAAAAAGCGACGATAACTCCATGCCTGAAACGCGCTAAATAATCCCATGAGCACAGCCATTACGGCAATCATTAAAATAGCAAGTGGCGCTGCGGTATCACCATACACATGAATTGAGGTATACAGCCAAAACGCACCCACAAACCATAAACCAATGCCATAACTTAAGCCAATGGCAAAAGCATGCACAGGCGAGCGTTTATGCAGCGCTGCATACAGTAAAGCCGGTGAGAGCAGGGCAAGATACCACTGTTCAAAGGGCGCCAAGCTAAAACTAAAAATTGCGCCTGCGATGAGTGCTAAGAGTAAGGGATAAATCAGTGGCAAAGCTTTTTTTTGCTCTACATCACGGGCTAATTTGTTGAAGTACGCTCTCATTGACGCACAGCCTGAATCAATTGAATGCTACGCGCATCGGCTTTTAAAATAGTGAACTGCCAATGGTCAATGGTTACGGTTTGACCTTGTAAATCACTGACCAAGCCAATCTCTTGCAGCAATAAACCGCCCATGGTTTCCACTTCATCGTCAGGGAAATTTGTGTTGAGCATATTGTTAAAGTATTCAATCGGGGTTAGGGCTTGCACTAACCATGTATTGGTAGTTTGTGGGTCTTGATCGGGAACAATATAATCAGATTCGGCATCGGCTGTATCGTGTTCGTCTTCAATTTCACCCACAATTTCTTCTAAGATATCTTCTAAGGTGACTAAACCTGCGGTTGAGCCATATTCATCCACCACAATGGCAATATGCGTTTGGGTGTTTTTTAGCATGCGTAGCACTTGATCTGAACGTGCGCTTTCGGGCACAAATAAAGGCTGACGCATGAGGGCATGTACATGAATACTTTGACCGGGATTTAATAAAAACGGCAATAAATCTTTGGCCAATAAAATCCCCACCACATTGTCGGGCTGTTCTACCGAAAACACCGGAAAACGTGAATGTGCAGACTCAACCAAGACCGGCAAGATATCAATTAACTGATCATCTTCTTGTAAACTGACCATCGCCGGACGTTGGGTCATGACTTCACGAATTTTAGTAGCCGGAAGGTCAAGTACACCTTCTAACATAGCCACTGTGTCGGGTTCTAAAAATCGACGTGAATCTTGTACTAATTTTAGCAATTCATCGCGGGTTTCTGGCGCGGTACCTAACCATTTGCGTAAACCGCGCATACCCCACGATGGGCCTGATTCCTCGTGCATGATCTTTCCTAAAGACTCTTAATATCAAAAAACATAGTTTGAATCATACCGCAGAAACAGCACTTGTCTATGGATAAACATGCCTGAGCTTGGGCAGAATTTAACTTTGCTGAAGATATGTTAAAATAATTGCGGTTTTTTATTCTGAGCGTGGTCATGGCCGATATTGTTCCAAGTATTCAACTTAATACCCGTGGTTTACGTTGTCCTGAACCGGTGATGATGTTGCATCAAGCGATTCGTAAATCCAAATCTGGTGATGTGGTTGAAGTCTTTGCCACCGACAACTCAACCTCATGGGATATTCCTAAATTTTGTATGCATTTAGGGCATGAATTGTTGTTACAAGAAGAATGTCTGGATGAACAAGGCAATAAAGAATTTCATTATTTAGTACAAAAAGGCTAAATCAAAAAATCCCTGCACATGGCAGGGATTTTTTATGCTTTAAGAAAAAGACAGGCTTGTTCTTATGGCACATTACATATTCGGGTATGAGAAGCAATGCTTGGCAAGGTTACACTAACATTACATGTTAGGGTAATTAGGACCACCGCCACCCTCAGGGGTTACCCAAGTAATGTTTTGTGATGGGTCTTTGATATCACAAGTCTTACAATGCACACAGTTGGCCGCGTTAATTTGGAAACGCTTAGAACCATCATCATTGTCCATGATTTCATAAACACCCGCAGGGCAGTAACGCTGAGCAGGCTCATCCCATTTTGGTAAGTTAACGTTCACTGGAATTGAAGCATCGGTCAGTTTTAAATGCGCCGGCTGATTCTCTTCATGTACCGTATTGGATACAAACACAGAAGACAAACGGTCAAAGGTCAGCTTGCCATCTGGTTTTGGATAGTTGGGCTTAAAGTTGACTGCATCGACTGTTTTTAAAGCACTAAAGTCAGGTACTAAGTCATGTAAGGTAAATGGCACTTTAAAGACATTTTGGTCGATAAAGTTAAAGGCACCGCCACCAAAGGTACCAAATTTATGCATGGCAGGGCCAAAGTTACGCGCGTTGTATAACTCTTCTTTGAGCCAACTGTTGTTAAACTTGTCGGTGTAGGCTGTGACTTCTTTAATAAATACGTCATCGCCTTCAGTGACACGGGCAATGGCTAAATCACCACCTTTTTCTACGCCGGCTGCAATGGCTTCAAATACCGCTTCACCACATAACATGCCCGATTTCATGGCTGTGTGTGAGCCTTTGATTTTGGCAAAGTTTAAGAAACCTGCGTCATCACCAATCAGGCAACCACCTGGGAAGGTGAATTTTGGTAGCGCGTTAAAACCGCCTTTGACTACAGCACGTGCGCCATAAGAAATGCGTTTACCGCCTTCTAATACTTGCTTAATTAAAGGATGAGTTTTCCAACGCTGCATTTCCATGAATGGATACATGTGTGGGTTTCGATAAGACAAATCCACAATCATACCCAAGGTCACTTGGTTGTTTTCTGCGTGGTATAACCACCAACCGCCTGACGAACCAGTTTCAGTTAAAGGCCAACCTGCGCCGTGCATCACCGTACCAGCTTTATGCTTGGCAGGGTCAATTTCCCATAGTTCTTTAATACCAATGCCGTAATGTTGAGGGTCGGCATCTTGATCAAGATTAAATTGAGAAATTAAGCGTTTACCTAAATGACCACGGCAGCCTTCAGCAAATAATGTGTATTTGGCATGCAGCTCATAACCCGGCATAAAGTTATGCGTAGGTTCGCCATCTTTACCAATGCCCATGTCGCTGGTTTGAATACCTTTGACTGTACCATCAGCATGATACAAAATTTCAGAAGCAGCAAAGCCTGGGAACACAGACACTTCGAGTTCTTCAGCTTTGGTATTTAACCAACGGACCACGTTACCGAGTGAGATGACATAGTTGCCATCATTGTGCATGGTTTTTGGCACCATCCAATGCGGCACTTCTTTGGCATCTGTGTCTGACATTAAGAAGTAGGTTTTATCTTCTGTCACCGGCACGTTTAATGGTGCGCCTTGTTCTTTCCAATCTGGGAACAATTCATTCATAGCACGTGGTTCTAACACCGCGCCAGATAAAATGTGTGCACCGACTTCGGAGCCCTTTTCCACGACACAAACGGACAAATCGTTTAGGTTATTTTCAATTGCAAGTTGACGAATTTTAATCGCAGCAGAAAGGCCGGCAGGGCCTGCACCAACGATAACAACGTCAAACTCCATCGATTCACGTTCGATGTGTTCCATGTAGGACTCCTCATATTATTTAAGGGTGGCAACCGATGATTTTTAAAATCGGCGCTGCCATGAGTGCTCTGAATACCGCAGCATGATTTGGCATCACACCTTGATTGTGGGTTAGTATAGTTTTAAACCGAGTTCTAGCCAATCGGCAGACTCCTTTTATTTTTACGTCTGACGGGTATTTAACTATGCAAAATCAAAATAATGCTGATCATCCGACGCAAAATTCAGCAAGTCTTGATAATAAAAACTTAAACTCAATAGCACAATACTTAAAAAGTGCACAGGTGGGTCACAAAAAAGCCATACCACCTTTAGCGCAGTGGAATCCACAACACTGTGGCAAGATGGATTTAAAGGTGTTGGCCAATGGCGAATGGTGGCATGAAGGGCAATTGATTCAGCGTAAAGCCTTAACCGATTTATTTGCCAGTGTACTTTGGAAACAGGATCAAAAATTTTATTTAAAAACGCCGGTGGAGATGATTGAAATTGAGGTCGAAGATGAGCCTTTATTGATTCAATCAGCAGCGCAAGTTGAAATTGAAGGCAAGTCTTATATTCAGTTGATGACAGATCATGATGATGTGGTGATTGTTGATGAGGCACATTCAATCTTTATGCGTGACTATCAAGGGCAAATGCGTCCTTATGTACATGTACGTTATGGGATTAACGCTTTAATTGAGCGTGCAGCATTTTTCCATCTCATTGAGATGGGGCAGCTGCTGGAAACTGATCAAGGCACAACAATTTTACAGCTACAAAGTGGTGATTTTTACTTGCAATTACAAAGCTGAGAGTTAAGCTTGTCAGATTCTTTTTCGCACTTTACTGGCTATGAGCACGCGCTATCCTTTACCTGATTTAATCGATCCTATGCCCAAAGCACAAGCTGATGCGCCCATTGGCATCTTTGATTCAGGTATAGGTGGGTTATCGGTGGCACTTGAGATTGCCCATTACCTGCCGCATGAGCGCATTGTATATTTTGCTGATACTGCACATGTGCCTTATGGGCCACGCTCTGATCAAGAGATTCGTGAACTCACCGCACATGCGATTGAATGGTTGTATCGACAAGGCTGTAAAGTGGCGGTGGTGGCGTGTAATACGGCATCGGCATTTAGTTTAGATTACTTACGTGATCACTATGGTGATAACTTTCCGATTATTGGTTTAGTACCGGCTTTAAAACCTGCTGTTTTAAATACTAAAACTAAAAAAGTAGCAGTTTTAGCCACGCCTGCAACCTTCCGCGGTAAATTGATTAAAGATGTTATCGCACGTTTTGCAGAACCTGCTAGGGTAGATGTTGTGGCAGTAACGTGTCTGGACCTAGTGCCTTTTGTTGAGGCCGGCCAGCAGATGAGCGCAGCATGTTTAGATACATTACACAAACTCTTAGCACCACTGATTGAGCAAGGGGTAGATCACTTGGTGTTAGGTTGTACGCATTATCCATTTTTAAAACCTGCAATTGAACATCTGTTTCCAGCACAATTGACCTTGGTGGACTCAGGTTTGGCTGTGGCACGGCAAACGGCAAGAATCTTAATTAAACATGGCTTGCTATGTGCTCAAAGGCAAGAGACAACCAGCCAAATTGATTGCTATGTCAGTGGTGGTAATGCAGTCACGTTAAAACCAATTTTAAATCATTTAATTACAACACAAATGTCATGGACGATTGCTAACTTAAATTAAGCACTTTGGGATGAAGACACAAATGACTTGGGGAATGGGGATGCAGGACAAACGTTATCAGGTGTTTATTGCAACATCAGGGCTTGATATGCTACCTGAGCGTATGACGTTAAGCCAAACATTGATTGGCATGGGATTTTTCTCGTGGGGCTTAGCACAACGTACGCCTGTCACGACTGCTTTTGCGCGTCGTCAGATTGATGAAAGTGATTACCTGATTTTAATATTAGGCAGTCAATATGGTGAGTTGTCAGTTTCGGGAGTCAGCTACTTACATCTTGAATATTTGTATGCCAAAAGTAAGCAAAAACCTATTCTTGTGATTGTGCATGAAGCACCAGAAAGCCGTGCAGCGGCTCTGGCAGATGAGAAAATTGAATCACAACAAAAATTTTATGAATTTCGTCAGCAAGTGTGCAATGAAAATGAGCATATATTTTACTACCGCAGCCTGCGTGATTTAGAGTTGGTATTGCGCCGCCAAATGCCACAAATGCTTGAGCGTTATCCGGCACAAGGTTGGGTGCGACCAGAAGGTACGCAAAAGCTACTGGATGAAATTGAAAAGCTTAAACATCAACTGACGCAACTTGAAGTTGATCAAGGCAAACGTGAAGCTGACCCTGTGCTGAATATTCAAAAAGTGGCCATGCATGATGATTTTGAGTTTGAATATCGCATTCATGCCTATCAAGATGGTAACTTTAAGGAACTTAAACTCATTAAAAAAATCAGTTGGGCACAATTGTTACTGACTTTAAGCGATACCTTTTTGCGTGCCATGCCAGAAGAATATTTCAATAAACGGTTAAATGATTACCTAAACGATACCGCAATTGATCAAGCCCGTTTACAGATGCCACGGGTACATGCGGTGGCACGCGCGCAAATTAATATCCGCGCATTGCATAGTATTAAAGCGCAAATGCGTCGCAATGAATGGATTTGTCCACAAACCCGTGACGAGCGACAACGCTTATTGTGGAAAATGACCCCAAAAGCACAAAAACTGGTCGAGAGTCGTTTGCTCGATAGTCATCGTGTTTCTCAATTAAAATCTTCAAATTAATCCATAGAGTCAAGGTTAAAAAAGCTGTTAAAGTAAGCGCATATTGATGAAGGTGCCAGTTGTATGACGTCGGTAAAAAAACCAAAAGTGAGCATTATTGTTGCCAATTTAGGTACGCCAGACGAAGCCAGCGTTGCTGGGGTACGTCGTTTTTTAGCGCAATTTTTATCAGATCAGCGTGTGATTGAAATTCCAAAACCGATTTGGCAAATCATTTTAAGATTGTTTATTTTACCTTTTCGACCAAAGCGTGTGGCAGAAGCTTATGCCAGTGTTTGGCGTGAAGATTCACCTATGCGTGAGATTTTGTTTGAGCAAGTTAAGCAGATTCAAGCTCAGCTGCCGCAGCAATTCCCGGAATTTGAACTCAATATTGTGCCTGCTATGAGTTATGGTAATCCGGGCATTCAACAGGTACTACAAAATTTAACCCAAGATCCGCATGATCATCTTATTTTATTGCCATTGTTTCCGCAGTATTCAGCCACATCTACCGCACCACTGTATGATGCATTAGCCAAGTGGACTTTAAAGCAACGTAATTTGCCGGGTATTAGTATTGTTCGCGATTATTATCAGCATCCGCTTTATATTCAGGCTTTAGCACAAAGCGTACGTGATTTTAGAGCAGAGCATGGCAGTGCCGATAAACTCTTGATGTCCTTTCATGGTATTCCACAGCCTTATGCTGATAAAGGTGACCCTTATGCTGATCGTTGTCGCAGCACCGCAAAGCTAGTCGCACAGCAGTTAGGTTTAACAGAAGATCAATGGGCGGTGAGTTTCCAATCGCGTTTTGGTAAGCAAGAATGGGTCAAACCTTATACCGATGCTTTGTTAGAAGATTGGGCCAAACAAGGGGTGAAATCGGTACAGATTATGAGTCCAGCTTTTTCTGCCGACTGTTTAGAAACCCTAGAAGAGCTTGCGATTGAAAATGCAGAGAACTTTAAAGCTGCAGGTGGGCAAAGCTATGCCTATATTCCTGCCTTAAACACTCGTAGTGATCATTTACAATTGCTCAGCCATTTGCTTCAAGCTAATCTTGAAGCCTTACGCCAAACTTTGGCCATTTCGCCTTAAGGATTTCCCATGTTGCAAGTTCAAATTGTGCCGGTCACGGCATTTGCCCAAAACTGTTCAATTGTTTGGGATCAAGACAGCAAAGAAGCCATTTTAATTGATGCCGGTGGTGAGCCTGAAAAATTGCAAGGCGTGATTGATGAATTGGGTTTAACCGTAAAAGCTTTATGGCTAACCCATGGGCATTTAGATCATGCTGGTGCAGTAGGTAAACTCAAACAACTTTGGAATGTGCCTGTGATTGGGCCGCATAAAGAAGATGCATTTTGGTTGGATCAAATTCAAGAAGTTTCAGCGCGTTATGGCTTTCCAATTCCAGAAAAAGTGACTGTTGATCAATGGCTTGAAGGTGGTGAAGTCTTAACGCTTGGCAGTGAAGAATTTGAAGTACGCTTTGCCCCAGGTCATACCCCAGGTCATGTGATGTTTTATAACAAAAACTATGGCGTATTATGGACAGGTGATGTGTTGTTTAAAGGCTCAATTGGACGCACAGATTTCCCACGCGGTAACCATCAGCAGTTGCTTGATTCTATTGAACGTGAATGCTTTAGCCTGCCCGATGACACGCAATTTATTTCAGGCCATGGTCCAATATCAACCATTGGACATGAAAAAATGCATAATCCATTTGTGGCAGGCAAAGCTGGCTAACTTAAAAAAGGGTCAAATAATTTGACCCTTTTTAACGAAATGGATGACGATGCACGCGTCCAATTTCTGGAAAAACCAATGCTGCGGCACACTCAAGCAACGCACCAATCACCAAATAAATATGATCGTTTGCGTAGATCCCCATGGCTAAAAAACACATCCCTAATCCGACTAAAGCGGCAAAGGTTAGTTTTAACGTTAATGCTGTCATGTTTATATCCCTCTTATATAAATATGCAACCAAATGATAGAGGGATATTTTGTGTGAAATAAGGATCATTTTCTAGGACAAAATACAACAAAATGCAACATTATCACTATGATCTTAGTGTTGATTTTCATCTGGATCGCCCAAGGCTTGTGGGGCATCTTGGGTTGGGATTTTATATGCATCACTTGCCCAAGCGCCTAAATCAATCAGCTTGCAGCGTTCAGAACAAAATGGACGAAAGTCATTGCATTGCCATGTGGTGGTGTTACCGCAGCGTGGGCATTGGAGTTGAGTTGGCATAATGTATCTTTAACCTCAGCAATAGATTAGGCAAAATCAAGCACACTTGTTAGACTTGTGCTGATTTTTCTAAGTTTGATCTGATTATGCCAATTCGTCAATTTCAAGCCCAACGTATGCGTGCACCACGTGACTTTCAAGCCATCAACAACAGCCCAATTTGTGTAGAAATTGGCGCAGGCAAGGGTAAGCATGCCTTGCTATTTAGCCAAGCCAATCCAGATCGGACTTTAATTGCCATTGAACGTACTCGCGAGAAATTTTTGGCGATGCAAAAGCAGCATCAAATTGAAGGGCAACATAATTTAACACCGGTCCATGCCGATGCCTTACCTTGGGTGGTACATGCTTTATTCCCTCGGCAGGTTGAAGATTTTTTTATTTTGTACCCAAATCCAGAACCGCATAACCCCGCGCAGCGTTGGTTGAATATGCCATTTTTTGAATATTTATTATCGCGTTTAAAAACTGGTGGTCAAATCACCTTAGCCAGTAATATTCCAGAATATATTCAAGAAGCACAGCAGCAATTGATTGATGTGTGGAAACTGCCATTTGTAAAAGAAAAAATTGCCTCAACTTCAGCGCGTACCCATTTTGAAGTGAAATATTTACAGCGTGGTGAATTGTGTCAGCAATTGATTATCACCAAGCCTGTGGGCTATACAACACGTTTTGAAGATTTTGCCCCATTACAAGGGCAGCATGTGGCAGCAGAATAAAGCATGAAACGGATTGCAATTGTGGGTGCTGGGCCGGCAGGCTTAATGGCAGCAGAAGTCTTAAGCCAACTCAATTATCAGGTACAGGTGTTTGAACAAAAGCCTTCAGCGGCGCGTAAATTTTTAATGGCGGGTAAAACCGGTTTAAATATTTCACATGCTGAAGATATAGCGCAGTTTATTCAGCGTTATGACCAATGTGATTGGCTGGCGCCGTGGGTGAAAAAATGGGATGCCAAATGGATCCAAGCTTGGATGCAAGATTTAGGCATTGCTTCGTATGTGGGTTCATCAGGCCGTATTTTTCCCATGGAGATGAAAGCTGCGCCTTTATTGCGTGCGTGGTTAAAACGTCTTAACGCGGCTGGGGTAGAGTTTTTTTATCGTCATCAAGTGAAAAACTTAAACGATCATTGCTTAAGCGTATATGACCTGAAAAATAATTGTTTACGTGAAGAAGAATTTGATGCCATTGTTTTAGCCTGTGGCGCTATATCATGGTCTGCGCTTGGCAGTGATGGCGCATGGCAAGCATGGCTAGATCCTAACAGTATTGCACCTTTTCAAGCCAGTAACGCAGGGGTTGAATATGCGTGGTCTAAGTTTATGCAGCCTGTGTTTGGGCAGCCCTTAAAACGCGTACATGCATGGGTTGAACATGGCGACAAAGCCATGGGTGATATTGTGATTAGCCACTATGGTTTAGAAAGTGGCTTAATCTATAAACAAGGGCGTGCTTTACGTGACATGCAGCAGCAACAAGGCAAGATGTGCTTAAGTTTAGATTTAATGCCTGAATTAAGCCTAGACGAGTTAAGCCAAAAACTTAAGCCAAGTAAAAAGCAGTCTTTGAGCAATATTTGGCGTAAAGCAGGTTTAGATAGTGCCAAAGCCAATTTGGTACGTGAATTGGTTGCAAAAGAAATTTGGCAAGATCATGTTCAATTGGCTGGGGCCATTAAACATTTAACGCTAAGATTAGATGGTTTTCGTCCTATTGAAGAAGCCATTAGTTGTGCAGGTGGTATACGCCGTGAATTTTTTACTGAACACTTGGCACTTAGTACACAGCCACATATCTTTGCATGCGGTGAAATGCTAGATTGGGATGCACCAACAGGCGGTTATCTGCTGACGGCATGTTTTGCCACAGGACGTGCAGCAGGACATGGCGTGCATAGATACCTAAGCCATCTTAAGCCTTAAGGTTGATATTGTGCTTGCCAATGCTCAAGTTGTTGGTGAGCATGTAAAAAATGCCCAATGCCTTGCATAGCAATGTCTTGTTGGCGTAGTGTATTGCTGCCGGTGATTCTGGCTGCATACAATTGATCTTGCTGCTGCCAATATTCATACATAATGCCTTGAATATAACGACCTTGCTCAGTTTTTAAATCTAAATCTTTTAGCATGATTAAAGCTGAGCCAATGTTGTCACGTTTACGCAATAAGGCAAAGTCTTCACTCAACGTGCCTGCCTCACGCATAGCAATTAATTCATCTTCTGTGGCATCACTCATCTCATTAAAACGGTTGTCGTAATCGTTTAAGATGCTAATGTCATGTTGATCATATTGGGTTAAAGCAAAAGTTTTAACTGGTGCGTTGATCAGTTGTTGCATGACGCTATCTTGCGCCTTAGGCGTTTCTACAGGTTCATGACATGCAGCCAAGATTAAACCTGTCAAGATCATTGGCGCTAGCAAATAAAGCATACGCATAACGTGCCCTCATTCTTATTTATGGCAGTTTTTGAAAGTAATAGGCAAAGGTTTGATAGGGAAAGCAAATTTCCTGATCTGCCGTTAAACCAGTATGTTCAAAGACAATCTGTTCAAATTGTTGTTTGAGCTGTTGCTGTTGCTCTTTTGCTAAAGCAGCAATAAAACTGGTCGAAAGCAAACGCTTTGACACCACCTGTTGCACTGTTCCGATGTGTTGGTGTTGTAATACTTGTTGGTCTACCATAGCAAAGAGTGTTTGATCTTCAAAGACTTTTTTCCAATGACCACTATGAAAACGTGGTGTATCACCTTCAAGTGTTTGTATCACATCGGCAAGTGCTTTAACCCATGGCACATTTTCATCTCGTTGATTCCAAATCAAGCCCAAAGCAGCATTGGGTTTTAACACCCGATGGATTTCTTGCAGTGCCGATGTATTGGCAAACCAATGAAAAGATTGCGCACAGGTCACTGCGTCAAACTGCTCAGGCTGAAACGGTAAAGATTCGCTTAAAGTTTGTATGGTATGAATATCAGGGAATTGTTGTTGTAGCTGCTCAAGCATGGCGGCCACGGGGTCGGCTGCAATAATATGTGAGCTGATCGTTTGTAAGTGTGGAATAAATTTACCGGTGCCACTGCCTAGATCTAAAATATGGCTGTTTGAATTGAGCTTTAAGTGTTGTTGTAACCAAGTCTGTATGGTAGGCGGATAACTTGGACGCACATCTTGATACAGTTTTGCCGCTGTAGCAAAGCCTACGGCTGCGGCAGGATGCAATGATTGTGTCATATTTTGTGCTTTTTAATCTTATTGATATCTATAAAATAACACTATTCATCGCGCTGACAAGTAGGTTCGCGGATCGTAACCCTCGTAATAAAAATAAGCGCCTAACGCTTTTGGTTGAAACATGGAAAAACAGATTATTTTTGAAGATGAGCATATTCGTGTGATTTGGATGCCCGGTCAGTCCGAGCAACTAATTTTCTCGTTTGGTGACTTAATTACCCGCGCCAAAGGCAACAACATTAATGCCGAAAAGTCCTTAGCCAAATACCAGTTTAACGTGATTGGCATTATGCCTAAAGAGCGTTCATGGTTTCCGCATAAATCCATGCAAGCCATGCTGATTGCCATTGCACCTATTATGGCAAAATTTAAGCAACGTATTGCTTATGCAGGTTCTATGGGCGGTTATGCTGCGATTAAATATTCACAACAATTGGGCTGTCAGCGTGTGGTGGCCTTAGTGCCGCAATACTCAATTGACCCGCAAGATGTTGATGATCCGCGCTATAACATGTTCTTTCATAAAGACAATAATCAAAATATGCGGGTTACTACACAGGATGTCAGCACAGAGTGCGAGTACATTATTGTTTATGATCCGTATTGTGTTGAAGATCGTCGTCATTATGAAAAATTAAAAGCAGTTTTACCCAATTTACATACTTTAAACTTGCCATTTACCGGACATGATGCGATTGCCATTTTGGCCAGTTCAGAGCTTTTGCATGACTTTTTAACGCGTGAATTTGATGCAGAGTTTTTCTATCAAAAAATGCGTCAGGTCAAAAAAAATAGTAAGTTTTATTATCGTAAAGTGATTGAAAACCTGTTACCGCGGCATCGCTTTGCTTTAGGGAAAATTTTAAAAAATAACCATTTGGCACTCGATCAGCAATTTTTTGACAACAAGCTCAAACAAAGTTTAGTGCGTGAATTACTCAGTAATAAACAAGTGAGTCAGCAAGATCTTGAAAAATTAGGCATTCAATTTAACTTGCCACAAGAAAATCACAATCATTTGCTGGATAGTTTTGGTCATGCCTTAGTGTTTAATGCCATTAGCCAAAACATTGAAAGCTATACCTTTGATGCCATTAATTTAAACCATAAATTTTTGATTCCTATTTATGCACAGCACAATGCTTTGGTGCGCATTTTGGTCAATGACGAAGTGTATTTAATTACCATGAATGATCGTCATGTAATGAAATTGTGCAAAGTCCAAGATCCATTGGGTGTCGGCATGCATCCTTTAATGCTAAAAAAATATAGCGACTATTATGTGATTAGCTATAAGGATTTGAATTTGCACAGTAATGAGTTTGGTGCTACCGAATTTAGCCCGCATTTAGACGAGCAAAGCCAATTTGTCACGCAAATTGATTAAGCAGCAACTGTGCCAAATCGGCTTGCACTTAGGTCTAGCATGGCACAGCTTGCTTTTATCACTAGATGACTTAAGATCAAAGAGCAGGCATATCTATGACACAAGGAGAGTCAAATGCCAAAAGCATTGTCAGTGTTACTGCTCCTGATGGGTGCATGCTTACCCAATATCGCTTTTGCTGAAACCTTAGGTGCACCGGTTTATTTGACCATGGCAAGTGGACTGCTATTGTTATTGGGTTTAGCGACCTATGTGGTCAAACAGATGCGTTATCTCATTCGTCAACATAGTAATAAGCCTGTGGAATAAGCAGGCTTTTTTAATGCTTGAATAAGGACAATTAAATTGGGTTTAATGGGATTTTGCAGTGTGTAGGATCGACCCCCATGCAGGCGGTATTTTTAGATTATCAATCCTTAGATCAAAACGATTTAGATTTTAGCGGTTTAAGCCAAGTTTTTAGCCACTTAGCGCTATTTGCAAGCACCAGTCCAGAAGACGTCTTATCACGCATTCAAAATGTGGATGTGGTGATGACCAATAAAGTTAAACTTGATGCAGCTGTCTTAAAGCAATGCCCACAACTTAAGTTAATTTTAATTTCAGCCACTGGTACCAACAATGTAGATTTAGCACAAGCTCGCGCCCAAGGCATTGTGGTGTGTAATTGCCAAGGGTATGGCACAGCCGCTGTGGCACAACATACTTTAATGCTGATGCTAAATTTAGCCACCTCATTTTTAAAATACGACCGTGCAGTACGTGAGGGTAAATGGCAGCAAGCGCAGCAATTTTGTTTGCTTGATTTTCCGATCTCTGAATTATCAGGTAAAACTTTAGGGATTGTCGGTTTTGGTGAGTTGGGTCAAGCCGTAGCAAAACTTGCCGAAGCTTTTGGCATGAAAATTTTGGTGGCACAGTTGCCAAACCGTCCGTCCGTACAAGGGCGTATGACTTTAGATGAGCTGTTATCGCAAGTAGATTTTTTAAGCTTACATTGTCCACTGACCGACGAAACCCGTGATTTAATTGCTGAAGCAGAATTGTCAAAGATGAAGCCTTCCGCCTTTTTAATTAATTGTGCTCGTGGTGGTATTGTCAATGAAGCGGCACTCAAAGCTTCTTTAATTAATAAAACTATTGCAGGGGCTGCCACAGACGTTTTAAGCGTTGAGCCACCTGTAGCAGGCAATCTATTATTAGATGATGATAGTATCCCTAATTTAATCATTACACCGCATAGTGCATGGGGAAGTGTAGATGCACGGCAAAGTATTGTGACGCAAATGATTGAAAACCTATTGGCATTTCAACAAGGACAACCGATTCGCCAAGTCAATTAAAACTACAAGCCGTGCTATGCACGGCTTAGGTTATAGATGTAGGGTTTTTAATAAATCATCTTCAATTTCAATGGGGATTTCTTCAATAATAATTTGTGGTTCTTTTTTATTTGGTTGCTGACCAACAAAATTATTGGGTAAGGTTGGGTGAATTTGTTGCATTAAATCTAAAGTAGATTGAGCTTGTATTATGCCAACGTCAGACTGTGCTGTAGATGCTGTAGATGCTGTAGATGCTGTAGATGCTGTAGATGCTGTAGATGCTGTAGATGCTGTAGATGCTGTAGATGCTG
>NZ_CANQTS010000011.1 GCF_947626835.1 uncultured Acinetobacter sp. | reverse complement strand
TGCTCTAAGGTCAGCTCTGATGTATCTGATGTATCTGATGTATCTGATGTATCTGATGTATCTGATGTATCTGATGTCAGTGTAGCAGACTCTTCCAGCACAGATGTTGGTTGCGCTTGAATTTCTTGTGGTGTCGCTTCCACAGTTATCTCTGCTTGAGGTACTGCGGCAATTTCTTCAATGCCAGATGGCAAGGTCGGCTCATCGCTTTGAGCCACTGACTGTTGAGTATCAGTGTCTTGAATTGTTGATTTTTCTTGATCGGCAAGCATTTCGGCTTGCTGATCTTGGGCTTCAACAGGACTTTCAAGCGTTGCATCGCCTTGTGCTAAGCTTTCAATATTACGTAAAATATCAACCGCTTGATCAGCTGGATAATCAATATGTTGCGTTTGGATTAATTCTAAACGTTCAGCAATATTGTCTTGCACCAACTGAATGATTTTGATCATAGGTGCTGTGGCAGCTAATTGACCTTGAATCACACGCTCATAAACACTTTCTAATTCATGCGCAATCAAGCCAATGTGGTTGGCTTGTACCATATTGGCGCCACCTTTTAAGGTGTGCAAATAGCGCATTAAATTATTCAGTGCTGCCGCATCTTGGTTTTTAGCCCAAGTATTTAGATCTTGGTCAATACCTTCAAACAATTCATTGGCTTCTTCTAAGAAAATATCCAATAAATCTAAGTCAAACTCAGAGCGGCTGTCGTCTGAGTCCAAACGCATTTGATCTTGTGCCAAACGTTGTGACAATACTGCAAAGTCAACACTATTGGCTTTGTGCTTGGTTAAATCTGGCAAGTCATTAAAGCTGACCAACTGCTCAACTTTATGATCAATAAAGTCATGCAATTGTTGTAAGGCTGTTTGTGCTTGTGCTGACAACACCACACGTTGCCCAGATGCCAAGGTATCAAATAAATGAATAAACTCAACATGTGCTTGATTAAACAATGCTTCTGCATAGTTTAAATTGAGCAATTCAGGTTTATTCCATAACTTACAGTACGCACTTTTGAGCGCTAAAGCATATTGATGAATGCCTACCGCAGCGCGATTGTCAGTGTGGACACTTAGACGCTCAGCTTGTTCAGTTAAGCTTTGTAAATACACAGGGAAATTAATTTGCGCGCGCTCAATAAAGTCAACTTCGGTGTCAAGCAAGAGATCAATATCAAGTTGCAGCAATTGTGTGACTAAACCATGCGGATTATCTTGCTCATTCATTGGCACCAAACGACCATACAAGGTCCATGCCGAATCAAATTCCGTAATTAATTGATGACAACGTTGTTGATCACGCTCACGCAATGCAGGCAAATAACCACGAATAAACTCAGCATAATGTCTTAATAATTGAGTTTCTGCCGAGGTTGAAACCACATCTTCTTGCAATAAATAACTTTTAAATAATTTTTCAACTTTGGCACTGGCACTAAAAACATCTTCAATTTGTGCCATAGAAGAACTGCCACGCAATGTATGCAAGGCACGAATTAAGGCATTATAATCATCTGGTGTATTATCGACATTTTCTTGTAAAAAATGGTCAATCGTCGCTAAATGTTCTTCGGCTTCTTCAATAAACACCGCTAAGGTTTCAGCTAAATCTTCTGCCACATGCTGAGCATCTAGTGCAACAGCTGAGTGTGACTGTTCAACCTCTATATGTTCTAAACCTGTGGTTGATGTTAGGCTTACATCCTGTTCAATCAGCGCCAATAATGCTGGGTCTATTGCTTGTTCTTGTTGTAATTGTTGACCCAGCAAAATGAGTGGGCGCAGATCATGCTCAAGCGCTTTACCTTGTTTAAAGCATGGATAAAGCTTGGCTTGATAAAAAGCCAATACATATTGGGTATAACGACGCAAAGTTGGGGTCAGTACAACACTGTCATTGAGTACACGGTTTAAAGTGTCTTCAACTGTCCATGCCAGCTCACCGGCTTGCAACGCACCCACCATGCGTCCTGAGCCTTTTAAAGTATGAAAATGGCGACGAATGTCTTTTAACAGTTCAGGCTGATCCTGCCATTGTTGAAACAATTGGCTTAATTCTTCAAAGATTTCTTCAATTTCTTCTACAAAAATTTCAAGAATTTCGGCATCTTGCTGAAGATAACTGTCTTCTGGAAGCGTCATCGGGGCAACTAAATTTTTTAATATTTCTTTCATAGCTCAGCTTCTTAAGTTTCACCCTCACTCGAGACAAAAATACGGCAGTTTTAAGAGACTTCGTAAGAAGTCTCTTAATTACGTTTATTCAGGTAACTTAAAGTCAGTTACAGATTCACGTAATGATTCTGCCATACTCGCCAATTCAGATACCGAACGTGCTGTATCAAAGGTGGCACTGGTGGTTTGCGAGGTAATTTCCTGTACGACATTCATGGTATTGGCAATATGACCTGCAGATGCTGACTGAAGTTTTGCAGCATCAGAAATGCTGGCAATCAATTTTGCCAAGTTTGACGATACATTTTGAATTTCACCTAAAGCAACACCGGCATCTTTGGTTAAGCTTGCACCACGCACCACTTCTGAGGTGGTTTGTTCCATTGAAATCACGGCTTCGTTGGTATCGGTTTGAATAGTTTTTACTAAAGTTTCAATTTGCTTGGTGGCAGATGCTGAACGTTCTGCAAGACGTTGTACTTCATCGGCAACCACGGCAAAACCACGCCCTGCTTCACCGGCCATCGACGCTTGAATCGCAGCGTTTAGGGCCAAGATGTTCGTTTGGTCGGCAATATCGTTAATCAAGGCAACAATGTTACCAATTTCTTGGGATGATTCACCCAAACGTTTAATACGTTTTGAAGTTTCTTGAATCTGTTCACGAATAATATCCATACCTTGAATCGAGCGTTGTACAACGTCTGCACCATTGGATGCAATTTGTACTGAACGCTCAGCTACTTGGGCTGATTCAGAAGCGTTAGCCGATACTTCGTCAATCGACATCGCCATTTCATTAATCGCAGACGATGCACCGGCAATTTCTTGCGCTTGGTGTTCAGACGCTTCAGCTAACTGGTTGGTAATATGCTGAGTATTGGCGGTATATTGTGCCACTTCTTGCGAAGTTTCATTAATACGTGAAACAAGGTCACGCAGCTGATCAATGGCAAAGTTAATCGAATCGGCAATAGCTCCGGTAAAATCTTCAGATACCGTAGCATACGAACGTAAGTCACCATCTGCCAAATCAGCAATTTCATCAAGTAATCGTAAGATCGCATTTTGGTTACGGTCATATTCTTCTTGTAAACGTGCCACACGCTCTTTATCAGCTTCACCACGTAAAGTTAACAGCTTAAATACACTGACCAAGAAGCCAATTAAAGCCAAGATTAAGCCGATCGCTGGTAACCAATGCCCAAGACTTGAACTACCCGATAATTGCTTTAAGTTATTGAGTAATGGTGTTGATTCGTTGTAAATCACACTTGATGCTTGACGCACTTTGGCAATTGGCTCAGCATTTTTTTGCACTATAGCAGCAGCAGATGCAACCACACGATTATAGTCATTTTCAATATTGGTTAAAGCTGCACGTAAGTTGGTGTCTTCAACGCGTGCTACACCTAAAGCAGCATTGCCATTGAGTTGACCATTTAAAAAGGCAGCAAAATTACGTACATCACTGTTTAAGTTTTCAGCCGAGGCACTCGAATTTTCAGAGCCGTTCATTAAACTGTTCATCGCGTTTAAAATACGCTCAGCTAAAAACACTTGGTTTTTGGCAATTGCAATTTGACTGCCCGCAGTACCTTGACGTGACATCTGTTCAATAATTAAATTGTACTGTGCCTGAATACTCGGAATGCTTTCGCTTAATGCTAAATTGGCATCGTGTAATTGATTAATCAAAGGTTGCTGCGCGGTAATTAAATCCACATTTGCAGCCACTTTGCTCCAACTGCCCTCAATATTGGCAACGATATCACCATCATTTGCGCCTTTGATATTATTAAAATGCGCGGCAAATTCATCCTTACTGGCTGCAAGCTGTTTTAGAGCTTCAGGGGTACCCGCTGAGGTGGTCATAGCCGCTTGATTGGGTAAGGTTTGTGATAATAAACGTAACTCACCGACACTTTGTGTATAGCTATTATTTTTAGGCACGCTATAAAGCAGGTAAGCTAAAAACACTAAAGCTAAGAGTAAGCTAAATGCAGCACCGTAAATATAAGGCTTGGATCGTTCACTATCGCCAAAGACACGCGAGACCTGATCGACTTGGTCTTGGACTTTATTAAACAGACCTGCTCCATCGCTCCCACTTTTTTTAATATTAAAGCTCATGCAGCTTCTCCCAATGACGTGTGCGCCTAATGTAGACGGTTAAATATTTATAAAATAGAGGCATTCATATATTTTGGATGGTGCAATAATTGACTAAACAAAAATACCTGCCACTTTTGGTTATGTTGTTGGAAATAACCACGGCAATAGGGATTAAGCAGGTCATTTACTGCATCTTGATTAGAAAAAAAGCTCTTCTTATTAAAATGTTGAATCCCCAATACTTGATCCACAAGTAAACCAACATACTGATCATCATTTTGAATACACAAAACTTTTTGTGCGCCTGATGATTGACTGCGCTGACCCACTAAATAATGAGTCAAATCAGAAACAGAGAGTAATCGGCCACGAATATTGGCCACACCACGTACCCACGCATGTGTGTTGGGTACTGGTGTACATTTGGGTGGGTAAATCACCTCAGAGACTTCCCCCAAAGGAGCAACAAAATATTGCCCCATGATCTCAAAGGCAATTCCTGACCATCGGTTTACTTCATTGTCTGGGTTGGCATAATGTTTATTGCCACGTTTTGCCAAACGAAGTAATTCGATAAATCCATTGGCAGCCATACATTATCCCACACGAAGATGTTGCTTAATGACATCAATTAATTGTTGTTCATCTACCGGCTTGGTTAGATAGTCACACGCACCTTGACGCTTACCCCAAACGCGGTCAGTGGCTTGGTCTTTGGTACTTACAATCACGATTGGGATATGTTTGGTGCTGCTATTACGAGCAATTTGGCGCGTGGCTTGAAAACCATTCACGCCAGGCATGACCACATCCATCAGTACCATATCTGGTAATTCAGCTTGTGTCATGGTCACCCCATCAGCGCCATTGGATGCCTCAAGCACCTCAAAACCGTGTTTGGTCAGAATTTCACGAAACCGAAATGTTTCAGTTGGCGAATCGTCCACGATTAGGATACGTGTCATAGTCTTCCCCAATAAAAAAATTAAATAAAAAAAATAGTTATGCTTTTGCTTTTACGTGAGTGCGAATTGCACCTAATAATTCATCTTTGCTAAATGGTTTTGTTAAATATTGATCCGAGCCGACAACGCGGCCTTTGGCTTGGTCAAATAAGCCATCTTTACTTGAGAGCATAATCACAGGAATATTTTGAAAATGCTGAGAGTTTTTAATCAAAGCACATGTTTGATAACCATCTAAGCGCGGCATCATAATATCCACAAATACGATATCTGGATTGGCTTCGGCAATCTTGGCTAAGGCTTCAAAGCCATCGACTGCAGTCACCACATCGCAACCTTCACGCTGTAATAATGTTTCTGCAGTACGACGAATGGTCTTTGAATCATCAATGACCATTACTTTTAAATTTTGAAATTTTGCATCCATCTCATGACCCCTGCTCATTTTTAGACTGCACAGAATATGCTTTTTTACAAATTGTATGCATTTTTAACACACATTTACCTTGAGTTTCAACGAAGTAAATTTGAAAAAACTTTCATTTATACCAATTTGTGACAACCTTATCACAAGGTCATAACAACAATATTATTTTTTTAAATCAGATATACGGTAAAATCTAAGTATATATAAATACACTTATATTATTTACTTAAAAATGAGTAATTTAGTCAACTTTATTCAGGCAAGACTAGGATGATAAAATTAATACACCATCGCCATGCGAATCTAGGTTTAAAAACATTTAAAGTACTGCTATTGAGCTTAAGTGCCGTATACAGCAGCACTATTTTTGCCACTTCTATCAAGCCTGCATGGTATCGCTATTACGATCACCAAGGTATTGCCAATTTAAGTACTTCGGTGAGTCCAAATCATATTCGTTATGGTTATGAAGCGCTCGATCGTAATATGCAAGTCATTCAACGTACCCAAGCCTTTAACAGTGAAAAAGCCAGCTCGCATAGCACCAAAGCCAGTGTCTATAGTAAACAACGTGAAGCAGACCAGCGTTTAAAGCAGGCTTATGGCTCAAGTCGCGTCGCCTCGCAAAAACGCCAAGAAAATTTAACTCATCTAAGTAAACAAATTAAGTTGCAACAGCAGCAGCTACAACAATTACAAAAAGATCGTCTCGTATTTAAAAAGCAGGAGTTGCAATTTACCCAAAAAGGGCATCCCGTGCCGATGACCTTGCAAAACACACTGAACTACAATCAACAATATATTCAAAATGGTCAAAAACAATTGCAATCATTACAAATGCAATATCAGAAAAATCAAGCAGAATACGATAGAATCATTACGCGTTTAAAAGCACTCGAATAATTTTATCTTTAGCAGATCTAGGAATGATGCATGCGCCCTCATCGACTAACCTCAGCTTCACTTTTTCTATGGACCAGTTTAGCCTTAGGCTTAGTGGGTTGTTCTGCCGATGAGCCGCCCTCACCCCCCAAAAGTGCTCCTCACATTGAACTTATTCAGGCTGATTTAGTGGGCATTGAATATGGCCAAGCACGTCAGTCTACGCCTTTTAGTGGCAGCATTCGTGCTGTTCAACATAGTAGTGTACAAGCCCAAGTCACCGCTACAGCCACTCAAGTTTATTTAGATGTAGGACAACAGGTCAAGCAAGGTCAGGTTTTGGCGGTGCTTAGCAATCAAGATCATGTAGCACGTCTTGCCCAAGCGCAAGCCAATTTAGCCGCTACCCAAGCCCAAGCCAATCAAGCCAAATTAATGATGCAACGCAAAAAGCGTCTGCTCGATCAAGGCTTTATTGCACAAGTTGAATATGAACAAAGTGTGGTGGATTACCAAGCCCAACAAGAAAACGTCTATGCCCAACAAGCCAATGTAGATATTGCGCAAAAAGCCAACCAAGATGGCGTGATTCGTAGTCCCATTACAGGGGTGATTACCAAGCGTCACCTTGAGCTAGGTCAAACGGTAACTGCAGGTCAAACTTTATTTGAAATTATTGATCCAAGCCGTTTAGAACTACATGGCAAAGTGCCGACTGAACAACAACAGGCTTTAACCGTTGGCAACACCATTGAATACCGTATTCAAGGACAGCCGAACACTTACACGGCGACTTTGACTCGAATTGCACCGCTGGCTGATGTAAATAATCGACAAATTGAGTTCTTTGCCAGCCTTGCACAAAATTTGCCAAGTTTAAGTATTGGAGCGTTTGTAGAAGGTGAAATTGTGTTTGGGCAAGCCAGTGTTGGTCAACTGCTGCCTTTAGATGTGATTTACAACCTAGACAATCAACCTTATGTTTGGGTCATTCGTAATGGTAAAGTTGCAAAGGTCAATATTACGGTGCTTGAGCAAAATCCCAACATTAATCAAGCCGTGGTCACAGGTTTAGGTGCCAATGACCGTATTAGTCGCGTGCGCTTTAGCGAGCAGCAGATTAATCACGCCGTAAGCATCAGCCAATAACAGGATTTTTTCACATGTGGTTTACCCGAATTAGTGTTCAATATCCTGTCTTTACCATTATGATGATGTTGTGCTTGATGGTGTTAGGCTTGGCGTCTTGGCAGCGCATGAGCGTTGAAGAATTCCCCGATGTCGATTTTCCGTTTGTGGTGGTGTATACCAATTATGCAGGCGCTTCGCCTGAAGCGGTTGAATCTGAAATCACCAAAAAAATTGAAGATCAAATTAATACCATCTCTGGGGTCAAAAAAATCGTTTCGCAATCCAGCGAAGGATTATCCACCGTCATGGTGGAGTTTAATTTAGATACCTCATCCACCACGGCTGCACAAGACGTGCGCGATAAAATTGCCGTAGTGAGCGCAGATTTTCGAGATGAAATTTCAGAGCCGATTGTAGAGCGCTATGACCCGACTGCCAATGCAGTGATGTCAATTGTATTTGAATCGGAAAATCTTGCCTTACGTGATTTAAGCTCATATTTGGAGCAACGCATTGTACCGCAACTGCGTACAGTGGCCGGTGTGGGATCGGTCAATTTATTAGGCGATGCCCAACGCCAAATTCGTATTGCGGTTGACCCTGTAAAGATGCAGGCCTTTGGGGTGGGTATTGATCAGGTGATGAATACCTTAAAATCTGAAAATATTGATTTACCCGGTGGTAATTTAAAACAAGGCTCGCGTGAATTGGTGGTTGAGATTCAGTCTAAAGTGCTGTATCCACAAGGCTTTGGCGATTTAATTGTGGCCAACAAAAATGGTGCACCCATTTACTTAAAGCAAGTGGCAGACATTAGCGATGGCCAAGCCGAAACCGATTCAGGGGCTTTTTTAAATGGTCAAGCTGCCGTGGCAGTTGATATTTTACGTAGTTCAGACTCCAATATTATTGAAGTGGTGGACAACACCTATAAAGTTCTAGACAAAATTCAAAACCAATTACCGCAAGGCACCACTGCCAAAGTGGTGGTCGATTCCTCAAAAAGTATTCGCGGTAGTATTGATAACGTGGTGCGTACCATCATTGAAGGTGCAATCTTAGCGGTCTTAATTGTCTTACTATTTTTAGGCTCATGGCGTTCGACCTTGATTACCGGTTTGACCTTACCGATTGCTTTATTGGGCACACTGACCTTTGTATGGATGTTTGGTTTTACCATCAATATGATGACCCTACTGGCTTTGTCATTAAGTATTGGTCTGTTGATTGATGATGCCATTGTAGTGCGTGAAAATATTGTGCGCCATGCCGACATGGGCAAAGACCATGTCACCGCCGCACTTGATGGCACGCAAGAAATTGGTTTGGCTGTACTTGCCACCACCTTAACCATTGTGGCGGTGTTTTTGCCAGTTGCCTTTATGGGCGGTATTATTGGGCGCTTCTTTTACCAATTTGGCGTCACGGTGAGTATTGCGGTACTCATTTCTATGTTTGTCAGTTTTACCCTTGACCCAATGCTCTCGGCGCACTGGGCTGAAAAACCTAAAACTCAGCAACACCCCAATGTCATACAACATTTTTTAGATGCAATTTCCAAACGTTTGGATGATTTAAGTTTAGTCTATGAAAAGCTGCTTAAACTTGCCTTACAGTTTCGTCTAATGACCGTGGTAGTTGCGATCGCCTCTTTATTTGGGGCTTTGGCACTGTCTAACATGATTGGTTCAGAATTTGTGCCAGTACCTGATAAAGGCGAAATTCGGATTAAATTTGAAACACCGGTGGATGCAGCGATTGAATATTCAGAAGCTAAACTTAAACAAGTGGATGCCATTATTCGTGCACATCCTCAAGTGCTTAGCACCTACGGCGTGATCAATAGCGTAACCGATCGTGGTAAAAACCATGTCAGCTTGCGGGTACGTGTCACACCACGCCAAGAGCGCAGCCAAAGTTTGACCGACTTAACCAACGAGTTCCGTCAGCGTTTGCAATCTGTGGCAGGGATTACCGTCACTTCTGTGGCCTCTGCCGATGAAACCGTGTCGGGTGGGCAAAAACCTGTCATGATTTCAATTCAAGGCCCTGAATTGGATGAATTACAAAAAATTTCTGATCGTTTTATGGCACAAATTGCACAAGTTGAAGGCATTGTTGACTTAGAGTCTTCCTTAAAAGAACCTAAACCGACTTTAAGCGTGCATATTCATCGTGTGCTTGCCAGTGATTTAGGTTTATCGGTCAATCAAATTGGTCATGCCTTACGTCCATTATTGGCCGGTGATAACGTCACCACATGGGAAGATGCCCAAGGCGAAACCTATGATGTCAATGTGCGTTTAGCCGACAGCGAACGTCGTTTGCCGCAAGATTTGCAAAACTTGTATCTCGGCTCCACCAAAACTGATGCCAATGGGCAGCCGATCTTAATTCCACTGGCAACCGTGGCCAGCATGCAAAAAGATTTGGGTGCCTCGCAAATTAACCGACGTTATTTATCACGTGAAGTCTTGGTTGAAGCCAATACCTCAGGGCGTCCTGCGGGTGATATTGGTGCGGATATTCAAGCCATTCAAGATCAATTTGATTTACCAAGCGGTTATAGCTTTGTCACTCAAGGCTCCAATGCCGATATGGCAGAATCGGCAGGCTACGCAGTCACGGCAATTGTGCTGTCGATTGTGTTTATTTATATTGTGTTAGGGTCACAGTTTAATAGTTTTATTCATCCGGCTGCGATTATGGCTTCCTTGCCATTGTCGTTAATTGGGGTGTTTTTAGCGCTGTATTTGCTTAATTCCACCCTAAATTTATTCTCGATTATTGGCATTATTATGCTGATGGGCTTGGTCACTAAAAATGCCATTTTACTGATCGACTTTATTAAAAAAGCTATGGATCGCGGCGTGGATCGTTACACTGCGATTGTAGATGCTGGTAAAACCCGTTTACGCCCTATTTTAATGACCACCTGTGCCATGGTCATGGGTATGGTACCTTTAGCTTTAGGTTTAGGTGAAGGTGGCGAACAAAGTGCACCAATGGCACATGCTGTGATTGGTGGCTTAATTACCTCGACTTTACTGACCCTTGTGGTGGTGCCGGTCATCTTTACGTATTTAGATGATTTTAAAAATTTGATGCAGCGTTTGAGCAGAAAAATTTTCTCCTAATACAAAAGCGCCGACATTCAACATGCCGGCGCTGTTTTTATTGTATAATTTTGTACTTATTATCCATCTTTGCTTAGGACATTTTCCATGCGCGCCAGTCGCTTTTTATTTGCAACGTTAAGAGAAACCCCAAATGATGCAGAAGTGATCTCGCATCAGTTAATGCTTCGTGCTGGTATGATCCGTAAATTGGCTTCTGGTTTATACAGCTGGTTACCTATGGGTGTTCGCGTCTTAAATAAAGTAGAAGCGATTGTCCGTGAAGAGATGGATCGTGCCGGTTCTCTTCAAGTGCTGATGCCTGTGACTCAACCAGCAGCTTTATGGGAAGAATCAGGTCGTTATGTACAATACGGTCCAGAGTTGTTACGTTTTAAAGACCGTCACAACAATGACTTTGTGCTTGGTCCAACGCATGAAGAAGTGATTACAGATCTTGCGCGCAATGAGCTCAAAAGTTACAAGCAATTGCCAGCCAATTTCTACCAAGTACAAACCAAATTCCGTGATGAAATTCGTCCACGTTTTGGCGTAATGCGTTCGCGTGAATTTATCATGAAAGATGCCTATTCTTTCCATGCCGACCAAGCATCATTACAAGAAACTTACGACATTATGTATGACGCATACTGCCGTATCTTTACCCGTTTAGGCTTAGATTTCCGTCCGGTACAAGCCGACACAGGTTCAATTGGTGGTTCAGGTTCACACGAATTCCACGTCTTGGCCTCTAGTGGTGAAGACGATATCGCATTTTCTACCGAATCTGATTATGCTGCGAACGTGGAAATGGCCGAAGCAATTTTAGTGGGCGAACGTGCTGCACCCACCCAACAACTTGAATTGGTCGATACCCCAAATCAAAAAACCATCGCTGATGTATCCAACTTCTTAGGCACTGAGCCTAAAAATTCAGTTAAAGCATTATTGGTACAAGGGGTCGCGAATGAAGCAGGTGAAACACCTGTGGTGGCTTTATTCTTACGTGGTGACCACGAACTCAATGAAATTAAAGCCGAAAAACATCCTTTAATTGCCGCGCCAATTACTTTTGCAACAGAAGAGCAAATTGCAGCACTCGGTTTAACAGCAGGTTTTGTCGGTCCGCAAGGTTTAGTTGAAAAAGGCTTAACTGTAATTGTTGACCGTGCTGCGTCGGTATTGTCTGACTTTGTCGCAGGCGCGAACATTGCTGAGCAACATGCCACTGGTGTGAACTGGGAACGTGATGCACAATTTACTGAAGTCTATGACTTACGTAATGTGGTAGAAGGCGATCCATCTCCAGATGGTAAAGGCACAATTCAAATCAAACGTGGTATTGAAGTCGGTCATATCTTCCAATTGGGTCAAAAATACTCAGAAGCCTTAGGCTGTAAAGTCTTAGGTAAAGACGGTAAGCCATTTGTCGTGACCATGGGTTGCTACGGTATTGGTGTGACCCGTGTAGTGGCTTCTGCCATTGAGCAAAATTTTGACGAAAAAGGCATTATTTGGCCAGCGGCAATTGCGCCATTTGATGTTGCAATTGTGCCAATGAACGCGCATAAATCACCACGTACTTTGCAAGCAGCCGAAAGCCTATATGCTGAATTACAAGCGGCTGGTTTTGATGTGTTGTTAGATGACCGTGATGAACGTCCGGGGGTTAAATTCTCTGACTTAGAAATTAATGGTATTCCTCACCGTATTGTGATTGGTGAAAAAGGTTTAGATGCTGGTACTTTTGAATATAAAGGTCGCCGTGATGCTGAATCGGTAAACTTAAGCAAAGAAGAATTATTGGCTAAAATTGCCAAATAATTTTTAAGCTTGAGATTAAAAAATCCTGTGCTGGTCGCAGGATTTTTTTCTACATTAGGCTATAAAAAAGCCCAAAGTTAGCTTTGGGCTTTTTTTATGACTTAAAAAATACGATTTTGGTTTTTCTCAGCTTTTGGCAATGCTTGAGCAATTTTTTCAGCAATTGCGATATAGCTTGCTGCTGCGGCATCTTCTGCCAAGACAGAAGGTTTACCGGCATCGGCATTTTCACGAATTTGTACATTGAGCGGTAAACGACCTAACAATGGAATATCATATTGTTCAGAGAGTTTATCACCACCACCTGTACCAAAAATTTGTTCTTCATAACCGCAATTTGAGCAAACATGCGTCGACATATTTTCAATCACGCCCATAATTGGAATCTGTACGCGGTTAAACAATTCAATCCCTTTGGTGGCATCCATAAGTGCTACGTTTTGTGGTGTGGTGACAATCACCGCACTTGTTACCGGAATGCGCTGCGCAAGGGTCAATTGAATGTCGCCTGTACCCGGTGGCATATCAATCATCAATACATCTAAATCTGGCCACAAGGTTTGATTAAACAGTTGCATCAGTGCACCTGTGGCTTTTGGACCACGCCATGCCACAGGAGTATTATGATCCCCAGTTAAATGACCAATTGAGAGTACTGCCATACCATAAGCATCAATCGGTACAAACTGCTCTGCTTCAATCATGGGCGTACGACCCGCATTGCCCAACATAGTTGGAATACTTGGACCATAAATATCGGCATCTAACACGCCTACTTTTAAACCTAATTTTTGTAAAGCTAAAGCCAGATTCACTGTAGTGGTCGATTTACCGACCCCACCTTTGCCTGAAGACACCAAGATCACATGTTGAATACGTGGATGTTTAGGCACATCGCGTTGTTGTGGCGCGGCTTTTTGAATCGGTGCTTCAGTTTGCTGCGGCTGATAGTTGGCATTGGCTTGAGCCACTACATCGGGTGCTGAGGCATCCACTACAGGCGGTAAAGTGCTTTTTGCTACTTCAGGCTTTTTGCTTGAACAGCTCTCGCCATCACTATGCTTATGCCCACAACCACCTTGGGTGTGACCTGTTTTTTGCTGCACCACATGCATATTTAATTCTTTAATGCCACATTTTTCTAAAGCATCTGCTAATTCATCATGAATTTGTTGCAATTGCTCAGCTTCATTTACAAAAGTATTGATGCTGATTTGTAGCACTTGGCCTTGCACATTAATTTGAGTAATACGGTCTTTTAAAGCGTGATTCGAGTTAGGTAACACATAACTTTGTAACACGCGTTGGACTTCTTCTTCCTTCACCTCTAAAGCGGGTGAAAATACTGATTTAAGCGAAGAAAGCCACGACATATATCTACTCCAAAATGCATTTCTCGATCGAATGGCGTAGTTTAGCGGTTATTTAAGCAGAGGTTAAGCCGCTTTAATTTAATTGCGCACTTTTGTTTGCGATAATAAAAAAAGATTGCCAATTGGCAATCTTTTTTGGCTTTAACGCTGCGATTTCTCGTCATCCTTTTGCGATGTGTTTTTGTCATGCTTGACATCATGTAGCTTATGTTCAGCTTTGAGCTTGGCATCTTGAGCTTTATGCTTTAAATCATCGGCCAACTGTTCACCTTTAACTAAGGCTTCTTTGGCTTTGAGTTTTAAACCATCGGCCAATTCATGTGCTTTATGTTTAAGATCGTCAATTTTACTCATTTTTACACCTTTTTATACGTGGGCTTTAAATAAGTTATAACGCTTTTTTTAGATGCTCCATATCAAAAACTGCAATTTGCAACACAGCCCATACATAAAACAGCATGTTATTTGCTGATTTATTATGTTCTGCATCATGGCTTAGGTTTTAGCATAACCAAGACTGCCTGAAATGACGTGCTTGTGTATTTTTAAAAAAATTCAGCATTTAAATTAAGCTTAAATGCTGAAAGATATTTAGCGAATACTGCGCATAAAACTGGTCACACTAAACAACCATAATAACAAGATAAAGCTACGTGCTTGGGTGAAATGTGCTACATCTGTGCCATGTAAAATATTATGACGGGTCATGGTCACGTTCGAGCTTGAATCCATTTTATAAGCGGCAAGCTCGCTAAAATAAGCATTCATTTCTGTAGCAATTTTAGCTTTATGCCACAAGCTTTTAATTTCGTTACCTTTTAAGCCCGGTACAATTTTATACACATCTAAAAATTTGGTATCTTTTTGGGTTAAAAAGCCTTGCGCCAATAACACATCGGTCAGTAGACCTTCTAACTGTGCATATAACAGCGGCACGCAACCTGCATAAAAACCGAGTTTGTACATCTCTAAGGCTTGTTCAATCACCGCACGGCGTGCCTGGCTATTGGCATTTTGACTTAAATCATCAAAGGCTTTAAATAACTCATCTTTAAAAAATTGGTCATTCACCACATCTAATAAATTAAAGTCATTTACATCTTTAGCTTGATTAATTAACTGCCAAAAATGCACTAAATTTAAAGCATCATTGGCAATTTTGGCATCTGCAGCTTGATTGAGCTCATCTGCCAACACTTGGAAATAGGCATCTTGCTGCGCTAATTTCATTAAATGCTGCTGTAAAAATTCATGTTCTTTTTTAGACATGCTGGCCAAGTAATCTTGTGCGTCGGTTAAAATCTGTTTACCGGCAAGGAGTTGCACGCTGTGATTGGCGGCAATTTTGGTCACAGGACCGTCAAAATCAAAATCGTCATCATGCATGACTTGAACACTCAAGGTATCTATATAAAGACTATTATCACGTTTATCTGACGAAACAGATAGCTTTTATCTTGCTTTAAAGCCTGAGTATTTACACATTCCTTTACCACAAACATAGCTAGTTTTAAGCAGCTTAAGAAATGCCTTGTTTTCGCAACAATTGCGCGAAAGCTTTATGCAAGTTTGCCTTAACTCAGGTAAAATCACGTCCATTGCATATAAATACGAATGAGAGAGTTAATCCGTGCGTAATATTTTAGTCACCAATGCCCTTCCATACGCCAATGGTCCAATCCATATGGGTCACTTACTTGGCTATATCCAAGCTGATATTTGGGTTCGTGCGATGCGTGCAATGGGTCATCACGTGACTTATGTATGTGCAGACGACGCTCACGGTACAGCAATTATGCTGCGCGCTGAAGCCAACGGTATTAGCCCAGAACAACAAATTGCCAATGTACAAGCCGAACACGAACGCGATTTTTCCGGCTTTAAAGTAGATTTTGACCACTACGACTCAACCAACAGCGCCGAAAACCAAGCGCGTGCTTCAGAAATTTATATTAAAAACCGTGAAGCAGGCAATATTGCCGTGCGTCCTGTGAAACAATTGTTTGACCCTGAAAAAGGCATGTTCTTATCAGATCGTTTTATTAAAGGTACTTGCCCAAAATGTAAAGCCGAAGATCAATACGGCGACTCATGCGAAGTGTGTGGTACAACGTATAATGCAACCGAACTGCTTGATGCGAAATCAACCTTAAGCGGTGCCACACCGATTGAAAAATCATCCGATCATTACTTCTTTAAACTGCCAAATTTCTCACAATACCTACAAAAATGGACACGTGATGAAGGTCGTTTACCGGTATCGATTGCCAATAAACTCGATGAATGGTTTGAAGCAGGTTTATCCGATTGGGATATTTCACGTGATGCGCCATATTTTGGCTTTGAAATTCCAGATGCACCTAACAAGTACTTTTATGTATGGGTCGATGCGCCAATTGGCTATATGTCGAGTTTTGAAAACTATATTAAAACCAAACGTCCAGATTTAAGCTTTGATGATTATTGGAAAAAAGACTCTGAAAATGAGGTGTATCACTTCATTGGTAAAGACATTGTATATTTCCATGCCTTGTTCTGGCCTGCCATGCTTGAAGGCGCAAACTACCGTACGCCATCAGGTTTATTCGTAAACGGTTTCTTGACTGTAAATGGTCAGAAAATGTCGAAATCTCGTGGTACGTTTATTAAAGCAGAAACGTATTTACAGCATTTAAATCCTGAATATTTACGTTATTACTTCGCATCTAAACTTTCTGACAAAGTTGAAGATTCTGACTTAAATCTTGATGATTTTGTACAAAAAGTAAACTCAGACCTAGTTGGTAAAGTGGTGAATATTGCCAGCCGCTGTGCCAAATTCATTAATACCAAGTTTGATAACAAGTTAAGCGAAACCTGTGCAGAACCAGAATTGGTTCAAAGTTTTATTGATGCAGGTGCGTCTATCGCTGCACAATACGAAGCACGTGAATTCTCGGCTGCGATTCGTGAAATCATGGCACTTGCAGACCGTGCCAACCAATATATTGATGAGAAAAAGCCTTGGGCACTGGCTAAAATTGAAGGTCAAGAACAACAAGTGCATGATGTGTGTTCTGTAGGCATTAACTTATTCCGTCAATTGGCGGTTTACTTAGCACCTGTACTGCCTACATTGGCCGAGCAAGTGCAAGCGTTCTTACAGTTAGATGCCTTTGACTTTGCTTCGCGTGAAACCATTCTTGTGGGTCATGAAATTGCATTATTCCAACCACTTATGCAACGTGTAGACCCAAAAGCTGTGGCTGCCATGGTCGATGCGTCTAAAGACTCTTTAGCAGCTCCTACTGAAGCACCAAAAGCGGAAAAGAAAAAAGACAAGAAGGTTGAAAAGAAACCTGAGCCTAAAGTCGGTGAAGCTGAAATTATTGGCATCGAAGACTTTATGAGAGTTGATTTGCGTGTAGCGGAAGTCGTCGACGCAGCTACGGTTGAGGGTTCAGACAAACTTCTTCAATTGACATTAAATGTCGGTGAAGCTGAGCCACGTAACGTATTTAGCGGTATCCGTGAGTTTTACCAACCTGAAGATTTAAAAGGCAAATTGGTGGTAATGGTTGCAAACCTTGCACCACGTAAAATGCGTTTTGGTATTTCTAACGGTATGGTACTTGCGGCTGGTAATGGCGACGGTGTTTGGGTGATTTCACCTGAAACGGGTGCTAAACCGGGTGATAAAGTGTCTTAAGATTTAGACACTTATAAGAAGCCCTGCTATCAACACTTTGCACAATATGCAAAAGAGGGTCAACTCATTGCGGCGCCGCATTTGCCATTTCCGGGTTTAGGTTATATTTATAAAAATGGCCCGAGCTATCAATGGATCCCGATTCATTTTAAAGATTAAGAGCAGTAAAAAACCCTCTGTATAAGAGGGTTTTTATTATTTCATACCAAATAATAATTTTAAGCCCAACACCGTCATTACCATGCCAGCACCACGGTCAAATAACGCTTTAAAGCGTAAGTAAATACGGCGTGGTTTATCTGCCGATAATGCCACTGCAACTAAAGAACACCAACCTGCATCAATAAAAAAGCACAGCATCGGCAATACAACATAGTAGTAAGTTGGAATATCTTTAGGTAAAAGTGCAGTAAAAATACTGGCTAAAACAATGGCAATTTTAGGATTGCTCATTTGAGTGATTAAACCTGATAGATAAGCACGGCGATAACTCATCATATGTGCCGTGCCGTCCACACTGGCAACTGGTTCTTTGGCATGTTTAATAATTTTATACGCCAACCATAGTAAATACAGACCACCGCAAATTTTTAGCATTAAATATGCCGATGGCACCGCCAATAACAATGCCTGTAAGCCTAAGACTGCCAATAAACCAAAGATGGCCGCACCGGTACCTGTACCTAAAGCAGTAAATAAACCATGTTTACGCGAAATCGCAATTGAGTTTTTAGCCACATAAATAAATGTTGGCCCGGGGCTCATGGCACCTAACATCAATGCTAAGGCAATTGAGCCTAAAATCATTAAGGATTCCATTGCGATTCCTAAAAGGTTTGGGAGAAAAAATAAGGCGTAATTTTACGCTGTTCGAGTTCTTTTTACTGCCTGTTTTTTAACTATTTGGTAAAAAAAATATTTAAACAGCCCGGTCGGCTCACGTTTATAATAGGAGTATTGCAAAAAAAATTACCAATGCTTTTGCATGAGCGCATGCTTTACCAATAAAATTTGCCGCTTTATAACGACCTATTTACAGCAATTTTTTGGCTCAAGTAATTGAAACATTGATGCTGCAATCAAGCGTATGATCGCGCACATACGCTAGCCCTTTAATGCTTTATAAAACTCACTTCCAAATGCAAAAAACTATAATCAACCTATTTTTTAACAGGTTGGGTGTCTTTTGGTAGTAGATAATCACGCTCAGCCACAGGCACGCCACCAATAATCATAGTACGCGCTGGCTCAGGTATTGGGGTCGGCTCGCAACCCAGTAAAATCCAACACAGCGTTAAATACACAGAATAGCATCTCATGGTGCCTCCCATTTTATTGTTGTTTTCGCTTTTATCATGATATAAGAAATTGCCTTTTAAATCTTTAGCAGCATTGTCATGAGCCCATCTGTTTTTACTGATCTTGCACAGAACGCCCCCACCCAAGTGATTGATTATTTAGGGGTAAGTATCAGTATTAAGCGGCTAGATTTAATTCATCCTCATATTTCTGGCAATAAGTTTTTTAAACTTAAATATAATATTGAATATGCGATGCAGCATGGTGATCAGCAGATTCTCACTTTTGGTGGAGCATATTCCAATCATATTGCTGCAACAGCCTTTGCAGCGCATGAGTTTGGTTTAAACAGCGTGGGGATAATTCGGGGATTAGAACTTCAATCTAAACCGCTTAATCCGACCTTACAAACCGCACACAATTTTGGGATGCAATTTGAGTTTATTTCACGCGAGCAATATCGTCATAAAGAGGATATTGAGTATTTAAATGAATTAAAACAACGCTATCTGCAGGCTTATATCGTGCCTGAAGGCGGTACAAATGCACTTGCCATTCAGGGTTGTAGTGAAATCTTAACTCCACAAGATCAAGATTTTGATCTCATTTGCTGTGCTGTGGGTACCGGTGGCACCATCACAGGTTTAATTGAAGCCAGCCATAGTCAGCAACATATTTTGGGCTTTTCTGCCTTAAAAGGTGATTTTTTAAAGCGTGATGTGGCACGACTTACCCTCAAGCACAATTGGTCAATCACCGATGAATTTTGTTGTGGTGGTTATGCCAAAACTACACCTGAGTTACTTGATTTTATGCAAAATTTTGAAGCGAAGTATTTTATTCCATTAGAGCAGGTCTATACCGCAAAAATGTTGTATGGCCTCTTTAAGATGATTGAGCGTGGCGAGATTAACACTCAGCAAAAATTGTTGGTGATTCATAGTGGTGGTTTACAAGGCAGGATCTGATTCTGAAAAATGCTTAAAAATTGGCTATAATGCACGCCTTTGTTTTTGGCTGTTGGTAAATTACCGTGTCTTCTCCTGTATTTGATGTAATTGTGATTGGTGCTGGTGCATCGGGTTTAATGCTGGCAGCCATGGCAGCCGCGCGCGGTCGTCGTGTATTGGTACTTGAAAAAGCCAACAAAGTCGGTAAAAAAATTCTGATGTCAGGCGGTGGTAAATGTAACTTTACCAATTTGTATGTCGAGCCGGAAAATTACGTGTCGCATAACCCACATTTTGTGATTTCGGCGTTAAGTCGTTATAGCAATTGGGATTTTATTGGTCTGGTCTGCGAGCATGGCATTGAATATGAAGAACGCAAACATGGGCAACTGTTTACTCTAAACGGCGCCAAAGACATTTTAGCCATGCTGTTAAAAGAGTGTGAAAAAACCGGCTTAGTCACTATTAAAACCAGTGCTGAAGTTAAAGAAGTGAATACGGTAGATGGGCAAGGTTTCCAATTGGCCACAACTTTAGGTTTTTTTGAAGCTGAATCAGTGGTGGTGGCAAGTGGGGGGTTATCTATTCCAACCTTAGGCGGTTCGGGCATTGGCTATGACATTGCCAAACAATTTGGGCATCATGTTTATCCAACACGTGCCGGTTTAGTGCCTTTTACTTTCTCAGATCATTTTAAAGAAGTCACCACCCGTTTAAGCGGTAATGCTGTTGAAGCGACTTTATCTAATCCATTCAATAGTTTTACTGAAGCTTTGTTATTTACCCATCGTGGTTTAAGCGGGCCAAGTTCATTGCAACTCTCTAATTATTGGCACAGTGGTCAAGCATTTCAGATCGATTTTTTACCCAGTTTAGATCTACATGCATTTTTTAAGACCAAGAAAACTGCACAACCCAAAGTCTTGTTGCGTACCTTACTCAATGAATATTTGCCAAAAAGTGTTGTCCTTGAATTACAAAACTTAATTTGGTTAGAACATGCCGATACAGCCATTGGCAATTTAAGTGATGATAAACTAGAAGCGATTGCTACCCAATTACATGGCTTTGAAGTCAAGCCATCAGGCACTGAAGGTTATCGTACTGCGGAAGTGACCTTAGGTGGGGTGAATACCGAAGAAGTCTCCTCTAAAACCATGGAAAGTAAAAAGCAAAAAGGCTTGTACTTTGTGGGTGAAGTATTGGATGTATCTGGACATTTAGGCGGTTACAACTTCCAGTGGGCATGGGCTTCAGCACATGCTGCTGCCCAATACGTTTAAGATCTTGCTTTATTTGGGCTGTTGATCTGCTTCAGCAGCCTGCTTTTGCTCTGCTTTTTTATCTTCGTGTTGCTGCTCTTCTTGAACTAATTGTTTTTCCTCTTTAACTGCTTGATCTCGGTCTTTTTGGTTTTCATACTCTTGCTGCGCTTTTTCATGATCTTGTTGGTCTTGACGCTCAAGTTTCGGCTTTTTATTGGCAAAAACAAATTTATAACCTGCAACCAGTAAGCCAATGGTTACTCCTGCAATCACAGCAGGTGCGATACGATTATTGGGTTTTGTAGATCTCATTCTATCTTCCTTAAAATAAAAACGATGGATAGTCACACCCATCGTTTCTAACTACTTACTTTTTATCTTCAGGTGAAATATCAGTATCGGTTTCTGATTCACCAGTTGAGCCATACGGGTTATTTAATGGCTTGTTATCAGGGTCAATCACCAAACGATCAGGTACCACAGTCGATGTAGATTGATCAAAGACGTCTACAGGAGCCACCACAGGTGCTTGATGAGGCTGTGTGGTTGCAGTTTTGCTAGACGATGCATCCATAACATCATCTGCCATCGACTTCACTTCTTGCGCTTGTGCTTTGGCTTGATCAATCAAGTCGGTCAAAACGCGCTCTGCTGGTCGGCGACCACCTAAACCAAAGGCCAAAGCGAAAGCCACGGCGACCGCACCTAAAGTTAAACCAAAGGCTAAATTCACAATCGAATCAGCAATACCCATGGCACGTAAGCCCATGGCCAAGACTAAGCCCATAATTAAAACGCGTACCAAATTGGCTAACCAACGTGAACTTTTGTATTCACCGCGTTGCACCACATTGGCCACAATATTTGCCAGCCAAAAACCAATCACTAAAATGACCGCACCCAACAGGATATTGGCACCAAAGTAAATAAACATCGCGATTAAATCGCTAATTTGATCAAAGCCTAACCGGTTTGCAGCTTCAGACACCGCAAACAGCATGGTAAAGAACACAATTAAGTAACCCACCACACATGAAATTTTGGTAGTGCCTAAAAAGCGCTGTACCCCGACTTTTTCAGGAATAGCATCTACACCTGTTCCTGCTAAAACTTCAACCACCAATTTCGCCACAAAACGTGATACCACATAAGCTACAATTAAGATTAAGCCTGCGGCAATAATATGTGGGATGGCATTCATAATTTCATGCAACATAGCGGTTGCAGGTTGTGAAATAGCCTCAACACCGAGCGCTTCAAATGCCACAATGAGGGCCGTGATCATCACCACCGCAAATAAAAACGAACCCAATAAACGCGGTAAGTTTGCACCTTTAAATAAGCCGATTTTTTCAGCTTGCTGTTGCAGATTTAAACTGTTGCCAAGACCTTCGACAATGCCACGTACAATCTTTGCCAAGATATAACCTGCAAAGACAATAATGCCAGCAATAAATAAGTTGGGTAAAAAACCAACCGCTTGATTAACCATGTTCTGTACAGGATGCAACAGACCTGTTAACCCTAAAATCGAAAGTACAATCGGCAAAAACAGCAATAAAATCAGCCAATAGACAATTTCACTGATGTTTTGACTTACAGGGCTCACGCCGACATCAGCACTGAGTTTTTCATCCAATTGCGTGCGATCAAGTAACTTTTGCAAACCCACTTTGGCCACATTCGCCACTAACCAACCAATAAAACCCACAGCAATTGCGGCCAGTAATTGTGGTACAAACAATAAGAACTGCTGCACCATCGTGCTAAACGGACCACTTACGCTATTGAGATTTAAAGCATTGAGCGCACCAATCACGGCGATAATCATCACCACCCAAAACACCACTTTGGAGACAATCGATTCGATATTGGCACGGTGACCGGTGGCGCTACTCAATTTTTGATCGGTGCCGAGTTTTTGTAATAGCTTTTTAATACCCGATGCCACGACCAGTGCAATGATCCAACCCACAATTAAAATGGCTATCGCAGCCAAAATGGGATGGAATTGCTCCCAATAATACATGGCATTGATGCCATTTCGACTGCGCTCAAAATAATCATTCATATTTTTATCCTCTTATTTTTTCATTATGTCTTTGGGTCAAGCCCAGCCTGTTATATCTGTATCACCTTAAATTTTGTATATTTTTTATTCAAGTTATTCTATGCAAACTACACCAAAACGCCACAAAAAAAGCCCTAGAATGGCTAGAGCTTATATGAGGAAGATTTTATGGTGCGGTGGCGGTTGCCTCATCACTGGCTGTTGCTGTAGTGCTTGGGCTACTTACATTGGCTGTTGGATTTGGATGCCCTGGCGGTGCTTCACTTGGTTTGGGTTTACCATCGGCCATCATATAAAAAATGAGTGCGGCTAAAAACACCCCAACAATCAGCAGAATATAAATCGGTAAGCGCTTTTTTTGTTGGGTTTCTGAAGCACTGGCGGCATGATGCGAATTATTTTCATTGTGTGGCATACTGCGTCCCACCTTGAGTTGTTTGATTTTTATACTAACAACTCTATGTGTTGCATTGTGTGAAGAAGCATAGCAACATGGTGAACGAATAGTCGGTTGCTTGCCAAATTTTAAGCTATAATAAGCGACCTTTTTTTTGCTTCGTTGTTACTTTATGGCGTATCGTCAACAGAGTGTAACGCTTGATTTAGACACGGATGTCACGCATCAATGTACTTTACACTACACGCGTGATCAAAATTTGATTGGCATTATTGGCTTTAATAAAGCAAGCTATCAACTCAAGTGGGGCGATTTAGAATACTTTCGTCGTCGTACTGAAGAATTTTCAGTGATGCCTTTTCCTGAATGCATCAATGCCATGGTGATTGATATTCGCAATGTGGCGGCTTTTTTAGACAATGAAGTGCCAATTATTCCATGGCGTTTGATTGAAGAAGAATGTCCAATACGTTTGGTTGTGCCACAAGATCGCTTAGATCATTATGCCGGTTTATTTGAACCGACTTGGCTATCCACCGATGTAGACACTGCCATTCAAGAAATCCGTGAGTTTATGGACATGTTTGTACATTAAATTTTAAAAACCTCCCAACTAGGAGGTTTTTTATAGCATGAAATTACCAGTAATTTTCCACGGCAATATTACCCTCACCACGGCGATTCATAGTCAGACCACGGGCTTTTAACGCGTCTTTAGTATCATCTACCATCTGTGGGTTACCACACAGCATCACATGGCTTGTTTGTGGATTGAGTGGCATACCTGCGGCTTTTTCAAGCTCACCATTGGCAATTAAGACCGGTAAGCGCTCATGCAAAGCGGCATTTGGGTCTCGGGTAATAATCGGGATAAACTTAAAGCCTGTATGCCCCTCACCAAAGGTGGCAGCAATCTGTACAATACGCTCGCTATAAGCCAATTCAGCTTGGGTACGCACGCTATAGACTAAATTGATGTTTTGATATTTTGACCACGTGTCAAAATCTTGCAGCATAGATAAAAATGGTGCTAACCCTGTACCGGTTCCCAATAACCATAAATCTTGTGGCAGTGGCAGCTGATACCGTGCAAGGGTTAAAAAGCCATAGGGAATCTTCTCTAAATACAGTGCATCACCGACTTTTAAATGCTGTAAATTTGAGGTGAATGCGCCATCGGGTACCACAATTGAGAAAAACTCTAAGGTTTCATCAAACGGCGATGACACCACCGAATAGGCACGTACCACCAACTCATCACCGACTTTGAGTCCAATACGAGCAAATTGCCCTGCTGTAAACTTAAAATGCGCAGGACGGGTTAAGGTAAAGCTAAACAAGGTATTGGTCCAACGATGTACAGATAAAACCTTTTCTTGTGTAAATTTCTCAATTGACATAATTTCAACGTGGCATCAAAGACTGTGCTCATGGTAGCATGACACGATAATTTATGAATATTTTTTCAATCTTAAGGCTATATTCATGCGCATGACATTACGTCAGCTGGCTGTTTTTGTAGCAGTCGCTCAAGAGGGTACCGTCACCAAAGCCAGTGATGCAGTCAAGCTTACGCAAAGCGCGGCGAGCATGGCACTGGCTGATCTTGAAGATGGTTTAGGTGCTCCACTGTTCGATCGTTTAGGCAAGCGATTACAACTCAATGACTTAGGGCGTTTTTTACTGCCTCAAGCGCTCGAGATTTTAGGTCGTTGCGAAGCGTTTGAACAAGCGGCAAAAGGTGAATTACAAAGTATTGATCTACGTTTAGGGGCAACCTTAACCATTAGTGATTACTTAATGCCTGATTTAATGGCAGATTTTTTACAGGTTCAACCCCAAGCACATTTACAATTACAAGTGGGCAATACTCGCCAAATGATTGAGGCGGTTAATCAATTTCAGCTTGATTTGGCTTTAATTGAAGGTTCATGTCATTTACCCCAATTACAATGTATTCATTGGCGTGATGATGAGTTAGCCGTATGTTGTGCACCGACTCATCCGATTGCACAAATTCAACGTGCGCTCACGCCTTTAGATTTTGTGGATGCTGAGTGGATTTTACGTGAAGAAGGCTCAGGCACACGCGAAGTGTTTGATAACGCCATTTTACAAGATGTACCAGATGCCAATATTCGCCTGACCTTGGGTCATAATGAAGCAATTTTAAAAATCGTGGCTGGTGGTATTGGCTTGTCTTGTATTTCAAAACTTGCCATTGAACCTTTACTTGAAAAAGGTCAGTTGGTGATTTTAAAAACTCCCTTTTGGCAATTGGCTCGCCCACTGTTTATGTTGGTGCATCGTCAAAAATACCAAGGACCGGGACTTAAAGCCTTTATGCGATTTTGTGAAAAATAATTCAAGCACCTTCGGGTGCTTTTTTAAGGCCCCAGACATGCTTTCTCAACACAATAAAAACGCCCTGCACAGTAATACGACTGGCGTGGCTGAATTTTAAACTCAGAATGACGTACCATGCCTTGTCTTTTATAATCTAATAATTGTTTTTGCTGTGAATCGACCAATTTCACCATCATGGATGCGCGTTGATTAGAGATGTGTATATAACCTAAACCAACCAACAACAGCACGATCATTAAACCCATGAACCATTTAGGCTGTCGCAATATACTCAATTTTTTCATTATCATCACTTTAATGGTGTATCAACAAGTGGTTGGCTGTCTTACGCAGCTTTATTCCCCTTTCCATGTAGGTGATATTGTAAACAAAAAAATTGAGCATTGTGCACTATTGTTAAGTTTTTATGCAAAATGTTTAAATACCGCGTTTGAACTGTTGTTCACATGGAATACCATCTTGATCACCATCCATTTTAGTATTAGGGCAATATTGATTAAAAAACGCAGCTTCTTCATAAGAGCGCATTTGTGAACAATGCTCTCGCCCATCACACTTAAACTCTTTACGTGCGCTCAGCGGCTGTGTTTGAATAGGTGTACGCTCGACTAAAGCTTGACGCTCAGTGGGTTGCACTTTAATTTCATCGGGTAAATTGCCATGTACTGCACGCTGGGCCAGAACAATCTGTTGTTGCTGTGCCATGAGTTGCTGTACATGTTGCTGTTGCATGTGTTGATGGGCTTGATACTTTTGATAACCCCAATACACCCCAAATAATGCAGCTAAACTTAACAATATCACTAAACCAATAACGACTGAACCTTGTTGTTTTTGCATCATAACCCCCATTTATTTTTTAATGTTTTAAATATACAAAAAGAGGTCTAATGACCTCTTTTTGAGCATGGTTTGATTAACCACGTAAATTTGATAAGAGCGCCGATGTAATCGATTTATTATGTTTTGCGACTTTTGATTTGACCGCCTTTTTAGAGGTATCTTCAACACGCTCAATTTTTACTGCTTTAAATTTTTCGCCATTACGCTGTGCGACAAATTTAACCCGTTCATTACGCTTAGGTTCAACCCCATCTTGTGGGAAATCTGAAATATGGAAAAAGATATCACCGTCTACATAACCAATAAAACCAAAGCCTTTAGTTGCATCGTACTGCTTGATCTTGCCTTGTAATAATTCATCTTTCATTGCGCTGCCCTATCTTGTAAGTTACTTCAATAGATTATATAAAAAAGAGGCTACACTAGCCTCTTTTTATGCTCTGTAAACATCAATCTTTTTGCACAGAACCAAAGATTTTATCGCCTGCGTCCCCTAGACCTGGCACGATATAACCATTTTCGTTTAAACCATCATCAATTGAGGCAGTAAACATGATCACATCAGGATGGGCAGCTTCAACACGTTGAATGCCTTCTGGAGCCGCTACAAGAACCATCACACGAATATCTTTACAGCCACTTGCCTTTAATACATCAATTGCAGCCACCAAAGATGAACCTGTAGCTAGCATTGGGTCAATGATCATCGCAAGGCGATTTTGTACATCAGGGACTAATTTTTTGTAGTAAGTGCGTGCTTCTAGGGTTTCTTCGTCACGCTCTAAACCCAAAACCGATACTTTGGCACTTGGAATAAGGTTTAAAAAGCCATCTAACATGCCAATACCAGCACGTAAAATCGGTACTACGGTAATTTTTTTGCCTGCAATACGATCTACAGTCACTGTGCCGTTCCAGCCGTCAATTTCCTGTTCAACCATCGGTAAATCTTTGGTTGCTTCGTAGGTAAGAAGCATAGTGACTTCTTGCGCTAACTCGCGGAAGTTCTTGGTACTAATGTCAGCACGGCGTAAAAGACCGAGTTTATGTCGAATAAGTGGATGTCGAATTTCATGAATAGCCACGGGAGAGCACCTAAAAGGTTAAAGATAAAATTTGTTCTATTATAGAGCTTTTTGCCAGATGGGATAAATAAAAAAAGCCCTCAAACTGAGGGCTTTTTTGTTAAGTTAGAATAATTTTAAATTATTGCTGGCTTAACATAAAATGAAGCGGAGATAAAATCTCTGTTTCAAGTGCAAGTTGGATAATTGGATCTGGATAAACACCGATCAACAATACAGCAGCAGTCACGATTAACACCATGATACCACCCACTTTTTGACCCCATTCTTTTTCGGCATCAATACGTGGTGTTTCTGGCGGTGTCATATACATCACTACCATCACACGCAGGTAGTAGTACAAACCAATACCAGAACCGACAATGATCATTGCCGCTAAGAACCAATGCTGAGTGGTGACCGCAGCCATGATCACTAAGAACTTACCAATGAAGCCTGCAGTTAACGGAATACCCGCTAAAGACAACATCATCACTGTCAGCACTGCAGTTAATACTGGACGACGCCAGAATAAACCACGGTAATCAGCTAAGCTTTCAGCTTCATCAAGGTTGTTGTATGGGCTAGACATCAACGCAATCGCACCAAAGGCACCGATAGTAGTTAATACATAAGTGATCACATACACACTGACGTTGCCTAAGCTTGCATAGGTCATGCTGATTAAACCAATCAACAAGTAACCAAAATGTGCAATTGATGAGTACGCTAAGATACGCTTTAAGTTCACCTGTTTAACTGCTAACAAGTTACCTACAACAATCGATAACACTGCAAGAATGGTTAAAATCGTCACAATCGAATCAATTAAGATTGCGCCTGAGGTTAATAAATAACGTACAAACAAACCAATGGTTGCGACTTTGGCAGCTGTTGCTAAGAACGTGGCCATTGGTGCTGGTGCACCTGCGTATACATCTGGCGTCCACTTGTGGAATGGCGCTAAAGATAATTTAAACGCCACAGCAAAGATGATTAAGCCTAAACCTAAAATCACCATGGGCTGAGAGATGTTTTCAATTAACGCTTGTACAGAATCATAGAATGACAATGAACCTGTGTAAGCATAAATGTACGCCATACCCATCAGCAACATTGCAGATGCAGTCGCTGATAGAACTAAGTATTTAACACCTGCTTCGAGTGACTTAGTACGCTGATGCGTATAGGCCAACATACCGTATACAGGAATTGACATTAACTCTAAGCTAATAAAGAACGATGCATAGTGCGAGCTTGCCACCATGAGCATAGCACCCGCCACAGAGAACAGCATCAACAGATACAGCTCTTCGCGGTGGTCTTTATAGCCTTCAATATAGGCATGTGACAGTGTGCAGCAAGCCAGTGCTGCAACCACTGCGATCAATTGATATAGCACTGTAAATTGGTCAACCATAAACATGCCCATCACATTGGATGGAGCAAAGCTTGAACCAAATAACATTACTAAAAGGTAAATTGCAGACAGGTTTAAACCCATCACCGCTGCAGTTGCAACAAGGTTATGGTTACGTTTAATCGCTGTCAGTAGCATCGCCACGATTGCGGTCAAACCGACAATCATGACAGGTGCTAATGGCATAAGTTCAGAAAATGACATTGTGAAGTTCATGACTTATTGGATCTCCACATTTTCGAGTTGAACTGAAGCTTCTTGAGCAACTTCAACGACTTCTTGCACTGGAATGTAGCTGTTTGCTAACCACGCCATGCTTGAATTTGAAATATCAAGGAAGCTTTGTGGGTACAGACCAAGCCATAACAGACCAACGGCACAGATTAAAAGTACAATCACTTCACGCGCATTTAAATCTTTTAAAGACGCATAATGTTCACGCTGCTCTTCGTTTGGCACGCCAAACAATGCTTTGTGAATTAAGATTAAACCGTAAAGACCGGCAAAAACCAAGCTGATGGTGGCAAGGATCGTGAACAATGGGAATTTTGCATATGAACCCATCAGGATCAAGAATTCACCAATAAAGTTACCTAAACCTGGAATACCAACCAATGCTGCAACAAAGAACATTAAGAAGAATGCAAGGTATGGGAACTGACCACGAATACCGCCCATTAAGCGTAAATCACGTGTATGTAAACGCTCGTAGACTTGACCACACATAATGAACAACGCAGCAGACGACAAACCGTGTGCCAACATCATGATCATTAAACCTTGGAAGGTTAAGATGTTACCTGCGTAAATCGCAAGTAAGATAAAGCCCATGTGTGAAATCGACGTGTACGCCAATAAACGTTTCATATCGGTTTGTTGGAAAGCACACCAAGCGCCGTAGAAAATACCAATTAAACCGAAGATGATGGCAATATCTGCAAATTGTGCAGATGCAGCTGGGAAGAACGGAATCACAAAACGCAATAAACCGTACGCTGCTGTTTTAATTAAGATACCCGCTAAGTCAACAGAACCTGCTGTTGGTGCTTGCGCGTGGGCATCTGGTAACCAGCCATGTAATGGGAAAACTGGAAGTTTTACCGCAAAACCAATAAACATACAGATCATAAATGCATACGCCAATGAAGGCACTTGTGCATCTAAAGTATTGGCCACACCCAACAAGAAGTTGTAGTTAAAGCTAATGTTACCCGTCATCATGTAACCATAGATCACCATACCTAGGATACCGATGAGCATGATTAAACCTGCAACTTGGGTATAGATAAAGAATTTATTGGCCGCATATACGCGTGACTTGCCCGCATCACCTTTATGACCCCAAAGTGCGATCAAGAAGTAAATTGGAACCAGCATCATCTCCCAGAAGAAGAAGAACAAGAACAAGTCAATCGCTAAGAACACACCAATCACACCACCTAATGACCATAAAAGGTTTAAGTGGAAGAAACCAACGTGTTTTTGAATCTCACCCCATGAACAACCGACTGCTAAAATACCCAGCAATGCAGTTAAGCCCACCATAAGAAGTGATAAACCATCCACCGCTAAGTGAATGTTAATGCCTAAAGATGAAATCCAAGGCACTAAGAATTCAGCCGACCAAGTCGGAACTTGAGCGCCTAATTCATAGTTATACGTACCTGTTTGCCATAACACTAAGGTTAAACCCAGTGTGACCAGCATACCCACAAGCGCAATATAGCGCGGCAGTTGTTGGTCGAGTTTATCGACCAACCAACATGCGAAACCTGCAATGAACGGTACAAGGATCAGCGCGGGTAAAAGAAAATTGTTTGTGATTTCCATCTTATTTCCCCACGACCTGAATCACGATCAATAGCATCAGAAGTACAATAATACCCAATGCCATGCTCGCAGCATAATCGCGTAATGAACCCGTTTGACGTGAACTTGTGAAGCTATGACCACCGCGAACAATCGCAGGAAGCATGAGCCACAAACCATCGATTGGATCACGACCTAACATTTTAGCAATCAACAAGTAAGGTTTAACAAAAACGATGTCATACAGCGCATCAAAACCAAGTGCGTTACGGCAAATGTTGGCTAAACCTGCACCCACTGAAGTATTGGCAAAGCCTTTGACAGTATTGTAAGCAAAAGCAAATAACACCACACCGACAGCCAAACCTGACAACGCCACCGCAATTGCGATGTATTCGGCGCCATGTGCACCTGCCACTAAGTTTTCAGGAATAATGAAAGCAGGAATGTTCGCAGCATCAAGGATGCTCATCACTGGTGCTTTAAGCACAATCGCAAGACCTGTTGATAACACTGCAAGAATTGCAAGTGGCATCCAGTAGCTTACGCCTTTAATTTCATGGTAAGGCGTGTTTTCTTTGCCAAAGAATACCACCCAAATTAAACGGAATGTATAAATTGACGTTAAGAACGCACCTGCAACACCTACCCAGTAAAGCGTGTTGTAAACTGGTAAGCCTGCTAAATGACTTTGTGTCCAAACAGCCGCTAAGATTGCATCTTTTGAGAAGAAGCCAATGGTTAAGAATGGAATTGCAGCTAAGGCACCACCACCAATTGCGAAACATGCAAACAAGAATTTGTTCTTGTAGAACAAGCCGCCCATTTTGAAAATGTTTTGTTCGTGATGGAACGCTAAAATCACAGCACCTGAAGACAAGAATAATAATGCCTTAAAGAATGCGTGGGTGAGCATGTGGAACAGACCTGCTTGGTATGCTTCAGCACCCACTGCCATAAACATATAACCCAATTGACTCATGGTTGAGTACGCAAGGATACGTTTAATGTCAGTTTGAACCAGCGCTGCAAAACCAGCCACAAGTAATGTCACTGCACCTGTGATTGAGATAAACATCATCACTTCTGGCGCAAGTTCAAATACAGAGAACAAACGGCAGCACAGGTAAACACCTGCTGTGACCATGGTTGCCGCGTGAATTAACGCAGATACAGGTGTAGGACCTGCCATTGCGTCTGCTAACCATGTTTGTAGCGGAATCTGTGCTGATTTACCTGCTGCACCTAAGAACAACATCAACGCAGTCCACAAGGTAATTGACGAACTTTGTGTCATTACAGTTGCAGCATTTTCTACGATATATTGTGTGTTCAAGGTACCAAATTGTTGGTAAAGCAAGAACAACGCAATCAGTAAGAATACGTCACCTACGCGCGTTACGGTAAAGGCTTTAATGGCCGCTAAACCGTTTGATGGCGTTTGGTAGTAATAACCAATCAGTAGGTAAGAACATAGACCTACGCCTTCCCAACCTAAGAATAACAACGCTAAGTTGTCACCCAATACAAGCAATAACATGCTTGCAACGAACAGGTTAAAGTAAGAGAAGAAACGTGCAAAATCATGTTCACCACGCATGTACCATGATGCAAAGATATGAATTAAGAAACCCACACCTGTGATCATGCCCAGCATGAGCAATGATAAACCGTCAAGTTGTAAGCTAATGCCTGGGGCAAAACCGCCTACGTTAAACCACGTCCAAAGATGTTGTACATACAACTCTTTGCCGTTGTTGACAAAATCAATACCTGCAATTAAAGCAAATAATGCAGATAGACCAACCGCGCCTACACCAATAATGGCAGCAACCGTTTCAGGCAGCTTGTGGCGACCCGCTGCTAATAGTACAAAACCAATGAGCGGGAATAAAATTGTTAAATATAAATAACTCATCCGCGCATCTCACTAGCCGCATCTACATCCAAGTGATGGAAGCGATGGTAGAACTGAAGAACGATCGCAAGACCGATACACGCCTCTGCTGCTGCAAGCGTTAAGATCAAGATGAACATGATTTGGCCATCTGGCTGTGCCCAAGCACTGCCTGCCAATACAAACGCTAAGGCAGCAGCGTTCATCATGACTTCAAGGCTCATTAAGATAAAAAGAAGGTTGCGTCGTACCATCACACCGTAAAAACCAAGTGCGAAAAGAATTGTTGCAACAATCAAACCATGCTCTAAAGGAATGTTGCCCATTATTGTGTGTCCTCTTCTGCACCTGGTTCACGTTTACCAATGTGGAATGCAGCGACAAGCGCAGCAAGCAATAACATGGCAGCGATTTCAACCAAGAGTAAGTATTCAGTAAAGAGTGCAATACCCACAGCCTTCGGACCAACAATTTCAGTGCCCATGAGTGGACCTGCAACGTTGTATTCAGAACTGAGCGTCCATACCAGGGTTAAACCCATGAGGAAACACATCAGCGCAGGATATGCCCATGCTGATGAAGTTAACCATTTACGCTCTTGTTCTACAGTCGCTTGACCTAGGTTTAGCATCATCACGACGAAAACGAATAACACCATGATCGCGCCTGCATACACGATGATTTCAAGTGCACCTGCAAATGGCGCACCCACAATCATAAACATACCGGCAACAGCAAGTAATGACACGATCAAGCTTAATAAAGCATGAACGGGATTGGCGTTGGTCACAACGCGAATGGTAGAGACGATGGCCACGAGTGCCATCAAATAAAACGGCCACATCATGGTAATAGACTCCGTACATCAACAGGCTTGCTTTCGCGCTGTGCTTGACCTTTATCTTTACCGTTTACAGCCATACCTGTGACACGGTAGAAGTTATAGTCAGGATATTTACCAGGACCTGAAATGAGTAAGTTTTCTTTCTCATAGACTAAGTCTTGACGTACATATTCACCCAATTCAAAGTCAGGTGTCATTTGAATGGCAGTCGTAGGACATGCTTCTTCACACATACCGCAGAAAATACAACGTGAGAAGTTGATACGGAAAAATTCCGGATACCAACGACCATCTTCTTTTTCTGCTTTTTGTAGTGAAATACAGCCAACAGGACACGCAACCGCACACAGGTTACACGCAACACAGCGCTCTTCACCATCAGGGTCACGGGTTAATACAATACGACCACGGAAACGTGGTGGTACGATGTCCTCAGCTTTCACTTCTGGATACATAATGGTGTCACGTTTGCGCGTTACATGGCTAAACACCATAAATAACGAACGAACGATTGACCCGACCCCAGCTAGAAATTTAAACATTTTGTTCTCCCTGCCCTTACCACAACACTACAGCAGCAGTAACTAGCAAGTTAACTAGCGTTAATGGCAAACAAATTTTCCAACCGAAGTTCATGACTTGGTCATAACGTGGACGCATTAGCGATGCACGTGCCAATACAAACATCATTACAAAGAATGCTGTTTTAATCACAAACCAAAATAGTGGTGGAAGGAAATCTAGACCGAATGGAGCTAACCAGCCACCGAAGAATAATGTCACGATCAATGCTGAGATCAACACCACGTTTACATATTCGGCAACGAAGAACATACCCCATTTCATACCACCGTACTCGACGTGGTAACCCTCTGCCAATTCTTGCTCTGCTTCTGGTTGGTCAAATGGGTGACGATGCGTTACCGCAACACCTGCCACCACAAAGATTAAGAAGCCTAAGAATTGTGGAATGACAAACCATACGCCTTGTTGAGCTTCTACGATCTCACGTAAGTTAAATGAGCCGGCAATGACCACCACACCCATTAACGAGATCCCTAAGAACACTTCATACGAAATGGTTTGCGCTGCAGAACGTAGACCACCGAGTAATGCGTATTTGTTGTTTGATGACCAACCACCAAATAATACCGCATACACAGCAATACCTGCCATTGCCATAAAGAACAATAGGCCAATGCTCATGTCTGCAACACCTAAATATGGTGTTACAGGAATGATCATGAACGATAACACCGCAGTTGCCATTGCAACTGCTGGTGCCATACGGAAAGTTAATTTGTCTACGAATTTAGGTGTCCAGTCTTCTTTGAACATGATTTTAAGCATGTCAGCAACGATCTGGAAAATACCACCTGGACCGACACGGTTAGGACCGTAACGGTCTTGCCAAAGACCTAAAAGACGACGTTCAATAAAAGACATCAACGCAGCAATTAAAACAACCACAAGTAAAATTGCAATCGCTTGAACCACTGAGTACGCAATCGGCCAGCTTTCAGCCCACAGCGGCGTTTGACGCATTAATTCTTGTTCCATGAATTACACTCCAGCCTTGACTGAAACAGGCTCTGCAAGAGATACCGTAGGTGCAAGACCAACTGGGTAACCGATGTAACCTGTAGGTAAATATTCAATCACTTGAACAGGAAGCACAACTTCTGTATCACCCGCTTTCACTGTGATTTTTTGGCCGTCTTGAACATTCAAGCGTGCAGCATCTTGCTCACCTACCGCAAACATTGCCTCAGGAATACGTGATTCCATCGCAGGTGTTTTCACCGTAAATTCACCTGATGCAAAAATGTGGTGCATTGGCACAAGACGGAAGCTGTCAGCATTCACAAGCACTGGTGTTGGCGCAACAAAGCTACGTGCTGGACGTTTTGCTAAACGATCGAATAAACGAACGCCTGAATCACCACCTTTTAATGAACCGCCCACGTTTTCTTGGAATTTGTTCCAAGCTTGTGGTGAGTTCCAACCTGCAGACCATGCAAACGGCACCAATGCTGATGGCGTTTGATTCCCCACATAACCTTCCATTGAGAATGTTAATGCAGAATCTTTGTCTGTGGGTTGTTTTGGTTCGTGAATCGACAATGGCGCACGCATTGCAGTACGACCTGAGTAACGACGTGGTTCACGCGCAACTTTTAAGCCATGTACACGGAAACCGGCATCCGGGGCTACATCTTGAATTGCTTCTAAAGCTGGAACGTTTTTCGCAACAGACCCAATCACATCGTCAAGTACAGTCCAAGAAATCGCTTTACCTTTCACGCCTGTTTCAATGGCATGTAACCAGCGCCAAGATTCTTTAATGGCAAGTTCTGGTTTGTAATAGCTTGGGTCATACACTTGGTAGAAACGTTGTGCACGGCCTTCTTGTGAAACAACGGTACCGTCACCTTCAGCAAATGAAGCAGCAGAAAGTACAATATTGGCTTTCTTCACTGTCTCAGTTTCTGAGTGATCAAGCACAATCACGTTTTTGGCTTTGGCTAAGGCAGCATCAACTTGTTTTGCAGGTAAACGACGGTAAAGGTCATTTTCTACAATCACAACAGTGTCGTAATCTTGTGCAAAGGCTTGTTCTAAGCTGTTGCCACCAAAGATGGCCAAGCCCATTGAGTTCACTTCAGGCACAGTTAAAGTTAAGCCTGCATTACCCAGATTCTGTGCAACTTGTGCAGCAGCTTCCATGATGGCAGCATCTTGTAAACTTGTACCAGAGATGATCAATGGCTTTTTCGCAGCTTTTAAAGTATCTGCAATGGTTTGAGCAAATGCTTTGGCATCATCATCAAGACCAAGAATTGCATCACCTTTAACCGCAGCAGCAACTGCAAAACCTAAACGCGCAATGTCGTTTGGAGAAGCAACCACTTCGCCTTCCGCAACGTCAGCTAAACGTGTTTGTGTAGCCGCTAAAATGTAAATCGGAGATTTAGCATCTTGCGCAATACGTTGCACAGGTTCAGCCAACCAATCTTGGGTACGGCGCTCTGCCGCCATTTCTTTGCCTTTATTTTTCGCAGCTTGGCGAACAGATAAGGCCATACGTGGCGCAGTTTGGGTTAAGTCTTCACCTAAGATTAACACCGCATCGTAGCTTTCAATTTCACGCATGTTCGGGTTGTAAACACCCTCGGTTTGCATGATTGACGCTGCAAGCTCAACTAGGTTTTGTTCTTTTTGTGACAAACCTGTTGAGAAGTTGTCTTGACCGACTAACTCACGTAGCGCGAAGTTCGATTCAAGCGATGCACGTGGCGAACCAATACCTAAGACTTTTTGACCTTGGATATTTGCAATCACGGTATCAAGCGCTTGGTCTACAGAAACTGTAGTGACGTTTGCACCTGAGCGGAATTGTGGTTGACGCGGACGATCAGCGTTGTTGACATAACCTGTACCAAAACGACCTTTATCGCAGAGGAAGTATTGGTTGACTTCACCGTTGAAACGGTTTTCTACACGACGTAATTCGCCATAACGCTCACCCGGAGAGATGTTACAACCTGAAGAACAGCCTTGGCATACGCTTGGCGCATACTGCATGTCCCATTTACGGTTGTAGCGTTCTGAGTGAGTTTTATCGGTAAATACACCCGTTGGACAGACTTCAGTTAAGTTACCTGAGAATTCAGATTCTAAAGTACCTGATTCAGGACGACCGAAGTAGACACGTGATGCGTTGGCATACACGCCAAAGTCTGTACCACCTGCGTAGTCTTTATAGTAACGAACACAACGGTAGCATGCGATACAACGGTTCATTTCATGTGAAATGAATGAGCCAAGCTCTTGGTTGTAGTGCGTACGTTTGGTGAAACGATAACGACGACGATCGTGTTGCGTCATGACTGTCATATCTTGTAAATGACAGTGACCACCTTCTTCACACACTGGACAGTCGTGTGGATGGTTGGTCATTAAGAACTCAACAATAGAAGCACGGAAATCTTTGGCTTCTTTGTCTTCGATCGAAATATAGGTATTGTCAGCAGCCGGTGTCATACATGACATCACTAGGCGACCACGCGTATCTTCAGGATTCGCGTATTGGGTCACCGCACATTGACGGCAAGAACCGACAGAACCTAAGGATGGATGCCAACAAAAGTACGGGATATCCAGACCCAAAGACAAACATGCTTGTAGCAAGTTCTCTGAACCGTCGACTTCGTACGATTTGCCATCGACATGAATTGTAGCCATAGTCGAATTCCTTAAGCTGGTTTTACATCAGAAGTTTTAGCGGCCGCATCAACGACTTTCGCTTCAAACTCATGACGGAAATATTTAAGTGCGCCCATAAGCGGCTCCATTGCACCAGGAGCATGTGCACAGAAAGTCTTACCAATCCAAAGCTTACGTGTAAGCTCTTGTAAATGATCGATGTCTTCTTTCTTACCTGTACCATCTTCAAGTGCTTTAAGCGCTTTAACCGCCCAAGGTAAACCATCACGGCATGGCGTACAGAAACCACATGATTCACGCGCAAAGAATTCTTCTAAGTTACGCGTTGCAGAGACCATACATTGAGTTTCGTCCACCACCATGAGCAAGCACGTACCTAAACGAGAACCTGCTTTCATGATGCTTTCGGCATCCATTGGTAAATCGATATGCTCAGCTGCCAAGAAGTCAGTTGATGCACCGCCCGGTAACCATGCTTTAAGCGTTAAGCCATCTTTCATGCCGCCAGCGTGATCTTCAATTACTTCACGTGCTGTGGTACCAAATGGTAATTCCCAAAGACCTGGGAATTTTACTTTGCCTGACGCGCCGTAAATTTTAGTGCCTGGATCTTTTGATTTACCTTGTGATAAACCAACGTACCATTCTGGGCCACGTAACATAATGGCTGGTAAGTTGTTGTAGGTTTCTACGTTGTTGACAATCGTAGGACGACCCCAAGCACCTGCAACTTGCGGGAATGGTGGTTTAGTACGTGGATTCGCACGGCGACCTTCGAGTGAGTTAATCAATGCAGTTTCTTCACCACAGATATAACGACCCGCACCGGTATGCACGTGTAACTCAAAGTTCCAACCTGTACCTAAGATGTTGTCACCTAAATAACCTTTAGCACGAATTTGTTCTAAAGCTTCATTTAAGTATTTTGCAGCTTCGATGTACTCACCACGGATAAAGATATAACCGTGAGTCGCTTCTAGTGTATAGCCTGCAATCAACATGCCTTCGATCAATTGATGAGGAAGTTTTTCCATCAACAAACGGTCTTTAAAGGTACCCGGTTCCATTTCATCGGCGTTACAGATTAAGTAACGTGGACCTGAGTTATCATTTGGCGCCATCAAAGACCATTTGATCCCTGCTGGGAAGCCTGCACCACCACGACCTTTTACCGTTGCAGCTTTAACCACATCCAAGACTTCTTTAGGCTGCATAGACAGTGCTTTTTTAAAGCCTGCATAGCCGTCTAGCGCTTCGTAGTCATCGGCACTACGCACTGCATCTTGTTTGCTTAAACGCCAAGTCAAAGGATGTGTTTCTGGGTTACCGTCGCCATAAATCGGTTTTGGTTCAGTATTCATACATACTTCTCCAATAACTGTTTCACTGAAGAAACATCCACTAAACCGTGAGTGTCTTCGTTAATCATCAACGTTGGACCTTTGTCACAGTTACCTAAACAACAAATAGGTAAAATCGTGAAACGACCATCTGCTGTGGTTTGACCAAACTGGATGCCAAGCTCACGTTGGAATGCTTCTGCAAGTGTTTCAGCACCCATCAAGAAGCAAGCAATTGAGTCACAAAGTAAAATCACATTGCGGCCTACAGGTTGACGGTAAATACGGTTATAGAACGTTGCAACACCTTCTAAATCCGCGACGCTCATTGAAAGCATTTGTGCAATGGCATTCATTTGCGCATCATCTACCCAACCATTACGGCGTTGTACACACTTAAGCGCATCAAGGCACGCTGCACGTGGGTACGGGTAGTGACCAATGTGATGTTCAATTTCGTGGATTTCGTCAGCTGTCAAAATCCCTTCAACGTTCACACGTGGTTTTTTATCAGTCAAAATCATCATAATGCGTTTACCCCTTAGCGATCCACGTCAGCCATTACGACGTCAATGGTCGCTAAATAAATGATTAAGTCAGACATTAAGCTGCCGTTAATCACAGAAGGCATTTGCTGCAAATGCGTGAAGGTTGGTGTACGAATACGGGTACGGTAACTCATGGTTGACTTATCAGAAGTCAAGTAGTAGTTCGATGCACCTTTCACCACTTCAGCCATCACAGACGCTTCGCCTGCTGGCATTACAGGACCCCAAGATACGCTTAAGAAGTGCGTAATCAAGGTTTCAATATCTTGTAATGTCTTGTCTTTTGGCGGTGGAACAGCCAATGGATGGTCGGCTTTGTACGCGCCAGATGGCATGTTATCAAGACATTGCTTGATAATTTTCAGTGATTCTTCGATTTCGCGATAGTGAACCATCACACGCGCGTAAGCATCACCTTCGTACTCAACTGGTACATCGAAGTCGTAGTTTTCGTAACCGCTATACGGACGATATTTACGTACGTCAAAGTCGATACCTGTGGCACGTAAACCTGTACCTGTTACACCCCAAGCCAATGCAGATTTTGCATCGTATTGTGCAACATTACGGGTACGACCAATAAACACTGAGTTTTTCAGTGCCGCAGTGTGGTATTCCTTCAAACGTTTTGGCATCCAATCCAAGATTTCACGGATTAAATGTTGCCAGTTATTTGGAAGGTCATGTGCTGTACCACCAATACGGAACCATGCTGGGTGCATACGGTAACCGGTGATCGCTTCAATGGCATCATAGATTTTTTGACGATCGGCGAACATGTAGAACACTGGCGTCATACCGCCGGCATCTTGAATTGCAGTACCAATAAACAATAAGTGGTTATTAATACGGAACAATTCAGACATCATCACACGGATACATTGTGCACGATCAGGCACAGTAATGCCTGCCATTTGCTCCACACCTAACACGTAAGGCATGTTTTGCGCACAACCACCTAAGTAGTCAACACGGTCTGTATAAGGAATGAATGAATGCCATGTTTGACGTTCAGCCATCTTTTCCACACCACGGTGGTGATAACCGATATCAGGCACACAGTCTTTCACTTCTTCACCGTCTAACTGCAACACAATACGGAATGCACCGTGGGCAGATGGATGGTTAGGACCTAAGTTTAAGAACATGAAGTCTTCATCAGCGTTACCGCGTTTTAGACCCCAGTCTTCAGGCACAAAACGAAGATGTTCTTGTTCGTAATCTTGCTTGGCTTGGTTTTGCATATACGGCGTATATTCAGTGGCACGCGCTGAATATTCTTTACGTAATGGATGACCTTCCCAATAGGTTGGTAACAAAATACGACGCAGCATTGGATGCCCTTCGAAATTGATACCAAACATATCGTAAGCTTCACGCTCGTACCAGTTGGCATTTGGCCAAATGTTGGTTGCTGTAGGAATGTTAATATCATTCTCATTTAAAGCAACTTTGATACGAATATCGGTGTTACGCTCAAGCGATAACAAGTGATAGAACACAGTAAAGTCAGACGCAGGTAAACCGTCGCGGTGAGTACGTAAACGCTCATCTACCGCAGACAAGTCAAACAGCATCACGTAAGGACGTGACACCATACGCAAGAACATTAAAACTTCTTGTACGCGCGCGCGCTCAACCCAGACTGTTGGGAAATCCTCAAAAGTCGTTTGCACGTAGAAGTTCTCACCAAATTTGGCTTTGAGCTCTTCTACAATTGCAAATGCTGGGCGTGGATCAATTGGTGTTGATCCTGGCATAGCAATGTCTTCAGCCATTGGCTTGGCTTCCTATTTAATACAAATTCATTCAAACCTAAACGACAACAACACCCAAATGGGTGTGGAAAGGACTTAAGTCGTTTAAATTATTTAATTTCATCCATAGAGCGCAAGTTTTTCACAGCCATACGCTGTTCATTCTTACGATCACGTTCTGGCATCATCTTTGGCTTATAAATCGGCTTAAGATCATCACCAATGACCGCAGAAAGCGGACGGCGCTCTAGTTGAATTTGGTCTTGTAGCAACATTAATGCTTGAATTAATGCTTCAGGACGTGGTGGGCAACCTGGAATGTAAACATCCACAGGGATAATTTTATCCACACCTTGTACAACCGAATAAATGTCGTACATACCACCTGAATTGGCACAAGCACCCATTGAAATGACCCATTTTGGTTCAAGCATTTGTTCGTACAAACGTTGAATAACAGGTGCCATTTTCATAAAGCAGGTACCGGCAACAATCATTAAGTCGGCCTGACGTGGTGAAGCACGAATAACCTCGGCACCAAAACGTGACAAGTCATGCACGCCAGTTAACGTGGTGGCATACTCAACGTAGCAGCACGACGTACCAAAGTTAAATGGCCAAACTGAGTTCTTACGACCCCAGTTTACTGCTGTATGTGCTACGTCCTCTAAACGAGTCATAAACACATTTTTATTCACTTCTTCTTGTAAAAGCGGATCTTCTACAAGGATTCGCTCTTGAAGTGGATATTGATCAGCATCCGGATTCGCACGGGTTAAGGTATATTTCATCCCGTATTACTCCTTGTCAGATGAGATAGCCGGTGTTTTAGATTTCACACGACCAGAGGATTGCGCTGGAATTTGACCTGTAGGGTCAGTCACCAATTCTTCAATTGAGTTAAAGCGTGTAATTTCTGCAAGGTCCATATTTGGTGAACCGATTTTAGCTTTAATGCCTGCTGCTTTACGTTTATCAGACGGCGCCCAGTTAAGTGCACCTGTAGAAACTTCGTATAACAAACCAACCAATAAAACTAAAATAAATACCGCAGCTGCAGCAAAGCCCACCCAACCTACCTCACGGACCGAAACGGACCATGCGTAGAGGTACAATGCTTCTAAGTCGAATACGACAAAAGAAATAGCAACCAAATAGAATTTTGCAGACAAGCGGATACGTGCACCACCTGCACCTACAACACCTGACTCAAACTGCTCATGCTTGGCACGACCCCATGATTTACCCCCGAAGAGTAATGGGACAGTGAGCATAAAGACGCAAAGAAATGTAACGCCGATCACGAAGGCAATAATTGCCCATTCGTATGGAGTAATGGCACTCATGCGGGGATAACTCCTGGCAGGCCTAATTTATTAACAAAGAATGTATGTATTGGCCTTCAAATACACCAAACACAAAATTAATCCCGCCAATTGTACCTGAATGATGACCTTCGTTGCTAGCGTATCGACCTTAGTCTTTCGGATGATTTTTTAATCACTTAAGCGTTTTTTTCGGCTTAACTGCCCTGCAATCGGCATTAATCGGTTTATTAAATAAAAAGCTTAAATTTGATTATTTTTTTCAAGAGGGATTCAACATATCATATCTTAAAAAATACTGCCCTTTTTAAAGATTTGATAAAAAACAAAAGCTAAGCGAAAAAACATAGATCTTAATGCAGCTGTAAGGCTTTTAGATTGTCTATACAACAACATGGCTTAAAGGTTTATCTGACATCGTTTACCCTTAAGCCGATCAAAGGGTGTGCATACATGAAAGGTTTTTAACATGTCCCAATGCTGGTGTGATCAACAGATTATTTTTTAATGCAATTGCTATTGGCTAGCTTTAAGCTTTTGTGTTGTTTTTGCAAAATTTACTGCTTTTTATCACACTGCATGCTATGTATTAAAGCCTTACAACAACAACGACATCACAATAAGGAGCAATAATATGAGCTTATCCTTTACCCATAAACCTGATTATTTCTTATTTGCTCAATTGATTGTGCGACATATTCAAAATTATGTGCAAAAACACAGTGATACCAATCAAGTTTCTTTTGAGCTACGCGACCTTTATGCCTTGTTCCGTGAAGATAAAGCCTCTGCCACCATTAATTTAGATGGCATTATGAATATTGCGGATGAATATAAAGTTGAAACGCTAGAGGGCGACCAAAAACTGATTCGTCATTATGAGATTTTTGCCAAAGAGGACAAAATTGTGATTGATTTTGAGCCAGCTGCTGTGACTGCACTACGCAATGGTCGAGATATTATTCCACCTGATGCCACGTTGAGTGAGTAAAAAAAGCAGGCATAATGCCTGCTTTTTTTGTAGCGCTTAATGTTTGCGATGCAATAAAAATTCAGAAATAGCATATAGTTGTTCGCTATTTTCACTAAAATGACTTAAAGCATTAAAAGCTTGGTCATGTAATTGCTGAGCATAGGCTTGTGCCGCTTGTAAACCCATTAATGCCGGATAAGTCGATTTTTCGACTTGTTGATCTTTACCTGCGGTTTTACCCAATTGTTGGGTGTCTGCCACAATATCTAAAATATCATCTTGTACTTGAAACGCTAAGCCAATCGCTTGCGCGTATTCACGTAATTTTGGAATCGCCACATCTGTGCCTTTAAATACCGTGACTGCCGCCAGCATAATGGCTGCTGAAATTAAAGCACCGGTTTTATTTTGATGGATTTTTTCTAAAGTGGCTTGATCGACCTGTTTACCCTCAGATTGCAAATCTAAGACTTGCCCACACACCATTTTTGAAGATGCTGTGGCCAAAATTTGCATTTGTTTAAGCACAATTCCTTGATCGACTGCTTGAGCTTGATCAAACAAACGACTACCTAAGACTTCAAAAGCCATAGATTGCAAAATATCACCTGCCAATAAAGCAGTATCTTCGCCAAAAGCGGCATGACAGGTCGGCTGACCGCGGCGCAATAAGTCATTATCCATACATGGCAAATCATCATGTGCTAAGGAATAGCAATGAATCAATTCAATTGCCACTGCCGCACGGCGTACCGCTGCAAAATTTTGATTAGGGTTGAGCGCAGCCGTTGCATAGCATAATGCTGGACGCACCCGTTTTCCACCTAACATCACCGCATGATGCACCGCTGCCTGTAGAGGTTCTGGCAAGGCAAAGGCCTGTAAAGTGGTATTTAAATCTTGCTGAATCTGTTGTTGTGCAGATGTAAGTGCATTGTGGTGCGAAATTGACACTTGCGCCTCGAATCAATAGGTTGGAATTGCGCTCAACATCATACGGTTTTCTGGCTGAAAATGCATCCTACACATAAGGATAAAACTGCTGCCGTTGATAATAATACACTGCATTTTTACCCTGTGCTTTGGCTTGATACATGGCTCGATCGGCATGATCTAATGCTTGCACAACCGTAAGCGAATGACGTACTGCCGCCACGCCACACGACACTGAAATGGTCGCCTCAGGCACAGCAAATGCACCATTTAATGCCAAGACCGCCTGCCGAACCTGATTTACAATTGCGCATGCACCACTTAAAGTGTGTTGCTCAAACAACATCACAAACTCTTCACCACCAACACGATAAATGGTTGGCCAATGATATTGTGCGCTTAAGTGCTTTAAGTGTTTACCAAATTCGACTAAAACACGATCGGCAAACACATGACCGTAATCGTCGTTCAACATTTTAAAGTCATCAAGATCCAACAAGGCCACCACCAAAGCATTTTGCTGTTTTAGTTTGCGTTGAAAAGCATGCCGACTGGCAAGACCCGTTAACTCATCAAAGTCTAATTTTTGTTGTAAATGCTGATTATATTGGGCCAGCAAATGCTGACGTGCGGTTAAATCACTCACATCGACTGCACAAAGCAAGACCGCATGTAGTTGCTGATCAGTATTATAATAGGCTTGAAAATTTAAACGATGCTCGCGTCCGGCAAATTTGTGCTCAAAAGGCAATATTTTTTGACCTGCATTTAAGATACGCAAATCATTGCAAAAGGAGTGATAGCAATCTATATCTAGGTCTTTGAGATGCATACCCACTATGGCATCGGCATCCTTGGTAAAAAAATCCGCATAGGCTTGGTTAGCAAGCAAAATTTTAGCATCAGGTGCCAACAACACAGCGGCAATTGGCAAGATCTGGATCAGATCCTGCCATTTTGCTAAAGGATATTGTTGAAAATCCGCAACCAACATAGCACCACACAAACCGCCTACTCATTACATGCTAACAGAGTTTGGTCGCAGCCTGAATGACGCTTGTCTGTTTTTCAAGCTAGAATATCTTGTGGGATACGTACCCACCCCTCCATGAGCACGCGCGCACTACGGCTCATCACCGCTTTTTTAACCACCCATTGTCCATTTTCTTGAATGGCTTGTGCACCTACGCGCAATGTACCCGATGGATGACCAAAACGCACTGCTTCACGTGCCCCGCCACCGGCTGCTAAATTGACTAAGGTACCTGGGATGGCTGCAGCAGTACCAATAGCAACCGCAGCAGTGCCCATCATGGCATGATGCAATTTACCCATAGATAAAGCACGTACCAGTAAATCACAATCTTCTGGGTTTAAGGCTTTACCACTTGAGGTTGTATAGGGTTTAGGCTTGGCTACAAAAGCCAGTTTAGGTGTATGTTGACGCTGTGCTGCTTCACTGACTTCCTGAATTAAGCCCATGTACTTAGCACCATAGGCACGAATGGTTTCTAACCGCGCTAAGGTTGCTGTATTACCATTAATCGCATCTTGTAATTCAGTGCCTGCAAAGCCTAAATCTTCAGCATTAATAAAAATGGTTGGAATACCAGCATTAATAAAGGTGGCTTGAAATGTGCCAATCTCTGGTACATCAAACTGATCCACTAAATTGCCTGTAGGGAACATGGCACCGCCATCCTCACCATCATCGGCTGGATCTAAAAATTCAATTTGTACTTCTGCGGCAGGAAATGTGACGCCATCAAGTTCAAAATCACCCGTTTCTTGGACTTGACCTTGGGTGATTGGGACATGTGCCACAATGGTTTTGCCAATATTTTTTTGCCAAATCTTGACTGTGCATATCCCATTTTCGGGAATTTTACTTGCATCCACTAAACCTTGGCTAATGGCAAATGCACCGACCGCTGCGGTTAAGTTGCCGCAGTTGCCGCTCCAATCAACAAAAGCTTGATCAATAGCAACTTGACCAAACAAATAGTCCACATCATGGCCGGCTTGCTCGCTTTTGGCCACAATAACAGTTTTACTGGTACTTGATGTTGCCCCACCCATGCCATCAATTTGCTTGCCATAAGGGTCTGGACTACCAATGACACGTCGTAAAATTTGATCACGAATACGTCCCGGTACTTGTGCCGCTTGTGGTAAATCTTCAAGCTTAAAAAATACCCCTTTGCTGGTTCCACCACGCATATAAGTGGCAGCAATCTTGATTTGTGGTGCAAATGTCATTGTTGTCTCATCCTTATCATCATTGTTGTTCAGCACTTTAGGCTTAGCCTTAAGCATACTGGCTTTTATTTAAAATAATATTGGCTTATGACTTAAGTATAAAAAATCAACACTTAGTATTTGGCAGCAAAATAGCAGAATGGGGTAAAAGGATATTCAATAAAATTAATATATTGATTCAACTGTCTTTTATGACAAACCTAAATCCAATATTTTTTTATACAATGTATAATAAAAATTCATTATTTGTATCGTACTAGGCGAATCTTACACGATCTATTACAATCAAATGACTTATCCATTGTCGGGCTGAATACTTTGAATAACGAGTCTTCGCAACTTCAGCGTGGCTTAAAGAACCGTCATATCCAACTCATCGCCATGGGCGGCGCAATTGGTACTGGCTTATTTTTAGGTTCCGCACAGGTCATCCAATCTGCAGGTCCGTCCATTATTTTGGGCTATGCCATCGGTGGCTTTATTGCATTCTTAATTATGCGCCAATTGGGCGAGATGATTGTTCATGAGCCTGTGGCAGGTTCATTTAGTCATTTTGCTTATAAATATTGGGGCAAATTTCCAGGCTTTTTAGCTGGTTGGAACTACTGGATGTTATACATTCTAGTGGCCATGACTGAGCTGACCGCCGTTGCTAAGTATATTAACTATTGGTGGCCACATATTCCGGCATGGGCATCGGTTTTATTCTTTTTCATTGTCATTACTATTATTAATTTAGGTAATGTGAAGTTTTACGGTGAATCAGAGTTTTGGCTCTCCATCATTAAAGTCACAGCCGTGATTTCAATGATTGTCTTTGGGGTGTATTTACTGCTCACCGCAGATGCCAACTCAACTGCATCCTTTAGTAACCTTTGGACTGCAGGCGGCTTCTTCCCCAATGGTTTTGAAGGCTTATTTTATATGTTGGCCTTTTTAATGTTTGCCTTTGGTGGTATTGAATTGATTGGTATGGCTGCCGCTGAAGCCAAAGACCCTAAAACCACGATTCCTAAAGCCATTAATCAGGTAGTGTTTCGTATTTTGGTGTTCTACGTGGGTGCTTTAACCATTTTACTCTCACTGGTGCCATGGAATCAGCTTGAACTTGGTGGTTTGGATAAAAGCCCATTTGTGATGATCTTTAGCCAACTGGGCATTGATTGGGCTGCACATTTGCTCAACTTTATTATTCTAACTGCGGCTTTGTCTGTGTATAACAGTGGTATGTATGCCAACAGTCGTATGTTGTTTGGTTTGGCCCAACAAGGCAATGCACCTAAACTATTTAGCAAAGTCAATAAACAAGGTGTACCAGTGCCTGCTGTGTTGTTTTCAGCGGCATTAATCTTTGGCTGTGTGCTACTTAACTATTTTGTACCAGAAGATGCTTTAAGTCATTTAATTTATATTGTGGTCGGTGCGTTGGTATTAAACTGGGCCATGATTAGCTTAACCCACTTTAAGTTTATTCAAGCCATGAAAAAAGCGGGTGAAAAAACCTCATTCCCAGCGCTTTTCTCACCACTGGGTAATGCTTTAGTTTTAGGCTTTATTGGTTTAATTTTATATATTATGTGGACACAAGGCTTTAAAGAGTCGGTGTTGATGCTACCGATTTGGATTATTGGTATGCTGATTTTGTTTAAATTACTCAAAACTCAGCCTAAAGCCTAATATTTTAAAAAGTTATTGTTTCGGCAATAACTTTTTTTTTGCTTAAAATTCACGTAGATTGAGCATGCGCGCCTTTAGCTTAATTGGATAGAGCAGTTGCCTCCTAAGTGACCGGCGTGGGTTCGACTCCCGCAAGGCGCACCATTTTTAGATATAAGACTTAAAGCCAATGTCGATTGCATGTTCCTGAGCAGATTTTATGCTAACCTTGTCGCAGTTTTTAATTAAAATAAGATTGCGTACAAGGAAAAATTCCCATGATTCAGGATTATATTCCCTATGAATTAAGATCAGTGGTCACGCAAATTGACCCTCATTTGGATATCTACTGGCAAAATAACTTAAATCATGTGTTTAGCCAAATTGATGCTGAACAACGCGATCGCATCTACCGACAAATTTTGATACGCAAGAATATTAAATGGGATGCCAATAAAAATAGTTTTAGTTGTCCTGCCTTGCCACACTTTGAACATGTGGTTGACGGTATCGTGCATCCCGGCATGAAAAATTTAGCGCAAAAGATTTTAAAATCCTTAGATGAATTGGAAAAATATCAAGATGCTATTCAAATTGCCAATTATCTAGAAAGTGTTTTAGCACAGCTCAATAAAATTAACGTAGAAGAAAACATTAACTTACAGCAACTTAAAATTAAGCTACGTGAAAGTTTTATCTATACTGCAGCTCATGTGATTCGTGCTAAAAATGAGATTGAATTACCTGCTAATCATCGTCATTTAAGCACAGATATTTTTAAATGCTTTGTGTGTGAAGTGTTTTTAAAACAACAATTACTCACTTTTTACTTTAAGACCCTGCGTGGGCGTCAACTAAAGCAACAGCCACACCCACTGCTACAAGTCTTCTTACAAGAGCAACAAAAATTACGTCAGCTCGAAGTGATTAAAACATCGCGTTATATTTTTGCTTTGGCACAAAGTGATGATCAAGACATCAATCCCTTTTCGATTCGACGTTTTTTAACTGAAGATCGCTTGGCTTTAAGTGACAATATTTATTTACACGGTGCAGTGCTCGATTTAGCACATTTGACTCAAACACAACAACAAGAAACTTTCCAATGGCAAGTGACGCGTATTGTGACCGTAGAAAAACAAATTGGTCAGCATATCATTGAGTTTGTTAATCAACTCGAGCAAATCAACAGTGAACGCTTATTGCCGTTATTGCTCAAACCCTTAGATGCTTCGGGCTTAGTGATTGAGAAAGTGGTACAAAAACGCTTGCTTGCCTTTGAAAAAGAACTGGCGATTTTAATTTTAGAACCAATGCAACAGGCCTTACGTCATAAAGCCACTCATATTGACGAAATGGATTATCTGTATATGAGCACGCGCCAAATCATTGGCGATATCTTGGGTTATTTCTATGATTTCCAATCCCAAGCCGCAGTGATGTTTGACAGTCAGGCTGATCAATTTGCAGCGCGTTTAAAATCCTATTTAGCATTACATGAAAAACGCCGCAACCAAGTATTTGCCCTATTGTCACAAGACGATTGGCAGCATTATCATGAAGCGATGCTTAAACCATTAGAAAGCCTAAATCTCACGGTACGTAACGCACTGCATAACTATCGTGAACATTATCGCCAACTCAAAGACTTACAGCGTAGTTTAGATAAAGACAGTCGATCTTTCTTGGGCAAAATGTTTAATACAACCAAAAAGACCGAAGAACAGATTCAAGAACTTAAACATAAAGCCTTCAATGCCCGCCAAAATGCCTATTTAGATATTGTGCGTATTCCCAAGCAGTATCCAAACTTAACTGTTTACTTAGAGTTTGAGTCTTTAATTTCTATTAATGATAAAGAACGTCACTATGCTTTCCCTGTGGGCGACAATGGCGTGACCCATTTGCCTTTATTGGTACAGCTGCCTGAAGATCGTGGCTCAATTAATTTACAAGAAATTCATCAGCACTTAGATTTTGACTTAAAATTAGCCAGTCAAAAATGGTCAGACTACGAACTCGATGATATTGCTTAACTTGCAGCAGAACTGAACAGTTATTTTTTAGCATTTACTCTATTTGGTTCTGTGTTAAGTTTAAAACTAACCACTTCATCATGAAGTTAAGCTTCAATAACAACAACGACAGTCTCAGACTGCAGAACAAGGAATGAATATATGCTGTTAAAAAAATTAAGCGTTGCACTATGTTTAGTTGGTTTGCCTTTGACAAGCTTTGCTGCGGCTTTAGACCGCTCTGGTCAATCGATTGCCGGTTTTTTACAACCGAATAATTATTTTGAAGCAGGCATCAGTGTTTTAGATCCCAATGTGTCAGGTCAAGATGTCGCAGGCAACCCAACTGGTGATATGGCAGGAGATTATTATTTCCCGCATGCTGTACTCAAATTACAAGCAACTGAGCAGCTATCCATTGGTTTAATTTACGATCAACCCTTTGGTGCAGATGCAGAGTATCGAGGACGTAACAATTTTGTCAGTACCACATCAGATACCATTCTACCTGCTACAGGCTTAACCAATAATTTACCTGTGGTCACAGGTCAACCCAATGCACTCGCTCCTGATGGCGTCACGCCGCTACAGGTGGATAGCAATGGACGCCCTATAGCAATTGCCTTAGACAATGCAACCACGGGTGGTACATCTGTTGAAGTCAAAACCCAAAATTTAAACCTGTTGGTTGGTTATCAACCCAATCCAAATTGGAACTTCTATGGTGGTTTGGTCTATCAAACTCTAGAAGCTGATGTCAATTTACGTGGTAATTCCTATAGCTTGTTTAATGGCTATGCATTAGATGTGCCCGAGGACAGCGCTTTAGGTTGGTTGGCAGGGTTTGCTTATCAGATTCCTGAAATTGCCTTAAAGGCCTCATTAACGTATCGCTCTGAAATTGAACATGAGTTTACTGCACGCGAAGATTTACCACTGGTGGGTAATGTGGGGCAACTGCTGATTGCCCAAAAAGTGCTGGATGCAAATACACTCAATCAATTAAATGCGCCGGGTAAAAGTAAAGTCACCACACCACAATCGGTTAATTTAGACTTACAAACAGGCATCATGGCTGACACGGTCGCCTTTGCCAATGTACGTTGGGTCAATTGGGAGGACTTTTATATGCGTCCTCACCAGTTTGGAAAACTCTCTGAACTTGCCGGTGGTTTGTTGCCATCCCTTGGTAAACCTGATGGTTTTAACTTAGTCGACTATGCTAAAGATCAATGGTCTGCCAACGTCGGTGTAGGTCGAAAAATGAATGACAAATGGGCAGGTAATGTCTCTGTAGGTTGGGATTCAGGTGCAGGTAATCCTGTTACCACATTAGGGCCAACCGAAGGTTTTTGGAATTTAGGCTTAGGCGTACAATATAGTCCAACACCAAGCTCCTTTATTGCAGGTGGAGTAAAATATTTATGGTTAGGCGATGCCAAAGCTCAAACAGGCGCGCACTCTGCTGCAGGCAATTTTACTGACAATGATGCAATGGCCTATGGTTTACGAATCGGTCAGCGTTTTTAAGTTTTTTCATTCAGATTTTTATGTACCGGATTAATCAAATGCTTAATCCGGTATTTTTATACACTTATAAATTAATTGCTTAAAATTAGTACAGTTAAGTTTGCAAGACTTTGATTATCTAAAAAATTCCACCTTGTTTATTTTTATTGTTCAAAATCATATAAATATAAATTTAAAAATAGATATTTTGCTCTAAATTTAAGCTCTATTTCCAAACCACCATCAAAGTGTGTAGTTTTTAAAGTATTTACTCTTTTTTTAATTGTGGTAGTTTTCACCCAAAATGAATTACCGCTTTTATCAAGGATTAAAGCTATGAAGCTTCGTGCATTGTCAATGGCCGTATTTATGGCTGCTTTACCGCTCAGCACTATGGCAGCCGGATTAGACCGTTCAGGTCAATCAATTGCAGCATTTTTACAACCGGGCAATTATGCAGAAGCTGGACTTTCAGTTCTTGATCCAAGCGTACGTGGTGTAGGTCTTGATCAACGCCCTGTCAGTGATATGGCAGATGACTATTACTTCCCGACTGCCGCGGTCAAAGTACAAGTGAGTGACCATATGTCTTTAGGTCTACTTTATGATCAACCTTATGGTGGAGATGCCACCTATGCCGCTGACAGTTTTATGTTTGGTAATGGGGTTGAAGGCACCACAGTTGAAGTACGTACCAATAATTTAACTGCTTTGATGGGCTACCAACCCAATGAAAATTGGAATGTGTATGCAGGCCCTGTTTGGCAAACGGTAGAAGCCGATATTCAATTGCGCGGTGCAGCTTATGGTGGCGTGGGCAAACTTGGCACTTATGGTATTAAAGTCGATCAAGAACCAGCTTTTGGTTGGGTGGCAGGTCTTGCTTACCAAATTCCTGACATTGCTTTAAAAGCGGCCATCACCTATCGTTCAGAAATCGAACATAAAGCAACAGCAAAAGAAACCACTGCCCTACCTGTCCCAAGTTTAAGTACACTAACATCAGGTGTAGAAGCAACCACACCGCAATCGGTTAATCTTGATTTTCAAACAGGTATTGCAGCAGATACTTTAGCCTTTGCCAATGTGCGTTGGGTACACTGGAGTCAATTTGCGGTAAAACCCAAGTTATTGGGCAATATTAGCCAATTGGGTGCACCTTATGTTCGTCAAAACCTGATTGATTATGCAGAAGATCAATGGTCTGCCAATGTGGGTGTGGGTCGTAAATTTAATGCTAAATGGTCAGGCACAGCCGCTCTTGGCTATGACTCAGGTGCAGGTAATCCTATTACCACATTGGGTCCAACAGAAGGCTACTGGAATGTCGGTTTAGGTGCGCAATATAGCCCTGCTGAACATTACTTTATTCAAGGCGGTGTAAAGTATTTTTGGCTCGGCGATGCCACAGCGCAAACGGGTGGTAAACCGGTAGGGGAATTCTCTGACAACCATGCTTTAGGTTATGGCATGAAAATTGGTTATCGATTCTAAAAAAAAGGGCGCATCAAGCGCCCTGTTTTTTGGTATTCCTTATGCTGGAATATCACGTACCGAGGCGTTACGAATCGCTTCTTTTAATGCTGCATAACCACGAATGGCTGGGAATTGTGGAAATTCTGCAATCACGTTGTCTGGTGCATCAAATAAGAAACCTGCATCAGCTTCACCGAGCATTGTAGTATCGTTATATGAGTCGCCTGCCGCAATCACACGGAAATTTAAACCATGTAAGGCTTTAACTGCTTGGCGTTTTTGATCTGGTTGACGTAATTTATAGTTGCTGATCATACCATTTTCATCTGTCTCTAATTTATGACAGAAAATCGTAGGCCAACCCAATTGCTGCATTAATGGATGCGCAAATTCATAGAATGTGTCTGATAAAATGATCAATTGGAAATGTGTGCTTACCCATTCCACAAATTCTTTTGCACCTTCAAACGGCCCCATGTCGGCAATGACAGCTTGAATGTCATTTAAACCTAAACCGTGTTGTTTTAAGATATTTAAACGCTGTGTCATTAACACATCATAGTCAGGGATATCACGTGTGGTCGCTTCAAGTTCTTTAATACCAGTTTTTTTGGCAAAGTTAATCCAAATTTCCGGTACCAATACCCCTTCTAAATCCAAACAAACGATTTCCATGGTTTCTCCCAAATAGCCATATAAAAAAAGCTCCTTATCATAGCGTAATGCTTAAATAACGGTAGGTTTTTTTTAAATCTATTTTCTTCATAAGCATTTAATTTTTACTGCTAAGCAGATAAATTCAATTGCATTAAAATATTTGATTCATTCAGTTATATAGGTTTTGAAGTCTCCAAGCCTATTTGCCAGGAACGCTCATGACAACCATCCCGACCATTGATCTCGTAGATGCCCTTGCGGCAGAGTATGCAGAAAAGTCTCCGCTTGAGATTATGGCTTTGGCCTTATCCCAGCAAGGCGACATTGCCATTTCCTTCTCAGGTGCAGAAGATGTGGTATTGATTGATCTGGCTGCCAATTTAGGTAAACCGTTTCGTGTCTTTAGCCTAGATACCGGTCGTTTGCATCCTGAAACTTATCAGTTTATTGATACAGTACGCCAACATTATAAAATTGATATTGAAATTTGCTTCCCTGAAAGTGAAGCTGTACAACAACTTGTCACCCAAAAGGGCATGTTTAGCTTCTTTAATGACGGTCATCAAGAGTGCTGTGGCGTACGTAAAGTCGCGCCATTACGTAAAAAACTCGCCACGTTAGATGGTTGGATTACCGGTCAGCGTAAAGATCAAAGTCCAGGCACACGCAACGATATTCCTGTGGTGCAAGCCGATGTTGGTTTTTCAGGGATCGGTAAACAACTGATCAAATATAATCCGCTTGCCAATTGGTCAAGTAGTGATGTATGGAATTACATTCGTTTAATGGAAATTCCATATAATCCACTGCATGCACGTGGTTTTACCTCAATTGGTTGTGAACCGTGTACTCGCGCCGTACTCCCTAACCAACATGAACGTGAAGGTCGTTGGTGGTGGGAAGAAGCCACCCATAAAGAATGTGGCTTACATGCCGGTAATTTAAAATAAAATTAAAGCCATTGCATGCAATGGCTTTTTTTTAATAATTTAAGCCTCAAGTATTTTTTACAATTACAAACACTTATATACTTAGTCACAGACATTGTCATAATTCTAACAATTAATTTAAAACGATATGCAGGTAGCCTAATGATGAGAGCTTTACACCCCTTGGATTTTTTGTTTTTGTCTTTAGAAAAGCGTCAGCAACCGATGCACGTGGGTGGATTGTTTTTATTTCAAATTCCAAAAGATGCGGCTAAAACTTTTATTCAAGATTTAGTGGCAGATATTCGTTTAAGCAAAAGCATTCCTGTGCCACCCTTTAACAATAAGCTCAATGGCTTGTTTTGGGACAACGACCCAGAATTTGATCTTGAGCATCATTTTCGTCACATTGCCCTACCGCATCCGGGACGTATTCGCGAATTACTCACCTATATCTCACAAGAACATAGTAGTTTACTTGATCGTGCCAAGCCTTTATGGACGTGTCATTTAATTGAAGGAATCGAAGGCAACCGCTTTGCCATGTACTTTAAAATCCATCATTCTATGATTGATGGTGTAGCGGGCATGCGCTTATTGGAAAAATCTTTTTCGCAAGATCCACAGCATCAGGGTATTACCGCCCCGTGGTGTGTAGCCAATAAAAGAACCAAACGCTTGACCGATCCTGAAGCACCCATTAGCAAGTTTAAAAAATTTACCAACACCTTACAGAGCCAACTTAAAGCCACACCGACTGTGCTTGCAGAATTGGGCTGTGCTTTAAAAGACAAGAAAAACCACCATCCTGATTATGTATCGAGCTTTCAAGCCCCAAGCAGTATTTTAAATCAACGCGTCAGTGCCTCACGCCGTTTTGCAGCGCAATCCTTTGAATTGGCGCGTTTACGTAGCATTGCCCAACATTTTAACGTGACCATTAATGATGTGGTCTTAGCAATCTGCTCAGGTGCTTTACGTGAATATCTGCTCAGTCAAAATGCCCTACCTAAAAAACCCATGATTGCAATGGTGCCCACTTCGGTACGTCAAGATGATTCAGATGTGTCTAATCGAATCACCATGATCTTGGCCAATTTAGGTACGCATTTAGCGGATCCTTTGGCGCGTTTAAGCACCATTCGTCGTAGTGTGATTAATGCCAAACAACGCTTTCAACGTATGAGCAGCGATCAGATCTTAAGTTATAGTGCCTGTGTGTATAGCCCGGCTGGCTTTAATATTGTATCGGGGTTGATGCCAAAACGTCAGGCCTTTAATTTAGTGATCTCAAACTTACCCGGCCCTAAAGAAAGCCTATATTGGAATGGGGCGCGTTTAGATGCGATTTATCCAGCATCGATTGTGCTTGATGGTCAAGCCTTAAATATTACCATGACCAGTTATGCCGGTAAGTTGGAGGTGGGTTTAACAGCCTGTCGTAATGCAGTGCCTAAAATGCAAAACTTATTGGGGCATTTAGAAGATGAAATTGTATGTTTTGAGCAATTAATGACAACCTGTAATCAAGACAGTATCAATACAATGCAGCATACTCAACCAAGTTAAATCGCATGGTAGAAAATGCCAATATTTTGGTAAAATTAAGGGGCTTCGTTTAGCCCCTTAATGTTTAATCATACGACATTGTTGCAATAATTGATGACACACCGAACGCACCATCGCAGTGGTAATCTGCACTTCTTTGCCTTGTTCATCGACCATATAAGCATGGTGGGTGGTTTTTTGTGCGCTTGGCTGATGTTGAACACTTGCTGACATCATGATTTTGGTGACTCCCATAACTTTACCTCGTTTGCTTGACCTTTATTGTGATTATTCGGTCTTGGCTACCTTGTTCCCCTATATTGAGTAAAAAGCGCCACAAAGTAAAATCCTAGATGTAACAAGTGTTTAACGACATCCTGTTACAATTTTAATTTAAGATGATATCGTATTGCTCTTGCGTATATAAATTTTCCACTTGGAATTTAATTACTCGATCAATAAAGTGTTCTAAATCCGCCACTGCCGCCGCTTCAATGGTTAACAAGCGATCAATCACCAAAGGATGTGCCACCACGGTAAAGCCACTTTTTGAGCTAAAAGCGCGGGTATAACGCAAGATTTCTCGAAAGATTTCGTAACATACCGATTCGGCAGTTTTTACATAACCGTGTCCTTGACAGGTTGGACATGATTCACATAATAAATGTTCTAAAGATTCACGCGTGCGCTTACGGGTCATTTCCACCAAGCCCAGTTCTGAGACTTGGGTAATTTTGGTTTTGGCATGATCACGTTCAAGCATGTGTTCAAATTGCTGTAACACTTCAGCGCGATGCTCGGCTTCTTGCATGTCAATAAAATCAATAATGATGATGCCACCTAAGTTACGCAAGCGTAACTGTCGCGCAATCACTTGCGTGGCTTCCATATTGGTTTTAAATACGGTGTCTTCCAAAGTACGACCACCGACATAAGAACCAGTGTTGACATCAATGGTAGTCATGGCTTCGGTTTGATCAATCATCAAATAACCACCCGATTTAAGCGCTACACGGGTTTGTAGGGCTTTTTGAATATCATCTTCAACATTGTATAAATCAAAGATTGGACATTCACCCGGATAATGCAATAAACGATCTTGCATGGTGGGCACAAATTCAGCCACAAATTCTTGTAGTTTGCCGTGCACTTCACGCGAGTCCACATAAATTTTGGCGGTTTTTTCGTTGGCTAAATCACGAATAATGCGTTGTGGCAACGGTAATTCTTCAAAAATTAAGGTCGGTACTGCAATGCTTTTTTGTTTACGTTGAATATATTCCCAAAGACGCGCCAAGTATGCCATATCTTGGGCGATGTCTTGTTCTGCCACACCTTCGGCTGCGGTACGTACAATCACTGAACCCGGTAATTGATGCTCGGCTTGAATATTTTCAATAATACTGCGTAAACGGTTACGTTCTTCTTCTGATTCAATACGTTGTGACACACCGGTATGACTGCCATACGGCATGAGCACCAAATATCGTGAAGGAATAGAAAGATCGGTCGATAAACGCGCGCCTTTGCTGCCCAGCATGTCTTTCATAACTTGTACAGTGAGAATTTGACCCGGTTGCAACAATTCAAACACATTGGGGGTGGGTTTTTGCCGCGACCACACCATATCATTAATATGTAAAAAAGCCGTGCGTGATAAGCCAATATCAACAAAAGCCGCTTGCATACCCGGCAAGACGCGTACCACTTTACCTTTGTATATATTGCCCACCAAACCACGTTTGGCAGTACGTTCAACAAATAATTCGTTGACTGTACCATTTTCAATTAACGCGACCCGGCATTCCATCGGGGTGACGTTAATCAATAATTCGTCAGACATAATAAAACTCAAAACATTATAAACATTCTTTTTTTCAGCGTTTAATTTAGTGCCTTAAATGCTGTTAATAACTGTACCGTTTCATATAAAGGTAAACCCACTACATTGCTATAACTGCCATGTATCTTGGGAATATAACGTGCTGCAATGCCTTGGATGGCATAACCACCGGCTTTACCCAAAGGTTCACCTGTTGCCCAATAATCTTCCATATCTTGGGTGCTCAAGGCTTGAAATTGAACTTCGGTGCGTACCACTATACTGGAAATTTGTTGTTTTGTACGCACACAAACACCTGAAAATACATCATGTTGACGATTAGAAATCATCTGCCACATGGCAAAGGCATGCGCTTTAGATTCAGGTTTTCCTAAAATTTGACCATCGACACCCAGTGAGGTATCTGCGGCAATCACTAAAGCATCGGGAAATTTTGCAATGACTGCGGCGGCTTTATCTTGCGCCAAACGCTGCACATAATGGGCGACATTTTCACCTGAATGTACCGATTCATCAATATCGGGACTATAGACGTCAAAACTAAAACCCAACTGAGTCAGTAACTCACGGCGTCTAGGTGAACTTGAAGCTAAAATTAAATGCGCCATCGTTTTAACACATAATAAACCAGTGGAAAGACTGCAATAGTGGTGGGTAAGGGTTGCCAGTGGCGCGCCAAGGCAAAATCAATACCGCCCATGACTTGCATCAGCCATTGCAGCAATAAATGTGCCAGTGTTGCAAGACTAACAATCACCCAAATATGCACAAAGGTTAAAATGCGTTTTTCACGAATGAAAAAGCGTGCCACAAAGCTGACAATCACAAAACTCAAAGCATTTAAACCTAAAGGTGAACCCACCAATAAATCCACAAACATGCCCATGGCAAAGGCAAACCATACCCCACACCATGTGGGTTGGCATAATACCCAAAACATCACCAGCAACAGCATATATTCAGGTCGCCATGCCGATAAGCCATACGACAACGGATAGACAATCAACACCGATGCCACAATGACCGAAACAATAATGGCAAATAATGGATCTTGATGACTTTTACTTTTTAACCTAGCGAGTGGCATGCGGTTGCTCCATAGCCAATGACTCAGAGAACAGCACCACGACATGCTGACCACCACCCAGTTGCGCTGCTGGTTGAATATCAATTTGGGCAAATTCACCGCTATTGTGACGACTGACCTTTTGCACGGTTCCCACTAAATAACCGGCAGGAAAATGTGCGCCTAAACCTGAGCTATAGACTTTTTCCCCAACCTTAACATCGGCACTGGTTGGCACATATTGCATTTTAAGTTGGGTAAGATCGCCTTTACCACTAACAATGGCACGAATGCCACTACGCTCTAAACGTACCGATAAAGAATGCTCTTTATCCGACAACAGCATGACACGACTACTGTGTGGATAGACCGCAATCACCTGCCCCATAATACCTTTGTCATCAAGCACCGTTTGTCCGACTTTAATATCACTGGTTGCGCCACGATTAATCACAATAATATGCCGTAATGGATCGGCATCGGTGCCTATCACTTCAGCAATTTGCATGCGTCCATCAATAATTAACGGGGTGTCAATTAAACCGCGCAAGCGCGTATTTTCAGCAGACAATTCAGAAATTTTTTGTAAGCGCACTTGTGCCTGTAACAGCTCGGCTTGCATCGCAGTATTTTCACGACGCAATTGTGCTTCAGATTTAGTTTGTTGAGTGAGCCACTCTCGCGATAACACAGGATAGCTTGCAAGGGCATAAATAGGATTATATGCCGCATACAAGACATCTCTTGCAGGTTGAATCACATGGGGAATGCGCCAGTTTAAAAATAGCACCACCAAACATGTGATCACTGCAATGATAAATGAGCGAAAAGATGGCGGCTGTCTGGAAAACAGATTTGCTTGCACCGCCTAAGTCCTTTTAGCCAACGAATAACATATCGTGATTTGGGTTGTCGAAAAATTCAAGTACTTTACCACCACCGCGTGTTACACACGTTAATGGATCTTCAGCCACCATTACAGGTAAGCCAGTTTCTTGCGCCAACATTTTATCTAAATTGCGTAACAATGCACCGCCACCGGTTAACACAATACCGCGCTCAGCAATATCAGATGACAACTCTGGTGGCGTTTGCTCAAGTGCTGATTTTACCGCAGACACAATATTTTGTAATGGGTCAGCAATCGCTTGCGTCACTTCAGTTGAGGTCACGGTAATCGCACGTGGTACACCCTCGGCTAAATTACGACCGCGCACTTCAATTTCAAGTGGTTTCGCACCTTCATCAGGTAGTGCCATACCGACTTCTTTTTTAATAATCTCTGCTGTGGTTTCACCAATCACGCAGCCATGGGCCTTACGCACATAGTTAATGATTTGCTCATCAAATACATCGCCACCAATACGCAGCGAATCTGCATACACACAGCCTTGTAATGAGATAATCGCGATTTCTGTAGTACCACCACCCACATCAACCACCATGGAACCACAAGCTTGCTCAACTGGCATACCTGCGCCAATCGCTGCTGCCATTGGCTCTTCAATTAAACGTACATCACGTGCACCTGCATTAAACACCGCCTCACGAATGGCACGGCGTTCCACCAATGTCGATTTACACGGTACACACACCACAACACGCGGTGCAGGTGGGAACAGACGTTTTTCATGCACTTTACCAATAAATTGGTTGAGCATGGTCTCGGTTACTTCAAAATCAGCAATCACACCGTCTTTCATTGGGCGGATGGCTGAGATGTTTGCAGGAGTACGACCAAGCATTTGTTTCGCATCAAGACCTACGGCGGCAACAATTTTTTGTGAACCACTGTGACGAATCGCCACCACGGTTGGTTCATTTAAGATAATGCCGCGTCCTGGTGCATAAATAAGGGTATTCGCTGTACCTAAGTCAATGGCCAGATCAGGCGAAAACAAGCCAATTAGTCGTTTTAGAATCACGGGGACGTTCTCAATTAAACTTTATGTGGACGCAAGTGGGCAACTTTAACTAAATGTGATGCTTTGAACAAGTCAATCGCTTATTATAACGCAGGATATTTGAAAATTTTTAATACTGATGAGGTGATGTTATGTCGACATCGGATGCTCAGCATTCTGCAGATTTAAATGCACAAACAGTTTCAGCAATTGCCCATCTTGCAAGATTATCGCTTAATGATACGCAATCTGCTGAATATGCTCAAAGTTTAAATAAAATTTTAGGCATGATGGAATCACTCAAAGAGATCAATACCGACGGTGTTGAGCCACTAAAAAGCCCATTTGACAACCCACAACCTTTACGTGAAGACGTGGTGTGTGAAAGCAACCATCGCGAGCAATATCAAGCGGTTGCACCTGCAGTTGAAGCGGGTCTATACCTTGTACCACGCGTAATTGAATAATATTTATTCATCTAAAGCTTTTTCTTACATTTTAGTGAAGATTTTTCTCTCATGACTGATTTACATCGTTTATCGATTCGTGAACTGAGCCAAGGTTTAGCTGATGCTCAATTTTCATCACGTGAAATTACCCAACATTATTTAAAACGCATTGAAAAAATCGATGCCCAAGTAAAATCTTATGTCACGGTCACCGCTGAACAAGCGTTAGCTCAAGCTGATGCGGCCGATGCTTCGATCAAAGCAGGGACTGCATCGGTTTTAACCGGTATTCCTGTTGCGCATAAAGACATTTTTTGTACCCAAGGCATTAAAACCACTGCGGGTTCTAAAATGCTAGATAACTTTATCTCGCCTTATGATGCAACTGTGGTGGCTCAAGGTAAAGCAGCCGGCCTTGTGACTTTAGGTAAACTCAACATGGACGAGTTTGCCATGGGTTCAACTTCCGAGAACTCATACTATGGCGCAACAGCCAACCCATGGAACTTAAATCATGTTCCGGGTGGTTCATCAGGTGGTTCTGCTGCGGCTGTCGCGGCTGATTTAGCCCCATTTGCCACAGGTACCGACACTGGTGGTTCAATCCGTCAACCGGCATCGTTTTGTGGTTTAACAGGTCTTAAACCAACCTATGGTCGTGTTTCTCGCTTTGGTATGATTGCCTATGCATCATCACTCGATCAAGGTGGTCCAATGGCACGCTCGGCTGAAGACTGTGCTTACCTGATGAATGTAATGGCAGGTCACGACGCGAAAGATTCAACGTCTGTTGAAAAAGAAGTCGATGATTACGTGGCTAACCTAAACGGCACATCTGTAAAAGGCTTACGCATTGGTATTCCTAAACAGTACTTTAACGTACAAGGTTTAGACGCCGAGGTTAAAGCACGTGTTGAAGAATCACTGAAAAAGCTAGAAGACATGGGCGCGATCTTGGTTGAGATTGATCTGACCATGACAGAAAGCTATGTACCAACCTACTACCTGATTGCCCCTGCTGAAGCATCGTCTAACTTACAACGTTTTGACGGTGTACGTTATGGCTACCGCTGTGAAAATCCTGCCGATTTAATGGATTTATACAAACGTTCGCGCTCAGAAGGTTTTGGTAAAGAAGTTCAGCAACGTATTTTAATTGGTACTTATGCATTATCGGCAGGTTACTACGATGCCTACTACGTAAAAGCACAAAAAGTACGTCGTTTAATCCAACAAGATTTCTTAAAAGCCTTTGAGTCTGTAGATGTCATCGCGGCGCCTTCTGCACCAACCACAGCGTACAAAATTGGTGCCAACTTGTCGCCAGTAGAAATGTACTTAGGTGACATTTACACCATTGCGGTGAACTTAGCAGGCTTACCTGCCATTAACGCGCCTGTTGGTTTTGATTCAAATAACTTACCGGTTGGTTTACAGCTCATTGGTAACTATTGGTCAGAATCGCAATTGTTGTCTGTGGTACACCAGTATCAACAAGCAACAGATTGGCACACCAAACGCGCTGCAATTGCTGAGGAGAACGCATAATGGCGAAGAACAACGCTAAACCAAAATCTAACCTGATTGACGGTTGGGAAGTGGTGATTGGTATCGAGATTCACACGCAACTTGCCACCAATACTAAAATTTTCTCAGGTTCATCGACTGTGTTTGGCAATGACCCAAACACACAAGCCAGCCTTGTTGATTTAGCCATGCCGGGTGTATTGCCCGTACTCAACAAAGAAGTGGTTGATCTTGCCATCCGTTTTGGTTTGGGTATTGATGCCTACATCGACCAAGCATCTGTGTTTGCGCGTAAAAACTATTTCTACCCTGACTCGCCAAAAGGCTACCAAATCAGCCAAATGGACAACCCGATTGTGGGCTTGGGTCATATCGATATCCAACTTGAAGATGGCACAGTTAAACGCATTGGCGTGACACGTGCGCACCTTGAGGAAGATGCAGGTAAATCAATCCATGACCAATTTGAAGGTATGTCAGGCATTGACTTAAACCGTGCCGGTACACCACTTTTAGAGATTGTCTCTGAACCTGATATGCGCTCGGTTGAAGAAGCTGTTGCTTATATTAAAGCGATTCATACCCTTGTGCGTTGGTTAGGGATCTCTGACGGTAACATGGCGGAAGGTTCATTCCGTTGTGACTGTAACGTGTCTTTACGCCGTCCGGGTCAACCATTTGGTACACGTTGTGAATTGAAAAACCTCAACTCATTCCGTTTCATTGAACAAGCGGTCAATGTTGAAATTGAGCGTCAAATGGAAATCTTGGAATGGGATGGTACCATCGACCAAGAAACACGTTTGTTTGATCCTGTGAAGATGGAAACGCGTTCTATGCGTTCTAAAGAAGAAGCGAACGATTACCGCTACTTCCCTGACCCTGACTTATTGCCTGTGATTATTGCAGATGCGCAAATTGAAGCCATTAAAGCCACCATGCCTGAGCTTCCTGTGGCACGTCGTGCACGTTTTGTAGCAGACTTTGGTGTGACTGAATACGATGCGCACGTTTTAACGCTGACGCGTGAAATGTCAGAGTTTTATGAAGACGTGGTAAAAGCTGCTGGCGGTGCTACGCAAGGTAAAGTTGCTGCAAATTGGGTGATGGGTGAATTCTCAGGTGCTTTAAACAAAGCAGGCTTAGAATTAGCAGATTCTCCTGTAACGGCTGAAAAATTGGGCGGTATGATTGCACGTATTGTGGACAACACCATTAACGGTAAGATTGCAAAACAAGTATTTGGCTTTATGTGGGAAGAAGGCAAAACTGCGGATGAAATTATTGCGGAAAAAGGCTTGAAACAGGAAACTGATACAGGCGCAATTGAAGCGATTATTAAAGACGTGCTTGCTGCCAACGAGAAGATGGTTGAAGAGTTTAAATCTGGTAAAGAGAAAGCCTTTAACGGTCTTGTTGGTCAAGTGATGAAAGCAGCGAAAGGTAAAGCTAACCCTGCCCAAGTCAATGAATTGATGAAGAAATTGATTGGTTGATTCTGATTAGTTTTGAAAAGAAAACCCGCTTTAGAGCGGGTTTTTATTTCATATTAAATCTAAAAAACTTTGATCTTCTTGATTATCAATTTCAAATTCACATTCTTGAAGTTGTTTCTCAAATTTTTTATAAAGATTTTCAATTAAGCCACTATTCTCGTTACGAAAAAATCTTGAAACTTTATTTGTTTCGATTTCATGTTTTAAAATTGGCATAATCTGCATAAATCTATTTACACCATAATTACGAAGACTATCAAAAATTGCGTCTGATGCTTCGCCACATGAAATTAAGTGATGGTGTAATAGGTGATATAAATAATTACTATGCTTATCATCTAAAGTTTCAGTGGTATCTACCATTGAAATTGTTGCTTCCACATATTTTGCAGATTCACCTAAACTATCCAAATCCGCTTCCAAATGATAATTATCATAGCCTTGCACGGCTTTGTTGCACAAACCTATCTGTAAAGGGTTTTTCAGCGATATAATTTCCAAATGAAGAAGCCTACACACAAAAT